>NZ_JBFAUU010000013.1:146370-319603 GCF_040679435.1 Spirillospora sp. NPDC052269
GGTACCCGCGCTGTGTCCGTGTGGGCTGTGTCCGTCCGCGCCGTCCGCGCCTGCGCTGTGCATTGCGCGCCAGTGCCGTCGGTACCCGCGCTGTGTCCGTGTGGGCTGTGTCCGTCCGCGCCGTCCGCGCCTGCGCTGTGCATTGCGCGCCAGTGCCGTCGGTACCCGCGCTGTGTTCGTGCGGGCTGTGTCCGTCCGCGCCGTGCCTGGCCGTGCCGTCCGTACCTGCGCTGTGCTCGTGCGTGCCCGCGTCGTCCGCGCGCGGGCTGTGTCTGTGCGGGCTGTGCCTGCTTGCGCTGTGTCCGTCCGCGCTGTGCTCGTGCGGGCCATGTTGGTTGGCTGAGGGTTCGGGTCGTGTGGTCGGTCGTGCCTGGGGACAGGCTTCGAAGGGTGGTGAGGGAGGCCGGTGCCACCTGGGCGGGATGTGGAAGGCTTCGCTTGTGTATCGGCATTTCGACTACGTCGGCCCGGCCGAGATTCGTGATCAGGTGCGGCCTGGTGCGCGGGGTGAGGCGATCGAGTCACGTGGCGCTCTGGGGGCCTGGCTTGGCGAGCGGCCGGATGATGAGCGCGAGGAGCCCTTCACGTTCGTCGTCGAACGGGGAGGAACCCTGCTGCTGGCAGCACAGCGCAGTGAGCATGTCGCCTGTGCCGGCGGCGAGCCTGTGCTCAGCGCGGGTGAGATCGCTTTCGCTTGGGACGGGGGCCGCCCGGTGGTCAGCGAGGTGAGCAACCAGTCGACCGGCTATTGCCCTGACGTCACCTCTTGGCCGGCCGTAGAGGCGGCGCTCGTGCGTGCGGGCTTGGACCATCCGGGCGCCTTCACCCATCCGATGGTGTTCCGGCGCTGCACTGAGTGCCACCAGCACAACATCGTCAAAGACGACTACTTCGTCTGCGCGATGTGTGAGGCGCCGCTGCCGAGTGCGTGGAACGTGGACCAGCCGGACGAGCGCACGTGATGTCGGGACCTCCCTTCGAGTGGACGGTCGATGAGGACATCCGCTGGGGAGACAACGCCGGTGCGACAACGATCGCCGAACCCGGTTTCCGGCGGGATGGCGACAAGATCGTCCTGCGTGGCCGACTTCACCTCACCGAGGACGGGGCCGCGCTGCTGGAGATGGGCGACACGCAGATCTTGTTCGATCTCGACGTGCCGCCGCCGAGGAGCATCGATCAGACCTGGGCGGAGATCAGCGTCGCAGCGGACAGCGTCAGCATCTGGCCGTACCAGGTCTGACATCACAAGAGCAGCGACAGAGCCGGACGTCATGGGAGCGGCCTTGGAACTGGTCATACCGGCGGATCCCTGGGTGTGGCGGCCTGTCGTTCCGAGGCATTCGTGAGGGCCGTGCGGACTCCGCCGGGTGGGCTGGTCGATCCCGTGATGGCACCGGCCCGACACGGGCGGGGCGTGATCGGGCAGCACCGCACCGGCACCGGTAGCAGCCGAGGTCGCGCCCCACACCACCGACGCCGTCGTTGATCGCGTCGGCAATCAATGGTCGGCGGTCGGATGTTCGGTTCGCTGCTGAGCACGGTCGGCGGGGTGCAGGGCCCGGGGTGCTGGCTGCTTGTCGTCCGGGGCGAGCGGTGCTTCGGGAACTGAGCGGGGTTCGGGGTGGTGCGGGTCCAGGGCGGCGGTCACGAAGGAGGCGACCAGGGGGCGGTGGTCTTGGTCGTTCCAGGCGAGGACGAGACGGCTGGGCGGAGTGTCGGTCACGGGGACGCAGACCAGCCCGGGCGGGACCGGTTCGACGAGTGACCGGGGCAGTACGCCGATCATCCGGCCGACCGTGACCATGTGGAGCAACTGGATCACGTCGGCGACCTCCGGGCTGGCGCCGTCGCCGCCGGGATCCCCTTCCAGCGCGGCAGCGTCTCGCCCGTCCAGATCCGACATCCGCACCGAGGCGCGCGCGGACAGCCGGTGCCCGGACGGGACGATGACCGCGCGGCCCTCGGTGTGCAGCGTCGCGTGGGGATTGCCAGGGGACGTACACACACCTGCTCCGGCTTTCCAGCGACCTGGGGGAGTGGGAGTTCCCCGAGGGGGGGAGGGCTGCACTTCCTGATTCCCACGTCGGCACTTCGTGAGGGTGATTTCAGTCAGGCCGTGACCGAGCAAGACACCGTGTAGCCGTTGCCGAGCAGCTGGACGTGCCGCGGAGCCGGTGCGTCCTGGCGCGTCATCTTCGGCACGGACCATGCCTGTTCGTGGGGCGGGGGTGGCCTTGAGACGGGGCTGGGTACAGCCGGGTTGGCGGTGGTCACGCGCGAAACGGGTGTTGGACGGTCGGGAGCGGGAGGGCATGGGATGGCTGAAGGGGACAGTGAGTGGGGCGGGAGGATCTGGGCGGCTGCCGATCTGCTCACTCCGATGGCCATTCGTGTGGCGGCGACTCTGCGGCTGGCCGATCACATCGCCGGTGGGCGGCGGACGGCCGAAGCCCTGGCCGAGGCGGTGGACGCCGATCCGGACGCCCTCATGCGGGTGATGGAGCACCTGGTCGCCGCGGGCGTGCTGTCCCGGTCGGAGGACGGCGCCTACGCGCTGACCGACCTGGGAGAGGAGCTGCGGGACGACCATCCGAGAGGAGTCCGGGCCTGGCTGGACATGGACGGCGCCATCGGACACGCCTCGCGGTGCTTCGTCGACCTGCTGCACACCGTCCGCACCGGCGAGCCCGCGTTCCAGCACTTCTTCGGACGGTCGTTCTGGGAGGACCTGTCGGACCATCCCGCACGGGGAGCCTCGTTCGACGCGTTGATGGGCTTCCGGCTGGTCGCGGACGCCCCGGTCGTGGCGACCGCCTACCCCTGGGGGACGCTCGGCCACGTGGTCGACGTGGGGGGCGGTGACGCGAGCATGCTGATCGCGCTCCTGCGCCGCCACGAGGACCTGCGGGGGACGGTGATCGATCTGGCGGGGCCGGTGGCCCGTGCCCGGCAGGCCCTTGAGGCGGCGGGGCTGAGTGATCGCGGGGACGCGCGGGTCGGCAGTTTCTTCGACGAGCTCCCTGCGGGGGCGGGTGGGTACGTGCTGTCGGGCGTCCTCCACGACTGGGACGATCCGGACGCCCTCCGCATCCTGCAGCGCTGCTCCGATGCCGCTTCCGCCGCAGGCAAGGTGCTCGTCGTGGACCACTTCGGCGATGACGTCGCCGGGGTCTCCGACACCGAGGGCGACCTCAACATGCTCTGCTACGTCGGCGGCCGGGAGCGGAGCTTCGAGCGGCTGGGCGAGCTGGCCGCGAAGGCCGGTCTCCGGGTCGGTTCCGTCGTCCAGGCGGGCACGCGCTCGGTCACCGAACTGCTCCCCTCCGGCTGAGCCGCCCCCAGACGGAGACTCCGGTCATCGCCGGAGGAACCGGACGTGGGAGCTTAGTCGGATGCGACAGGTCACTGTGCTCGGCAGTTGCGGGGCGTTTCCAGAGCCGGGGCGGGCGTGCAGCGGGTTCGCCGTGGACTGGGAGGGGTTTCGGGTCGTCCTGGATCTCGGGTACGGCACGCTGCCCCGCCTGCTCGAGCTCTGGCCGGACGGTGTGGTGGATGCGGTCGTCATCACGCACGAGCATCCGGATCACTGTGTCGACCTGCACGGACTGTTCCGGACGTGGTTGTACGGCCCCACAAGGCGTCCCAAGGTCCCGCTGTTCTGCCCGCCGGGCGTGCTCGAACGGCTCCGAGGGCTCGAGCCGGACGTCGAGCTGGAGTCCGTCTTCGACGTCCACTCCCTGCCGGGTGTGCACCGGGTCGGGCCGTTCACTCTGACCGGCCTTGAGCTGCCGCACTACGTCCCCAATGCCGGGGTGCGACTGCAGGACGAGGTGGCGACGCTCGCGTACACAGGCGACACCGGGCCGGACCCGGTTCTCGCCGATCTGGGCCGTGACGCCGACCTGTTCATCGTCGAGGCGACCGACCGAGACGGCGAGACGGAACGCCCGTGCCGCAACCTGATGACTTCCACCGAAGCCGGATATTGGGCGCGGCGGGCGGGCGCTCGCAGGCTGATGCTGACCCACTTCTGGCCCGGCAACGACCGAGCGGCATCCGTGGCGGCGGCGCGTGAGGAGTTCGAGAACGACGTGCTGGCCGCCGAAGAGGGCCTGGTCGTCACGCTGGACGCGCCCCGCCCCGGCCTCGTCGGGTGACCAAGCCGCACGTCGCCACCGCTCGAGCGCGGCCGATGCCGGCGAGGTCGCGGTGCGGGCGTGGTCAGGGGGTGTGGGAGCGGCGGCGGGCGCGGAAGGCGGCGACGTTGGTGCGGTTGGCGCAGGTCTCGGAGCAGAAGCGGCGGCGGCCCGCGCGGGACGTGTCGGCGTAGACGCGGCGGCAGTCGGGCGCGGCGCAGACTCCGGTCCGTCCGACGCCGTAGGAGCAGACGAGTTCGGAGAGGTGCATCAGCGTCGTCGAGCGGAAGCGGAGCGGGAGCTGCGCGGACGGCGGGGCGTGGTGCATGTGCAGGCCGAGGCCGTCGTGGTCGGACAGGTGCGGGTGCGTCGGGGTCCGCTCGAGCAGGGCGTTGAGGACGGTCACCGCCGACGGCAGGTCGGGAGCCTCGAAGAACGGGCGCAGTTCGCGTCCCCAGGCGCGGTACTCGTCGGCGGTCGCCGGGTCGAAGTCCTGCCAGACGAACCCGTTGACGCGCAGGATGCGGCGCAGCGCGTCCGGGCCATCGTCGTCCTCCGGGACGGTGACGGCGTTCACCAGCGCGACCGCGGCGGCGACGCCGTGGCTGCGGTATCCGGTGATCTTCATGGAACGGGAGACCTGCCTGTCGCGGATGTCGGCTGTGGGCTGGCACCGAGATTATCCCGTCGCCCCGGACGTCCCGTCCCATCCCGGATACCCGCGCCCATTCCGGCGCCGGAAACGATCAACTTCGGCCGGGCAGGCGGCCGGTGTCCGGTCCGGTCCGGTCCGTTCTACACGGAGGGTCTCACTGGTCGGCGAGCGAGAAGAAGGTCGGGAGATGTCGCGCTCAGTGGCGCCATCGGGTGGATGCGGTGATCTGCTCCGGCGACGCCTGCGCGAACAGCGCGATCTCGCCGCGCCGGACGGCCGCGACCGTGTCGATCACCTCGGGCCCGAGCGCCTCGGCGAGCACCTCGTCCCGCTCGAACGCCGCGACCGCCTCCTCGAGCGACTCCGGCAGCTGCTCGATGCCGAGCCGGATGCGCTCGGTGTCCGACAGCGAGGCCGGGTCGACCGCGACCGGCTCGGGCAGCGACGCCTTCGCGGCGAGCCCGGCACGGCCCGCGGCGAGCAGCGAGGCGAACAGCAGGTATGGGTTCGCGGCCTCGTCGAAGCACTTGATCTCGAGGTTGGCGGCCCGTCCGCGGTCGCCGATCGCGCCGGTGACCAGGCGCAGCGCGGCCTCCCGGTTCTCCAGGCCCCAGCAGCCGTACACGCCCGCCCAATGGGACGGGATCAGGCGCAGGTAGCTCGAGACGGTCGGCGCGCCGATCGCGAGCAGCGCGGACAGGCGGCCCAGGATCCCCGCGGCGAACGCCTCGCCCTCGGCCGTCAGCCCGAACGGCCCGTGCCCGCCGGTCATCATGTTGACCGAGTCGTTCGCCGATCCGTCCGCCGAGCCGTTCCGCCACAGGCTGAGGTGGACGTGCCCGCCGTTGCCGACCGAGTCCGCGAGCACCTTGGGCGAGAACGAGGCGACCATGCCGTGGTCGAGTGACACGGCGCGGATCGTCTCCCGGATGAGGAGGGCGGTGTCGGCGGCGCCCAGCGGGTCCTCGGCGGCGAAGGACAGTTCGTACTGGCCGGGCGCGTACTCGGGATGCAGCTGGTCGATCCTGATGCCGGTCTCGGCGAGCGCGTCGAGCAGGTCGCGCAGGTACTGGGACCGCTCGGTGAGGCGCGTCATGCTGTAGGCGGGACCTTTGCAGGCCGGGATGAAGTCGTCGCTCCCGTCGTCGTCCGACAGCGACCACTCGATCTCGAACGCGCCGCGCACCGACCAGCCGAGCTCAGCGAGCCGCTCGACCTCGCGGGCGAGCAGCGCGCGGGAGTCCATCGGGTGGACGGTCCCCTCCTGCGTGTACCGGGTCACGGGCGCCCAGGCCCAGCCGGGCACCGCCGCCAGCCGGACGAGCCGGTCGAGATCGGGGTGAAGCCGCAGGTCACCGACCGGGCCGCCGATGTACTCCCCGGCCACGATCGAGTCGTCCAGCAGGAACACGTCGAAACACGGCGCCATGCCCACGCCCCACGCGGCCGCGTGCTCGAGCCGCGGCACCGGGACGGTCTTGACGCGGGTGATGCCACTGGTGTCCACCCAGCCCAGCACGACCCCGGCGAGATCCTCCAGCTCGGGCGCGAGCCGCGCCGCGTGGGCCGCCATCCGGTCCCGCTCGTCCGCGTCGAGGGGCTGGAACGCCCGCCGCGCCGCCCCGCTGTCGTTCCGTCCCACGCCCTGCTCCCATCGCTCGTCCACGCCTGGCCGGCCCGTCCCGCCGTGCCGCGCGCCGCCGGTGGGCGCGCCGTTCGTGTGGTGCGGGGACGGGGCGTTCGTGCGGTGACCCGCGTGGTGCGGATGCCGGGGCGCACGGCCGCAATTACGCATCGTATGGTCGTCCTGACGCTATGACGAGGGAGGCGCGGTGCTTGACGACGACATTCCTCCGCTGGTCGACCACCATTGCCATGGAGTGGTGCGCCGCGACCTGGACCGGGCGGGGTTCGAGGCCCTGATGACCGAGGCGGACGCGCCCGGGCCGCTCGGGGGGACTCTGTTCGACTCACGTGTCGGCCTGGCCGTCCGGCGCTGGTGCGCGCCCGTTCTCGACCTCGCGCCGCACGCTTCGCCGGACGACTACCTGGCGCGCCGCGCCGAACTCGGATACGCCGAGGTCAACCGGCGTTTCCTGGCGTCCGCGGGATTGGACGCGCTGTGCGTCGACACCGGTTTCAATCCGGACGGGCTGCTCACCCCGGACGAACTGGGCGACCTCGCGGGTGCGAAGGCGCACGAGATCGTCCGTTTGGAGACGCTCGCCGAAACCGTCGCCGCGCGGGACGACAACGCGCACGACTTCGCTGACGCGTTCCGGGCGGCCCTCGCCGAGCGGACGCGGAACGCGGTCGGGGTCAAGTCGATCGCCGCCTATCGAGCCGGGCTCGACCTCGCGGGTGAACGCCCGACCGACCACGAGGTGGTCAAGGCCACCGAACGGCTCTTGCGCGCCCCTTCCGAAGGAAGGCCTCTGCGCGTGGCCGATCCCGTGTTGCACCGGTTCCTGATCTGGTGTGCGTCCGACCTGCGGCTGCCCGTCCAGTTCCATGTCGGGTACGGGGACGCCGAGGCCGACCTCAGCCGCGGGGACCCGCTGCTGCTCACGGGCCTGCTGCGCGAGCTGGCGGACGCGGGAACGACCGTCCTCCTCCTGCACAACTACCCGTTCCAGCGCAGCGCCGGATATCTCACGCAGGTCTTCCCGAACGTGTTCGCGGACGTCGGGCTGGCGCTGCACGGCGTCGGCGACCGGGCGTCGGTCCTGCTGGGGGAGCTGCTCGAGCTGGCCCCGTTCGGCAAGGTGCTCTACTCGTCCGACGCCTACGGCCTGGCCGAGTACTACCACCTCGCGGCCCTGCTGTTCCGGCGGGCTCTCGGCATGGTCCTGGACGGCGGCGTCGCCCAGGGATCATGGACGGGCGCCGACGCGTCCCGGCTCGCCGGGATGATCGCGGCCGGCAACGCGCGCCGCGTCTACGGCCTCGACGGGTAGCCGGGCGTCAGCCGAACTGCACCGATCGCTTCGCCATGCCGAGCCAGTACCCGTCGATGGGCTGGCTGGTGTCGTCCCCGTCCTGCGCGGACGACGCGCCCAGCGTGACGAAGAGCGGGGCGAAGTGCTCGGTGCGCGGGTGGGCGAGGCCGGGGGCCGGGGCCTTGTGCTCGAAGTCGAGCAGCGCGTCCACGTCGTGCGCGTCGAGGGCGCGGCGGCCCCACTCGTCGAACTCGGCGGTCGCGGTGGCGACGCCGCCGGACGGGTCGAGCATGCGCAGGTTGTGGGTGAAGAAGCCGCTGCCGACGATCAGCACGCCCTCGTCGCGGAGCGGCGCGAGGCGGCGGCCCAGGTCGTACAGCTCGGACGGGTCGAGCGACGGCATCGACATCTGCAGCACCGGGACGTCCGCGTCCGGGTACATCTCCTTCAGCGGGACGTACGCGCCGTGGTCGAGGCCGCGGTCGGGAGCCTCGTGCACCGACGGCCCGAGCAGCCCGCGCACCTTCGCGGCCAGCTCCGGAGCGCCGGGCGCGGGGTAGGTGACCTGGTAGTACTTCTCCGGGAATCCCCAGAAGTCGTACACGAGCGGGACGGGCGAGGTCGCGCCGACCGTGACCGGCGCGTCCTCCCAGTGCGCCGACACCATGAGGACGGCCTCGGGGCGCGGCAGGTCGGCGGACCAGGCCGCCAGCTCTCCAGGCCAGACCGGGTCGTCGGCGAGCGGCGGCGCGCCATGGCTGAGGTAGATCGCGGGCATCCTGACCATGACCCCATACTAGTTCAAATTTAAACAAGATGGATAATCGCCCTGTGGACGACGTGGGCGTGGCGGAGTTCGAGCGTCAGCGCGGGCGGCTGTTCGGCCTCGCCTTCCGGCTGCTAGGCGTGGCTCACCAAGGTCCTGACGAACCTGTGCCTGAACCGGCTCACGCTCGCCCGCGCGACGCGGCGGCGCTGGAGACGGGTGCGACACGGCCGTCCTGACCGGACGCGCCGCCGCGGCCGTGAAGGAGTCGATCGTGCGCTGGACGGTCCACGCGCTGTCTCACCCGGGCGGCACCGAACTGGCCAACTCGGAAGGATTTCGTCGCTGATGCGTCACACCGCGAGCAGCCATGCGGCGAGTTCGTTGACGACGTCCGGGTCGACGTGGTGTGGAAGCAGGTAGTCGGCAGGGCCGGACGGCCCGGATCCGGGGAAGAACATGTGGTCGTCGGCCTCGTAGACCCGGAACGTGACGTCCGGCCGGTCGTCGAACGCGGCGCGCCAGCGGGAGAGGTCGGTCGTGACCGTGACCTGGTAGTCGCGGCCGCCCTGCGCGATGAACATCGGTAGGTCGACTGCCCTGGCCGCCGCGACCGGGTCGTATTCGAGCAGGTCGGCCCAGTAGGACGCGGGCAGTCCGAACGGGAGGTCGGCGGACGGCGTGTCCGGGGTCAGCCCGTCCAGCGCCGCCACCTGCCGCTCGATCAGCGACGCGAACTCCGCGTACGCGGGGTCGAGCGACGCCAGGTGCCGCGACACCCGCAACGCCGCGTGGTGCATCGGCTCGGCGTCCGCGGCGAGCAGTGCCAGGCCGTCCACGGGGGCGGCCTCCGCGACGCGTGGCGCGACCTTGCCGCCCATGCTGTGCCCGACGACGAACACGCGTTCCACCAGGTCACGAAGCTGCCGGACGGCCTCTGCCGCGAACGGCACGTACTCATCCGCCATCGTCGCGGCCTGCCCGGACGGCTTGTCGAACCGCACCGAGGCGATGCCCCGCCCGGCGAGGCCCCACGCGAGGTCCTTCAGCGGCTTGTTCGGCCCGGCCGTCCCGTCCCGGTCGAACGGCCCGCCGCCGCTCAGCAGCACGACCCCGCCGCGAGCCTCCGCTCGCGGCGACGTCATCGTCCCGCCCACCGCGCCGACCGCGACGTCTTGCTCGCGGAAGGTGCCGGGGTCGGCGTCGGCCGGGGGAGTCCACTCATCTATTCTCATATTTGCGAACGGTAGCATGTGTGAGAACATTTGTACCGTGCGCACTCTGGACCTCTTCGCCCACCCCGTCCGGCTGCGGATCGTGCACGCGCTGCGCGGCGGCCGCGTCCTGCCGACCTCGCGCCTCGCCGAGCTGATCCCCGACGTCTCCAAGGCCACCGTCTACCGCCACGTGGACGCGCTCGCCGCCGGGGGAGTCCTGGAGGTCGCGGACGAACGGCGCGTCCGCGGCGCGGTCGAACGCCGCTACCGGCTCAGCCACGAACGCGCCTCCGTCGACCCGGCCGATGCCGCCGCGCTCTCCCCGGACGAGCACCGCGCCGCGTTCACCGCCGCGATCGCGGCCCTGGCCGCCGAGTTCGACGCCTATCTCGACCGCGAAGGCTCCGACCCGTCGTCCGACCCGGTCGGCTACCGGCAGCACGCCCTCTGGCTGAACCCGGACGAACTGGCCGCACTTCTCGCCGACCTGCGCGCCGCGATCGTCCCCCACCTGGCCAACGCGTCCGAACCCGGCCGCTCCCGGTACCTGCTCAGCCCGATCCTGTTCCCCAGCGAGTCTGGCCCGGACGACGGCATCGCCCCAGAATGATCCGGTGCCCCCTGACGATCTGACCGACGCCGAACAACTCCTCTGGGACGCGTTCCCGACCGGTTCGTGGGCCGACCTCAGGGATGCCGCCGACAAGACCGTCCGCGCCGAGGTCATCCGCCGCCTGCTGCTCGGCGGGCAGGACGTCGAACCGGGCCGGCTCGCCGCCCTCCGGCTCCGCGGGGCCACCGTCACCGGGAAGCTCGACCTGATGGGCGCGACCATCGACGTCGCGCTGGTCTGCGAGAACTGCGTCTTCGACGCGACGCTCCGCCTGGCCGAGGCCGTCACCCGCACCGTCCGGCTCCTCGGCAGCCGCCTGAACCGGCTCGACGCGCCCCGCGTCCGGATCGAGGGCGTGCTCGACCTGCGCGACACCGAGACCGAGCGCGGGATCCGCGTCGACCAGGGCGAGATCACCGGCGGACTCCGCCTGCACGGCGCGACCGTCGGCCGCTCGGAGCGCGACGTCGCGCTCGACGGCGAGGGCGTCTCGGTCCGCGGCGACCTGGCCTGTCCCGACCTGGTCGCGAACGGCCCCGTCGTGCTGCGCGGCGCGACGATCACCGGCTTCTTCGACCTCCCTCGCGCGCGCCTCGGCAGCCCCGGGGCCGTGGCGCTCGACATCGACAACGCGAGCATCGGCGAGGGACTCGACGGCACCGGCATGACGGTGGAGGGCGAGATCCGGATGCGCAGCTCCGCGATCAGCGGTCCGCTGCTCCTGGCCAACGCACACCTGAGCAACCCCGGCGGCTTCGCGGTGAGCGCCGCGCGCGCCCACCTGACCGGCGCGTTCTGGTGCGAGGGCGGCCTGACCGTCGAAGGCGAACTCCGGCTGACCGGCGTCCGCTTCGACGCGGGCCTGCATCTCGCCGACGCCCGCCTCGACGGAACCGGACACGCTGCCCTCAACCTCGACCGCGCGTCCATCGGGCACATCGACGCGCCGCGCCTCACCGTCACCGACGGCGACATCACGTTGGTCGCCACCGCCGTCGCCGGTCAGATCCAGCTCTCCGAGGCGTCGCTCGGCCCCGGCCGGGCCGGTTGCTGCCTCCAGGCGAAGAACGCCAGTGTGGGCGGCATCCTGCATGGTCAGCGACTCAATGCGGACGGCGAGATCAGTATCAGGAACAGCAGTGTCGACGCGATCGTGCTCATGGACGCCCGCCTGACCAGCTCGAGCGGAGTGACCCTGCGCCTCAAACGCAACAGTGTCGGCCGGGACCTGAACTGTGCGCGCATGACCTCGGACGGGAGCGTCCTGCTGACCGCCGGCCGGATCAGCGGAACCGTGGACTTCGGGGGAGCGCGACTCCGCCGTCCCGGCGGAGTCGCGCTCGAGGCGACCGCACTCCACGCGCACACCCTGATCCTGTGTCCGGACGAGCCGATCGAGGGCTCGGTGGCGCTCGACCACGCGAGCCTGAGCCTCCTCCACGACGACCCGGAACGCTGGCCGGACGACCTGAGCATGGACGGCCTGACCTACGAGAACCTCCGGCCCGACCTTCCCGCTCGTGACCGCCTGCCCTGGACGGACCGGGCCCCGGCCAACCAGCGTCCCCAGGCCTGTGAGCAGCTCGCCGCGAACTACCAGCGCCAGGGCCGCGGAGTGGAGGCCCAGCGCGTCCTGTACGAGCGGGAGCGGGGACTGCGCCGGTCCAAGCCGCCGATCGCCCGTGCCTGGAGTCTCCTCCAGGACGTCACGGTCGGGTACGGCTACCGCCCCTGGCTCGCGGCGGCCTGGCTGGTGTTCTTCCTGGTGATCGGGACGGCCGTGTTCGCCGCCGATCACCCGCATCCCCTCAAGAAGGGCGAGGCGCCGCACTTCAACCCGCTCGTCTACACCCTCGACCTCATGCTGCCGCTGGTCACGCTCGGGCAGAAGAGCGCCTACGACCCGTCCGGCGCGTCCCAGTGGTTCTCGTACGTGCTGGTCGCGGTCGGCTGGATCCTCGTGTCGACGATCGCCGCGGGAGTCGCCCGCACTCTCACCCGCCGCTGACGGCGGCCGTCAGGGGCTCAGGACGCGCGAGAGCCAGGCGACGGCGGGTGGCTGCCGGTACTCGACCGCCATGTGACCGCCGTCGAACAGGTCGAAGTAGACGCGGTCGTCCGGCACGCCCGCGTCCGCGACGGCCCTTCGGAAGGCCGTCGCGCCGAGGTCGAGGAACCATTCGTCGTGCGTTCCGGCGTCGATCCAGATGCCGCGCATCGAACGCAGCGCGTCCGCATGCGATGGAGCCATCCGCACCGGATCCCAGTCGAGCCAGCGCTGCCACTCGTCCGGACGTAGCGCGCCCGTCGCCGGGTCGAAGGGGAGCAGGGGAGTGCCGTCCGCGGCGGGCGAGAAACAGGCCGAAACACCGAGGATCTCCAGCAGCCGCAGGTCCTCCTGCTTGGTGAACGCGACGCGCGACCGGAAGTCCTCCCACCAGGCGAAGATGTCGGTGTCGTAGGCGCGCAGGTCACGGACGGCCTTGTAGAAGTGCGGCGTGTACTGGGCCTCCGACAGCGAGTCGCCCGAGTGCGTCGCGAACGCTCCGAACAGGTCGGGGCGCGTCATCGACGTGATGGACGCGCCGAGACCGCCGCTCGACTTGCCCGCGATCCCGCGGTGGTCGCGGAAGGCGAGGGTCCGGTAGTGCGCGTCCACCCACGGGACGACCTCGTCGCACAGGTAGGAGTGGTAGCGGCCGGTGCCGCGCGAGTCGACGTACTGGCTGCCGCCGTACGTCGTGAACGCGTCCACGAACACCAGGATCGCGGGCGGCGCCTCGCCGCTGGCGAACAGCCGGTCGGTGGCGACCGGCACAGGCTCGCGATAGGAGGAGGTCGCCCGGCTCCACGCGTCCAGCTTCCCGGTGTAGCCGAGCAGCATGTAGACGGTCGGGTAGCGGCGGTCGGGGTCGTCGTCGTAGCCGGGCGGCGTGTACACCCAGAGCGGGCGTTCGTGCGGGTCGCCGAGCGGGTTGTCGCGGAGCAGCACGCTGTCGACGGTGTGCTCGTGGACCTGTCCGGCCAGGTCCTCAGGCCAAAGCGGCATGGCGGTCCTCCTCGTCGTCGGGGGGTGACGCCGAGCGACGTTACTACGAAATGGAAATATCCGAAATGGTAATATTGCCGCCATGGCTGAGGACTCCATCGACCGGCACATCGCGTACTGGTCCCGCGAACTGCCCGACCTCGACCCGGACGTGGAGGGGGCGGTGACCCGCATGCAGGCGGTCGTGCGGCGGCTGCGCCGCGAGCGCGAAGAGGCCCTCGCGGGTCACGGCCTGCACGATTGGCAGTACGACGTCATCTGGTGGCTGCGTTCCACGGGCGCCCCGTTCCAGGCCGGTCCCACCTGGCTCGCCGAGGTCCTGGACGTCCGCCCGGCCACCCTGACCAACCGCCTGGAACGCCTGGAGCGCGACGGCTACGTCGACCGCATCCCGGATTCGGACGACCGCCGCCGCCTGCTCGTCCGGCTGACGGCCAAGGCGTGCGAGGCGTGGGAGTCGGTCTTCGAGGACCGGTCGTCCGGCGAGCACGTCCTGCTGGCGGTTCTGACCCCGGCGCAGCGGCGCCAGCTCTCCGACCTGCTCCGCATCGTCACCCTGGCCGCCGAGTCGGACGGCCCGGACCTGCTCCCCTTGGCGGACTGAATATCTATTGGGGCTTGACCACAATTGAAACTCAGTGCCAAAATCAACCCGTACCCGCCACGGATTGAGGAGCACGCCATGTCCGCCACCGCGCTGACCCCGAAGATCATCGGCCAGGTCGAGAAGCACCACACCGCAGTCCTGGCCCGCGCCCTCAGCGGCACCACCCTGGACGAGAAGCAGTGGATCACCCTCGGCCAGCTCACCGCCCCGACCGCCCCCGAGGCCCACACCGCCCACATCGCCGCCCTGACCCAGTGGTCCGAGCCCGCGGTCGTTGCGGCCCTGGGCAACCTGCTGACCAGCGGATTCGTCCACACTCTGCCGAACGGGGCCATCGAGGTCACCGATGCCGGCCGCGCCCTGGTCAAGACCGTCCGCGGCGCGAGCGCCGAGACCATCGCACGTGCCTACAGCGCGGCCACGCCCGAAGAGCTCGCCACCACCGCACGAGTCCTCGAGGCCATCACCGCCCGCCTCGCGGACGACCTGGCCCACGCCTGATGCCCGGCCTCTCGGCTCCGCACAACGCACTCGCCCGGTGGCGACGCGGAGCCGAGGGCACGCACGAGCACGGCGGCGGCCGGCGCTGTCGCCGTGCTCGTGAATCACACCGCTATCCGGTCACAGGGATGTGCGCATAGGCGGTCGCACTGACCAGCCTGGAGCACACGGGAACCCGGGATCCAGCCGGTGTGCCCTTGGAGAAGGCACGGTTCCGCACGACCTTGGTCATCAGGTCGTGCCTGGTGACGCGGTAGGTCGCCGTGCAGGTCATCGATTCTCCCCGCCGCAGCGTCCGCTTGGGACAGCTGATCGCCGACAGGCCGCGCAGCCCGTCGTGGATGTGGACGCGATGGAGAGTGACAGTGCCGGTGTTGGTCACCCGGTAGCTGTACTGAAGCACCTGCCCCACACGCGAGTACGTCTTCGGACGGACCCGCTTGCGCAATCCGATCGCCGGGTGCTCGACGTGCCGAACGGCGTGGGCGATGTGCGGCAGGACGGGCACGATGTGCGGAACGATGTGGGCGATGTGCGGAATGCCGTGGATGTTGACCTCGCACGGCTCCGAGAAGGCGGGCGAGTGA
This sequence comes from Spirillospora sp. NPDC052269, assembly GCF_040679435.1. Classification (NCBI taxonomy): domain Bacteria; kingdom Bacillati; phylum Actinomycetota; class Actinomycetes; order Streptosporangiales; family Thermomonosporaceae; genus Spirillospora; species Spirillospora sp. NPDC052269. The sequence goes on from NZ_JBFAUU010000013.1 coordinate 161,444, forward strand.
TCCTCCGGCGTGACGCCGCGCGCGGTCGCCACGTTGTGGATCCAGCCCGCCGCCACGTCCCTCGGCGTCGTGTGGTACCAGGCCGTGCAGTTCGTGCTCTCGTCCACGTCCAGTGCTCTCGTCCGGCATGTCGCGTGCGACAGTCCGGGCAGGTGATCGATGATGCCCACGTCGACCAGGGGAACGTCCCCGATGTTGGTGACGTGGTAGGTGAACCTGATGGGTTGCCCGGGACCGCTGAAGGCCATCGGGGTGGCCGCCTCCCTCAGCGAGAGGTCGGGCTCGTAGTTCGCGGATCCGGCAGGCCGATGACCAGACCGGTGCGGGTGGCCGGAGCCGGCGATGGCGGTTTCCGCCCGTGCCTGGCCGGTCATCGTGGCTGTGATGGTCGCCGACGCCATCGCGCAGGCGAGCGCGCCGATTGCGAGTGCTCGTGTTCTTCTCAGATGGCGGAACCCTCCGCCGGGGCGTGGAACGCCCATGTCTCCCCCTGACTTGAACTGCTGGTGGCCGCCTCGGTGTCGGCGGCCGCGAGCACGGCGGCGGTGTTGGCCGCCACCGTGCTCACGCTGATTCCTTCGTGTGTCATCCGGTGACCGGGACGATTCCGCACGCGGTCGCCCTGGCCGGCCTCGATGTGACCGGACTCTTGGATTCGGGTGGTGTGCCCTGGGCGACGGCGACGTTCCGTATGCACTTGGGCTTCAGGTCGTGCCTGGTGATGCGGCGGGTGGCCGTGCAGGTCATCGACTCACCCCGCCCCAGCGTCCCCTTGGGGCAGCGGATCGCCGACAGACCGCGCAGGCGGTCGACCACGACGACGTTGTGAAGAGTGACGTCGCCGGTGTTGGTCACCCGGTAGCTGTAGCGAAGGAGCTGGCCAACACGCGAGAACGTCTTCGGATGGACGCGCTTGTGCAGGCTGATCCCCGGGTGGCGGACGGGTGGGGGTGGGGGCGGGGTCTCGACGGGGACGATGACCTCGCTCGGCGGCGACTCGACGGGCGGCAGGCCGTTCGGCGTGACGCCGTGCGCGATCGCCGCGTTGTGGACCGAGCCTCTCGCGACGTCCTCCGCCGTCGTCTCGTACGTGGCGGTGCAGTCCGTGAACTCACCCACGTCCAGGTACGTCACCGGGCATGTCACGGGCGACAACCCCGGCAGGACGTCGACGACGTACACGTTGATCAGCGGCGTGTTCCCGGTGTTGGTGACGCGGTAGTTGTACGTGATCAGCTCCCCGGGACCGGCGAAGGTCGTTCGGTCGGCCGTCTTGTACAGCGAGATGTCGGGAGTCCAGTCCGCGAGCGGGACCGGCGGAGTCGGCCAGTGCGCGCGGCCGGAGCCGGTGATGTTCGTGGCGGTTTCCGCCCGTGCCTGGCCCGTCACCGTCGTTGTGATCGTCGCCGACGCCATCGCGCAGGCGAGCGCACCGACCGCGAGTGCTCGTGTTCTTCTCAGATGGCGGAACCCTCCGCCGGGGCGTGGAACGCCCATGTTTCCCCCTGACTTGACTTGCTGGTGGCCGCCTTGGTCCCGGCGGCCGTGAGCACGGCGACGATGACCGCCGCCGTGCTCACGCTGTTTCCCGCGTCGTGCGTCATCCAGTGACCGGGATGTGTGCGCAGGCGATCGCCTTGGCGGGCCTCGATGTGACCGGACTCCTGGATCCGGGTGGCGTGCCCTGGGCGACGGCGACGTTCCACACGCACTTGGCCTTCAGATCGTGCCGGGTGATGCGGCGGGTGGCCGTGCAGGTCATCGACTCACCCCGTCCCAGCGTCCCCTTGGGACAGTGGATCGCCGACAGACCGCGCAGCTTGTCGACGACGCGGACGTCGTGGAGAGCGACGGTGCCGGTGTTCGTCACCCGGTAGGAGTAGTGAAGGACCTTCCCCACACGGGAGTACGTCTTGGGACGAACCGACTTGCGGATGCTGATCCGCGGGTGCTCGACGGGCTTGGGTCGGACGGTGACCGGCGGCGGCACCACGGGCTGGACCGTGACCGGCGGCGGCGGAACCGGCTGAACGGCGACCGGCGGCGGCGGTGGCGGGACGGGCCGGACGACGACCGGCGGCGGGACGGGCTGGACGATGACCGGCGGCGGCGCAGGGACGGGCTGGATGATCGGGGCCGGCGGCGGAACGGGCTGGATCAGGACCGGCGGCGGCGCCGGGACGGGCTGGATGATCGGGGCCGGCGGCACGATGGGCGTGGCCGGGATGGTGACCTCGCACGGAGCCGACTCGGTGGGAACGCCCCCGGGCGAGGTGCCGTACGCGGCCGCCACGTTGTGGAGGTATCCGCGTTCGACGTCCTCCCGCGTCGTCACATAGGTGGCCGCGCAGTCCGTGCTCACCCCCGGGTTCAGGACCCGGTCGGCGCACTGGACGTCCGACAGGCCGTCCATGTCGTCGTTGACGCCGATCCCGAGCAGGGGCACGTCGCCGGTGTTGGTGACGTGGTACCTGTACGTGATCGTCTCGCCGGCGGTCGAGTACGTCATCGGCTCGGCCGACTTCCGGAGGCTGATCCCCGGCCTCAGGACGGGGACGGTGACCTCGTCCGGCTGCGACTCGATGCCTTCCGGCGCGCAGTACGAGACGCCGAATGCCGTGGCCACGTTGTGGACGAAGCCGTTGTCGACGTCCGCCTGCGTCGTCGTGTAGTCGCCGGCGCACTCCGTCGACTCACCCGGCGCCAGGCTCGCCCGCTCGCACTTCACCGGGGACAACCCGTCCAGGTCGTCCTTGACGCCGACGTTGGACAGGTCCGTGTTCCCCGTGTTGGTGATGCGTTCGTGGAACGTGATCGTTTCGCCCGGTGCGTCGACGAAGTCTGGATCGGCCGCCTTCTCGATGTGGATCGACGGCATGGGCACGGCCGGCACGATGGCCTCCGCCGGTTCGGGCGATTGGATGCCGCCCAGACCGTCCGGCGCGGTGCCGCAGGCGACCGCCTCGTTGTAGACGGAGCCCAGGCGCAGGTCCTCGACCGTCGTCGTGTAGACGGCCGTGCAGTCCGTGCTCTCCTGCGGCGCCAGGGCCGTCTTGTAGCACGTGATGGGCGACATGCCCGGTAGAGAGTCCTTCACCCCGACGTCGGTCAGCGGGGTGTCCCCGGTGTTGGTGACGCGGTAGGTGTAGGTGATCGCCTGACCGGCGGCCCAGAAGTTCTCCGGGTCGGCCGACTCGGTGATCCAGAGCCCCGGGATCGGAATGCCCTTTGGCATGAACTCCGGGCTCCCTCGTGGGGTCAGGTGGTCGGGCGCGGTGTCCCGCGCCGGAGCTCCCGGATGGGCCGCCGGGACGGCGGGTCTTGCGAGAGCGGCGTCCTTGCCGACCTGGCCGGCCACCGCGGGCACGGCCATGGCCGACACCACCGCGCAGCACAGCACGGCGGCGAAGAGTGCTCTCGTCCTGCTCAGGTAGCGGACCGATCCGCTGCGGCCTGGACCGCTCATGCTTCCCCCCGACCAACGTGATCAACGTGTGGTGCTCGTTGCCTGTCGTCATGAATCTCGGTGGCCGCGACCTGTGTCGCGGCCACCGGCACGGCGGCGATGGCCGCCGCCGTGCCGGGTGCGTCGCCCCGCGTGTGTTTCGTGTGCGGGGCGACGCGCGCTCCTCGCTATCCGGTCACCGGGACGTGTCCGTAGGACGTCACCCTGGCCGGCCTGGAGACCAACGGGATCCGTGATCCCGGCGGCGTCCCCTCGGCGACCGCGCGGTTCCGCACGGCCCTGTTCCTGAGGTCCCTGGCGGTGACGTGGTATGTCGCGGTGCAGGTCATCGACTCCCTCGGCGCCAGCGTCCGGCTCGGGCAGCGCACCGGCGACAGACCGGGCAGGCGGTCATCGACCCGGACGTTGTGGAGAACGACCGTGCCGGTGTTGGTCACCCGGTAGCTGAAGTGGAGCGTCTGGCCCACCCTGGAGAAGGTCTTCGGCCGGACCGTCTTGCGCACCGTGATCCCACGCCTGGCCGTGCTGTGCTCGGTGTGGTCGTCCGGCGGCGACTCGATCACCTCTCCATCGGGCGTTCTGCCGTGGGCCGTCGCGACGTTGTGGATCGTGCCGCGGCTCACGTCCTCCTGCGTCGTCACGTAGGTGGCGGTGCAGGTGACGCTCTCGCCCGGCGCCAGCGTCGTCCGCGGGCAGGTGATCGGCGACAGGCCTCGCAGCCGGTCGGTGACGCCGATGTCGCTGAGCGGCACGGTGCCGGTGTTCGTCACCCGGTAGGAGTAGTGGATCTCCTCGCCGGCCCGGGAGAACGTCTCCGGATCGGCGCTCTTGCGGACGGTGAGCCCCGTGCGCTCGTGCGGCTTGAACGGGACGTCGACCTCGTCCGGCGGCGACTCGATCGGCTCGCCGCCACCGGGCGGTGTGCCGTGCACGGTCGCCGAGTTGTGGACCGAACCGTTGTCGACGTCCGCCTGGGTCGTGACGTAGGTGGCGTGGCAGTCCGTGCTCTCGCCCGGGTCCAGCGTCGTCGCGTCGCAGGTGATGTCCGACAGGCCGCTCAGGCTGTCGGTGATGCCCACGTCGGTCAGCGGCACGTTCCCGGTGTTGGTGACGTGGTAGCGGTAGGTGATCGTCTCACCGGCGGCCGTGAAGGACGTCGGGTCGGCCGTCTTCCTCACGGTCATGCCCGGGTTGCGCTCGGCGGGCACGACGACCTCGTCCGGCGGCGAGTCGATCGGCTCGCCACCCGGCGGTGTGCCGTGCGCCGTCGCCGAGTTGCGGACCTGGCCGTTGTTCAGGTCGGCCTGGGTCACGGTGTAGGACGCGGTGCAGTCCATGCTCTCGCCCGGATGCAGCGTCGTCCGGTCGCAGGTGATGGACGACAGGCCCGGCAGATCGTCGGTGACGCCGACGTCGTCCAGCGTCACGTTCCCCGTGTTGCTGACGTGGTAGGTGTACTGGATCGTCTCGCCGACCGTCGAGAAGGATGTCGGCTGCGCGGACTTCTGCACGGTGAGACCCGGGTTGGAGGTCGCCGGGACGGTGACCTCGTCCGGCGGCGACTCGATCGGCTCGGTCGCGCCGGGCGGTGTGCCGTGGGCGGTGGCCGAGTTGCGGACGTAGCCGCGGTTCAGATCGGCCTGCGTGACCTGGTAGGTGGCGTGGCAGTCCGTGCTCTGGCCCGGCGCCAGGGTCGTCGTGTCGCAGGTGATGGCCGACAGGCCGGACAGGTCGTCGGTGATGCCGACGCTGTACAGGGTCACGTTGCCCGTGTTGGTGACGTGGTACGTGTAGTTGATCGTGTCGCCCACTGCGGAGAAGGTCATCGGGTCGGCCGACTTGTTCACCGTCATCGCCGGGTTGGCGGTGGACTCGACGGTGACGTCGTCCGGCGGCGACTCGACCGGCCCGCCACTGGGCGGTGTGCCGTGCGCGGTCGCGGTGTTGTGGACCGAGCCGTTGTCGACGTCCTGCTGCGTTGTCGTGTAGGTGCCGTTGCAGGTCGTGCTCTCGCCGGGATTCAGTGTCGTCGAGGCGCAGGTGATGTAGGGGATCACGCTGTCCGTGACGCCCACGCTGGTCAGCGGCACGTTGCCGGTGTTGGTGACGCGGTACGAGTAGTAGATCGTCTGACCGGCGCCGTCGAAGGAGGTCGGGTAGGCCGACTTCTCCACGGTCAGGCCGGGATTGGCGTTGGCGGTGATGGTGACGTCGTCCGGCGGCGACTCGATGGGCGTGGTCGCGCTGGGCGGCGTGCCGAACGCGGTCGCGCTGTTGTGGACGGAACCGTTGTTCAGGTCCTCCTGCGTGATGTGGTAGGTCGCGCTGCAGTCGGTGCTCTGCCCTGGCGCCAGGGTCGAGTCGTTGCAGGTGATCGAGGACAGACCCGGCAGGTTGTCGTTGATGCCGACGTTGTACAGGGTCACGTCCCCGGTGTTGGTGACGTGGTAGCTGTACGTGATCGTCTCGCCCACGGTCGAGTAGGTCGTCGGGTCCGCCGACTTCGCCACGGTGATCGCCGGGTTGGCGGTGGAGATGACGGTGACCTCTGACGGCGGCGACTCGACGGGCGTCCCGTCCGGCTCCGTGGCGCTCGCGGTCGCCGTGTTGTGGACGGAACCCGCGTCCAGGTCCGCCTGGGTGATCTGGTAGGTGGCGTGGCAGGTCGTGCTCGCGCCCGGCGCCAGGCTCGTCGTGTCGCAGGTGATGGCCGACAGACCGGGCAGGTCGTCGGTGATCGCCACGTTGTTCAGGCTCTCGTTCCCGGTGTTGGTGACCTGGTACGTGTAGGTGATCGTCTCGCCCACGGTCGAGTAGGTCATCGGGTCGGCCGACTTCGCCACGGTGATCCCCGCGTTGGGCTCGGCGGTGATGGTCACGTCCGACGGCGGCGAGTCGATGGGCCCGGTGCCGCCGGGCGGTGTGCCGTGCGCGGTCGCGCTGTTGTGGACGGAACCGTTGTCGACGTCCGTCTGCGTGATCGTGTAGGTGGCGTGGCACGTCGTGCTCTGGCCGGGTGCCAGTGTCGTCGTGTCGCAGAGGGCGGCCGAGACACCGGGCAGATCATCGGTGATCCCGATGTTGTCGAGCGTCACGTTCCCCGTGTTGGTGACCTCGTAGGTGTACGCGATCTGCTGGCCCGCGGCGGAGTAGGTCACCGGGTCGGCCGTCTTCTGGACCGTGATCCCCGGGTTGGGTTCGGCGGTGACGGTGACGTCGTCCGGTGGCGAGTCGACGGGCGGCTGACCCGGCGGTGTGCCGTGGGCGGTCGCCGAGTTGTGGATGGAGCCGAAGTCCACGTCCGCCTGCGTAGTGGTGTAGGTGGCGGTGCAGTCCACGTTCTGTCCGGGTTCCAGGGTGGTCACCGGGCAGCTGACGAGCAGCCCTTGGTCGTCGGTGACGCCGACGTTGTCCAGGGTGACGTTGCCGGTGTTGGTGACCAGGTAGTGGTAGGTGATGGTCTGGTTCGGGCCGGAGAACGTGGTCGGGTCCGCCGACTTGTCCACGGTCAGGCTCGGATTGGCGGTCGCGGTGATGGTGACGTCCGACGGTGGCGACTCGATGGGCCCGGTGCCGCCGGGCGGTGTGCCGAGGGCGGTCGCCGAGTTGTGGACGGAGCCGTTGTTCACATCCTGCTGCGTGATCGTGTAGGTGGCGTGGCAGTCCGTGCTCTCACCCGGCGCGAGCGTCGAGGCGTCGCAGGTGACGGCCGACAGGTTGTTCAGATCGTCGTTGATGCCGATGTTGTAGAGCGTGACGTTGCCGGTGTTGGTGACGTGGTAGCTGTAGTTGATCGTCTCGCCGACGGTCGAGTAGGTCGTCGGGTCGGCCGACTTGTCGACCGTGATCGCCGGGTTGGACTCGGCCAGGATCGTGATGTCGGACGGCGGCGACTCGACGGGCGACTCACCCGGCGGTGTGCCGTGCGCGGTCGCCGAGTTGTTGATGGAACCGTTGTCCAGGTCGGCCTGGGTCACCTGGTAGGTGGCGTGGCAGGTCGTGCTCGCGCCCGGCGCCAGCGTCGTCGCGTCACAGGTGATCGCCGACAGTCCCGGCAGGTTGTCGGTGATGCCGATGCTGTCCAGTTGCGTGTCGCCCGTGTTGGTGACCTGGTACGTGTAGTTGATCGTCTGGCCGACCGTGTTGTAGGTGTCCGGGTCGGCGGACTTCGCCACGGTGATCCCCGGGTTCGTCACGGCGGTGACGGTGACGTCCGAGGGCGGCGAGTCGATGGGCGTGCCCGAACTCGGCGGTGTGCCGTGCGCGGTGGCCGTGTTGTGGATGGAGCCCAAGGCCACGTCCTCCGTCGTCGTGACGTAGGTGGCGTGGCAGTAGGTGCTCTGACCGGGCTCCAGCGTCGAGGCGTCGCAGCCGAGGAAGTTCAGGCCCACCAGGTCGTCGGTGATCCCGATGTTGTCCAGGGTCACGTTTCCTGTGTTGGTGACCAGGTAGGAGTACGAGATGGTCTGGCCCGGGGCCGAGTAGGTCATCGGGTCGGCCGTCTTCTCCAGCGTGATCGCCGGGAAGGCGTTGGCCGGAATGGTGAGGTCCGACGGCGGCGAGTCGATGGGCTCGGTCGAGCCGGGCGGAGTGCCGTGGGCGGTCGCCGAGTTGCTGACGGAGCCCAGGTCCACGTCCTGCTGGGTCGTGTAGTACTGGGCCCAGCAGGTCATGCTCTGTCCCGGCTCCAGGGAGTCCGTCGGGCAGTAGACCGATATCCCTCGGTCGTCCACGACGTTCACGTCGCGCAGGGTCACGTTGCCGCTGTTGGTGACCTCGTAGTAGTACGTGATGAGCTGGTTCGCGCCGTCGAACGAATCCCGGTCGGCCGACTTCTCCACGGTGATCGCGGGGTTGGACGAACCGGGGATGGCGACCTCGTCCGGCGGTGATGTCACGGGCTCGGTCGCGCCAGGCGGAGTGCCGTGCGCGGTCGCGACGTTGCGGATCTCGTTGTTGTCCGCGTCCTGCTGGGTCGTGACGTAGGTGGCGTGGCAGTAGGTGTCCTCGCCCGGCGCCAGCGTCGTCGCGTCGCAGGTGATCGTCGACAGGCCCGCCATGTCGTCGGTGATCCCGACGTTCTCCAGGGTCACGTTGCCCGTGTTGGTGACGTGGTAGGTGTAGTTGATGGTCTCGCCCGCGCCGGTGAACTGGCTGACGTCCGCGGACTTCTCCAGCGTGATCGCCGGGTTGGCCTCGCCCGTGATGGTGACCTCGGACGGCGGCGACTCGACGGTCGTCCCGTCCGGTCCGGTGCCGCTCGCGGTCGCCGTGTTGTGGATGGATCCGGCGTCCACGTCCGCCTGGGTCGTCACGTAGGTGGCGTGGCAGGTGGTGGTACCGCCGGGCGCCAGTGTCGTGGCGTCGCAGGTGATGGCCGACAGGCCCGCCAGGTCGTCGCTGATGCTGATGTTGTTCAGCTGCGTGTCGCCCGTGTTGGTGACCAGGTAGCTGTAGTTGATCGTCTCACCGGGGCCGGTGAAGGTGGCCGTGTCGGCCGACTTCACGACCTCGATCGAGGTGATGATGTTGGCGGTGATGACCGCCTCGGCGTCCGGAGACTCGATCGGTGGTCCGACCCCGGTGGGCGGGGTGCCGTGGGCTCTCGCCGTGTTGCGGACGGAGCCGGCGTCCAGGTCCGCCTGGGTGATCTGGTAGGTGGCGTGACACTCGGTGCTCTCGCCCGGTGCCAGCGTCGTCTCGTCGCAGGTGATGGCGGACAGGCCCGGCATGTTGTCGGTGACCCCGACGTCGGTCAGGGTCACGTTGCCCGTGTTGGTGACGGTGTACGTGTAGTTGATCGTCTGGCCCACCGTGTTGTAGGTCAGCGGGTCCGGCGTCTTCTCGAGCGTCATCGCGGGGGTGGCGGTGGCCGGGATGATGACCTCGGCAGGATCCGAGATGATCGGTTCGGTCCCGCCCTCCGGGTAGCCGATGGCTCTCGCCACGTTGTGGATGGACCCGATGTCCAGATCCGCCTGGGTGACGGTGTAGTAGGCGGTGCAGTAGAAGCTCTCGCCGGGATTCAGCGAGGTCGCGTCACACGTCACCGGCGAGATGTCCGTCAGGGCATCGGTGACATGGACGTTGGTGATGTACACGTTCCCGGTGTTGGTGACGCGGTAGTGGTACGTGATCACCTGGCCGACGGAGCTGAAGGAGGTCTGGTCGGCCCACTTCTCGATGACCAGCGTGGGAGCCACCGGGGCCGGGATGTCGAGGGTCGCCGGAGGCGACTCGACGGGCCCGGTCCCGCCGGGCGGAGTGCCGTGCGCCGTCGCCGTGTTGCTGACGACGAGGTTGTCCCAGTCCTGCACGGTCGTGTAGTAGAGGGCGTTGCAGTACGTGCTCTCGCCCGGCGCCAGCGTCGTCGTGTTGCACACGATCGCCGACAGACCCGGCAGGTCGTCGGTGACTCCGACGTCGGTGAGGACCACGTTGCCCGTGTTGGTGACGTAGTACGTGTAGTGGATGGGCTGGTCCGGTCCCGTGAACTGGCTGACGTTCGCGAACTTCTGAATGGTGATCGCCGGGTTGGCGGTGGCGGTCACGGTGGCGTCCGCCGGGTTGGAGACTGTGGGGCCTGGGGCGCCGGGTGCGGTGCCTTCCGCGGTCGCGACGTTGTAGATCGATCCGGTGTCCAGGTCGGCCTGCGTCGTGATGTAGGTGGCGGAGCAGTCCATGCTTTCGCCCGGATTCAGGTCCGTCTGGGTGCAGGTGATGGTTGACAGTCCGGGCAGGTTGTCGGTGATGCCGACGTTGTTCAGGGTCACGTTGCCGGTGTTGGTGACGCGGTACGTGTAGGTGATCGTCTGCCCTGTGGCGGAGTAGGTCGTGGGAGTCGCGAACTTCTCGAGCGACAGCGCGGGAGCCGCGACGGCCGGGATGAGGACAGAGTCCGGAGGCGACTCGACAGGTCCGGGCCCGCCGGGCGGAGTGCCCTGCGCCGTCGCCGTGTTGCTGACGGAGCCGGAGTTCACGTCCGCCTGGGTCGTGACGTAGGTGGCATGGCAGTCGGTGCTCTGACCGGGAAGCAGCGTTGTCACGTCACAGATGATCGGCGACAGACCGGGCAGGTCGTCGGTGACGCCGACGTTGTCCAGGCTCACGTTGCCGGTGTTGGTGACGTGGTAGGTGTAGTTGATGGTCTGGCCCGATCCGCTGAACTGGCTGACGTCCGCGGTCTTCTGAATGGTGATCGCCGGGTTGGCGGTGGCGGTCACGGTGGCGTCCGCCGGGTTCGAGTCCGTGGGCTCTGTCGCGCCGATCGCGGTGCCCTGCGCGGTGGCCACGTTGTAGATCGATCCGATGTCCAGGTCGGCCTGCGTCGTCTGGTAGGTGGCGGAGCATTCCATGCTCTCGCCCGGTTCCAGGTTCAGCTGCGGGCACGTGATCGTCGACAGGCCCGGCAGGTTGTCGATGACACTGACGTTCTGCATGGTCACGCCGCCGCTGTTGGTGACGCGGTAGTGGTACGTGATCGTCTGGCCCACGTCGGAGTAGGTCGTGGGAGTCGCCCACTTCTCGAGCGTCAGCGCGGGAGCCTGGATGTAGGGCACGGTGGCGTCCCCCGGAGGCGATTCCACCGGCTCGGTCTCACCCGACGGAGTACCGTGCGCGGTCGCAGTGTTGTAGACGAATCCGAGGCTCACATCGGCGACCGTCGTGACGTAGGTGGCCGAGCACGTCATGTTCTCGCCCGGTGCGAGCGTCGACGCGGGACACGTGATCGTCGACAGGCCCGGCAGGTCGTCCGTGACGCCGACGTTGTCCAGGGTCACGCCACCGTTGTTGGTGACCCGGTAGTTGTACGTGAGGGTCTGGCCGGGGCCGGTGAAGCTCGGCGGAGCGGCGAACTTCACGATCGCGATCGACGGGACGGGCACGTCCAGGATGGTGAAGTCCGCCGGGGGCGAATCGGTGGGTGAGGGGAAGCCGGACCCTTGTCCGTGCGCGATCGCCACGTTGTAGACGGAACCGAAGTCGACGTCGGCCTGGGTGATCGTGTACGTCGCGGTGCAGTCCATGCTGGCCAGGACGGCCAGTGTCGTGTCCGGGCATGTGATCGTGGAAAGTCCGGGCAGGTTGTCCGTGACGTTCACGTTGAGCAGGGTGACCGACCCGGTGTTGGTGACGTGGTAGCGGTACGTGATCGTCTCGCCCGCGACGGTGTAGGTCGTCGGGGTGGCCGACTTCGTCACGATGACCGCCTGGATGGCGGCGGCCAGGAACTCGATGTCCGTGTAGCCCGTCGGGCTCAGGCCGTGGGAGCCGGTGATGTTGGAGGCGCCGTTGCGGTAGGTCCCGGCTTTGCCGGACGTGACGTCGACGGTCACCTTGCAGGACCCTTGACCGGCCTTCAGGGACGCGCCGGTCAGGGTGATCGTGTTGCCACCTCGACGTGCCTTGACGTGACCGCGGGAACAATCCGTGCCGGCATGCGCGACGCGCGCCACCTTGAGACCCGGCGCGAGTTTGTCGGTGAACGACAGGCCATGCCTCGCGGGCCTGCCGGAAGTGTTCGTGATGGTGAACGTCAAAGTCGCGCTTTGACCGATCGCGGGTTTACCCGAGCTGAACGAACTGCTCAGCGTTGGATTTCCGCGCGCGGCGGCCGCCGGCACGACGGGCTTTCTGAGGGCGTCGGCATGGGCCTGCCCGGCTGACGCGGGCGATGCCGCGGTGGTCACGAGCGCGCAGCAGAGCACTGCTGCGATGAATGCTCTCGTCTTACTCAGCCGGCGCAACATTCCGCCGTGGCGTGGACCGCCCATGCTTTTCCCCCAGGCCCAACATGATCAATACGCGGCGTGATCTACCCGCTACCGATCGCGAAGAACCCCAAGATCAGCACCATTTGAAACGGCACTGTTTCCGGGCCGGGAGAAAAGGTTCGTCGCACCCCAAACTGCCCAGGAAAATGGGAATGTCAAAACAGTTTCAGGGTGTTATGTGGCCACAGTAAAGCCGCATGGACAAACGGTTCGATTTCAGTGATCATCGGACGACGGGAAAAGGCGGATGCCGGGGAGCGTTCCGAGCGTCCACCCAGCTCGTCCGGGGTCCTCCGTGCGGGGGAATCCGGGCCCCGGACGAGGGGGCCGCCTCCCGCTGTGGTCCCCTCGAATCCCTCCTGAAGGGGATCACCGGCGCTCCTCGGATGACGAGGATCGACCCATGCGAATCAAAGCTTCATCCCTCTCCGGCGGTCGGCGGCACCGCGCGTCCCGTTCCGGGCTGGGCCGTCCGTTGCGCCCGGCTTGTTCCCCTGCTCGTCCTCCCGTCGTGCGTGTGGCGTCTGCCGTTTGCGTTCGGGTACGAGATGGGCCAGGTTTACCAGGTGCACAAGCCCTGGCACTGGTGGGTGATTCTGTATGTTTTCGGGCTCAGTGTTCTCTCGGAGGGACTGGCCTATCTCACCTTCGGCCTGCTGGCCAGATGGGGCGAAATCGCACCGTCATGGATGCCGTTCATCGGAGGAAGGCGCATTCCGCCGCTCGCCGCGATCGTGCCCGGCGCACTCGGCGGCCTGGGGCTGATCGCGCTGTGGGATCCCCTGTGGCTCGCCCTGTTCCACATTGGAGGGGTGCCCCTCGTCGAGTACTCCAACGGCTGGTGGAAGACCCTCGCGATGGGCGCCACCCTTCCGCTGACCCTGTGGGGCCCGCTGCTCCTGGCGGTGACGTACGCGTACTACAAGCGCCGCCGCGAAGAGCCGCTCGCCTCACCGAACGGATTGATCACCGGCCCCGCTGCTTGATGAGCAGCGGTCGCGGGCCGCGGGCAGGGCTTCATGGGCGCGGCGGGAAGCCGCCCCCGGGGGCCGCGGCAGCTCACCGGCTACGGTCGCTCGGCGCCACGCCGCCCGGCGCGGGGATCAGCGCGCTCCCGCTCGTGCTGATCCCGACAGCCGCCGTGCCGCTTCTGTTCGCGCTGCACATCACATCGATGCTCGCGCTGGTCAGAGCCCCCGCGACTGTCGCTGTCGGACGTCCGGATGTCATCGGTTCAGCGCGTACGGCGTAGCGCGATGTACTGAAGGGCTCCGAAGCCGGCGACCACGATGGCCTGGAGCACTGCCCACACGGCCCCGACGGTGCTCAGTGAGAACCAGCCCTCGATCACGGTGAGGACGCTCAGAACCGTCCACAGTGCGTTCGCCTCGACCACGGCCGTCACGGCGATTCGCTTGGGCCGCATGGAGATGGCCCACACGGCAACGGCGTACAGCAGGAGGAACGCGCCGATCTCTCGTCCAGGGCCGACGTCGAGTCCGAGCAGGTCCTGGAGCGGAGAGGCCAGAGCGAGGTAAAGCAGGCCGTTGGCGCCGGTCACGATCGCGTCCAGGCGCAGCGCCAGCCGCAGGAACCGGTTGGCGTCGGCGAACAGGCCGGTGGAGTTGCGAGTCGTGGTCGTCGTGGTCATCGGAGTCCTCTTTCCGGAGTTCGTCACCTCGATGACCACGACGCTAGGGAACGTCCGGTAGACAGGGCGATTACCTGCGACGTAGCCGTACACACCCCGACGATGCGGACGGGGACGAACCTGGTGCCCTGGTCCCGATCGGCGTCACATCGCCCGGCGTTCCCTCAGCTCGGCGAGCCAAGCCCGCACCTGTTCGTCATCGTGCAGGTAGCCACCGCCCGCGCCCGCGGGCAGATCGATCCCGTAGAGAAGGTTCAGCGCCCACCAGGAGACGTCGTCCCAGTCGATCCCGTCGTCCGAAACCCACCTCGCCGCCCACCGGTCGGCGTTGTCCCGGGACAGCCGACCAGCGACAAGTTCCACGAAGCGTTCCTCGATCTGATCGAGCGTCGGTCGGTCGCCGTCATCCATTCCCCGAACGTACCGGCAGGGCGAAGGTCGCCTGATGTGGGCACCTTGCACGCGACGGTTCGGCGATCTCGAGGCCGCGCCACTGTCAGGGGACGAGGCGGGCCCAGATCCATTTGCCGCCGGACGGGTCGGGGGTGCAACCGCAGCAGTTCGAGAGGGCCTGGACGATCGGGAGGCCCCAGCCACCGTTCACATCGAAGGACTCTTCGGAAATGTCGAGTTCGTCCAGAGTCATTTCGGTGACCGGTCTGGCGACCGGGAGAGCGGGGCTGGAATCCCAGACGGCGATCACGATTCCGTGAGCGTCCTTGCTGAGCTGGAACCGGATTTTCGCGCACGGCGTCGCCTCGGCCGCGTTCGCCACGAGTTCAGCGACGATAAGAGCGGCATCGTCGTGAATATGGAAAAAGTCCCATTTGTGAAGTCGCTGCGCCGTCATCGTCCGTGCGAGCCCCGCCGCCGCAGGTGAGCCCAGCATGGACATGATCAGGTCGTCTGTCTTCGGCGTCACCGCTGTGCCGTCCTCGAACCGGATGTCTGAATTCACGCCCCAAGCGTCGCTCTCCGTGCCTAGGCTTGCCGTGTTATTCAAACAGCACCAAACAGGAGTTCACATGCCCCTCGTCCGCGACCCCCTGGACCCCAAGATCTCGATGTGGCACTTTCTGGCCTTCTACCTGCGCTTTCTGAGGGAGAAGCAGGGGCTGTCGCTGACCCAGTGCGGAAAGATCATCGGCGTTGCCCGCTCCTCTGTTTCGAACATGGAGGCCGGACGGCAGCGTCCTCAGGAAGACCAATTGAGGAAGCTAGACGGCAAATATGACACTGGCGTACTTCTGCAGGTGATGTTGTGGTTTGCGTGCATGGAGCACAAACCGGAGTGGGGCAAGCAGCTTGCGAGGTATGAGGAGCAGGCCAGTCTGATCAAGCTGTGGCATGGGCAGGTGATCCCGATCGCGTTGCAGACGGACGACTACACCTGGGCATACGTGCGTGCGGGGGTCGCGAAGGACTACGAGGCGTCGATGGTGCGCCGGGTGACTCGCAAGAAGATGTTCCTTGAACGTGTCGAGAGTGGTGACCTGGAGGTCTGGGCGCTGCTCGATGAGGGTGTTCTTGCGAGGGAGGTCGGTGGCAGGGAGGTGATGAAGGCGCAGATTGAGTACCTGCTCAAGTTGGCTGACCTCCCGGGGGTCAGCATCCGCGTGGTTCCGTTCTCGGCGGGTGCCCACGTCGGGGGTGACGGTTCGGTCCAGATGCTCAGTCTGGGAAGCCGAGATGTCGCGTACGCCGGTGCCACCAACGGCGGGCGCATGATCGAGACGCCTGGCGAAGTCCGCGAACTGTCCATTATTTTTGATCGCACGGGCGCTAAGGCGGCCTCTGAAGACGCTTCGCGGTCGGTGTTGCTCAAGTACTTGGAGAGGTACTCATGAACGTGACATGGCGCAAGAGTTCGTACAGCGGCGGCGCGACCGACGAGCAGTGTGTTGAGTTGGGGCGCTTTGTGCAGCGTGTGGGCATCCGAGACTCGAAGAGCCCTGGCAACGGACACCTGAGCTTGACTGAGGTTGAGTTTGGGGGTCTCGTGGAGTGCATCAAGGAGATGCCTTCGGAGGGCTGAGTGATGCACTGGCGCAAGAGCTCCCACAGCGGTGGTGTCAACGACGAGCAGTGCGTTGAGCTGGGGAGCCTTGCGCAAGGTGTGGGCATTCGGGACTCCAAGAGTCCGCGCTCCGGCGTCCTGAGCTTGACCGCAGCCGAGTTCAGGGCGCTCGCGGAAGCCATCGAGTGGCTGGGGCAGGAGCGCTAATGCGCTGGCGCAAGAGTTCCTACAGCGGCACGGCAAACGACGAAGTGTGCGTGGAGCTGGGACGACTTGCGCATGGTGTGGGCATCAGAGACTCGAGAGGCCCGAATGTCGGGTGCCTGAGCCTGAGTGAGGCCGAGTTCGGTGACCTGATCGAGCGCTTGAAGCGGACGAAGCCGGAGGGGTGACCGATGCGCTGGCGCAAGAGTTCGTACAGCGGTACCGCCGACGATGACGTGTGCATTGAGGTGGGAGAGCTCACGCCAGGGGTTGGGCTGCGGGACTCGAAGGACGTGGCGGGCGGGCATCTTTGCATGTCCTCGCGGGAGTTCGCCGGGTTGGTGAGTGCCCTTAGGGAGAGGGCGTTCGGGTAGCGCTCGGTGTCGGGTGGCTAGGAAACGGGCTGGGTGTCCTTGACGCTTTCGCCGATTTGGGTCGGGGCGTCCGGGATGGTACGGCCTGTGCGTAGGGCCAGCAGGGCGAGGGTGCTGCAGGCCAGGCCGAGGACGACCAGGGCGTTCCATCCCTGCGCCGAGTAGAGCGAGGACGCGAGGGCGCTGCCGACGGCTCCGGACAGAACCGTCGTCGACATGTAGGCCGTCGTCACGCGGGCCGTTTCCGTGGGGCGGGCGGCGATCAGGGTGGACTGGTTGGTGACGTGCTGGGCCTGCATGCCCGCGTCCAGCAGCGCGACCGCCACGGCGACCCCGGCGACTCCGGTGAGTCCTCCGTCGCTGGCGAGGAACGCGGCGGCCCAGGCGGCGGCGATGGCCGTCCAGCCGAAGCGGGACACGACGGGGCCGTGGCCGCGGTCGAACCAGGAGCCGGCGTTCTTGGCGATCAGCGCGCCGAGCAGGCCGATGATGCCGAACAGCCCGATCGTCTGGTCGCTGAACCCGTACGGACGATCCGACAGCAGCAGCGTCAGGCCCGTCCACCAGACGTTGAACGAGACGAACCCGAGCGCGCCGATCAGCATGCGGCGCTGGACGAACCGGTCACGGGCGACGATTTCCGCCACCGATGCGAGCAGGCGCGTGTAGCCCGACGGCGGCTCGGGGTTCCGGGACGTCGGAAACGCGAACAGCAGGAGCGCGGCGGCCACGGCCAGCGCGGCGCCGCCGAAGTACGTGGCGCGCCAGCTCAGCGCCGTGCTGACGAACCCGCTGATGCTCCGCGAGAACAGGATCCCCAGCAGGACACCGCTCATGATCGTTCCGGTCGTGCGCCCGCGATCCCGAACCGAGGTCAGGGACGCCGCGTACGACAGGAGCGCCATCGCGGCCGAACCGCCCAGCCCGATCACCACGCTGGCGGCGATCGCGACGGGAAGCCGGTGGGAGACGGCCATGGCCAGCATCGCCGCGGCCTGGACGGCCAGCAGCACCTGTGTCAGGCGTCGCCGCTCCACCAGATCGGCCAGCGGCACCAGCAGCAGCTGGGCCAGGCCGTTCCCGACGAGTGTGGCCGCGATGACCATCGCCGCGCTGCTCGGAGAGGTGTTCAGCGAGGGCGCGAGCGAGGCCAGGACGGGCTGGGCGTAGTAGAGGTTGGCCACGGTACTGCCTGCGACCAGCGCGAGCAGTGCCGACCTGACGTGTGTGGGGACGGAGATCGCCATGCGTCCCACCTTCGGTGGAACGCCCGAGAGGTGGCAGGGGGAGTCGTACCTGGCCATCGCATGGCCACCCTCGTGCCCACGTCATGCCAGGGTAATGAGCATGACGTTGGACGATCCCCGCGACGAGCTCGCCGCCTTTCTCCGCCACCATCGCGGACGGGTCTCGCCCGAGCAGGTGGGCCTCCCGCGTTCGTCCGGACGACGCGTCCCGGGCCTGCGGCGCGAGGAACTCGCCATCGTCGCCGGGGTCAGCCCCGACCACTACCAGCGCATCGAGCAGGGACGGGTCCGGCCCTCGGCGCAGGTGCTCGACGCCCTCGCCACCGTGCTCGGCCTGGACGACACCGAACGCGCCCACCTGCATGCCCTCGCCGCGAACCTGCGATCATCCGCCGCCGGACGTGCCACGCCCCGTCATCAGCCCCCGGCCTCGGACGTTCGCGGACTCCAGGAACTCGTCGACTCCTTCGCCGGGCCCGCCTTCACGCTGAACCCCTGCCGCGACGTCCTGACCTGGAACCGGCTCGGCGCGGCCCTGATCACCGACTTCGGGAAGCTTCCGCCGCACGACCGGAACATGGCGTGGCTCGCCATGACCGACCCGCGGCTGCGTGACCTCTACCCCGACTGGAAGGCCGCAGCTCAGGGGCAGCTCGCCATGCTCCGCCGCGCCTCCGGCCAGCACCCCGGCGACCCGCGCATCGAGCAGCTCATCGGCCGCCTCGCCGCCGCGTCCCCCGAGTTCGTCGAGTGGTGGCCGCAGCAGCAGGTCTACGAGAAGACCACCGGCAGCAAGGTCTTCATCCATCCCGAGCTCGGCCCGGTCACGCTCGGCTTCCACGTCCTGCGCCCCGCCGGTGCCCCGGACGTCGAGCTCATCGTCTACTACCCGACCACCCCCGAAGAGCACGCCTGGCTCGCGGCCCTCGGGAAGCTCTGACCTAGTCGGTTCGGAAGAGGGCGGGATTCATCCGGCGGCGGATCCAGGCCGACGCGAGTGCGGCGATGGCGATGAGGAAGCAGATCGCGGCGACGATCGTGCGTGCCAGGTGCTGGTCCTGGGCGAGTAGGTACAGGCCACCGCTCGCGCCCGCCACGCTCGCGGCGACCACCGGAGGCCAACGGTCGGCGATGAACCCCATCATCAGCGTCAGGTAGGTCGGAAGCCCAGAGAAAAGGACGGCGAACGGAACCACGAGCAAGAGCGCCGAGACGCCGTCACCCTCGCTGCTGATGAACTCGATGATCATGTCGATGGCCCACACCAGGACCAGCAGGACGCCGGTGGTGATCGGGATCCACCACCAGCTGTGCCAGCCGTCCTCGTCGAGCGACCACTTGCCCCACCGACGCTTTGGCTTCACCAGCCTGGCATTCTCCCCGCGGTTCTCCACAGCGTGATCATAAATCCGCCCTAGCTGTCGTTTCGTCGGCTTTGTCGAGCGCTTGGACTGGCCGGAGGCCGCCCGAGGAGGCCGCGGCGGTGGCGCGACTCCACGTCCCACCGGTGGCGAGGGACGCGTGCGGCGGCGCGATCAGGTGAGGCTGACAAGTGCCCCCGCCGCCGCTCCGACCAGCACCGCCGGGAGGAAGGTCAGCCGTGTGCTGGCCACGCCCGCGGCGACCGCCGCCGCCAGCAGGTGAGGCTCGAGATGCCCCTTGGGGACCACCTGTGTTGCCGCGACGGCTGCCAGCAGTGCGACCGGAAGCAACGCCACCATGCCGGTGTCGGAATCGGTTTTCCCTACGCCGCGTGCGGCCAGCACCACGCCGCCAAGCCGGATCAGAAGGGTTGTGGCCGCCAGGCCGCCGATGAAGAGCCACACGGTCATCGCGCCACGCTCCTTCGCCGGACCAGTGCGGCGGGTACCACCATCAGCGCGCCCAGCAGTACCGGGACGCCGGGAGCCACGTGAGCCACCGCCCCCAGTGCCACGACGAACGCCATCAGCGCCAACGCCAGCTCGCGGCGCCCCTGGATCAGGGGCACCACCAAGGCCGCGAAAACCGCCGCCGCGGCCGAGTCGAGGATGCCGCGCACCTGATCGGGGAGCGTCGCCCCGAAGACGGCGCCGATCAGCGTCCCGGTTGTCCAGCCGGTGAACAGGATCAGGCCGACGACCACGAAGGTCCGCCGTCGTTCCGCGGGTGTGGCGCGGGTCAGCGCGGCCCCGGCGGACTCGTCGGAGACCAGGTGGGCGGCGCCGAACCGTGCTCGCCGCGAGGCGAACACGTCGCCCAACGCGAAGCCGAACACTCCCAGCCGCAGGTTCACCAGGGTTCCCGCGGCGACCGCTGTCAGCGGTGCGGCGCCCGCGCCGAGCGCTGCCAGCCCGACGAGCTGGGCGCCTCCGGCATGGATGAAAACGCTGGCCGCCATCGCCTGCGCCACCGACCAGCCGTTCTGGACGGCGAGTGCTCCGAACACCGCCGAGTACAGGGCCGCGCCGGTGCTGGCGCCTATGGCCAAGCGCAGGTCGGAACCATTGAGTTTGATCACTCCGCCAGTCTCGGCACGTCGTCGCGGACAGTCGAATAGTCCGACCGCATACCTATAGCCTTAGGTTATGACCGACTCCTCGCGCGTCACCGTCTCGGCTCTGCGCGCGTTCGCGGCGGTCGCGCGGACGGGGTCCTTCACCGCCGCCGCCGAAGCGCTGGGTGTCAGTCAGCCCAGCGTCAGCGCCGCCGTCGCCCGTCTGGAGTCCCGCGGAGGTGAACCCCTGCTGCGACGAGAGCAGGCGGGCACCACCCTGACCCCGCACGGTCGGCGCGTCCTGGAAAGGGCGTTGCCGGCGTTGGCCGCGCTGGACGAGGTGGAGGCGGCGCTCTCCGGGGCCGACTCGTCGGAGCTGACCCTGGGGTTCATGGGCGAGGCCGCCGGGACGCGCACCAGCAAAGTGATCAACATGTTGCGCGAACGGCTCGGCATCCGTCTGGCACTGCGCCGATTCGACTTCGACGACCCGACCTGCGGCCTGCTCACCGGAGACAGCGATCTGGCCGTCATCTGGCCGCCGGTCTCCACCGACGCACTGGAGACCCTTCCGCTGGCCACCGACCGCCGGGCCATCGCCCTGCCGGTGGGTCATCCTTTGGCCGCACGGCTCGACCTGCACCCCGACGAACTGCACGGACTGGCCTGGGTCACCCCGAGATCACCCGATTCGGAATGGGCCCGCTTCCGCGCCCCAGCCGCGATCGGCGCCACCGGTGGGCAGCGGGCGGCCGAGTCCGCCGCTCTGGAGGAGACCCTGGAGTTGGTCGCCGCCGGGGTCGGGATCGCGCTGGTGTCGATGAGCACCGACCAGCACTACGCGCGGTCCGGCGTGGTCATCGTTCCCCTGCGCGGCGACCACCACTGCACGACGGTCCTGGCCTGGCGGCGCGAGGACGCCCGGCCCTCGATCACCGCGGCGGTCGAACACCTCCGCGCCTCACTCTGATCACGACCGCGCGGGTATCGCCAAGCTGCTAGTCGGCCTTGCGGCGCTGGTAGTGGCGGGCCACGCGGACGCGGTTGCCGCAGCGGGCGGGGGAGCACCAGCGCCGGCGCGGGTGGGCGGGGAGGAACAGCATCACGCAGTCGTCCGCCTCGCATTCGCGGACCTTGGTGATCGCCGGGTCGGTGAGCAGCTCGGCGGCGGCCTCGGCCAGGTGGGCGGCCAGGTGGGTTTCGGACGGTCCGCTTCGACGGCGTTCGGTGATGAGCGTCGAGCCATCCCACACCAGCTCACTGATCGCCGGTGCCGCGCGCTGCGCGTCGTTGAGCGCCTTCAGGTCTTCGTCGTCAGGACGTTCGCCGTGCCGGAGGCGTTCGAGTGCCCGGGCCGTGTGTTCGCGGACGACCTGGACGGCGGCGAGCGCGGCCGCGTCGGCCACCACCTCGTCCGGTAGGCGGCCAGCCTGAAGAGCGCACCATTTTCGCAGGTCATCGGGGGAGGCGAGCAGGTCGCCCACGGCCGTGCGGGTGTTGACAAGGTCCAGGGCCAGGGGCTCCCCGGTCAGCGGGACGACGTCGCTCATGCCACTAATGCTACATCTGCGTCTTGACCCGTTAGGTCGATTCTGCCTATAACTAACGCATCTTCCGCACTGAAAGGCGTTAGTGATGACGTTGCCCCAGATCGCCCGTTCCGTCCATCGGCACCTGGACGTCGACGGCGTGCGCGTCTTCTACCGGGAGTCGCTGCCCGAACGTGACGACGCGCCCGTCCTGCTCCTCCTCCACGGGGTCCCGTCCGGATCGCACCAGTTCCGGAGGCTGATCGACGTCCTGGGGACGCGGTACCGCCTCATCGCGCCCGACTACCCGGGTTTCGGACGCACCGAAGCGCCGGACGACTTCACCTACTCGTTCGACCGTCTCGCCGACATCACCGAGGGGTTCGTCCAGCGGCTCGGACTGCGGCGGTTCGTCATGTACATGTTCGACTTCGGGGCTCCGGTCGGGTTCCGGCTCGCCGAACGCCACCCCGAGTGGATCGCCGGCCTGGTGGTCCAGAACGGCAACGCGTACGAGGCCGGCCTCTCGGACGGCGCCCGCGACTTCATCGCCCTGCGCCCCGACCAGCCGGACGCCGAACAGACCGTCCGCGGCCTGCTCACCCTCGAAGGCACACGCGGTCAGTACGAGACCGGCGTCGCCGACCCCGACATGATCGCCCCCGAGTCGTGGACGCTCGACCAGCACTTCCTCCACCTCCCCGGCCGGAAGGAAGCCCAGGTCGCGCTGGCCTTCGACTACCACTCCAACGTCGAGCGCTACCCCGCCTGGCAGTCCTGGCTGCGCGAGCACACCCCGCCCACGCTCATCACCTGGGGCGCGAACGACCCGTTCTTCCCCGCCCCGGGAGCCCACGCCTACCTCGCCGACGTCCCAGCCGCCGAACTCCACCTCTTCGACACCGGCCACTTCGCCCTCGAAACCCACCTGCCCGAGATCGCCCCACTCATCGCCGACTTCCTCAACCGCGTCCAGCAGTGAGGACGCCGATCGAGGGGCGCCTTCTAGGCTGACCACATGCCTCGACGTCCTGCGGCCCAGCGGCTGTTCCTGGGATCGGCCGACTTGGACGCGCTGCCCGGCTGGCTGGAGTCGCTGCCGGAAATGCCCCGTCGTGCCGTGCTGATCCCCACAGCCGCCAACCCCCTGCCGGACGCGCCGTTTGCCAAGGTCGCCGACGAGCTGCTTCAGCGGGCCGGACTGGAGGTCGAGTTGCTGGGGTTGGAGAACTCGTCGCAGCTGGACGTCGACCGTGCGCTCGACCAGGCCCAGCTCGTATTCGTCTGCGGCGGATATGCGATGCACCTGCTCGAACACGTTCAGCGCAGCGGGTTCGACGAAACAGTGAAACAAGCCGTGCGCGAAGGGTGTCTCGCCTACGCCGGGATCTCGGCCGGGGCCGTACTGGCCGGGCCTGACCTGCGGACCTTCGCCGACCCGGACGACCCCGGCCGACCGGCCACGACTTCAGGGCTCGGGCTCGTCCCCTTCACCGTCCTGCCGCACCGGAACCGGGGACGCGCCGAACGTCACGACCGTCTCGCCACAGGCCAGGGCCGTTTCGTCTCGATCAACGACGACCAGGCCGTCACCGTCACCGGCGGGCACTGGACCGTCGAACCGTACGCGCGGCGACGGTGAAGCGAAGGAAGGCAGCTGTGGGCGGAGGCCACGGTCACTGGGTCGCCTCGTCGAAGTAGTGGCCCATGTTCAGGTCGGCTAGGAGGCCGGGGCGGGTCGGCTGCCATTCCAGCAGTTGGCGGGTGAGCATGCTTGAGGCGGGTTGGTCGACTGAGAGGAGCGGGCCGAGGAAGCCGAAGGCGTCAGCGGGGACGGACGCCGTTGGCATGCCAAGGTGGCGGCCGATGGCGTCGGCGATGTCGTGGATCGGCACGCCCTCGTCGCCGACCGCGTGCAGGACCGATCCCGCCGGCGCCTCCTCCAGCGCGAGGCGGAACAGGAGCGCCGCGTCCTCGACGTGGACCGCGGGCCAGCGGCTCGCCCCGTCGTCGACCTTGCCGGACACGCCCTTCTCGCGGGCGATGTCGATCATGCGGGCGACGAAGCCGTGCAGGTCGTCCACGCCGTGCACCGACCGGGGCAGCCGCACGACCGACGACCGGACGTCGTGGCCCGCGGCCTCGAGGGCCAGGCGGGTGTTCGCGTCCCTGGCCGCGGCCGGGGTGTTCGGCAGGGAGTCGTCGTACTCGGTCGCGGGGCGTCCCGGCACGATGGGCGTCCCGGACGTGACGACCAGCGGCTTCCCGGATCCCGCGAGCGCTCCGCACAGCGCCTCGATGACCCGCGCGTCTTCGCGCACCGACTGCTCGTACTGGGTGAAATCGTGATTGAACGCCAGGTGGACGACACCGTCGGCGTCCTCCGCCGCGGCGCGCAGCGTGTCCAGATCGTCCAGGTCGCCGCGCAGCGCCTCGGCTCCCGCCCCGGCGATCGCGCCGGCGGCGCAGTCCGACCTGGCGAGGCCGACGACCTGATGGCCCGCCTGGATGAGTTCCGGCATGAGGGCCGACCCGATCCATCCGGACGCGCCCGTGACGAACACCCGCATCACTACCCCCGATCCGCCGCCCGCGTCCGTTTGCGGTCCGCTTTCAGCTGGAGATACCCGGACGTGCCCGGAGGAAGGTCAAGTGACGGCGAACTGACCGTCATGTTCGGGCGGGTCCGAGGCCCTACGTCGCGGGGAGCGGGCCGAATCGGGTCTCGGCCCAGATCCGGCGGGACGCCTCCTCCGGATAGCGGACCTCCGAGATCTGCTCGTCGAAGACCCGCGTCAGGCGCCGGTCCTGGTCGAACGGCAGCCAGCCCGGATCACCGCCGCGCGCGAAGTCGCCCCAGACCTGGCGCATCTCGATGCCCAGCTCCCGGGCCTCGGCGGACGGCTCGCCCTCGTACAACTCGGCCCCGAGACCCTCATCGAACACGTCGAAGACGAGCGGAATGTCCGCGCCGTGCGGGGAGCCGAGCGCCCCGCCCTCCGCCGGAACCGGGAGCCTCAGCTCGTACAGGTACGTCGACCCCTCGTGGAGTTCGGCGAGCCGGTACGTCCCCATGCGGAACACGGCGTCGCTGACGACCAGGTCGTACAACTCCTCGGGCGAGGCGTCGGGATAGGCCGTCCGGTAGGCGTCGGGGCTGCCCGGCGCGAGCGTCTTCAGCGCGTGTTCGGACTGGTCGGAGGTCACGCGGCCGAGCAGTCCGGCGCGGGCGACGAACAGGCGGTACTCGTCGCTGGTGTGGCCGATCATGATCGGGACGTCGCCGAGGGCGCCCTCGCCGAACGCGGTCCACGGGTCGGTGGGCAGCACCTCGCCGTCCACGACCGGGCCCGGGCTGTTCTGCGCCAGTCCTTCGGCGACCGCCTTGACCAGGTCGTCCGGAGGGATGCGCGTGAAGTCCGCGACGGTCGGACGCACCCCGGCGCGGCCCGCGACGTCCGCCGCGACCTGCCGGGCGCGTTCGGGGGACTGGTACGCGTTCGGCAGGCTGGCCAGGATCAGCCGCCGGAAATAGCCGTATACACCTGGCATCGTGGCCAGTGCGGCGACGCATCCGGCTCCGGCCGACTGCCCGTACAGCGTCACGTTCCCAGGGTCGCCGCCGAACGCGGCGACGTTGTCGTGCACCCAGCGCAGCGCCGCGGCCTGGTCGAGCAGCGCGCGGTTCGCCGGAGCGCCGTCCACCAGCGCGAACCCGTCCACGCCGAGGCGGTGGTTCATCGACACGAGCACGACGTTCGCGTCCCGCGCCAGGCCCGTCCCCTCGAAGGACGGGTCGGCGGACGTGCCCGTCACGAATCCGCCCCCGTGCACCCACACGATCACGGGCAGGCCCGACGCGTCGGGGTCGGGCGTCCAGACGTTGACGCGCAGGTAGTCGTCCGGATCCGAGCCCGGCGGGCCGGACGGGGTGGGGGACTGCGGCGGGGACGGCCCGAACTCCGTCGCGTCGAGGACCCCTTCCCAGCCCACGTCCGTGTCAGGCGCGGCGAACCGCGCCTCGCCCCTGAGCGGACGCCCGTACGGGATGCCGAGGAACCGCGCCACCCCGCCCCGCCAGGCCCCGAGCACCGGCCCCGCCTGGACGTCCCTTTCCGAACTGCTCATGCAGGGAGCGTTCCCCAAGGTCGGGCAGAGGGGAGCCCACGACAGTCCCAAGCTTCCGCTCGGGTTACAGCTCTACTACCTCCCCGGCGGCGGGACGCCGGATCTCGCGGCCCGCGCGATCGGCCTCCATCGCCAGCACCCCGTCGACCAGCCGCAGGCCGATCTCGTTCGCCAGCCCGTCGTGGACCGCGAACGCCCGCTCCGGACGGACGGCCCGCAGGTACGCGGTCAACATCGGGACGGTCAGCCACGGCGCCTGCCCCGCGAACAGCAGCGTCGGGACGTCCACCCTGGTCATCGCGTCGCCGGGATGGAAGACCTCGTCGTCCAGAAGAAAACCGACGTTGTCGCAGGGCGGGAAGTCGAGGTGGCTGAGGTGGTGCTTCTCGCCCGCCACGCGGACCCGGAACCCCGCCGCCTCGAACGTGTCGCCGTCCCGGACGACGTGGACGCGGTCGCGGGCCAGTTCGCGAAAGTCGTCCGATTCGTCCAGCACTCGGGCGACGCCCGCGCTGGTGTAGATCGCCGGGGCGGTCCAGAGCAGGTCGAGGTTGAAGTGGTCGAAGTGCTCGTGCGTGATGAGCACCGCCTCCACGCCCTCGACCGCCGCGACCTGGGAGGTCAGCTCACCAGGGTCGATCACCAGCGCCCGGCCGTCCTTCTCGAGGCGAACGCACGCGTGCCCGTACTTCGTCATCCTCATGATCATCAACCTACTCACCCCCGTCCCCGGCGCGGCGCCCGGTCGCGGGCGCGGACGTCACGCGGGCGCAGACGTCGCGCGGGCACGGAAGTAGATCAACGCGCTCCCCGGGACGGGCTACCGTCGTCCGGATGATCGACTCCCTCCGCCTTCTGGACGCCGACGCCGCCGAACACCGCGCGACCACGGGCGTCGTGCGCAAGTTCCCGCTGCGGCCCGAGTGGGGCGTCGACCTGTACCTGCTGGACGAGTCCACCCACCCGACCGGCAGCCTCAAACACCGCCTGGCGCGCGCCCTGTTCCGGGACGCCCTGCGACGCGGCGCGCTCGAGCCGGGGGAGACGGTCGTCGAGGCGACCGGCGGGAACGCGGCCGTCGCGCAGGCGTACGTCGCCCGCCTGCTGGGACATCCGTTCGTCGCCGTCATGCCGCGCCGTTCCAGCGCGGAGAAGATCGCGCGGATCGAGAGCCACGGAGGGACGGTCCATCTCGTCCATCCGCCGCTCGCCATCTACCACGGGGCCGAACAGCTCGCCGGGCAACGGGGCGGCCACTACATGAACTACCTGGCCGCGTCCGCCGACGCCATCGCCGCGAGCGCGGGCGGCGAGGACGACATCGGACATGTCCTGTTCGACCGGCTCCCGGTCGTCCCCGACTGGATCGTGGTCGGCGCGGGAAGCGGCGGCACCGCCACCGCGATCGGCCGCCGCATCGCGGATGAGGCCGGCGAGACGCGTCCCCGGCTCGCGGTCGTGGACCCGGAGAACTCGGCGTACTTCCCCGCCTGGGCCTACGGCGTCGACGACTACATGACCGGGATGCCGTCCCGGATCGAGGGCATCGGGCGTCCGCGCGTGGAACCGAGTTTCGACGCGTCCGTGGTGGACGTGGTCATGCCCGTTCCGGACGCCGCGAGCCTGGCCGCCATGCGGTTCCTGTACGGGACGACCGGTCAGCGGGGCGGCGCGTCCACCGGGACGAACCTGTGGGGCGCGCTGCAACTGGTGTCGCAGCTCGTCCGGGACGGACGCGAGGGCACCGTCGCCACGCTGATCTGCGACGACGGCGAGCTGTACCCGACCACGTACTGGAGCGACGCGTGGCTCGACGAGAAGGGGCTCGAGCTGGAGCCGTGGACGAAGGCGCTGACGGGCTTCCAGCGGACCGGGGTGCTCGAGCCGCCCTCCCAGTGAACCCACAGGTGGCGGCGGGGAGCCTTGACGGGTCCCGCGCACGCGGGTGATCTTGGCGTGATGCGGGGAAAAGTGTCACTTTGGCGAAACCGGAACTTCGTCCTGCTCTGGACGGGGCAGACCTTCTCCGAGGTCGGCACCCGGATGACCTCGGTGGCGTTCCCGCTGCTGGTCCTGGCGCTCACCGGCTCCCCGGCCAAGGCCGGGATCTCCGGCTTCGCCGGAACCCTTCCGTATGTCCTCTTCTACCTGCCCGCCGGCGCCCTCGTGGACCGCTGGGACCGCCGCCACGTCATGCTCTACTGCGAGATCGGGCAGTTCGCCGCGCTCGGCAGCCTCGTCGCCGCGTTCGCCCTGGACACGGTGACCTTCCCGCACATCCTCGCCACCGGATTCGTGTCCGGCTCGTGCTTCGTCTTCTTCAGCGTCGCGCAGCGCGCCCTGCTTCCGGCGCTCGTCCCGTCCGAACGCCTCACCGAGGCGCTCGCCCGCCAGGAGGCCAAGAGCCGCAGCGCCGCCCTCACCGGATCGCCGCTCGGCGGCCTGCTCTTCGGCTTCGGCCACGCCCTGCCCTTCGCCGCTGACGCCGCGTCCTACCTGGTCTCCCTGGCGACCATCGTCGGCATCCGCACCGAACGCCGCCCGGCGCCGGCTCCGGAGCCGGACGCGACCGGACGGTCGTGGGCGAGCGGCCTGTACGACGAGATCCGCACCGGCCTGCGCTGGCTGTGGAACGAGCCGTTCGTCCGGATGAGCGTGGTGCTGACGTCCGCCGTCAACCTGATGTTCCAGGCGCTCATCCTCACCCTGATCGTCCTGTCCAAGGACCTCGGCGCGGGCAGTGCCGGGACGGGCCTGATCCTCGGCTGCTTCGGCGTCGGCGGACTCGTCGGCGCCCTCATCGCCCCGCGCGTCCCGGACCTGCTGTCCTCCCGGGCCGTCGCCATCGGCACCGCCTGGGTCTGGGCCGCGACCGCGCCACTGCTGGCCCTCGCGACCAGCCCGTACGAGGTGGCCGCGATCATCGCCTGCATGGCCGTCGTCAGCCCCATCTGGAACGTCGTGGTCGTCGGCTACCAGTACAAGGTGATCCCCGACCGCCTCCTCGGCCGGGTGAAGAGCGTCGCCCTGCTCGCCAGCTGGGGATCCATGCCCCTCGGTCAGCTCCTCGGCGGTTCCCTCCTGTCGGCGACCGAGCCGCGCGAGGCCGTCCTGCTGCTGTCCCTGCTGTCGCTCGCCATCGCGCTGACCACGACGTTCAACCGCTCCATGCGCATGCGCGGCCCCAAGCTCGGCCGCCCAGGCCTGCAACCCCAGTGATCTACTTGGATCATGAACGACTTCGACGGGGGCTGGGACAGCACGGCGACGCTCGAGGACGGCTGGGTGGTGCGCACCCCACGCCGCCCGGACGTCCACCCGCGCCTGCTGGCCGAGATCCGGCTCCTGCCCTGGCTGGCCCCACGCCTGCCCCTCGCGGTGCCCGTGCCGGAACTCGGGTCGTCCGACCCCTTGATCGTCCGGCACCGCCTGGTCCCGGGCATCCCGCTGGAGTCACCGACCGCCGAGCACGGCCATGCCCTTGGCCGCTTCCTCCGCACCCTCCACGACACCGACGTCCATGACGCCACCGCCCATGGCCTGCGCGACGCCCGCGACGAGTTCGCCGAGGACCTCGCACTGTTCCGCGAACACGTCATCCCCCGGCTACCCGAGCACGCTCGCGCAGCCGGGGCGTCCCTCCTGAACGCCCTCGACACCGGCATCCGCGACACCGTCGTCCACGGCGACCTCGGCCCCGAACACATCCTCGTCGCGGACGGCAACCTCTCCGGCATCATCGACTTCGGCGACGCCCACGCGGGCGACCCCGCCATCGACCTCTCGTGGACCCTCCACGGCACCCCACCCGCCTTCGCCGAAGCCCTCGCCACCGCCTACGGCGTGACCCCGGCCCTCCGCGCCCGCGGCCTCCTCTGGCACCAACTCGGCCCCTGGTACGAGGTCACCCGCGGCCTGACCACGAACAACCCGACCATGCGCGATACAGGCCTCACCGCCGCCCTCACCCGCCTCTCCCTCCCCACCTGACCCACCTAGCGATTCGTCCCGGTAGGCCCTCCGGAGAAAGAGCGGAGGACCGACCGGGGCGACGTCGCCGTGCGTTCAGCGCTTCAGCGCCGTGTCACTTCACGGTGATCCAGAACCCACGACTGGCGCCGGGCTGGTAGAGGGGATCCCCGGCCCAGGTGACCCACATCCAGCCGTTGCGGGCCGCGTACCCGGAGACACGGAAGTTGCCCTTGGCGTCGGTGGTGACGCTGTTGATCTTCTGAGGGGTCGCGCCACCGGCGTTCCAGCGGAACATCATCTGAAGCCTGCGCTTGGCGAGACCGCCGTAGGCGCCGTTCGGCAGGCGTCCGGCGAGTCGTCCCGACAGCACGACCGGGCTGCCGCGTTTGACCGTGGTGGGCTTGGCGGTGACGGTGAACGCGGGCAACTGCCGGAGGGAGAAGGACGACCCGGGGCCGTCGAGCCAGGAGCTGCCGGGCGCGGTGGCGTAAGAGGTGTGGACATGCCAGGTACCGGGGGCGGACGCGGCGGGCAACTGGACGCTCGCCTGCCACATTCCGTAGCTCACGTTCCCGTCGACCAGACTGAACCCCTCCGTGAGCGTCTGACCGTTGGGACCGGTGAACGACGCGTACGCACTGTGGGTCTGGGTCGGGGAGAAGAACCGCGCGGTGATGCCCCGGCCCTTGGACGTCATCGTGACGGGACTGACCGGCGTGACGCTGATCGGCGCATGGGCGACCTTGCCGACGGTGAAGGACGCGGCGGCTCCGCGCCATGCCTTCTGTCCCGTGCTGTTGGTCGCCAGGAACCCGACCTTGTAGCTTCCGGCGGGCGCCTGCGGCGGAAGCGACAGCCGGTCCGACCAGTCGCCGTCGATGTGGTGCTGCCCCTTCCACAACTTCAGGTCCAGGCTCTGCTTCCAGCCCCCCGGCCCGGTCACCCACGCCTGGACGCTCTTGGTCCAGGGAGCCTTGGCAGTGGACTTCAGATGCGTCATGAGCAGCACGCTGACCGGCGCGAAGTCGCTGGTCACGGTCGTGTTCTGCGGCCCGAGCCTGGACCAGGCAGGCTGCCACGGCACAGCGGCCGAGCCGGTTCGCGCGGAGCCGGGGAAGCGGGTTTGGGCGGAAACGGGGGAGGTGAACGCGACGGTGACAGCCGCGACCGCCAGAGGGGTGAATACTGCCCGAGGTTTGATCATCGAGGTCCAATCTGGTCGGTTGCCTCTGGTCAGGGCGGGGTCAGCAAGGCCGGTAGGCCACGAGCACACCGTTGTCGTAAACCGGGCACAGCCGCTGCGTGGGCTGCGGCTTGGGCCTGGTGGTGTGCGGCGGGTTGGCATGATGCGAAGGCGGACTCGTCCGGTGCCCCCCGCCGCTCCTCTTGGGCCCAGAAGACGGCCGAGCGCCGCCAGATCCACCACCGGAACCAGTCGAGTCCGCCTTCGACGGATGACCAGTAGGCGAGGGCGAGCCGGTCGTGGGAGAAGTGGACGGAGAAGAAGCACCGGTCGGCGTCGTGACAGGCGCCGCACTGACGAACGTGGCCCGCGGCGTCTCCGTTGGCCCAGGTCTGCGGGCCTCTTCGCCTGAGCCCGCGACCGCCCACGCCAGGACGCCCCCGGCCGCGGCCGCGGCGACGCCGATGACGACCAGTGCCGTCTTGCTCGACCCGCGCGGCCTGCGAGGCGCCCGCATCGCCGCCGAGGGAAACGACGGCAGATCCATCGTGCTCGGGCTGGCCGTCCCGGGCGGAGGGCGCACCCCATCGCCGAAACCTGGACGCGTCGACCCCAACGGCTCCTCGGACGACGCGAAACGGTCGGGATCGCCGGGAAGGGACACTTCCGGTTCAAGGAGATGCGACATGCCGAAGGGCGGAGGCGAGCTCGGGTCGAACGCCCCGAAGTCGGGGTCCGCAGGGTCCGAGGGGGTGAAGGCCATGGAATACCGCCGTCGAGATCAGGGCGCCGGACGAGCTGCGCGCCAACATCGCAAGTGGGGTTCGGTTGCGGGATATGGGTGCGAATCCGTACAGGGACCAAAGCCGCCGGTAAGGGCGCGCCTGGTGCTGTGGCCAGGGTGTTGAGCGGAAGATTATCGGCGACGGGTCGTGCAATGCGATCGTCCAGCGCCACGATCTCGCCCTGCCGCTGGCCAATATTGGACGACCCGGGCGAACTGGGAACTCGACGTGACAACTACTGCTAGCAGGATGCCACCTCCATCGCGACCACAGGACGAACTGAGGAAAGAGCAGCCCGGGTGTGTCGTCGCCGCCACGACAACACCTCACCGAAACTGACGAGAACGGCGAAACCGACCAAATCACTGGCGAAAGGAGAAGCCACCCACGCCATTAACAGTGCTTCCCGAGCCCCGCCCACAGCAACGAATCCGAAGCGCACCGCATGCCCCCCCCAATTTCCCCGCCCCAGCCATACCCCCGCTCATCGTGGGCTCGCGCACAGGACGCGGAGGCGCGCTTCGGGCGCGCCGCTCATGGAGGTGCGCCGGTCATCGACGTGCGTTGCTCATGGATGCTCCCCGCTGATGGGGCGCGTTTTGGTCGTGGGCGTGGCCTCGCTCATACGGGTGGCTTGCAAGAGAGGGCACGGCTCGTCCGGGCCTCTGGCAGGTCCGGACGAGTCGTGCCCAGCCACCCTCAGTCCCGCATGACGACCGGCAGAGGAGCGACGCTCGCACTCCGGGTTGGGTTCGGAGTGGTCGGCTTCGGGTGTGACCTCACTCGGGACGTGGGGGCTTCTCGAGTGGCGGGTTGGCGTGCATGGAGCGCTGGTCGTCGTTACGGCATCGGGGGTGGACGGGGGCTTTGCTGTGGTCTTTGGGTGGTGGGCGTCGCGCCAGGCCTCTCCTGTGAGGTGAGGGCGCGGGTGTTCGGATGGGGGTCATGTGCCGGTGACCTCGCTTCGGCGTTCGAGGAGGACGACGTCCCGCCAGCGGCCGTGGTGCCGGCCCATGCGGTGACGGGTGCCGACGGTGCGGAAGCCCGCTTTCGCGTGCAGGCGGAGGCTGGCGGTGTTCTCGGGGAAGATGCCGGACTGGATCGTCCAGATGCCGTCAGACTCCGTGGAGCCGATCAGGGCGCGGAGGAGCGCGACGGCCACGCCTCGGCCGTGGTGCGCCGGATGGACGTAGACGCTGTGCTCCACGACTCCGGCGTAGACCGGACGGCTCGAGACCGGTGAGACGGCGATCCAGCCCAGGATCTCCCCGGAGGACGTGTCGACGGCGATGAACCGGTGACGTGGATGTCTGGCCTTATCGAACACCTCCCAGGTGGGGACGGTGGTCTCGAAGCCGGCGTCGCCCGTGTCCAGGCCCGCCTGGTAGATCGCCAGGACCTCGGGCGCGTCGCCTGCGGTCATCGGGCGGACGCGGACGGGCTTGGTGGCGGATGTTCCGGGGTGTGGGGTGGGTTCGGGCATGGGGCCTCCTTGAGTGGCGTCCCTTGCGATGATGCGCGCGGTGGTCAGCGGCCCTTGTGGTAGGTGCTGAGGGTTTTGGCCAGGCCCAGTGGCACCAGGACGAGCTCCACGATCATCGCCTTCCACGCGTAGTACGTGTTGACGACGCGGATCGGATAGAGGCACGGGAGGTTGGCCAGGACGCGGTGCAGGGGGAGATCGCGTTTTCGGGCGGCGTAGAACAGCGTCGCGACGAGCAGCGGTAACTCGCTGGCCAGCCACCAGAGGGCGGCGTACGCGAGCGGAAGGTGCCAGGCCGTGGTCAGCAGGACGGGCGTCAGCCACCACATCGGGGCGAGCAGGATCTCCAGGACGGCGAGCGTGACCCAGAGCGCCAGCATGGGCTTGTGGCGCACCATTGGGACCAGGTGCAGCCGGACGTTCTGGAAGAAGCCCGACATCCAGCGCCAGACCTGGCGGCGCAGGTAGACCAGGGACTCGGGATCGGCGGCCCAGGCCACGGCCTCGGGCACGTAGACGGCGCGGCGGCCCTCGATCTGCCAGGTCCAGGTGGCGTCCATGTCCTCGACGATGGTCCGTTCGGGGAACCCGCCGGACGTGGCCAGGACGTCCCGGCGGAACGTCGAGCAGCAGCCGGAGCAGACCATCGGGCTCGCCGCGCCCTGCTGGATGGGGCGCTGGAAGTGGAACCCGAAGAGGTACTCCACGGAGCGTCCGCGTTCCCAGAGGGTGCGGGTGAAGCGGGTCTGGACGTTGCCCGCCGCGATCACGACGCCGGGGTCGGCGAAGACCGGGCGGAGGCGTTCGATGTAGTCGGGGGCGAGGACGGTGTCGGCGTCGACGGCCAGGACCAGGTCGCCCTCGCAGTGGGGGAGGGCGTGGTTCTGCGCGCGGGCCTTGCTGCCCAGCTGGTGGTCGGGCCGCAGGACGGTCGCGCCGTGGATGCGGGCGACCTCGCCGGTGCGGTCGGTGGACCCGTCGTCCACCACGATGATCTGGTCGGGAGGGACGGTCTGCCGGCGCAGCGACTGGAGGGTGGCGGGCAGCCCCGCCTCCTCGTTGTGCGCCGGGACGATGACGGTGAGCGTCAGGTCGCCGGAGGTGGACGTCGCGACCTCGGTGGTGAGGGTCGGGGTGGTCATCGGACACCCCGCATCCGGGCCAGGCCGCGGGCGGTGGCCGTCGCGATCCAGACCGTGCCGTAGACCAGGGTGCTGATACCGATTCCCGGGAATCCGCCGTGCATCTGTCGTTCCTTTCTCGAGTGCCGGTTCGGGCTCACGACCCATCCTGGGCGGCGCGGCACATCGAACGACAGTCGACGGCGGAACTGTGGATAACCTCAACAACTCGCAGGTCAGCGCCTATATGTCCAGTGCCCGCAAGCTCAGAGGACCCACACTCGAACTCGGAGTGAGCACTCACTCCGGTGTTGACGGAGTGAGTGCTCACTCCGTATTGTGGGCGGCATGGACACCCCACCCACCCGCCGCAGGGCGCCGGGCATGAGCCCCGAGCAGCGCCGGGAGATGATCGTCCGGACGGCGTTGCCCCTGGTCGCCGAGCATGGCACGGCCGTGACCACGGGGCAGATCGCCCGCGCCGCCGGCATCGGCGAGGCGACGATCTTCCGCGTCTTCGCCGACAAGGACGCACTGCTCGACGCGTGCACCGCCGAGGTGCTGCGCAACGACCACGTCCTGGCCGAGATCGCCGAGATCTCCCTCGACCGCCCGCTCGCCGAACGACTCACCGAGGCGGTGGCGGCGATCGACGCCTACCTGGCCCGCATGGGCATGGTCCTCGGAGCCCTGTTCGCCACCGGACGCAAGGGGCGCGACGCCCGAGGGGGCGCCGAGCAGGCCGGACCTCTGCCCGACCGCGGCGCGTCCATGGAGCGCACGCGCGAGGCGCTGGTCGAACTCTTCGAACCCGAGCGCGACAGGCTGCGTCTTCCTCCCGAGCAGATCGCCGCGATGTTCATGGGCCTGGCGCTCGGCCGCAGCCGTCCGGTCGGCGAGACCGTCATCCCGATCGAGGACGCCATCGACGTCTTCCTCAATGGCGCCGTAACCCCTGCCTGACCACCCGCCCAGCTGTCGAGTCCCACCAGCCTGAAGAGCGGCTTCAAAGCACCTTCGCGTGCGGACGGTCAGTCCTCCGCGGGCCGGGGGAGGGCGGCCTCGATGCAGTCGAGGACGCGCTCCAGTCCGTGCTGGAACTGCTCGTCCCGGTCCAGACGTGGCTGGCGGGCGTCCAGAGCGATTCTGGTGAAGATCGGGTACTTGCCGCTGTCCAGGAGTTGCCGCAGGTAGGGGTAGTTCCGCCCGGTCCACTCCTCCTCGGTGAGCCCGCTGCGGCGGACCTCCTCCGCCGTGGTGACCTGCTCGCGCGCCGCGCCTTCGACATAACCGTTCAGGATCGCCATGAGCGCGAGGTTCTCGTCGATGGGGACGAGCGGGTCCAGCACCCCCATGACCTGCTCGATCAGCTGCAACTGATTGGGGCCGTACCCGGGGAGCGAGCGGTTCGCCGTGGCGATCCATGGGTGCCGCAGCCACGTCGCACGCATCTGGCCGGCGTAGCGCCGCAGGTCGGAGCGCCAGTCGCCAGTTGGGACGTCCTTCAGGTCGATCTCGCCCATGAGGTGGTCGGCCATCAGCTCGATCAGGTCGTCCCGGCTCGGGACGTACCGGTACAGCGACATCGCGCCCGCGCCGATCTCGGCGGCGATCCGCCGCATGGTCGCGGCCTCCAGGCCCTCGGTGTCGGCGATCCGGACGGCCGCCTCGGTGATCTGAGCGCGGCTGTAGGCGGGTTTCGGGCCCCGGGCCGGGCGCTCGGGCCGCATCCAGATGTTGGTGTACTCGGCGTCGGACACCCTTCCCCCTCCATATGCGTACGGAGTACCCGATAATTCGGCGGAACCTCTTGCGTACGCGGTACGCGATTACTAGCCTCAACTTCTGCGTACAGCATACCCAGTGGAGGGATCATGACCGATCCGATCGTCCTCGCCGAAGGGCTGCACAAGTCCTTCGGTGACACCCATGCGCTGCGTGGCCTGGACCTCAGCGTTCCCAGAGGGACCGTCTGCGGCGTGCTCGGCCCGAACGGCGCAGGCAAGACGACCGCGGTGCGCATCCTCGCGACGTTGTCCGACCCCGACTCCGGACGCGCCAGCATCGCCGGATACGACGTCGTCCGCCAAGCCGGCCGGGTGCGCGAGCGAATCGGACTCGCGGGCCAGTCCGCCGCCGTGGACGAGAAGCTCACCGGACGCGCCAACCTGCGCATGTTCGGCCGCCTCTGCCACCTGTCCCGGCGCGAGGCGCACGGGCGGGCCGACGAGCTGCTCGAACGCTTCGGGCTCGCGGCCGCCGCCGACCGCCGCGTCGCCGGCTACTCCGGCGGGATGCGCCGCCGCCTCGACCTGATCACCTGCCTGATCCAGCGTCCCGAGGTGCTCTTCCTGGACGAGCCGACCACCGGCCTCGACCCGCGGAGCCGCACCGAGATCTGGGACGCCGTCCGCGCGCTGGTCGCGGACGGCACGACGGTCCTGCTCACCACGCAGCACCTGGACGAGGCCGACCGCCTGGCCGACGACATCGCCGTCGTCGACCACGGACGGGTGATCGCCACCGGCGCCCCCGACGAGCTGAAGGCCGCTGTCGGCGACGGCCTCGACGTCGTTCTCGAGAGCCCCGCGGAGCTGCGCCCGGCCGCGACCGTCCTGCACGCCCTGGCCGGGACCGACCCCACGATGACCGGCGCCGACCGGCTCACCGTGCCCCTGCCCGGCGGCGCGTTCCGGCTCGTCGACATCGTGCGCGAACTCGACCGCGCCGGGGTCGCCGCCGCCGATGTCCGGCTGCGCCGTCCCACCCTCGACGAGGTGTTCCTCCGCCTCACCGACGCCAAGGAGAGCGCCCGATGACCACGGCCATCCCCGCCCCCACCACGGTCACCCCCATCGCGGGACGCCTGCGCTGGACGATCCGCGACGGGCTGACCCTCGTCGCCCGGGAACTCGCGCGGCTGAAGGCCGAACCCGGTCAGATCGTCGCCGCGCTGATCTTCCCCGTCGTCATGGTCGTGCTGTTCGGCTACGTCTTCGGCAGCGCCATCCAGGTGCCTGCCGGTGGTGACTACCGCGAGTACCTGATGCCCGGACTGTTCGCGATGGTGTGCTTCACCGCCGTCCAAGGGGTCATGACGCGGATGGCCGCCGACGCGTCCCAAGGGGTGATGGACCGGTTCCGGTCCATGCCGACCGCGCGGCTCGCCGTTCCGTTCGGGCAGACGGGGGCCGACTCCCTCGTCGGCCTGCCGCTGCTCGCGATCATGGTGGCGACGGGCCTGCTGGTCGGCTGGCAGCCGCATCGCGGCGCGGCGGCGACGTCCGAGGCGTTCCTGCTGATCGTCCTGCTGCGGTACGCGCTGGGCTGGCTCGGCGTCCACCTGGGCCTCCTGGTGAAGGATGACCAGATGGCCGCTCAGCTGGTGCCGCTCTTCCTGCCGGTCACGATGCTGTCCAACGCCTTCGTCCCGACGGGCGGAATGCCGGCCTGGCTGCGGTTCGTCACCGACTGGAACCCGGTGAGCGCGCTCACCGCCGCCCTGCGCGACCTGTTCGGGAACCCGGGCGCGAGACCGGCGCACCCGGCCTGGCCGATGGCGCACCCGGTGACCGCGGTCCTGCTCTGGTCGGCGGCGCTCCTGGTCGTGTTCGTGCCACTGTCGATGCGCGCCTACGCCCGCTCAGGACGCTGAGGAACAGCCACGCGGACAGGGACGCACAACCCTGGAGCCCCCAAGCCGAGGACCGTGGTCCCACAGCCCACCCGCTCAGGCCGACTCGGGTCGGCGATGAGCGCCAGGCAGGCTCACCAGCGCAGATAGGAGGCGAAGGATCCGAGAGTGAGATGCGTACGCGCCGGCACCGCCTCCAGCGGTGACCTGCTGGTGATGAGCACCGCACAGTTCGGGGTCATCGGCAGTAGCGGTTCGATCTGCCACGCGCCTGCCGCGTTGTCCAGAATGACAAGGATGCGTCGGTCGGACAGGGCCTCTCGGTAGGCGTCGGTGAGTTCTTCAGGGTCGGCCGGTATGTCGGATCGGAACGCTCCGTGTCCGGCTGACCGCAGCGCCTGCAACACTCCGGCCATCGCCTCCCGAGGGCTCAACGGGCGATCGCCGGAACCGTTGAGTTCCACATGGACCTGGCCGTCGGGGAAGCACGAGCGGAGGCGGTGGGCGACATGCAGGCTCACGATGGTCTTGCCCGCCCCCGGCTCACCGGAGATCACCGCGACCCGCGGCGTCCCCGAGTACGCCGACAGCGCCGAGATGACGGCGGCGGTGGCCGTGCTCCGGCAGGCGATCTGTGACGGAGATCCGTGGGGCGGGGGGATGTAGCGGGGGAAGGCGGGGTTGCCGGTGAGGACGGCCAGGTGCAGCCGGCGCAGATCCGGCCCCGGTTCCAGGCCCAGTTCCTCGGACATCAGCTGCTGCCCGGCCCGGAAGCAGGCGAGTGCGTCCGCCGTACGGCCGGAACTCCACAGCGCGGTCATCAGATGGGCGCGCAGGACCTCCCGAAACGGGTGGGCCGCCACCAGGGCGGTGAGTTCGGAGACCAGGTCGGCGTGCCGTCCCAGCTGAAGGTCGATGCCGATGCGCTCCTCGAGGGCGGTGAGCCGGCGTTCCTCGAGGGCCGGCCTCTCCGAAGCCGCGAGGTTGTCGGCGACGTCGAGCAGGGCCGAACCCCGCCAGAGCGCGAGGGCATCGTGTAGATGCTCTCCGGCCAGATCGGCCCGGCCGTGCCGGAGTTCGTCGCGGGCGGCGGCCCAGCGCTGCTCGAACTCGTCCAGATCCAGCTGATGCGGCTGGATCTGCAGGATGTAGCCCGGATCCCGCGTCGCGATCAGACGGTTGGCCTCCGCCCGGCCGACGTGGTCGGCCAGGAGTTTGCGCAGCCCGCTGACCAGCCCGTGCACCTTCGTGGCGGCGGTGCGAGGCGGCCTGCCGGCCCAGATCGCCTCGATGATCTCGGTCAGGGCCACCGGACGGTTGGCGTGCAGACCGAGTTTGGCCAGGACGGTGCGCTGATTTCTTCCCATGGGCCGGATGTACATCCGGGCGTGGCACATCTCCACCGAGCCCAGGATGAGGATCTGCATCGTGTTCTCCCGATCCGCGAAGCCGACGACTGCCTCCGCACGCAGCCAGGGTCCGGGCGAACATCCGGCCGTGCACCGGAGATCTCCGGACGTTCTTCATGGATGATGCATCAGGACCACTTTTGTATCGATGTGTACTGATTGCCGGTATTGGCCGATGAGGTGATGCATGAACACGTTGCTGATGATCCTCGTGTCCGTTGGGTGTCTTGTGCTGGTTGTGGCGGCGAGTGCCGTCCTGGTGCGACGCAGGCTGGTGGTGGTGACCGTCGGCGGGCCGAGCATGGAGCCGACCTTCACCACCGGGGATCGCGTCCTCGTGTTGCGCCGCCGTACCGTGCGTCGCGGTGACGTGGTCGTCCTGGCGAGTCCGAAATCCGCCGACGGGCGGCGCGCGGGCGGGGATCCCGGCTGGTATGTGAAGCGGGTGGCCGCACTGCCCGGAGACGAGGTCCCCGAGGACGTGCGGCCGGTCGTTCCCGATTCGCTCGTTCCAGACGGTCGGATCGTGGTGCTCGGCGACGGTGCGCGCAGCGCCGACTCGCGGCTGTGGGGCTACTGCCCCCTCGACGGGGTACTGGGCGTGGTGGTCCGTCGGCTCTCCCGGACGAGCGGCGAAGCGTCGGCCCCGGGTCCGTCCGTTTGAAGAAGGACGCCGCGTCCGCCCGCCTGCGAGGCGCCGTAGCTCTCCGCCTGAAGGTGGAAGAGCCGGGCGTACTCTCCCTCCGCCGCGATCAGGGCGTCGTGCTCTCCCTTCTCGACGACTTGGCCGCCTGACAGGACCACGATCTCGTCGGCGTCCCTGACCGCGCCGAGCCGGTGTGAGATGAGCAGGCTGGTTCGGCCCGCGCGGTGAGCGCGCAGGCGCTGGTGGATCCGGTGCTCGGCCTCCGCGTCGAGCCCCGAGCTGGGCTCATCGAGGATGAGCAGGTCACGGCGGTCCCGCATGAGGGCACGGGCCAGGGCGACCCGCTGTAGCTGTCCACCGGACAGCGTGGTGCCGACGCCGCCGTCGGCCTCTCCGAAGTATCCGCGGCTGAGCAGCGTTCCGTACCCGTTGGGCAGTCCTGACAGCTCGCGGTCGATGTCGGCCCGGCCGGCGGCCGCCTTGATCAGATCAAGGTCGTGAACCGCCGTGAGGTCTCCGATGCCGATGTTCTCGCGGGCGGTCAGGTCGTAGCACACGTAGTCCTGGAAGACCGCGCCGATCCTGGCCCGTAGTTCGTCGATCGGCAGCTGGCGGAGGTCGACCCCATCCCAGAGGATCCTGCCGCGGACCGGGTCGTACAGTCGGCACAGCAGCTTGACCAGCGTGCTCTTGCCGCTGCCGTTGCGACCCACGAGGGCGATCGCCTGGCCGAAGGGGATGGTCAGTGAGACATCCCGCAGAACCCAGGGATGGCCGTCGGCGTACCGGAACCAGACGCCCTCCAGTTCGATGGAATGCCGTAGCGCCGGAGTCGGGCGGTACGGGGCTGAACGCGGCAGGTCCGGTTTCGCAGTGGTGATCTCCTCGTAGTACCGCAGGGTGAGCAGAGCCTGATAGCCGTCGGCGGTCCGGCCCACCAGCCCGGCGAGGGCGCCCTGGGTTCCGGTGAGCGCGGCGGAGAAGACGGCGATGTCACCGACCGTGAGGGCGCCCCTCTTGACCTGGAGGACGGCCCAGACCAGGCCGCCTCCCGCCACCAGGGCCCCGAGCAACGCCAACCCGCCCTGGCCGAAGAGCACTCGGCGGTCGAGCGAACGCTCCGCGCCGTTGATCTTCCTCGTCTGCTCCAGGAGCCGATCCCGGAACCAGTTTCCCAGCCCGAACAGGCGGATCTCCTTGGCCGTCCGGGCGTCGGTCATCAGCCCCGCGTAGAGGTTCTGCCGGCGGTTGAGCGACGTCGTGCTCCACAGGAAGTCCGACCGCTGGCGCGAGAGCCGCAGCTCGATCAGCAGGAGGGGGAGCGAGGACACGAGCACCATGCCGGCCATCGGCATGCTGATCACCATCAGTGCCGTGACATAGCCGATGAGGCTCAGCGCGCCCTGCGCGGCCATGAACAGCGCCGAGACCAACTGGACCGGGGCGGCCTGCCCGTTCTGCTGGGCCATCCGGATCTGGTTCAGATAGCGGGGGTTCTCGAACCTGCCGAGTCCGGTGAAGCCGTTGATCGCGGAGAAGAGCCGGTCCTGGATGATCATGCCGGTGCCACGTCGGATCTGGGCGTCCAGATACCGGGTCAACTGCGGTGTCATCGCCGTCACCACGCTGAGCCCGGCCAGTCCGACCACCGGTCCCGTGGCGAAGGAGCCCCGGGCGAGCCGGTCGATGACCAACTTGGTGAGCCAGGCCGCGGCCGGCGGGGTGACCCCGCCGACCACGATGACGGCGACATAGCCGGTGGTGGCGAGCCGTCCGGCCCGCCAGATCATCGCCAGCACCATGAGAAGGCGCCGGGCGGCGCCTCTCACGCCGCCGCCTGGCCCGGAATCAGCCGGATGCTGGTGTGCGCCGCGGCGATCGTCCCGTCCGGGCCGAGGAGATAGAAGGCCGGGAACACCGGGACGTCGAAGCCCGAGGCCATGGGGCCTTGCTGGGCCTCCCGCACGATCCGTACGTCGCCGCCGAGCAACTTGACCAGATCTTCGGTGTCCTCGGCCGTGCC
The DNA here is from genome assembly GCF_040679435.1 of Spirillospora sp. NPDC052269. Lineage (NCBI taxonomy): Bacteria > Bacillati > Actinomycetota > Actinomycetes > Streptosporangiales > Thermomonosporaceae > Spirillospora > Spirillospora sp. NPDC052269. The sequence continues at coordinate 203,566 of NZ_JBFAUU010000013.1, forward strand.
ACTGAGCACCGCGAGGGCGTCACCGCCACGCATGCCCGCGACGTACGCCAGGAACGGCGCGACATGGTCCCGGCATGCCCTGCAGGTGCCGGAGAAGAAGCCGACCAACCTGACATCGCCCGGGAGGGACACGGGGCGTCCAAGGACGTCGGTGGTGTCGACCACGGGGGCCGGGGAACCGGACTCCGGCATGTCGAAGGGAAGCACGGAGGCAGGCTGGTCCTCGTGCCCCTGGTGCCCCTGATCCCCCAGACGTCGCAGAACGGTGACGGTGAGGAGCAGGTTGAGGATCGTCAGCGCACCGAAGATCACGGTGGCGGTGGTGAGGTACGGCATCAGGTTCGCTCCCTGGGACGACTGACGACGGGGAAAGCGGGCCGAACGTTCGTCACGACGGGTTCCTGGTGTCCTGTCCGAGGCTGAGGAACGCGACGAACTCGTCGAGGAAGAGGACGACGACCATGACCACGGAGGCACAGGCGACGGTCAGCGCCACCCCCGCCGGGGCGGTACGAGCGGAGGAATGACCGATCAGTGAGTCGGCCGCGCCGGTCAGCGCGGCGGCCAGCAGGATTGCGTTGCGGAACAGATGGGCTCCGCCGAGTGGAGTCGAGGAGGATCCGAAACACTGACACGGCACCCGCGTTCCGCCGGCCAGCCCCGCCACGATGGTCGCGGAGAAGGAGATCAGCAACGCCACCGCGGTGACGAACCCGACCACGGGCACCAGGGTCAGCATGACCGCCGTCACCGCCTCGGCGGTGATCGTCATGATGGCGACGGCACGGGCGCGCCGCGGTCGGACCAGTCGAAGTTCCCTGATCGACCAGACGAAGTCATGGAGCGCCCGGGCGCTGCGAAGCTTGCCCGCGACGGCCACCGTGAAGACACCGAACAGCATGCAGCGGCAGCCCAGAACCAGGTAGACCATCCAGAGCCCTCCGGGAACCCGGGGCGGGCGCGTGCGACCGGCCCCGGGAACGGTTCGGATCGGTCAGATCAGCACGGAGCCGCAGGGCTGCACTGGTGGGTGCAGCCATGCGAAACCGGGTTGCACCAGCAGTCGTAGCAGTAGTAGCAGGTGACAATGCAACTGCCGGCGCAGGATGACTCGGTCCAGCAGTCCGGGCCACAGCAGGCCCCGGCCTCCGCCTTGGGAGCGACGATCGAGAGCATTCGCTCCCCGAGGGACAGCACGGATTGAACCATCACGCCTCCTGATGTGAGGAACATCGGCAACGTGATGATCTGCGGTCGGCCTTCCCCGTCGCTAACGGTGGACTACCGCTGGGCTAACGGCTCCGACCAGTGGCCGGTGGCCTGCGCTCATGGCGAGCCGGGTTGGGTTCGGTCGACGGGGCGGCGACGGGCTGAGGTGAGCCGGGCCGACGAGATCATCTCCCGATGATCGCCCGAACAAGGCAGAAGCCCTGTCTCTCGGAGGAGACAGGGCTTCTGACCTGCGTTTTCATGGGGTGGGCGATACTGGGATTGAACCAGTGACCTCTACCGTGTCAAGGTAGCGCTCTCCCACTGAGCTAATCGCCCGGGCTCGTGCACTCGAAGGGGGCACGGCACAGAGGTGGAGACGGGATTTGAACCCGTGTACACGGCTTTGCAGGCCGTTGCCTCGCCTCTCGGCCACTCCACCAGAGCGAGACCGGCGAACGGCCTGCCTCTCAGAGCGGAAGACGGGATTCGAACCCGCGACCCTCACCTTGGCAAGGTGATGCTCTACCACTGAGCCACTTCCGCGTGCCGTCCGGGTTTCCCTGGCGACGTCGTTAACTTTAGCGGAACTCCGGCGATGATGCCCACTCGACGCTCGGGCGGGCGCGCCTCCCGGGTCCGCCCGACCCCGCCCGCCACCTGGGACTCCTAGGCGGGAGCGGATTCCTCGTCCCCGGCGGGGGCCAGGGTGCGGGACAGGGCGGAGGTGAGCGTGGACTCGCGGTGCAGGTCGTCCCAGAAGGCCAGGTCCTCGTCCTCCTGGAGGGGGGCGATGCGGCCCCAGAACTCGCGGTCCTCGGCCTGGTGGGCGGCGGCGAGGGAGAGGGCGGGCATGACCGTGGTCTCGGAGTCGGCGGCGTCCAGGTGGGCGGGGGTGACGTCGGCGGGGAGGGCGACCGGGGTGGCCGGGCGGTGGTGCTTGCCGCGCTTGCGGACGCGGATGGGCGCGCGGTCCGGGGCCAGTTCGGCGGCGCGGGCGGCGGCGGCCTTCCCGGCGCTGAGCGCGACCGTTCCGCACAGGATGAGCGCCAGGACGCCGCCCAGCACGACCTCCTGGGAGGGCAGGCCGCCCTGGTCCTGGTGGGGCGCCGGGGCCGGGCGGTGCCGGGCCGCCGCGGCGGACGTGTCCTGAGCGGTGCCGATGTCCCGCACCGAGGTCGGGGGAGAGGCGTGCTTCGGCGCGTACCTCTCGGTGGTCTTGACTCGGCCCGGGTAGCCGTAGCCGACGACCACGCCGTCGTCGCAGCGGGTGTGCCGGATGAGCTGCCCGCCGTCGGTGTTGCCCTCGATCGTGTGCAGGCAGTCGCCGTCGACCGACTCGACGAGGCCGACGTGGTCGATCTGGTCGACGTCGCCGCTGCGGGACCAGTCGTAGAAGACCAGCGCGCCCGCCTCGGGCGTGTGCCCGAAGGCGCCCTGCTTCTGGAACCACTTGGCGTGCTCGATGGTGGACGCGAACTGGCCGGCCTGCTGGGTGACCCCGGCCTGCCGGGCGGCCCAGGCGAGGAACATGTCGCACCACGGGGCGGTGGAGAAGTAGGAGTCGTGGTCACCGTCGACGGCCGTCCGGTACCACTCCCCGTACTTGGAGTAGCCGTCGTCCTTCGCCTGGTAGCCGATCTGCTGCCGGGCGACGTCGAGCAGCTTTCCGCCGATGGGGTCCATGACGCTCCAAGGTCACGTATTGATCTCGACGGAATGTAGCGAAGGTAAAATCGAACCCGCAAGTAGTTCGGGTGAAACGGCCATCCTGGGCTATCGGGGTGGGGGCCGCCAGTGACTAGCTCAGGAGTAGCCCCTGGGGAGGACGGCGACCGGGCAGGAGGCCGCCCGCAGGACCTTCAGCGCCGTCTCTCCCAGGAAGACCTGGTGGGCCGCCGCGTCCTCGGAACTGGCCAGGACCAGGAGTTCCCCCTCGGGCCAGGGCACGTCCGTGAGCGCTTCGGCCACGTCGTCGCCTTCGGCCAGTTCGGCGGTCACGGCCTCACCCGGCAGGCCGGACGACTCCTGGGCGTGGCGGATCGCCAGGGCCAGGTCGTCGCGGAGGCGTCCGCGGGAGTCGTCGTCGCCGACCAGCAGAGTGATCAGCCGCAGCGGGACGTCCAGGGCGACAGCCGCCAGGGCCGTCCGCTCGACGGCCTCGTCCGCCTGGGGGCGACGGACGTACGAGAGGGTGATCCGGCCGAGCCGGTCGGGCGGCTCGTATCCGGCCGGGGTGATCATGACGGCCTCGTTGGCGGCGTGCAGCAGGTTGTCGCCGGCCGCGCCGATCGCGACCCGGCCGTGCGCGCCGCCCTCCTGGGAGCCGATCACGATGAGGTCCGCGCCCGTCCGGCTGGCCAGCGTGGACAGGCCGCGGCCGACTCCGCGGGCCTCCTGGGCGACGAAGTCGGCGGACACGCCCGGCGCGGTCTCGGCGAGCAGGTCCTCGGCCTGCTTCAGGACGGTGAGCGCCTCGCCCGCGGCGGCCGGACGGTCCGGCGGGTGGACGTGCGCGACGGTCAGCCGACCCCCGGTCAGCCCGACCACGGTCAGGGCCAGGCGCAGCGCCTCGCGGCCGCCCGTGCCCGACTCGTACCCGGCCAGCACGTGTTCTCCGATCACGTCCTGTTTCTTCCCGCCCAGGTCAGCGACATGCGGGCGGGCGGTGAACGGCCAGCTCGGGCCCTGGTGTGGATTGGACCTGTCTGTGTGCATCTGCGGTAGATTCACGTCCGCTGCGTGAAATGTAGACATTTGGGGGAATGTTGACGCTGGATGACGTAGCGCCCGGATTGACGTCCGGCCGCTGGACCATCGACCCCGCCCATTCCGAGATCACCTTCACGGTCCGGCACCTGATGACGACCGTGCGCGGAACCTTCCCCGAGTTCGCCGGAGAGGCGCACATCGCCGACGACCCGTTCGGCTCGTCCGCGCGGGCGGAGATCACGCTCGCCTCCCTCGACACCCGCAACGCCGACCGGGACGCCCACGTGCGCTCCGCCGACTTCCTCGACGTCGCGCGGCACCCGGTGATGAGCTTCACCACCACCGGCGTCGAGCGCGCCACCGTCGGCCGCCGCGCCCGCACGCCCCGCTTCCACGTGGACGGCGAGCTGGCCGTCCGGGGTGTGACCCGCCCGGTGCGGATGCTGTCGGAGTACCACGGCGTCAGCGAGGACCCGTGGGGCGGCCTGCGCGCGGGCTTCACCGCGACCACCGAGATCAGCCGCCGCGACTTCGGCATCGAGTTCAACATCCCGCTCCAGGGCGACAAGGTCGTCCTCGGCGACACGATCGCCATCCAGTTGGAGGTCCAGCTGGTCAAGGCCGCCTGACGGCCGGGCCCGCGTCAGGACGCGGGCGCCGCGCTCCGGCACAGCGACAGCAGGTCGCGCGCCGGGCCCGCCGGGCGTGTTCCCGCAGGCCAGACCGCACGCAGCGGCCGTGACAGATCGAGTTCGCGGACGGGCACGTCCACCAGCCGGCCCCGGGCCAGCTCGTCGGTGACGGCCAGCTCGCTCACCACCGCCGGGCCCGCCCCGGACACCGCCGAGCCCTTGAGGGCCGTGGTGGACGCCAGCTGGAGCATCGGCGGGGCCGCGCCGCCGTGCGCGGAGAGCGCCCGGTCCAGCACCTCGCGCGTGCCGGAGCCCTCCTCGCGCAGGATCAGCGGCGTCGTCGCCAGCTCCTCCGAGGTGATCCCGGAGCGGCGGCGGGCCCAGGGGTGCTTGGGCGCGACCACGACGACGAGGCGGTCCGTGGAGACGATCGCGCCACTCAGCCCCGCGGGCTTGCGCACGCCCTCCACGAACCCGAGGTCGGCTTCTCCCGCGCGCACGAGCTCGGCCACAGCGGTCGAGTTGGCGGCGCGCAACGTCACCGCCGTATCCGGACGGGATTCGCGCAGTGCCACCAGCCAGCCGGGCATGAGGTACTCGGCCACGGTCAGGCTGGCCGCGAGGCGCAGCCGCCCATCGCGCTGCTCGCGCAGGGCCCCGACGCCCGTGTCCAGGGCGTGCGCCGCGTCCACCACCTGCTGGGCCCACTCGGCGACCAGTGCACCCGCCTGCGTGGGGCGCGAGCCGCGCGGCGAGCGCTCCAGCAGCGGCATCCCGAGCTGCCGCTCCATCGACCGGATCCGCGCGCTCGCGGCGGGCTGGGTGACGCCGAGTTCGGCCGCCGCGCGCCCGACGCTGCCCAGCCGGACGACCGCGAGCAGCAGCTCGAGGGCGGTCAGATCGGGGACGCGGTGGGACAGCGGCATGATCCCAGTCTAGCCCGGGTCATAACCTCGCCTTATGGCCTCATAGGGCCGTGACCACTACTGATCGTTTCCGTGCGGCGGCATTCTCGAGGGCATGGGGATCACCGTCGCACCGCCTCGGCGGATCATTCTGGGAGAGCTCGACCGTCCGGCCGAGGCGTTCCGCCACATCGGGCCGAACTGGTACGCCGCCGTCATGGGGACGGCGATCATGGCGAACGGCGCGAACGCGCTGCCCGTGTCGGTCCCCGGCCTGCACCGGTTCGCCCTGGTGTTCTGGGGGCTCGGGCTGCTGATGCTGGTGGCGCTGTCGGGCGCCCGGCTCGTCCACTTCGTCCGGTACCGGGCCGAGGCGCGCGCGATGCTGCTGGAGAATCCGGCGACCGCCGTCTTCTACGGCTGCCCGCCGATGGCGCTGCTGGCCGTCGGCGCGGGCACCCTCACGCTCGGCCGCGAGGTCCTCGGCGTGCCGGCCGCCGTCACGATCGACTGGGTCCTGTGGACGGCCGGAACGGTGTACTCGCTGCTGGTCGCGTTCGGCATTCCCTACCTGATGGCGACGCGGCACGAGATCCGGCCCGGCACGGCCAACCCGACCTGGCTGCTGCCCGTCGTCGCGCCGATGGTGGCCGCCGCGACCGGTCCCGCGCTCATCCCGCACCTTCCGGACGGCCAGGCGCGCGCGACCATGCTCTACGGCTGCTACGCGATGTTCGGCGCCAGCCTGATGCTGACGATGGTGCTGCTCCCGGTCGTCTGGCACCGCATCGCGCACGACAAGCTCGCGCCGCTCACGCTCACCCCGACGCTCTTCCTGGTGCTCGGGCCGCTCGGCCAGTCCACGACGGCCGTCGGCGCGCTCGGCGGCGCCGCGCCCGCCGCCGCGCCCGAGTACGCGGAGGCCATGCACGTGTTCGGCGTCCTGTACGGGGTGCCCGTCCTCGGGTTCGCGCTGGTGTGGCTGGTCCTGTGCCTCGCCGCCAACCGCCGGGCGTTCGCGTCCGGGATGCCGTTCGCGATGACGTGGTGGGCGTTCACCTTCCCCGTCGGGACGTGCGTGACCGGCGCGTCCGCGCTGGCCAGGGCCACCGGCCTCACCACGATGACCTGGGTCTCGGTCGCCCTCTACCTCGTGCTCGCGGCCGGATGGCTGGCCGCGGGGATCAACACCGCCCGTGGCCTGCGCACCGGTCGCCTCCTGCTCCCGCCCCGCTGACGGCAGGTCAATGAGCCTCGCAGGTGGCGCTCGCCGCGCGTGGAGCGGGCGCCACCTGTGAGGTGCTCAGTCGGTGGTCTCGGCGGCGAGGCGGTTGGTGGCGAGTTCGGCGAGGAGGGTGGCGCCGTCGGGGAGGACGGACTCGTCGAAGAACGCCTCGGCGGAGTGGTTGTTGGCGGCCTCGGCCGGGTCGACTCCGGATGGGCAGGCGCCGAGCAGGAGGAAGGCCGAGGGGATCTCGTTGCCGACGAACGAGAAGTCCTCGGACGCGGGGATCGGACGCGGGGAGTCGAAGTAGCGGTCGGGGCCGAACGTCTCGCGGACGGTGTCGCCGGCGAAGGCGGCCTCGGCGTCGTCGTTGGCCGTGACCGGGTAATCCTGGAAGTACTCGATGTCCGCTTCGAGGTCGTGGGCGTCGGCGATTCCGCGGAGGAGCCGGACGCATCGCTCGGCCAGTTCCTCGTGCTGGTGGGTGGTGAAGGTGCGGACCGTTCCCGTGAACCTGACCTCGTCCGGGATCACGTTGTCCATGGTGCCCGCGTGGAAGGTGCCGATGGTGAGCACCACGGGGTCGAACGCGTCGAAGCGGCGCGTGACGAGGTTCTGGAGGGCGGTGACCATCTCGCACGCGGCCGGGAGCGGGTCGTTGGCCCGGTGCGGCATCGAGCCGTGCCCGCCCACGCCGCGGACGGTCACCCGCAGCCGGGCGGCGGCGGAGAGGATCGGCCCGGCGCGCGACACGAACAGGCCCGACGGGAAGCCCGCCGACAGCACGTGCAGCGCGTAAGCGGCGATCGGACGCTCCCCGGACGCGTCCAGCACGCCCTCGTCGATCATGATCTTGGCGCCGCCGAGGCCCTCCTCGCCGGGCTGGAACATGAAGACGACGTTCCCGGCCAGGCTCTCCCGGCGGTCCGCGAGGAGCCGTGCCGCCCCTGTGAGCATGCTGGTGTGGAGGTCGTGGCCGCAGGCGTGCATGCTGCCCGGGAACCGCGAGATCAGGTCGGCGTCGCCGCGCTCGGTGACCGGCAGCGCGTCCATGTCGCCGCGCAGCAGGACGGTCGGGCCGGGCCGGCCGCCGCGCAGGACGGCCGTGACCGAGCTGAGGCGCTCGCCGGTCGAGATCTCCAGGGGCAGGTCGTCGAGCGCGGCGAGCACCTTCTCCTGGGTGCGCGGGAGGTGCAGCCCGACCTCCGGTTCGCGGTGGAGGGCGCGGCGCAGCCGGACCAGGTCGTCGCGGAGGCCGCCTGCGTCCGCGTGCGGTGTCGGGTCGGGGATCGTGGAACGGGGCATGGGCGCCTCCTGGACCTCAGAAACGATCTTCCGCCTCACGGTAACCCCGGGCCCGGCCCGGCGGCACCCCCGGACTCACCCGAATGCGGTGAGGGACGTCCAGTGGTCGAGCAGGGCGCGGTCGCCGATGACCTTCAGGCGCGGGTCGTCTGCGGTGACACGCCTGCTGAGCAGCAGGAACAGGTCGGCGGCGGCGCCCCGGACGATCACCTGGGCGTCGGCGCCGCGCGCCGTCTCCGACACCCGCGGCCCGTCCGGGGTGCGGGTGATCAGCCAGGCGGGCAGGTCCGCCTCGGCGGGCCGCCACAGCAGGGTCTCGCCGTCGCCGCGCAGCTGTGCGATCTCCGGCTTGACCCGCGCGACGAACGGCGAGGTCACCAGGGCCATGCCCTCGGCGATGCCGTCGGCGGCGAGGTCGGCGTCGAGCGCCCAGTCCGCGCCGACGGTGATCGCGGCGTCCGCGTGGTGGACGGTCGTGTCGTGCAGGAGGCGCCGCAGCCAGAACTCGGCGGGCACGTCGTCGCCGAACGGGCTCCAGACCGGTTCGCCGGCCGCCTCGACGGCCGCGATGAGCCGGTCGGCGCCGCCGCCGAGCCACGCCTCCCAGTGGTGGGGGTTCATGCCGTCCGGGACGACCTGGGGGAGCGGCTCGCGGGCGCGCGACTCGATCATCTGGGCCATCGCGGGCAGCGCCCCGCCGATGTGCTCGACGAGCTGGCGCAGCGTCCAGTCCGGGCAGGTCGGGACGGTCATGCCGGGGTCTCCGCCGCTCGCCTTCCGGCCGAGCTCCGGAGCGTGGTGCCGCAGGGCGGCGGCGAGCCTGTCCCGGGGTGGAATGTCCATGAGGTGTCCTTCCGGAGTGAGTGTCGGAACCTGTGCCCGTACCGTAGGAACTCCAGTCCGCTGGAGGTTCAAGTGTCTGTGACCCATATCACGCCGCTGGGCATCGGGGAGCTGTCGCGGCGGACCGGTGTGTCTGTGCGGACGATCCGCTTCTATTGCGACGAGGGCCTGCTCACGCCGCTGCGGAGCGGCGGCGGGCACCGCCGGTTCGGCCCGGACGCGGCGGAGCGGCTGCGGACCGTCCGGCGGTTGCGGTCGCTGGGGATGGGCCTGGCCGCGATCCGGGCCGTCCTCTCGGGGGAGGACGATCTCGGCGAGGCGATCGCGCGGGAGCGCGCCGCCGTGGACGCCGAGCTGTCCGCGCTCGCCTGGCGGAGCGCGGCGCTCCGCGCGGCCGAGCAGGGCGACCCCGCCGGACGCGCGGCACGGCTCGACCTGCTCGCCGCCGTCGTGGACGGATCCGCCGCACACGCCGTCCTCACCGGCTTCTGGCGGAGCCAGGCCGTCGCGCTCGAGCGGGGGCCGTTCATGGACTCCCTCCTGGCGATGGCCGCGCCCGCCCCGCCGTCCGCTCCGACGCCCGAGCAGGTCGTCGCGTACGCGGAGCTGGTCGAACTCGTCCAGGACCGGTCCTTGCGGTCGGTGCTGCTCGCCCGGCGGCTGGCCAACGCAGAGAAGGTGAAGGACGAGCCGGCCCTGCTGACCGGGCTGACCGAGGCGTGCGCGCGGACGGCCCCGCTCGCGCTGTCGGGAGTGGAACCGTGTTCGGGTCCGGAGCTGGACCTGTTCGTCGGCGCCCACGCGGTGGCGCGGGCCGAAGGTGACAGCCCGGAGTTCCGGGTCCGGCTGGCCGAGGACCTGCGGGATGATCGTGAGCCGCGCATGATCCGCTACTGGACCCTCACCGAGGCCGTCACCGGCGCCCCGCACCTGGTCAGCCGGGCTCACTCGTGGCTGTTCACCGCCCTTGACCTGGACATACGCCCCTGATCGCGCGCTCGGGGGCGGGTCTGGAATAACCCGGGGGACGACTCCGCTAAGGTAGTTGAACCTTCTACTAAATGGAGCGGTGATGATGCAGTTCGGGATCTTCTCGGTCGGACAGGTCTCGACCGACCCAGCGACCGGCCGAGTGCAGAGCGAGCACGACAAGCTCCGGATGATGGTCCGGCTGGCGCGTCGCGCCGAGGAGGTCGGGCTCGACGTCTTCGCGACCGGTGAGCACCACAACCCGCCGTTCGTGCCGTCCTCGCCGACGACCCTGCTCGGCTACGTGGCGGGGCAGACCGAGCGGCTGGTGCTGTCCACCGCGACCACGCTGATCACCACCAACGACCCGGTGAAGATCGCCGAGGACTTCGCGACGCTGCAGCACCTCTCGGAGGGCCGGACGGACCTGATGATGGGCCGCGGCAACACCGCCCCCGTCTACCCGTGGTTCGGCAAGGACATCCGGGACGGCATCGACCTGGCGATCGAGAACTACCACCTGCTGCACCGGCTCTGGCGCGAGGACGTCGTGGACTGGAAGGGCGAGCACCGCACGCCGCTGCAGGGCTTCACCGCCACGCCGCGTCCGCTGGACGGCGTCGCGCCGTTCGTCTGGCACGGCTCCATCCGCAGCCCGGAGATCGCCGAGCAGGCCGCCTACTACGGTGACGGCTTCTTCCACAACAACATCTTCTGGCCCATGGAGCACGTCCAGCGCATGGTCGCCCTGTACCGCCGCCGCTACGAGCACTACGGCCACGGCGCGGCGGACCAGGCGATCGTCGGTCTCGGCGGCCAGGTCTACATGCGGCCCAAGGCCGCGGACGCGATCCGCGAGTTCCGGCCCTACTTCGACACGTCCTACGTGTACGCCAACGGGCCGTCCCTCGAGGAGACGATGGAGACGACCCCGCTGACCGTCGGCACGCCCGAGCAGGTCATCGAGCGGACCCTCGCCTTCCGGGACGCGGTCGGCGACTACCAGCGGCAGCTGTTCACGCTGGACCTCGGCCTGCCCGAGGAGGCCGTGCTGGAGCAGATCGACATCCTGGGCGAGGAGGTCGTCCCGGTGCTGCGCAAGGAGTTCGCGATCGGACGCCCCGCGCACGTCCCGGACGCCCCGACCCACGCGTCCCTGCTCGCCGCGAAGAACGACAAGAACGACGACAAGGAAGAGGTCACGCGATGACCACCCGCAGCCTTGCGGTCGTCTCGGCCGGCCTGCGCGAGCCGTCCTCCACCCGGATGCTCGCCGACCGGCTGGCCCAGGCGACCGCCGAGGCCCTGCGCGAGCGGGGCGAGGAGGCCGTCGTCGAGGTGGTCGAGCTGCGCACGCTCGGCCACGACCTGGTCAACAACCTGGTCAGCGGGTTCCCGGCCGGGGAGCTGAAGGGCGCCGTCGAGACGGTGACCGGCGCGGACGCGCTGATCGCCGTGACGCCGATCTTCCAGGCGTCCTACAGCGGGCTGTTCAAGACGTTCTTCGACGTGCTCGACAAGGACGCGCTGGAGAACACGCCCACGCTGCTCGGCGCGACCGGCGGCACGCCCCGGCACTCGCTCGCGATCGACTTCGCGATGCGTCCGCTGTTCGCCTACCTGCACGCCTCCGTCCAGCCGACCGCCGTGTACGCGGCGACCGAGGACTGGGGGAGCGGCGAGCTGGCCGATCGGGTCACCCGGGCCGGGCGGGAGCTCGCCGACACGATCGTCGGACGGGCCCCCGCCGCCAAGCCCGATCCCTTCGAGGAGCCCGTCCCCTTCGAGCGGCTGCTCTTCAAGGAGTAGCCGCTCGGGACTGACCGGTCAGTTGATCTGGCCGGTCAGGTGATCTGGCCGGTCAGTTGGCCTGGCCGATCGGGCGGACGACCATGGTGTTCACGTCCACGCCGTAGGGCTGCGAGACCGCCCAGACGATGGCGCGGCCGATGTCCTCCGAGGTCAGCATGTGCGGGTAGTCGGGCGTCCCGATGTGCTCCCAGAAGTCGGACTCGGTCGCGCCCGGGGCGATCAGCGTGACGCCGACGCCGTCGGACGACACCAGGCGGCGGGTGTTCTCCGCCAGGCCGGTCATCGCCCACTTCGTCGCGCCGTAGAGGTTGCCGGGCGTGTTCACGAACCCGGCGACGCTGCCGACGATCACGATCCGGCCCTTGGAGTTCGTCAGCTCGGGCAGCGCGGCCCGGATGAGGTAGGCCGGGCCGAGCACGTTGGTCAGCACCATCTCGCGCATGTCGTCCGGGTCGGAGTCGGCCACCGAGCGGCCCTTGGCGCCGCCGGCGTTCGCGACGACGGCGTCCAGGCGCCCGAACCGCTCGACCGTGGCCCGGACGGCCGCCTCGACGTGCCCGTAGTCGGACGCGTCGCCCGCGATCGTCAGGAGGCCGTCCGGCTCGCCCAGCTCCTTGGCCACCTGGTCGAGGCGGTCCTGGCGGCGTCCGGTGATGGCGACCTTGCGGCCGGCGGCGAGCAGTTCCCGGGCGGTGGCCGCGCCGATGCCGGTGCCGCCGCCGGTGATGAGGGTCACGTGGGATTCGGTCATGGCGCCGATACCACCATCTGGAGTGCGCTCCATGTCAACCCGTCACCCGTCGGCCACCCGCCCCTCGCTGACCGGCATGCCCGGACGGCCGGGCAGCGGGACGGGGGAGGCGAGCAGCAGATCGCCCGCCAGCAGCACCGGCCAGAGGTCGTCCCGCTCGTGCGGACGGTCCGGCGGGACGAAGACGGCGTCGTCCAGCGCGACGATCAGGTGCGGGACGAGCAGCGAACGCCGCATCGCGTCGTCCGGGTCGAGCGAGTGCGGCCAGTCGGTGACGTTCAGGACCTCCACGCTCAGCCGCGTCAGACCCTCCCTCTGCCGTCCGGGAAGCGCGAACACCTCGGCGCGCGTCCGCACGAGGACGTGGATGGGCCAGCGGCTGCGGACGACGCGCCCGCACACGAGCGGCTCGACCGTCCGGCGCGCCGGGACGACCCGGACCAGCGTGTGCTCGGCGGCGAGCAGGTCGGCGAGCCGGTACTCGGGGGCGATCTCCTCCGGAACGGCCTCGTCCCCGGCGTGCAGGGCGATGCCGTGGCAGTCCGCGACGCCGTCCGGCTCGACCCGGCGGGCCTGCATGTGCAGGAAGCGCAGCCGCATCCGGACGAGCGCGCCCGGCCCCGCGCGCAGCGCGCAGTCGGCGCGGACGCGGGACGCGGCGCCGGGCGCGGGCGGAGCGAGGGCGCGGCGCGGACGGCCCGCCGCGAGCAGCAGCGAGTCCGCGAGATCGCGGGCCAGTTCGACGTCGGACACCGGGTGTGCCTCCTTCGCCACAGTCCTACCCGGAACGTGACGGATGCCACCCTTTGACGTAGGTTAGTTAGCATAAGAAACTATCGGAAGCACCCCCGTCGCCCTTCCGGAGGTCCGCGTGGGCACCGCCCCGAAGTCCACCCACTACTCGTGGATCGCGCTGAGCAACACCACGCTCGGCATGCTGCTGGCCACCGTCAACTCGTCCATCGTGATCATCTCGCTGCCCGCGATCTTCCGCGGGATCCACCTGGACCCGCTCCAGCCCGGCAACGTCAGCTACCTGCTGTGGATCCTGATGGGCTACATGCTCGTGTCGGCCGTCCTGGTGGTGACCCTCGGCCGGCTGGGGGACCTGTTCGGCCGCGTCCGCATGTACAACGCGGGCTTCGCGGTGTTCACGGTGGGGACGCTCGTGCTGGCGCTCGACCCGCTGCACGGGGCCGCGGGCGCGATCTGGCTGATCGCCTGGCGGATCTTCCAGGGCATCGGCGGCGCGATGCTGATGGCCAACTCCGCCGCCATCCTCACCGACGCCTTCCCCGCCGACCGGCGCGGCATGGCCATGGGCGTCAACCAGGTCGCGGGCATCGCCGGCAGCTTCCTCGGGCTGGTCGCGGGCGGCCTGCTGAGCGAGGTCAGCTGGCGGCTGGTGTTCTTCGCGTCCGCGCCGATCGGCATCATCGGGACGATCTGGGCCTACCGCAGCCTCGTCGAGACCTCGCGCCGCGCCAAGCGGATCAGGATCGACTGGGCGGGCAACCTCACCTTCGCCGTCGGGCTGACCGCGCTGCTCGCCGCGATCACCTACGGCATCCAGCCCTACGGCGGGCACGTCATGGGCTGGACGAACGCCTGGGTGCTCGCTGGCATCATCGGCGGGATCGCGCTGCTCGCCGCGTTCTGCGTCGTCGAGACGCGGGTTCCGGAACCCATGTTCCGGCTCGGCCTCTTCCGGATCCGCGCGTTCGCCGCGGGCAACGCCGCCGGACTTCTCGCCGCGATCTCCCGCGGCGGCATGCAGTTCATGCTGATCATCTGGCTGCAGGGCATCTGGCTGCCGCTGCACGGCTACGACTTCGCCGACACCCCGCTCTGGGCCGGGATCTACCTGCTGCCGCTGACCGTCGGGTTCCTGGTCGCCGGGCCGCTGTCGGGCCACCTCTCGGACCGGCACGGCGCGCGGGCGTTCGCGTCCGGCGGGCTGCTGGTGTCGGCCGCGGCCTTCGCCGGGCTGCTGCTGATCCCGACCGACTTCCCGTACTGGCTGTTCGCGCTGCTGATCTTCGTGAACGGGCTGGGCTCCGGGCTGTTCGCCGCGCCCAACACCACCGCGATCATGAACTCGGTCCCGGCCGACCAGCGCGGCGTCGCGTCCGGGATGCGGGCGACCTTCATGAACGCCGGGATGGTGCTGTCGATCGGCGTCTTCTTCTCGCTGATGATCGCGGGCCTGGCGGACCGGCTGCCGGGCACGCTGTCCGGCGGGCTGACCGCGCACGGCGTCCCGGCGAACGCGGCGGACCACGTGGCGGGCCTGCCGCCGGTCGGCACGCTGTTCGCGGCGTTCCTCGGCTACAACCCGATCGGCAGCCTGCTCGGCCAGGGCGGGGTGCTCGCCTCGCTGCCGCCCGGCGACGCCGCCGAGCTGACCGGACGGTCCTACTTCCCGCACCTGATCTCCGGCCCGTTCCACCACGGCCTGGTCATCGTGTTCTCGCTGGCCATCGCCATGTCGCTGGTCGCCGCGGTCGCCTCGGCCCTGCGCGGGAAGCGGTTCGTCCACGAGGAGCACGCCGAGCCCGGGGCCCGGACGGCCAGCCGCGTCCACTGAGCCGGAACGCCGACCGGGCCCGCCGGACGGCCCGCAGGGGTCGTCGAGCCGGGTGACCAGGCCCCTGAGCTGGTGGAACAGGGTCTGGCAGGCACATGACCAGGAGGTCACTGTGCTGTGCCTCCGGAGTGCGGGCCCGTTCCGTCATCAGGCCGCTGACCTGCGCGGATGTGGCTCGCCCCGGGGTCACCTGTCGTCCCGGTGACCCCGGGCTTCCTTGAGGCCCCATCCGGCTCGTGTTGCACTCCTTCAACACCCCCGCTCAGCGCGAAGGAGAGAACCATGAAGACCTGGCAGACAGCCGCGGTGGCCGTTCCCCTGATGACGTTCTCGATGCTGGCCCCCGGGCAGGCGCAGGCGAGTGAGACGGACGCGACCCTGGCGCCGACCTGCTACTGGGACGTGGTCCACGTCCACGACCACCACTTTCTGAACGTCCGGTCCGGCCCGGGACTGAGGTTCAGGGTGGTGGGTCATCTGAGGCACAACGCCAGGAGGGTCCCCGGCGCCTGCCACAAGACCCCCAACGGCTGGGTTCACATTCACCGGCACCACGGGTGGGCGAACGGTCACTTCCTGCGGAAGGTCCGCTAGCCGAGCCGCGGTTCTGGCGCTCTGAGCTGGCCAAACGCCTGATCGCCGAGCTGTGACCGCAGGGTCACTGTGGGCTGCCCCCGACGTGGGGGACCGTTCCGCAAAATGGCCTCTGACCTGCGGTGATGCCACTATCCGAGGCGCTATGTGTCGCTCCGGTGAGTTCAGGCTTTCTTGAGGCTCCTTTCGGCTCGTGTTGCACTTTTTCCACAGACAGCGCGAGTGCGCGAAGGAGGAACCCATGAAAATCTGGAAGGCGGCGGCACTGGCCGTCCCACTGGCCACGCTGTCGTTGCTGGCGCCCGCACAGGCGAACGCGAGCGCGACGGCGGGCACGACGTCCGCACCGGTCTGCCACTACAACGTGGTGCACGTCCGGCCCGGGCACTACCTGAACGTGCGGTCCGGCCCGGGGCTGCAGTACCGGGTGGTCGCCCACCTGCGTTACGACGCCAAGCGGGTTCCCAGTGACTGTAGGACGCACCGTGCCGACAACCGCATCTGGGTCCACCTCACCCACCCGCTGGGATGGGCCGACGGTCACTACCTGATGAGGGTCCACTAGTTCGCCGGACCGTCCGGCCGGTCTGGCGGTGGGGCCTGGCCGGCCGGACTCAAGGGGGCCGCCTGGAGTGGGTGTCCAGGCGACCGACGCCCCCTCGGC
Source organism: Spirillospora sp. NPDC052269 (assembly GCF_040679435.1). Classification (NCBI taxonomy): domain Bacteria; kingdom Bacillati; phylum Actinomycetota; class Actinomycetes; order Streptosporangiales; family Thermomonosporaceae; genus Spirillospora; species Spirillospora sp. NPDC052269. The sequence continues at coordinate 219,774 of NZ_JBFAUU010000013.1, forward strand.
CCCGGAGGACGGAGTTCGATCCGTCCTCCGGGGCCGACCTGTGTTCGGTGGGTGGTCCGGTCCTCGGAGTGCGGCCTGTCTCCCTGCGGGGGTTCCGCTCTCTGGGGGACTTGGGCGGAGCGCTCGGCGGGCGGAGTGTCTCAGTGCGTGTAAGAAGTTCTCCGGCCCTCTGAGCTGCGCGAACATCGGATCACCGCGATGTGACCAAGTGGTCATGGTGATGGGTCGCCGGAACGTAGACCATCTTCGTGGAAGCGCGGTGACCTGCGATGACGGGGCTCGCTAGGGCGATATATGTCGCCCAGGTGATTTCGGGCTTTCTTGAGGCTTCTCCTGGCTGGTGCTGCACTCGTTCCACAGTCTGCACCGAGTACATCAAGGAGGTACTCATGAAGATCTGGCAGACAGCCGCACTGGCCGTCCCGCTGATCGCCGCATCCACGCTGGTCCCTGGACAGGCGAACGCGAGCACGACCGCGGCTCCCTCCGGGCCGTCGAAGGCGCTCACCTGCTACTACGACGTGCACTCGCACATGCGGTACGTGGACGTCTGGAACAGGCCCCAGCGGCCGCACCACGTGGTCGGGCACCTGTACTCGCACGCCCGCCACGTCCCTGGCGACTGCCGCAGCTACTACGGCTACATCCACATCTACCGGCCCAACGGCTGGGTCGACCGGTACTACCTGATCAGGCGCTAGTCCGTCGGATCGTCCGGCCGGTCGGCGGTGGGGCCGGCCGGCCGGGCAGGGAACCGCCTGGAGCGTTCCGGGTCGGGGCGCTCCGCGCGACCGCCCCGGTTCGGACGGGGAACTGGGGTGCCTCGTCCGGGCCGCGCGGCGCGGCGCCCCGACCTGGAACGCGAGTTCCCGGCAGTGCATGACCCCGGCCCCGGAGGACGGATCGGGTGGTCCTCCGGGGCCGGGGCCGCCTGGCGTCCCCCCTTGGTGCGCGACCCGCCGGGCGGCCGGCCGTCCGGGCCTGGTCACGAGAGGCCCGGACGGCCACCTTTCGGGGCGGCGCCCAGTGGGGATGCCGAGGGTGGGGAGTCGGCGTCCCGTGTTCCTCCGCCCGGCAGGGCTCATCGTATTTATTTGTTGCGCAAATATGCAAACATTTGGTGCGTCAGTCTCCTACCCGGCTGAGAGGCACCTCCGTGACCGCATCCGACAGCGCCCCGCCCCAGGGGCTCCCCGGACCCCACCGCTTCCCGGGGCCGCGCCGCGCGTCCTCGCTGGCGATGACGGCGTTCGCGCTGGTCGTGACCGTCTCCGCGTTCGCCCAGGTCGGGCTCGTCCGGGACGGGCGGCTGCCCGCGTCGCTGTTCGGCTACGGGGCGGCGATCGTCGCGTTGTCGCTGGTCGCCTACGGGGTGGTCTGGCGCTGGGCCCCGCACGCCGATCCGCTGCTGCTGCCGTGCGCGCTGCTGCTCAACGGCGTCGGGCTGGCGATCATCTACCGGATCGACCAGACGACCGCCGCCGACTACCTGCAGGGCAAGCTCCAGTACGAGCACGACCATCCCGGCGGGCACTTCGTCCCGTACGGAGCGGGTGCGAACGTCGCCGGGCAACTGCTCTGGACGGCCCTGTCGCTCGGCCTGTTCGCCGTGTTCGTCCTGGTCCTGCGTGACCCGCGGACGCTGCGCCGCTACCACTACACGCTCGGCTTCGCCGGGCTGCTGTTCCTCGTGCTGCCGATCGTTCCCGGGATCGGCGCGAACATCAACGGCGCGCGCGTCTGGATCCGGATCGGCTCGTTCTCGGTGCAGCCGGCCGAGTTCTCCAAGCTCGCGCTGATCACCCTGTTCGCGGGCTACCTGGCCAAGAACGGCCAGACGATGGCCGTCACCGGACGCAAGGTCGGCCCCGTGGCGCTGCCGCGCGCCCGCCATCTCATGCCGATCGTGGTGATCTGGCTGGTCAGTATCGGGGTGCTGCTGATCCAGAACGACTTCGGCTTCCAGCTGCTGTTCTTCGGCCTGCTGGTCTGCATGCTCTACCTCGGCACCGGGCGCGGGGGATACGTCGTCTTCGGCGTCCTGCTGTTCGCGATCGGCTCGGTGTCGGTCTACTACCTCGGCGTCGCCGTCCACGGTCCGCTGGAGCACCTGGTGCAGCGCGTCGAGATCTGGCAGAACCCGGGACCGTTCTTCAACGGGGGCTGCCACCTCAAGAACGGGCAGATCCTGAAGCAGTTCGGTGTGGCGCACGCGCATCCGATCGCCGACTGCACGGCCATGGGCGGTCAGTACTCCGACAGTTCCCAGCTCGAGCAGGGGTTGTTCGCGATGGGGCAGGGTGGGGTGCTCGGCACGGGGCTCGGGCAGGGCCGCCCGTTCCTGACCCCGCTGGCGTTCAGCGACGAGATCTTCACCTCGATCGGCGAGGAGCTGGGCCTGACGGGGGCGATGGCGATCCTGACCGTCTACATGCTGCTGGTGCAGCGCGGCTTCCGGATCGCGGTCGCGTCCAAGGAGGCCTTCACCCGGCTGCTCGCGGGCGGTATCGCGTTCGTGTTCGCGCTCCAGCTGTTCGTCATCGTCGGCGGTGTCACCGGGCTCATCCCGTTCGCGGGCATCACGACCCCGTTCATGACGCAGGGCGGATCGTCGCTGATGGCGAACTGGATCCTCATCGCCGTCCTGGTGCGGCTGAGTGACAGCGTCCGCCGTCCGCCGCCGCAGGCCATCCAGGACGAGGGCATGACCCAGATCGTGAGCATCCGCCGTCCCGACGGCACCTGACCGCGCCCCCGCCCCCGCTGCCGGTGCCTGACCGCGCCCCCGCTGCCGGCGTCGCGGTGACGGGGGCCGGTTCGCGGGTTACCGCCGCTGCTCGTGCGCGGGGTGGTTGTCGACCAGCTCCATGGCGATCGCCAGGGCGGCCTCGTGCCGCTCGTCGTCGGAGATGTCCATGTCGCGCATCAGGAACACGCTCATGTGCAGGGACATGATGGAGAGCCGGGCGCGGAGCTGGTCGACGACGGGGTCGCGGTCGTCGGCCAGGACGCGCGCGAGTTCGAGGAAGCGGGCGCGGGCGCCCTCACCCGGCTTCAGGTCGCGGACCTCCTGCTGGTTCTGCGACATGAAGCGCATGAGGTCGCCGGCGGGGCCGCGCAGCATCTCGGCGTAGCGCTCGAGGATCTCGACCCGGTGCTCGCGGGTCATCGGTTCCGACCTGGCCCACTCGACCAGCTCGTCCACCTTCTCGCCGACCTCCTCGAAGAGGCTGGCGATGATGTCCTCCTTGGTCTTGAAGTGGTAGTACAAGGCGGCCTTGGTCACGCCGAGCCGTTCGGCGATCTCTCGCAGCGAGGTCTTCTCGTAGCCCTGTTCGGCGAACAGCTCGAGTGCGACCCTGCGGATCTCCTCGCGGGTGTTGCCCCGTCGTCCGCCCATAATCACTCCCCTGCCCCTTCAACTTACTTGACGACCGGCTAGTTCAGAGCTTACCGTACGACAGGTAAGTGAACTAGCCGGACGGCAAGTAAGTTGGATACCGTCCTCCAGGGGAGACTAGCGATGTCGCAGGCAGGAAACGGGCAGGCCGCGCCGCCCGCCGCGGGCGGGCCGGACGCGGCCACGGCGGCGGCGAGCGAGGCCAACAGCCAGCGTCAGATCTACATCGGCATCTTCGGACTCATGCTCGGCATGTTCCTGGCGATGCTCGACAACCTGATCGTCGGCACCGCCCTGCCGACCATCGTCGGCGACCTGGGCGGCCTGGCCCACCTGTCGTGGGTCGTCACCGCCTACGCGCTGGCCGCGGCCGCCGCGACCCCGATCTGGGGCAAGCTCGGCGACCTGTACGGCCGCAAGGGCATGTTCATGTCCGCGATCGTGATCTTCCTGATCGGGTCGATGCTGTCCGGCCTGGCGCAGAACATGAACGAGCTGATCGGGTTCCGCGCCATGCAGGGCCTCGGCGCGGGCGGCCTGATGGTCGGCGCCATGGCGATCATCGGCGACCTCGTCCCGCCCCGCGAGCGCGGCAAGTTCCAGGCGATGATCGGCGGCATGATGCCGGTCGCCTTCGTCGGCGGCCCGCTGCTCGGCGGCTTCCTCACCGACCACTTCAGCTGGCGCTGGGCGTTCTACGTGAACGTCCCGATCGGCGCGGTCGCGCTGCTGGTCACCGGGTTCGGCATGCACCTGCACTCGCGCCGCATCAAGGCGAAGATCGACATCATCGGCGCGACCCTGCTGACCGTCGGCGTCGTCTGCGTCACCCTGGTCGCCAGCTGGGGCGGCACCGAGTACCCGTGGGCCTCGGGGCAGATCATCGCCCTCGGGATCGCCGGCGTCGTCTCCCTGGTCGCGTTCGTGTTCGCCGAGACCCGCGTCCCCGAGCCGATCCTGCCGATGCGGCTGTTCCGCAGCCGCAACTTCGCCGCCGCGCAGATCCTCAGCTTCCTGGTCGGCGGCGCGATGTTCGGCGCGGTCAACTTCCTGCCGCAGTACATGCAGAACGTCCAGGGCGCGTCCCCGACCAACAGCGGCCTGCTGCTGCTCCCGCTGATGTTCGGCATGCTCGTGGTGATGCTGACCACCGGCCAGCTCATCACCCGCAACGGCCGCTACCGGATCTACCCGATCATCGGTGGCGCGGTGCTCACCGGCGGGATGCTCGTCCTGCTGATGCTGACCGTCGACACCTCGACCGCGATGAGCTCCTTCATGACCCTGGGCGTCGGCCTCGGCATGGGCTGCATCATGCAGATCAGCATGCTGGTCACCCAGAACAGCGTCGAGCTGCGCGACATGGGCGCGGCCAGCGGCGCGGTCACCCTGTTCCGCACCATCGGCGGCTCCCTCGGCGTCGCGCTGCTCGGCTCGATCTACACCCACCGGCTCGAGGGCGTGCTCACCGACCACCTCGGCGCGGGCCAGGCCCACAAGATCGTCTCCGGTGGCGGGCACTTCACCCCCGAGATGCTGAAGACGCTCCCCGCCAACATCCGCAACGCGTTCGAGGCGGGCGTGACGAGCGGCGTCCACGGCGTCGCGATCGGCGGCGCGATCCTTGCCGCCCTGGCCTTCGTCGCCGCCTGGTTCATCAAGGAGGTCCCCCTCCGCGGCTCCGGCCCGAAGGAGAAGTCCGAAGCCGTGGAGGAGACGACGGTCGACACCGTCCCCGCCCACTGACCTTCCGCTGACGTCCGAGCCCGTCCCGGTTTTCCGGGACGGGCTCGCGGCATTTGACAGGCGGTCAAGGGCGAGTGAACCTCCAGGGGATGACTCATGCCGACCGCCACGCGCAGGAGCGTCCCCTGAACGAGTTCAGCGGGGACGTCGCGGGGCCAGTGATCCAGGTCGGCGAGCTCAGCGGCGCCATCAACATACGCGGGCCGACGCGGGAGCCCGTCCGGCCGCGCCAGCTGCCCGCCGCGGGGACGCTCGTGAACCGGGTGACGACGCTCAAGGAACTCGATCGCGCTCGGCCGGATCCGGACGGCCCCGGCGGCGCCGTCGTCCTGAGCGGTCCGCCGGGCATCGGCAAGACCACCGTCGCATTGAACTGGGCGCACCGGCGGCAGCGCGACTTCCCGGACGGTCAGCTGTACGCCGATCTCCGCGGGCACGCGTCGGTCGAGCCCGCGCCGCCCGCGGACGTGCTCGGCGGGTTCCTGCGCGCGCTCGGTGTTCCGCCCGAGCGGATTCCGGTGGAGCTGGGGGAGCGCGCCGCGCTGTACCGGTCGATGTCGGCGGACCGCCGGGTGCTGGTCGTGCTGGACGACGCGCTCTCGGCCGCGCAGGTGACACCGCTGCTGCCCGCCTCGTCCGGAAGCCTCGCGCTGGTCACCAGCCGGTGGCGGCTCGCCGGGCTGCTGGTGCGCGGCGCGCGCGGGGTCCGGGTCGAGCCGCTGGACCTGGAAGCGGCGGTCGCCTTGCTCGACCACGTGGTCGGCGCGGGGCGCCTTGGCGCCGAACGCGAACACGCCCTCCGGCTGGCGGAGCTGTGCGACGGCTCGCCGCTCGCGCTGGCGGTCGCCGCCGCGCGCCTCGCCAACCGCCCGAACTGGACGGTCGCGGGCATCGTCGAGGCGCTGGGGGAGGAGCGGCGGCGGCTGGCCGTTCTCGCCGCGCGTGACCTCCAGGACGGCGTCACCGTGGAGGCCGCCTTGGAACTGTCACGCCGGGCCCTGCCCGACCCGGCGCGGTATCTGTACGCGCTGCTCGGCCTCTATCCAGGAGGCCCGTTCGACGAGTACGTCGCGGCCGCGCTGGCGGCGGTCCCGGTGGACGACGCGGCGCTCGCTCTGGAGACGCTCGCCGACGCGAACCTGATCGACGAGGTGCCGGATGGCCGGTATCGGTTCCACGAGCTGACGCGGCTGCACGCTCGTCAGACGGCACTCGCGTCCGTTTCGTCCGAGGGGCGGGCGGGGGCTTTGGAACGCGCCACGGCGTGGTGCCTGAGCACGGCTCTCGCGGCCAGTGCAGTGATCGCCCCCTACCGGCGGCTCAGGAAGCCCGCTGACGTCGCAGGGGTGCCCGAAGCGCGGCGGTTCGCGACGTCGGCTGAGGCTCTGGACTGGATGGACGCCGAGTTCACCAGCCTTCATGCGGTCGCGGCCAAGGCGGCGGAGGCCGGGCTGAACGAGGCGTGCTGGCTGCTGGTGGACGCGTTGTGGCCGCTCTTCGTCCACCGTGGCCACCGGACGGAACGCCTCGCCTTCGAAGAACTCGGCCTCGCGGCGGCCCGAAGCGCGGGCGACGCGGAGGCCGAGGCCAAGATGCTCAACCGGACGGGTCTCACCAGGCGTGTCCTCGGTGACCTGGACGGAGCCGAGTGGGACTTCGTCGCCGCGCTCGTCATCTGGAAGCGGCTCGGCAACCGGCAGCGTGTGGCCGGGGCGATCCGCAGGCTCGGAATCCTGGACGCCGATCGGAAACGGTGGCACTCGGTCATCCGGCGCTACATGGACGCCATCGACATCTACCGGGAACTCGGCGAGAACCGCCGTGCGGCCCGGACACTGTGCGACCTTGGGGCCGTCCTCGTGGACGCGCGGCGCGCGCACGAGGCCATCGACGTCCTCACCGAGGCACGGGACGCCTTCAGTGGCGTCCGCGACCCCAACAGCATGGCCCGCACGATTCTGTTCCTCGCGCGCGCGAAAGCCGACGTCGGGGCGCGTGACGAAGCGGCGCGGTTGTTCGCCGACGCGCTCGCCCGGATGAAGGAGATCGGCTCCGGCAGGGGCACGGTCTCCGTGCTGCGGGCCCTGGCCGAGTTCGAGGTGGACGGCGGCGCCCCTGCCGCCGCCGTCCCGCTCCTCGACGAGGCCAGGACGATCCTGGCCCGGCTCGCCCTGCCGACCGAGGCCGTCGACCGAAGGCTGGCCGACCTGGCGGACGGCTGACCTCACGGGCGGTCGACCTGGCGGGCGGCCGGCGTCAGTCCCAGCGTCCGATCGCGACGCCCGGCGGATCGGCCGCGCACAGCGTCTCGATCTCGTCCGGGCAGAGCGTCACCGCGGTCGGACGGCGGAAGCCGATCTTCCAGCCCGCGTGGACGACGCCCGCGCGCAGCGCCGCGACCGGATCACCGGTCCGCAGCCACACGGCCAGGAAGGTCGAGAACAGCGCGTCCCCGGCGCCCGTCGTGTTGACGACGGGAGCGGGTGTCACGGCGTCCACCCTGATCAGACGTCCGTCGCGCAGCGCCACGGCCGCGCCGCGCTCGGCCATGCCGACGCCGACGAGGCCGCAGCGCGGGTACCGGCCGAACACCTCCCTCGCCCAGACCTCGGGTTCGGGCAGGCGCTCGTGGCTGGCGAACACGATGTCCGCGTGCTCCAGCCACGGCCGGTTGTACTCGTTCTCCGGGCCGTCGACCTGGTGCAGGTCCACGGCGATCGGGACGCCCAGCCGCGCGGCCCGTCCGAGCAGCGGACGGATCGGCCGGATGTTCGTGAGCACCAGCAGATCGGCTCCGGCCGCCTGCGCCTCCAGCACGTCCCACGGGTAGACCTCGTGTTCGATGGGGGAGAGGTAGGGCATCCCCATGCGGCGTCCGTGCTCGTTCACCAGGACGACGCCGGTCGTCGACACCGGTGTCCGCAGGACGCCCGGACCGAGCAGCCCGATCCGCGCGAGGTCCTCCCGGACGGCCGTTCCGGCGCTGTCGTCCCCGACCAGGGCGCACAGCCGCACGCGATGCCCGAACGCCGCCTGCACCCGCGAGACGCTCAGCGCGACACCGGAGCAGGCGAACTCCATCCAGGACGGCTTCGACCTGGACTCGTAGGCGAGGGGGAAGTCCCGGACGCCGACCGTGGCGTACAGGCTCACCGCCCCCGCCACCAGCACGACCGGGCTCATGACGCCAACCTCCGCATCGACACGGCGTCCTCGACCGACGTGATGAGCACCCGTCCGGTCGCCTCCAGGTGAGGACGGTCACCGAAGGCGCCGAGGCGCCCGACGATCAGGACGCTGTGGGGCAGGTCCGCGAGGGGGAGCCCGGAGGCCGTCCAGCAGTACAGGAACGAGCCGTGGACGTCCGGCCACAGGTCCGTGCCGGAGCGGGAGCGGCGCGGGGCGCTGCGGCTGCGGACGATCGCGCCGCCGCGCAGCACCGCCACCTCCTGGTCCCCGGCCGGGCCGACCGCGACCGAGCAGCCCGGGTAGCGGCGCAGCACCGCCGACAGCCGTTCGAGGGCGCTGCGGGAGGGGCGCCTGACCCGTCCGGTGAGAACGTCGGCGAACTCGCGGCGAGGCAGGTCCTCCGCGTCGTCGTAGCGGGCCACGACGTGCGCGTCCAGCGCGGTGAGCGCGCCGGGCGGGCAGTGCTCGGCGGCGTTGTCGTCGTCCCTGCCGGTGAACAGCGTCAACCGGGGCGCGCGGAGTTCGCCGCCGCGCGGGATCACCAGCACGGCGGTCGTGCCGTGCTCGGCCGGTGGGAACAGGGCGCGGCAGACCCGCAGCGGACGGTCCGGCTCGTAGGTCCGGACCAGCATCACCAGATCGGACACGATTCCTCCGCTCACCGGGTCAGGAAGGGCGGGGCGGCGGGCGGCGTCGCCGGGACCGTCGGCGGCTGCGGCAACCGCATCCGCCGGTAGATCAGGCGGCGCATCAGCCGGTTGAACCGGCCGGGCCGGGAGGTGATCCGCGCGACGACCTCGCGGTGCCGGTCCGCCGAGAACCCCTCGGCGGCCTGCGCGAGCTGCCGCGGCAGCGCGGCCCGCCCGACGCGCGGCGCGACCTCCGCGAGGCGTGCCGCCGCCGAGTCCGGCGCCACCTCGCCGGTCGGGAAGCTCCCGAGCAGCACCGGGACCCCGGCCGCCGCTCCGTACACGGTCGCCGAGCCGTGGTCGCCGACGACCCAGTCCGCGGCGGCGAGCACCGCGACCCAGTCGGCCGCCGGCGGGACCAGGCTCAGCCCGCGTCTCAGCCGGTCCGCGAGCCAGCTTCGCAGCTGGAACTCGCCGTGGGCGGCCCAGACGTGCGGGTGCAGCAGCGTGACCACCTGGTACTCGTCCTCGGGAAGCTCCTCGAGCAGCCGTGACCACAGCTCGGGACGCCGCCCGAGCAGCGATTTCGGTCCCCACGTCGAGCACACCACCACCAGCCTGCGGCCGTCGCCCGCGCCGAGCGCGACCTGGTAGGACGCGCGCCGCGGCAGGCTCGCCTCCAGCGCGTCGAAGCTCGGGTCGCCCACCACGTGCGCGGCGGGCACCGCCTCCGGACACGACCGGCCGAGCGCGGCGAGGTCGTCCTCGTGCGGCAGGACCACCGCGGAGGGGACGAGCGTCCCGTCCCGGACGAGCCGCTGGGCGTCCAGCCCGTACGCCACGCGCTCGCCGACCGCACGGCCGGCACGTCGTGCGACCAGCTTGGTGTGCCCGATCCCGTGCGGCATGACGACGATCGGCGCGTGGAGTTCGGCCAGCCCTCCGTAGCCCGCGGCGAGCGCTAGGTCGAACTCCGTCCGCACCGCCTGCCGCCAGGGGATGGACGCTGCGCCGATCCCGCCGAGGAACTCCTCCACGCCTGTGCCGAACGTGTCCGGCCCCGGGGTGAACACGACCTGCACCCGCAGGTCGTTCTCCACCAGCCGCGCGGCGGACAGCAGCCGCTGCCCGCCTGTCACGGTGTGCACCACGACCAGCAGCGTCTTGCATCCGCTGCGGGTCACCCACCGGCCGGCGTCCATCCCGATCGGGAACGAGCGCCATTCGCTGTCGGACATGTGCCTCCTGCCCCCTTCGAGGGCGGCATCCACGCCGCCCGTTTCGTGCGACCCCACGCCGATAGTCCGAAATGCACCTTGCGGCGTACCTTGCGGAGACCCTTGCGGCCGCGGAGGACCGACCGGCCCGAAGTGGCCAGGGGACAATGACCTTCCTTCTGGCCCCTGTCGCTTGACAATGAAATGATCCGACTGTCAAAAGGACACCGCCGGAAATCTTCCCGCAGGGAGCACGAGTGGAATTCCGAATTCTCGGCTCGGTGGAGATCCAGGCGGAGGGCGGGACGCCCTTGTCCCCGTGGGCGAAGGAGCGGATCATCCTCGGCTCCCTGCTGCTGGCGGGCGACCGTCCGGTCCAGACCGAGACCCTCATCAACCGGATCTGGGACGGTGAATCGCCGCCGAACGCGCGGAGCCTGCTCTACAGCCACATAGCGCGGCTCCGCAATCGGCTCACCGGCCTCGATTCCCGCGAACGCCTGACCCGCGCGACCGGCGCCTACGTCCTGGACGCGAGCGCCGACGTCGTCGACTACCGACGTTTCCTGCAGACGCGAGAACAGGGCCGCGCGCTGATCGCGCGAGGTGAACGCGAACACGCCGTGGAAATACTCGGCGACGTTGAGCGACTGACCTCGGGCGCCCCCTTGAAGAATGTGTCGGGCGACTGGGCCGCCCGGGCCCGCCAAAAGATCGCCGGCGAACTGCTCGGCTGCGCCCTCGAACGATTCGAACTCATTCTCGAACTCGGCCGCCCTGAAGAACTCGTCGGGGAACTCCCGGAACTGGTCGCGGCGAACCCGGAGAATGAGCGCGCCGTCGCGCTGCTGATGCTCGCCCTGCACCGTTCCGGACGCTCCGGAGAGGCCCTCGCCGAATACGAGTCCGCACGCCGCCGCCTGGACGAACGCCTCGGCGCCACACCCGGGGCGGCCCTGCGCGAACTGCACCGGCAGATCCTGGTCGGCGACGCCGCGCTCGACCCGCCGCCGACCTCCCGCACGCCGTCCCGCCGCCCGGCTCCGGTCAACGACCTGCTCCGCGACCTGCACACCTTCACCGGCCGCGAGCGGGAGATGCGGGCCCTGCAGGCCCTCGCGGACGACGAGGGCGTCTCGGTCATCGCGATCGACGGCATGCCGGGCGTGGGCAAGACCGCCCTGGCCGTCCACCTCGCCCACCGGCTCGCCGACCGCTACCCCGACGGCTGCCTCTTCCTCTCCCTGCGCGGACACAAGGCCGACCGGAGCCCCGCCGACCCCGCCGAGGCGCTCGGCACGCTCCTCCGCAAGATCGGCGTCGAGGCCGGCCTCGTCCCGCACGACATCGACGGCCGCTCCGAACTCTGGCGCTCCCGCCTGGCGCACCGCCGCGTCCTGGTCGTCCTGGACGACGCCCTCGGCGTGGCCCAGGTGAACCCGCTGCTCCCGGGCGGCGCGGGCTGCCTGGTCATCACCACCAGCAGGCGCACCCTCGCCGGCCTCGACGACGCCCGCCCACTCCCGCTGGACACCCTCCCGCAGGACGAGGCCGCCGCCCTGTTCGTCCGGGTCAGCGGATCCGGCGCCGACCCGACCGGCTCGGGTGTGGCCGAGGTCGTCCGGCTCTGTGGCCACCTGCCCCTGGCGCTCCAGCTGACCGGCAACCGCCTCCGCCACCGGAACCACTGGGACGTCGCCGACCTGGCCCGCCGCCTGCGCGTCCGCCCCGGCCGACTGGCCGAGATCCGCGCCGAGAACCGCCACCTGCTCACCGCGTTCGGGCTGTCCTACGACGGGCTGCCCCCACACCTTCAGGAAGCGTTCCGCCTGCTCAGCCTGCACCCCGGCCCCAACATCACCGCCGAGGCCGCGGGCGCTCTGCTGGACATGCCGACGACCCGCGCCGAACCCGTCCTGGAAGAACTGGCGGACCACCACCTCCTCGCCGAGATCGGCCGAGGCCACTACCGCTTCCACGACCTGCTCCACGAGTACGCCCACGACCTGGCCGCGCCGCCCCCGCCGCCCGCGGTACCACCTCCGGTGCGCCGCCTCCTCGGCCACTACCTCGCGCTCGCGGAAGGAACCGACCGCGCCCGTCTCGACGAGGAGGCCGAGAACCTGGTCCCGATGGTCGCCTACAGCGCCGCGCACGACCTCGGCGAATACACCGGCCGCTTCGGTGACGCCCTGGCCACCTACCTCGAAGCGTCCGGACGCTGGTATGACGCCCTACGCGTCCACCAAGCCGCCGTCCAAGCCCGGCGAGCGCAGGGCGACGAACCCGGGACGGCCCGCGCACTGTCACACCTTGCCAAGACGCTTTGGCGGACCGGGGACCATCCGGCGGCCCTCGAATCGGCGAGCGAGGACCTCCGCATCTACGAAGGCTTGGCCGACAAGGCAGGAGCCGCCGCCGCACTCGACCAACTCGGACTCATCCACTGGACGCGCTCCGAATACGACGTGGCGTCCGGCTACTACGACCAAGCGTTGCCTCTGTGGCGATCCGTGGGCGACAAGTCCGGTGAAGCGTCGACACTGGACCACGCCGGCATCGTCAAATGGCATCAAGGTCGCTACGCGGAGGCGATCGACCTCCTCCAGCAGGCGCTTGAGCTCTATGAAACCTCCGGAAACAATCGCGGCGCCTGGATGACGCTCAACAACCTCGGTGATCTGGAACTGGTTTTCGACCGCACCGAAGAAGCATTGGCCTACTTCAGGCGCGTCGAGAACATGATGGACCCGAGTAAGCAGCACCAGGCGAACCTGCTGAACAACTTCGGTGTCGTCTACGACAAGCAAGGACGTTTCGATGAAGCCCTGGCTTATTATCGCGACGCCTTGCGAATATACTCCGAAATCGGCGACCGGCGTGGCGAAACGGACTGCCTGATCAACCTGGGCGTCCACTACGTGAACGGCCTGAGCCGCGACGGCGAGGGACTCCTGCACCTCAACAAGGCGCTGCAGCAAGCCCGAGAACTCCGCGATCGCTTCCATGAGTCCTTGGCCCTGCTGGGCATAGCCGACGCGCATCGTCGTGCGGCCCGCCCGTCCGCCGCGCTCGCCTCCTACCAGGAAGCCCTGGCGCTGACTCGCTCCAAGGGGGATGCCCACGGAGAGGCGAGGGCGCTTCGTGGCATTGGCACTGTTAAGACCGTAATGCATGGAGAAGTGGCGGCGCGTCCGTTCCTTCAAAGATCACTTCAGCTGTTCGCCGCCCTGGGCGTCCCCGCCGCTGAGGCGGTCCGCGCCCAACTCCACACCGGCGACGACGCCTCCTCCCACGCCTGAACCCGAAACTCTTTCGGCATCAATCTCCTTGCGCTTGGCGGTGAGGTGTAATGGCCGGTTGGTCACTTCCGGCGCGGCGAGGAAGTTGAGGGAGATCGCCGAAATTGCCGCACGCTGCCCTCCAGGCTGGGTAGAGTCCTGACAACGCAGGACTTCGCCCGAAACGAGAAGCTGGAGTGAATTTGTTTCACGCCATTTTTGTCACCGTGGTCCCGATGATCCAGGCGATCTTCATGACCTGACTGGTGCATAGATGCAGGACATGGCCCGTCGACGGATCTCCGGTCGGCGGGCCGCCTGCTGTTCTGGCGGCGGTGTCGGGTCGAGTGACATCCGTCGCTGCGTGGGGTGTCGGACGGCGTACGGGTATGCCGCTTTGGGGTGAGAACTTCCCTCTGTGTGATCTTGTCGGGCTTTGGCTCTTCCCTACTGGGAAGTAGTCGATCAAGCTCGGGGACGTTGATGATCATCCCCCTGAAGGAGACCATCGCGTGAGACGGAACGTCATCGTGCGGGCCGCCGCCGTCGTGACGGGTGCGGTGCTCGCCGTGTCCGGGACGGGTGTGGCGCGGGCCGACCAGGCCGCCCAGTCCAAGCCGGAGACCAGCTGGGAGGCCGTGGGGCCGGACTCGGTCGGCGGGTCCATCGGCCTCACCCCCGGCAAGCCCAACGAACTCGCCCTCATGACCGACTCGCCGCAGCTGCTCTGGCTCTCGGAGGACCGCGGCGCCCACTGGAAGCTGCGCGACACCGTGCCCCGGCTGGCCGGGTCCACCCGCTCCTTCGTCGTCGACCCGGCCGACGCCCGGCGGATGTATCTGCTGGTGGCGAAGAGTTCCGGCTTCGGGACGTACGAGGGCTGGCTGATGCGCAGCACCGACCGGGGTGAGACCTGGAAGACGCTGCGCCACGACACCGAGGACGGCCCGCTCCAGCTCGCCGTCTCCGGACGGACCGTCGTCACCGAGGGCCTCGACACGATCGGCGTGAGCACCGACGGTGGGGACAACTTCCGGGAACTCAAGCGGCCGTGGGGGCGCGACGGCATGGCCGCGCCGATGCCGAAGCGGATGCTGAGCCTGGTCGGGGACGACCTGTACGCCACGACGTCCGCGCCCGGTCAGGACCTCTGGGTGATCAAGGGGATCAACGGCGCCGTGCCCGTCCCGGAACGCCTCGGGCAGGTGGGGAGGCAGACCGTCGACGAGCTCGCCGCGACCTCATGGGGTCTCGTGGTGACGGCGGGGCACACGCTCTACGGAACGTCCGACCAGGGGAAGACCTGGAAGCAGCTCGTCGCGGACAAGGCCGACAACCTCTACGGGCCGCAGATCTTCGGCGACGACGTGTTCGTCACGACCGCCCACAAGATCTACGCGAGCCGCGACCGTGGCAAGACCTTCGCGCAGTGGAACGTGCCGATTCCGGGCCAGGGCGTGGGCGAGGTCGCGCCGATGGGCGGGGCACACGGCACGACGCTGGTGTCCGACGGCTACCACGGCCTGTTCAGCACGACGAACGGGCGCGACTACCAGCCGATCGGCGTGCCGAGCGAGACGGCCACGCACCTGCTCACCACGCGTGACCCGAGCGGCCGTGAGCTGCTGGTCTCCACCGGGATCTGGGACCTGTTCCACACGCGGCTGCCCACGGGCAAGGTCACCGACGCCACGCGCCGCTGGGATCGCGTCACCTCCGACGAGCTGCACGCGTACCCGAAGATCGGGGTGTCGTCCAAGTCTCCGCGGACGGTGTGGCGGGCCGAGGAGAACGGCCTGGCCACCGGGATCTACCGCAGTGACGACGGCGGCGCGACCTGGGCCAAGAACAGCGTTGTCAGCTCCGGCGGCAACCCGACGGCCATCCTCGTCCACCCGGCCGACCCCCGCCGCGTGCTCGTCCTGTACTTCTCCTTCACGGGCTGGCAGATGCGCGGCACCGAGGACGAGGGGGCGACCTGGTGGACGGCCAACCTCCCCGACGCGCCCTACTCGTCCCTGGCGGGAGACCCGCGCGATCCGCAGCGGATCTGGGTGGGCACCCGCGACGGGCTGATGCGCTCCGATGACGGCGGACGCACTCTCACGTCCGTGAGCGACGACGTCTCGCCTCAGGTCTTCGTCGACCCCCGCGACCCGAAGCGCGTCTTCGCCGGCGGCTCCGACCTGCGGCGGAGCACGGACGGCGGTGAGACCTTCACGACGGTTCAGGAGGCCACCAACGGCACCCTGAAGCAGGTGATCGCCGATCCGCGCCGTCCGGACACCCTGTACGCCGCCTGGACGGGCGAGGGCCGCACGGGCGTGTGGCGCAGTGACGACGCCGGTGCCACCTGGCGCGACATCAGCGCCGGGCTTGCGAGCCCGTCGTCGTCCTCCCTCGTCACCAGCGGCGACGGCCGCTGGCTGTTCGCCGGAACCAACTACACGGGCGTCCAACGCCTGTCCCTGGGCTGACGGTGACGGCGTCCGCCATCACGCGGGATCGTTCCGCGTGATGGCGGACGCGCGGTCAGCGCTGGAAGGTGTAGATGGTCGTGTCGACGTCGCAGGGGCTCGGCGGGACGACCGCGACGCGCAGGCGTCCGCTGACCGTGTCGTAGTCGACGCCCTCGGTCTCGAACTCGCCGGAGCAGTCGCTGATCAGCGGCAACTGGCCGAGCGAGGCCACGCTGGCCGTGACGTCCCGGCCGTGCAGCGGCTCGGACAGGGTGATGCGCAGCAGCTGCCTGCTCGTCGGGAACAGGTCGGTGCCGGTGTCGTCGGTCGCGCAGACCAGCGAGGTCGCGGTCACGAAGTCGCAGCCCTGGACGTCCCGGACGGGCCGGTCCAGCTTGATCTGACCGGCGAGGGGGAGCGTCCCGCCGGTGCGCGGCGTCCGGTCGTTGAGGACGGGCGTCGGCAGCACCAGGAGGCGGTTCATGGTGCCCCACTCGCCGCTGACCAGCCATCGGCCGTTCGGTGTGACCGCGGCGTAGGAGTTGTTCATCATCTCGCCGGGAGCCAACGGGTGGACGTATTGGTAGCGTTGCCCGCTCGGCGTCGTGACGAGGAACATCTTCGCGGCGGGGTCGGCGGCGGTCCACTGGTAGGCGTCGAAGACGTATCCTCGCGCGGAGTCGGGGTCGCCGATGTGGCCCCAGCCGGCGGCCTTCAGCCCGTCCGGGACCGTGCCGTTCCCGGTGAAGTACAGCCCCTTCCCCCGGACGGTGGCGAGGCCCTGGTTGCTGGTGGCCGACGGCCGGACCATGCTCCCGGTGAGCTTCCAGGGGCCGAGCCGGAGGGTGTCGGCCGAGGCCGTCCCGGGGAGTGCGGCGGCGAGGACGGCGGCGGCCGCCGCCAGCGTCGCCGCGATGCGCGATCTGATCATGAAGGGCAGCGTCGCGTCCTTGCGTGACCCGAAGGTGAACCCCGCCCCCACGGCGAGTGATCTTCGATGAATAGTCATCTTTCGTACCCCTGGCCGTCGTTTCACGTGTTTACGGTCTGTCTCACACGTGTTTGTCAATGAGGAGGGGTACGTGGGACACCACCACCATCACCAGCACCACCACGAGCCGTACGCGGACGAGGCGGTGCCCGACACCGAACTGCCGCCCGGGGACCTGGCGCGCCGCCGCTTCCTGCAACGGCTCGGGCTGGTGGGGGTGGCGGCGACCGGCATCGGCATGATGGCCGCCCCGGCGTCCGCCGGAACGCCGCAAGGGCCGTCCGCCCCGAACCCGAGCCGGCTGCGCTGGCTCGCCGGGGACCACCACGTCCACACGCAGTCCAGCTACGACGCGATGCACACGGTCGCGCAGCAGGTCGCCGCGGGCCGCGAGCACGGCCTCGACTGGATGGTCATCACCGACCACGGGCACGTCGCGCACGAGAAGTTCGCGGTCGAGCAGACCTACGCCGACGTCCTCGCGGCGCGGCGGGCGAACCCGTCGATGCTGCTCTGGCAGGGCCTGGAGTGGAACGTTCCGTCCGGCGAGCACGCCACGGTCTTCTTCGACGCCGCGCGGGACGAGCTCACCGCCCTGCGTGCCTTCGAGAAGCTCTTCGACGGCAACATCAATGGCACCAACCACACGTCCCCGGCCAACGAGGCGACCGCGCTCGCCGGACTGCGCTGGATGTCCGGCCAGATCGACCGGGGCGCCATCGACTCCGCCCTGATGATCGCCAACCACCCCAGCCGGAACGGCCGCTACTCGCCGCACGAGTTCCGCAACCTCCGCGACACGGCCCCGCACATCGCGGTCGGCATGGAGGGCTCGCCCGGCGCGCAGAACGACGGCGGCCACCGCGGCGGCTACGGCAACGCGCCCGGCACCGACTCCTGGGCCGGCTGGCCGTCCGAGTCGTACCGGACGTTCGGCGGCTTCGACTGGATGACCGCCAAACTGGGCGGACTCTGGGACTCCATGCTCGCCGAGGGCCGCGGCTGGTGGATCACCAGCAACTCCGACATCCACAGCGCCAACGGCAGTACCCTCGCCTCGCCCTCCGTCCCCGACGGCTGGTACGACGCGCACGGCCGCTACCCGGACCCGGTGGACACGGGCACGCCGCACAACTACGCCGACTTCTGGCCGGGCCAGTTCAGCCGCACGGTCGTCGGCGCCACCTCGCACACCTTCCGCGGCGTCATGGACGCCCTCCGCCAGGGCCGCGTCTGGGTCACGATGGGCGGCCTGCTGTCGGACCTCGACGTGCGCGTCCACGGCGAGGGCGCCGGCCAGCCCGCCACCCTGGGCGGACGCGTCGCCGTCCGGCGAGGCGCGGACGTCACCGTCCGCATCACCGCGCGCCTGGCCACCACCCCGAACGCCGCCGGCGACATCCCGCGCCTGGCCCGCCTCGACCTCATCCGCGGCGCGGTGACGGGCCCCGCCGCCGACCGCGACACCTTCACCAACCCGCAGGTCTCGGTGGTCGAGTCCTTCACGCCCCGCCGCCAGGACACGGTGGTGCACTTCGAACACATCTTCCGCAACGTCCGCGACCCGTTCTACGTGCGCCTGCGCGGCACGGACGGCAAGCGCTCGAACGGCCTCGAGCCGATGATGGACGTCCAGGGCGCGGCCGCCCCCTGGGACGACCTGTGGTGCTACGCCAACCCGGTCTTCGTGGACGTCCGATGACCGTCCTCGGCGTGGACGCGGGACACCGGGACCGCGCAGCCCTGGAACGCATGATCCTGGACGCCGTCCCCGACCCGATCCTGCTCTGCACCCATCCCGTCCGGCACGGCCAGGCCCACCACGCCGCATCCGTCGAACTGAACTCTTCCACCGCCACCAAAGCGACCGAGGCCCTCCTGGCCCAAGGCGCGGCGGTTGCCAAGGAAGGCCAGGTCACCGGCCCGGACGAGTACATCCTCGGTGCTGGCGAAGCCCTCACCAAACACAGACGTGAAGGCCGGGCCGTCCGCTTCCCCAACCAGGACCGGCTGCGCGGCACCCTGACCCTGGCGGAAGCCGAAGCGACCGGCGCGGTGGACCGCATCGACTCCTTGGGCGGTCCTCTTCCGCCCGAGACCCTCCTGGCCACCCACGACTTCGTCCGCCCGACCTACCGGGCAGGCGAACTCGTCCTGGAGATCACCCCGTCGACGACCGGAGCGATCCCCTTCGAACTGGAACACCAACACATCTGCGGCCACTGACCCGCCCCGAGGGGCGTGCGGCTTGGGGGTCGGCAAGCGCCCAGCCGCCGCCCCGACCGGGATTGTCCGGTGCCGAAGCGCACTGCTCCGCGCCTTTCGTTCCTGGCGCGGGGCATCATGTTCGTCTGTTGGCTCAGGACGGCCAGAGTTGCAGAAGGTACTGCTCGAGCCCCTCGGGGAAGCCGCCTGCTCGCCCCTGAAGTTTCTCGCTTCCCTTGCAGAGGACGCGGAGCCCGTACCAGCCTGGAGTGACGGTCAGCCTGGCCTCCGACGGTCCTTGTGTCAGTGCCCAGGCTTCCACCTCTTCACCGTCCAACCGGACGCGGAACAGCCCCAGATGTTTCCACACCGTGGAAGCAGGGGCGGGTTCCTGCGACCACTGCTGAAGAGTCACCAGTGGGTAGTGGTCCTCACCCGGGCTGACGATGTAGAGGTACGGCGTTTCGAAGACGAGGCGGTCCCCAAGAGCCGGAGCCGATCCGTCCAGGCCTTGGGACTCCGCGATTTCTTGCAACGTGAACTGGTGGCTTTCAACGAGGACGAGGGCGCTGCTCTCTTGTTCTGGGGACGTCACCACATCTCCGGGTGGTTCGAAGCTTGTCAACGGTGGGGGCTCGGACCCCTGGAACATCAGCGGCGGATCGCCGATTGCCAACCATGTGCCGGGGACCGGGGGATCAGTCTCTCTGGAGACAGGGCAGCGGGAGAGCTCCTCGAGCGTCAGCGGCGAAATCCTCGATTGGGTTGCGAGGGGTCACATTGTTCCCCGGCTTCCCGGGACGAGGCCAGCCGGCTCTGATCGCCGCCGCGGTCCGCGGCAGAGGGTTAGACGGGCCGCTGAGGCCCGTGTTAGTCCTGGATTCGGCAGCCCGGACACGCGAAGGGATCGCCTTGGAGGACGTCCACTTCGAAGCACCGGCCGACGCGGTCAGCACGAGAAGGCCGCTTGGCTCCCCGGAGGTGCGTGCCCGTCTGGCGGTGAGCCTGCTCTACGTGATCATGGGCGGGATGATCGGCAGCTGGGGTGCCCGCGTTCCGGAGATCAGGGAAAAGGTGGGCGCCGGCGAGGCCGGGTGGGGGCTGGCGAACAGCGTGTCCGCGGTCGGGGATGTCGCCGCCTTGGGCTTGGTGGTCTTCCTGGTCGGCCGCGTGAATCCCCGCGGGATGTCGCTGGTGGGAGCAGCGGCAATCGTTCTGAGTGCCCTCTTCTTGGGGTTCGCCCCTACCTTGCCGACTCTCGTGGTGGCCCTTCTCGGCTGGTACCTGGGGGCCCAGTTGATGGCGACGCCGATGGGCGCGCAGGCAGTGGAGGTGCAGCGGAGATATGGCAGGCCGCTGCTCTCCTCGTTCAACGCCTGCTTTCGCGTCGCGGTGTTCGCCGGGGCGGGCCTGGGGGTCGGTGCCGCGGCGATCGGCGTAGAGCCGGGCGTTCAGTTCGCCGTGACCGCTTCCGTCATGGGGGCACTGCTACTGATCACTGGACGCTGGCTACCTGGTGAACCACCGCTGACCGAACGCGCCAAGCCTCACCGAGGGCGGATTCGTGAACGCTTCACCCCTCAACTGCGCCTGATCGCGCTGCTGTCCTTCCTGTCAGCCTTCGTCACGAGCGTCAGCACGCAGTGGAGCGCCCTGTACGTCGCAGACGAGGCAGGAGCGGGGGCGACACTGGGCGGAGTCTGCTTCGCCGTCATGTCCGTGGCGGGAGTCCTGGCTCTGCTGACCGGTGACAAGCTGATCGCGCGCGTCGATCGGCGAGTGCTCCTGCGCGGGACCACCCTGCTCGCGGTGGGCGGCCTGGTGCTCGCCATCGTCGCTGCTACACCGGTGGCCGCGGTGGTCGGCTTGACGCTGCTCGCGATCGGCATCGCAGCCAACAACCCGATCATCGACGGCCTCGCCGCGCAACAGCCGAACGTGACCGCGAGCGAAGGCATCTCGGTCTCAGAAGCGGGCCAGATGCCCGGCTTCTTCATCTCCCCGGCCCTGATCGGCGCACTCGCCGGGACGCTGGGACTGAGATCCGCCCTGATCCTGCCCGTCCTGACGCTCGTCGCCACAGCCCTGCTCGCCGGTCGGCTCAAGGTCACCCCGGGGTCGGTGTAGCCGGACGGCGCCGCCCCGGCGCATTCCGCTTAGTTGGGAGCCGTGCGGCGTCCTCGAGATCGAGCTCTAGGTGGGTGTTTCCGCGCCGCGCTGGCCGAGTCTGCACCAGACGCCGGCCCACCGAAGCCGAGGCGACCGCCTACGCCGCCATCGCAACGCCAGGACCCATCCAGTTCCGCCGGATCGAACAGGACGCGATTCCTGCCGCCCACGCCGCAGCCCGGTTGCTGGGCATCTCCGCGAGCCCCCATCCGTGCGATGCCTAGCAAGTAGGCGGGCTGGGCAGGGCATTTTGTACGACTTCCTGGTTTCCGTCAGGGGTTCGGGGACCTCGGCGGAGGCTCGGACGCCGCGGCTGGTGGCCTTCGCGTTCGGGACGCCTCCTGGACGTGGCGGGCGACGGCGAGCACGATCGGCGCGGCCAGCCAGCACAGGTACGCGCTGGTGCCCGTGGTCAGGAACGCGACGGGAACCGACACCCCGAACACCGTGGCCAGGCAGATGCTGCGCACCAGGCTCTGGGAGAACTCCCGGGGCGGGACGTCCGTCCGGTACAGGTGTTCGCGTCGGATCTCCCTGATGATCAGCGCGAACGTCGCGGACGCCAGGACCTGCACGATCGCGTACAGGCTGAACCGGGGCGGGAAGGCGCCGTCGGCGGTGAGCACCCGGGTCGCGAACGGCATCAGGACCTGCATGAACAGCCAGGTCAGGGTGAGGCCGGTCAGACGGCCGCCCAGCGACTGGACGTATCGGAAGATCTCGTGGTGGGCCCGCCAGTGGGCGGAGATCACGACGAAGCTGAGCGCGAAGGCGAGGTACTCCTTGCCATGGGCCGACGCCGAGTTGAGCATGGCGTGGGTGGTGTCGCCGGTCGGGACGGGGAGCTCCAGCGCCAGCAGGGTGAGGGCGATCGCGATCACCGCGTCGACGAACATGGTGAGCCGCTCGGCGGCGACCGCTCGCGCCTCACCGTTCTTGTCGTGTCCGGTATGAGTCACCATGGTGAGATCAGCTCCTGCGGCGTCAGACGGCGATTTCCATGACCGGCCGGGGAGTGCTCGCCAGTCGCCGGGATCGTACGGCCAGGACGATCATGACGGCCGGGATCAGCAGGTCGTTGACGAGGACGCCGCCGGTGTTGCCGGGAGCGTGGTCGCCGTTGGCGAACCACTGGTAGAGGTGGCCCGCCAGGGCTCCCCAGAGGAACATCCCGCCGCCGAGCCCGATGGTGATGCGCTCGCGCGCCGAGGCCGAGGCGGCGCGGAATCCCATGACGGCCAGTCCGAGGTTGGCGAAGGCGATCTCGAACATGAACGGCGTCCGGTGGAAGCCGATCGCGGTGGCCATGACGTCCGGAAAGGCAAGGAACGCGACCGTCATCCACAGGCTGCCGACGCCGAAGGCGCCGATGGCCCACCAGCGTTGCCAGACCTCCAGTCGTTCTCGGGGCGAGGACGAGTGTCGGGCCCGCACGAAGGCGCCGATGGCCGGGACCAGGATCCAGACGACGGGGAAGGCTGACCGGGCGACGTAGCCGATGGTGTCCATGGCCTCAGTCTTGCCTTGTTAATATTAACTTGTCAACACTCTGGTATGCTGGCGTCGTGGACGAAGAACTCGGAGACCTGCTGCACCGCGTGGTCATGCTGCTGGGCGAGGCGGCCCGGCGACGCACCGACGACCGGGACGGCCTGACCTACAGCCAGATCCGGCTGCTGGGAACGCTGGAGGACATCGAGCCGGCGACACAACACCGGCTGGCGCAGGCACTCTCGGTGTCCGACCCGGCGATCAGCCGCGCGCTACGCCCCCTCGAAGCGGACGGTCTCGTCCAGATCACCGTCGACCCCACCCACGCGCGCCGCCGCCTGGTCAGGCTCACCGACGCCGGCCGAAAGGCCTTCCACACCGCCGGAAAGCCCCTCTACGACGAATTCCGCACCGCCCTGATCGCCGCCGGGTTCCCCTACGACCGCTACCTCCAAGACACCTTCCGCCTAGCCGAACTCCTCACCCCCAACTGAACCCCCGCCCGCCCCGGACACCTGAAAAGGAGCCACGGAGCGACCCTCGGCCGACCGCCACCAGCCGAGGCCGGACGGCGTCGTCCGACCCGTACGCTCCGGCCTCGAAGTCCAGGTGCTCGTCCAGGCCGAACGCGGCGAGCTTCGTCTCGGTCGCCGGCCGGACGTCGCCGGCCAGCACCGACTGCACCACACCCGGCTCGTCCGCCAGCGCGACCAATGCCTCGGACACGCCCGGCATCGCGCGCCCGGCATCGCGCGTCCGCGCCGCTACTCGGCGAGCCGGGCGGCGGGGGCCGGCCGTTAGCGCATGGTCCGACGCCGCGTCCGAGCTGCACACGACACCGACGCCCCAACGCCTCCCGCCTGACGACGCTCGGACTTGGGAACAAGGGCAACGACCGTGTCGAAACCGTCCGGGGCGGGCGGCCGACCTGTTCTTCCAAGTGTGATCCCTGCTGGTAGGTGCGGTCAGGTGGTCCGGGCCAGGGCTTCCAGCAGGTGGCGGACGGCCGGGACGGGTGGGCCCGGCGGGACGGCGAGAAAGGTCGTCACCGTGGGGGCGGCGAGGCGGCGGACGGTGACACGGGGGATCGCGGGGAGGCCCACCACCTCGTAGAAGACGGTCCAGGAGGGTGCGCCGGCGCCGATGTCGGTGAGGGTCTCCTGGAAGGTGGTGAACGGCGGGCCGGGTGGTGGCGCGATCCCGGCCGTCCGGCAGGCGTCGGTGATGAAGTCGTGGAACAGCGGGTTGTCCTCGCGTGGGGCGAGGCGGAGGGGGAGGTCGGCCAGGTCCGCGAGGTCGAGTTCCGGGCGATCCGCCAGGGGATGCCCGGCGGGCAGGGCGATGTACAGCGGGTCGGTCCAGACCGGGAGCAGTTCGAGGCCGGGGGCCTGGGGGAGTGCGCGGATCAGGGCGGCGTCGAGCTCGCCGGAGCGGACGGCGGACAGCCGGTCGGGCGCGGTCAGGCGGCGGGGACGGACCTGGAGGCGCGGCGCCACGGCGGCCAACTCGGCGAGGACGCGGTAGATCCGGTCGCCGGGGCCGTGCACGGTGCCCAGGCGCAGGACGCCGTCGACGCCGGCGCGGATGTCGGCGGCGACCTGCCGGGTGCGGTGCAGGGCGGCGAGGACGGCCCGGGCCTCGGGCAGCAGCCGCTCGCCCGCGCCCGACAGCCGGACGCGCCGGGTGGTGCGCTCGAAGAGCGGCACGCCGAGCTCGCGTTCGAGCCGGCGGACCTGCTGGCTCACCGCCGACTGGACGATGCCGATCCGCTCGGCGGCGACGCCGAACCCGCCCTCCTCGGCGACCGCCACGAAGTACTCCAGCTGGCGCAGCTCCACCCGGCCCCTCGATTCATCTCGATCCGTGATGACTGATGATCCCAAGCGCCTGTGGTTCGCGGGTTGTTCCCCCGGTCGAATGGATCTCGGACGAAGAACCTGATATCCCGACAGGAGCGTGAGGTCGTTGCATCCCCTCGTTGTCACCCCGCAGGCCGCAGAGGTCGTCGGACTTCCGGCGGGCGGGGCGTTCACCTTGCTCGCCGATGCGAGCCAGACCGCGGGTGCGCTCGGCGCCAACCGGCTCACGCTGGGGCCAGGCCGCGACGGCGCCAAGCCGCACTACCACGCGCTGTCGACCGAGCTGTTCTATGTCATGGACGGGACGATGGAGTTCCTCCTCGGCGACCGGGTCCAGACCGTCGGGGCGGGCGGGCTGGTCGTCGTCCCGCCGCGGTTGCCGCACGCCTTTGGCGCGGTGGCCGGTGCGGGTGCGGATCTGCTGGCCGTCCTGACGCCGGGGATCGACCGCTTCGGTTACTTTCGGCGGCTGGCCCGCGTCCAGCACGGACTGGAGCCGTTCGAGGCGCTGCGGTCCGAGCAGGACCGCTACGACGTGTACTTCGTCGAGGCCGAGCGCTGGTCGACGCTGCGGGGTGCCCGGTGACCGCAGCTGCGGACGCGCGGGTCGCGGGCGTCGCGGCGCCGCGTCCTGGGCCGGTGTCGACGGCGCTGCGGCTCGGCGCGCTGTTCGGGCCTTCGGTGTTCGGCGTGACGGCGGCGGCCGTGGCGCTGCCGGAGGTCGTCAGGGCGCTGCACGCCGGGCCCGCGCAGGTCGCCTGGGTGCTGACGGCGCACGCGCTGGCGCTCGGCGTCGGAACCGCTGTCTTCGGCCGCCTGGCGGACGCGCGGGGCGTGCGGGCCACGCTGCTGGTCGCGGCAGTGGTGCTGGTGGCCGGCGCGGTGGTGGGCACTACGGCGCAGAGCCTCGGTGTTCTGGTGGCCGGACGGCTCGTCCTGGCGGCGGGATCCGGGGGGACGGTCGCGGCCGGTGCCGCGCTCCTCGCGGGGGTGGAGCCGGCCGAGCGCCCGAAGGTGCTCGGCGGATACGGCGCGGTCATGGCGGTGTTCGCCTCGGCGGCGACGCTGGCCGGGGGAGCGGTGACGACCTGGCTGAGCTGGCGCGTCACCGTCGTGCTTCCGGTGCTGTCGGTGGCGGCCGTCCCGTTCTGCCACCGGCTGGCGCCGCGGGCGGGGTCGCGCCGTTCCATCGATGTCGCCGGGGCCGCAGCGCTGACCGCGGCCGTGAGCACGCTGCTCGTGCTCATCCAGGCCCGCACGCTCGACCTCGGCGGTCCGGTCGTCGCCGCGCTCGCAGCGGTGCTGGTCCTCGCCGGCGGCGCGCTGGCGCGGCAGGTGGCCCGGCGGCCGGACGGGTTCGTCCCGCGCCCGGTCATCGGCGACGCGGCCTACCGGATCTCGGCGGCGACCGGGGCCGGGGTGTTCGGCGGGCTCTTCGCCGTGATGTACGTGGTTCCGCAGATCCTTGCGGGCGAGCACGGCTGGACCGTCCTGACGATCGGGGCCGCCCTGCTGCCGGGCGCCGTGGTCGGCGGGATGCTGGCCCGGCGGGCCGGCACGCTCGGCACGCGGGCCGGTCGCCTGCTGCTGGCCGGCACCGCATTCGCCGCGAGCGCCGCGCTGGCCGTGGCGGCGACCGGCCGGGGCGGCCCATGGCCGCCGGTCGTCGCGGCGTCGCTCTGCCTCGCCGCGTTCGCCGTCACCCAGGTCGTCATCACCGGTGAGGTGACGGCGCGGCTCCCGGCACCGCTACGCGGCGCGGGCATGGGCCTGCTCAACCTGACGTTCTTCGTCGGAGGCGGAGTCGGCTCGGCCACCGCCGGCGCGCTCGCGGAATCACTAAGCCCCTCCCGCACCCTGGCGGCCGTAGCCCTCTTCCCCCTGACCACCGCCACCCTGTCGGCCACACGACACTCTGCCTGAACCCCCCGCGGCGCCCCCGCCCCCCGCCATCACGCCCTACCAAAACCACCGAGTGAACATGGCGCTCCGTCAGCGCCGCCGCCCGGCGATGGGGATTGTCGTCGGTGGGGGATCAATGCCCACCCATCGCCGTCCTGTTGTGCCCGGCGATGTGCTCTTGGGGAGATGCCCCTTGCGCTGTGCGGCCTGGTTGCTCGGGCTGGTAGCGCGACTAGTGGTTCAGGAAACCGATCGTGGCGTGTGGGTAGTGGGTCGGTTTCCCAGAGACTGGCCTGGTTCGGACATGTTATTGATCTTGCGGGGGTGGGGGTGGTCTCTGGGATTCTTTGCTGCCGTCGCGCGCTCGGGCCGGTGGCGTCACCGTTCGCGGCCGGCAAGGAGACCTTCATGCGCGTGCGCCGCTTTGGCGTTGTTCTCACTGTCACCTCGGTCGGCGTGGGTTCGCTGGCATCCGGTACCGCCCTGGCCTCGCCGGCGCTGTCGGGTGTCGCGACGCAGATCGTGGAGACGGCGGCGAGCACCGACCATCTCGACTACGACCACCGACAGGTCACGCTGTCGGGCAGGCTGATGCGGCGGCAGGCGGACGGGACACTGGCGCCGTTGCCGGAGCACACGGTCCGGGTGTTCGCGGGCAACTACTCGCACGACGAGGCGAGCACCGACGCCGACGGCCGTTTCACGGTCACCATGACCGATCCCGGCTACCGGGTGCTGACCGCCTGCGGCGACTACGACGACACCTATGCCGAGGGCTGCGCCGACTACCGGTTCACCATCACGCAGCGCCCGACCCGGCTCAGCCTGAACCCGCTACCCGCAAGCTCCAAGTTGGGCGGTTGGGTGACGGTGTCCGGGCATGCCGAGGTGCTGACGTCCGCCGGATGGGGCCCGATCGCCGGTGTGATTGGCATGGCAGCGCTGAACTCGCCCCTCAACAACCCCGTCGGCATGCGGGTCGAGGCCGACGGCGGGTTCTCCGGCAAGATCCAGATTCGGGACGGCGCGAGCTGGGTGGCGACCCTGTACTCCGACGCGTTGGAGTACGACCAGCAGAGCTCCACCTCGCCGACGCCGATCCGGGCCGTCCACCCGACGTCGATCTGGCTCGATGCGCCGCAGAGCCGCCCTGTTCCGGGACGGCCGTTCACCTTCCGGGTGTTCACCGGTGTCCTGCGCTTCCCGGACGCGCAATACGACGTCGGCATACCCTTCGCTTTGCCCGACGAGCCGTTCAAGCTGTATTTCCGTCCCGACTCCGGCGGCCCGGCCCGGCTGATCGCCTCCGGTCGGACCGGCCACGACGGTGTCGCCTCGGTGGCCCACACATCGAAGGCGGGCGAGCGTGGGACATGGTTCGCGCGGATCGACCCGGGTGGCGAACTGGCCGGCTCCGTGTCCGCCAATCTGCACTTGGACGTCCGGTATGCCACGAGGCTGCGGCTGTTCGCCAAACCTGACCCGGTGCGGAAGGGACGCCGACTCACCGCGCGTGGGGCGCTGCTCGCGCCCGGCGGGAAGGCCCTCGGCAAGCGCACGGTGAAGATCTACTTCCAGGCGCGCGGATCGAAGAAGTGGGTCGGCATGGCCACCGTCCACACCGACGCCCACGGCGCCTTCACCCGAACCTTCACCGCCAAGCAGGACGGCACCTGGCACGCGGTCTTCGCCGGCGACATCCTCAACCTGCCCGTCAACGCCGCCGACTACGTCGACGTCCGCTGACCCACCCGCAAGACTCCCGGATACGCGCCCACGTGGTGGGCAGGCTCGCCAGGGGCGGATCGGGCACCTGTTCCCGCGGCTGCCCTGTCAGCCGCGGTACAACCGGCGTCTGCGGGAGCTGGGCCCCGCACTCGAGGCGGTGGCGTTGCGGCTGGCTCAGGCTACCCCGTCCTGGTTCTAATGGCAGACGGGACTAGCAAAAAGATTCGAGATGTCAAGGTTGGCGACAGAATCGCGAATGCTGTCCCCGGTGAAAAGTCGGGAACGGCGGACCAGGCACATGCGGTAGCTGCAGTTCATGGCACGCGTGTAGACCACCAATACACTAACGTCACCATTGATGGCCCGCACGGCCCTGAGATCATCGTTGGAACCAATAGGCACAAGTACTGGGATGCCACAACCAATGCTTGAATCTCGGCGCAAGACCTCAGGGTTGGCCACCGCCTACAGGCCGCATGGGGAAGGTCTGTCGATATCCTTGCGGTTCGGACATGCACTGCCTCGTCTATCACATACAACCTTACCGTCGGCGGCCTCCACGCGTACTACGTCCTCGCCGGCAACACCCCGGTACTCGTACATAACTGCGATATCGGCACCCTTCACAGCGGAAAATCCCTGGCGAACAACCGTGCGGGCATGAACGTCCACGCAAGAACGGCTTTAGTGGGGTGCATGATCCGGAATCTAGCCGCGTCTACATGCAGGTAAGCGGTGGGCCTGGTGCCCGGGTTGGTCAGGCTGGTGGACACGGCGATATCAACGATGCGATCTTCAATGGGTCGGACAGGACTGTCGGGTTCGTCGCGCTACTCAATGATGAAGGACAAGTCGCAATGCGGTGGAACTCTTCTCGGGGCGTCAACGAAGTGAACTTCGGCGTTCGAGCAGCACCTATGGAACATCGTCAGTCGATCATGGATGAGATCGCGAGGATGACCTGGCTGCCGGTGATCGGATGAGCGGGTCGGCTGTGGTCGAGATCGGCCGGATGGTCATTCCGGAGGCCCTGGTGCGAGCGGTCCATGACGGCTCGTGGACCCAGTCCAAGAGCGATGAGGTTCTCCGTAGGGTCTTCGGCGACGAACCGGATTGGCCCGTCTTCTACGACCTGCAATCCATGATTCGGCAGAACGAGTTCTTCCATAAGCGGTCTCCCCAGCAGGTTTGGGGGGACGTGACGCAAACCAGCTTGGGGGTAGAACCTGGGCGGGCAGTGGTCATCGCATCCCTTGGCGCCGATATGCCGATCGCTTTGGATTACCGCGAGAGCTGGGAATCGCCTCGAGTGATTTATCTCGGTCCCTCAGGCTGGGTGCATATCACTTCGGACGTCGAGGCACTGCTAGACGCACTCGAGGAATAGGCTTGGCTCCTTCCCTCGGCGGGTTCGTCGCTTCTCGTAGAGCAGGGCGGCCCATTATGGACCGCCCTGTTTGTTGGTGTATGGGCGTGACAGCTGGCTCGGTTCAGAGAACGGTCGGTCGTCAGGAGTTGCCCTGGCCCGCATGCGGGCACCTCCGTTGCCGTCAAGCCGAGGTGCCACTTGTAGGTTTCCTCCAGCGTGCTTGACCTAGTACTCCAGCCGCAGTTAGTGATCGATGAGGCGTTGTTGTCGTTGGTAGTGGTGGCGGCGGGCGCGGGCTTGGTGGCGGCGTCGCCAGTGTGACCAGTGGGTTCGGTGTCTGGGTGGGTGTTGGGGGTGGTGGAGGTGGGCGTGTAGGCGGCGGATCTCGTTGACGGTGAGTGGGATCAGCTCGTCGGGTTCGTCCTTTTCTGGGGTGTCGAAGCGTGATCGTCCCTGCCGGTCGGGCCCCCTGTGTGGCGAGGTCGTCGGCCTCGCCGTCACCGCCGTCACCGTCGGGGTTGTCGTTGGTGGGGTCTGGGGGTGGACCTGCCAGGAACGCCAGGTGGGCGTGAGCGACCATCGCCAGGGTGACGTGCCGGTACCAGGCCGTGTGTTTGCGGACCTGGTAATGGTCCAGACCGACCTCGTTCTTGGTCGCCTGGAAGCATTCCTCGACGCTCCAGCGGGATCCGGCCACCCGCACCAGCTCGGGCAGGGCGACCGGCCGGTTCGCCCAGCACCGGTAGAAGGCCAGGTCGGTGGGGTCGCTGACCGACCGGCGAGCCAGCACCCACTCCTGTTCACCGACCTGGATCCACGCCCAGTCGTACCAGCGTCGCCCCTTGGCCCCGTCCCCGCACGACAACCGCTGCCACGCCGCCTGCGGCACGGCGGCGAAGGCCGTATCGGCCCTGGTCGCCGCGCCACCGAGAACGAGCGGGTGGGCACGGGAGACCGCGAACACATAGTTCACGCCACGGTCGCGGCAGCGGCGCCGCAACCGGGTGTTGTCGCCGTAGGCCTCATCACCGGTCACCCACCCGAACACCAGAAGCGGGTCGTCGCAGGCGCGTTCGATCATCCGCCAGGCCAGCTCCGGCTTGGTCTCAAACCGCACGTGCTCACCGATGCCGGCGCCGGCGAGCCGGCCCGGATCAGCGAACCACGACTTGGGCAGATACAGCTCCCGGTCGATGAGAACCCGCTGCCCACCGGGGTTGACGAACGAGCAGAACACCCCGATCTGACAATTGGTGATCTTGCCCGCGGTTCCGGTGTACTGGCGTTGCACCCCGGCCGAGCACCGGCCCTTCTTCTCAAACCCGGTGTCATCCACCGCCAGCACCCCGCCGGAGTCGCCGATCCGCTCGGCCACCTGCGCCCGCAATGCGTCACGAACGGCATCGGCGTCCCATCGGGCGTGGTTGAGCAGCCGCTGCATCCCGTCCGGCGAGGACTCCCCGGCGAACTCCGCCAGCGACCAACCGTTCTTGCGCTCCAGCCCGCTCAACAGGCCCAGCAGATACCACCTGGCCCGCAACCGGGGCTCCCGCCGACCGAAGAACGGCGCCACCACCTGCGCGAACAACTCATCGAACCCATCAACCCACCCAGCCGGGTCGACATCTTCTACAGTGGGCGGCACGGCCACCGCCGATCGTCTGGTTCCAACACACCCACACGATCACAGCGGTGGCCGTCTCACGTCCCAGCCTCGACCAGACCGAGATCTCCAAGTGCGGCTGGAGTACTAGGTGGATGTGGCGCTGCCGTCGGTCGGGCATGTCGTGCTTCTCGACGGGTTCTCGCGGGGTCAAGGCACGATTCTCGCCTTGACCCCCGTGGGGTTCCGTCGTACCTCTTGGATGCCCGAGCGGCGGTAAAGGCTGTCGGAGGGAGTCCATTGGTGGGGAAATCCGCACCTTTGACGGAGGTGATGCCCCGACGCTTGGGGACTGCAAGCTCGAGCCGAATGAGAGCTGGGGACAACATACGGTGGTCGTTAAGGATGGTCGAGTCTTTGATCAGTTCACCGGCTCAGATGGGATTCCGATTGACGAGTGGAAGCTCCTCTGGAGTGAGTGAAAATACATCAACTTTGGATTCTGGGCAATGAGTTCAACTTTCCATGAACGCTATCTTGTCTTTAGGAGTCGTCCGGGCATGTACCTCATGAACAGGACGTATGGTGAGGTGTGTGCCTTCATGGACGGGATGGATCTTTGCTCGGGAGAGCAAGTGATGGCAGGCTTTCGAGCGTGGATGATTGAGCGCGGAACAACTCGCCCTGAGTTGTCCTGGTGGTTCCTTATCTTGGCTGACCTGTACCCCGGGGATCGACCTCCGGCCCCCAAGTTCTTTTCTGCCGAAGAAAATCTGTTGGCGATTTCCAGACTATTTGAGCTTCTCGATGCCTATCTGGGTTAGCGGTGTTGACAAAGGGTATTTGAGAGCTCGCCAACAGTCCACTTGGTGACCCTGTTCGACTTGGGTAGCCCTCCTCGTTGTCCCTCTGAATACGTTGCCGCCCGCCCTGGTTGCCGTCAGGGTTGCCGTCAAACCACGACGGCACTTGTAGGGTTTATGCAACCAGTCGGCGGGCGCCGCGGAGAGGCTCCTCCGGTCGGCAGATCGTTGCTCCGAGCGGTGAAACGTGTCGCGCATAGTCCGATCGGCGGGGCTGGTCGGGCTGCTGTAAGCGATGATCTCGCGGTCGTCCGCTGCTTCCCGTCCCTGGCAGCGCGTGCCTCGGCAGCTTCTCTAATGATCCGGGCGGTCGTTCGTCGGGGTTTCGAGATTTGCCATCCCAGGGAGGCCCAGCGGGCACCGGATCGTTGTACTGACAACCGTGATCTTTCTTGATGGCTGCGCCGGTGGCGACGAGAGTCTGATCTGGGCCGCCGGGCAGCCATCGAGCAGCCACGATCGTTCGGGCTGTAGTCATACAGGCTCGGTCGGTGCGCGTATCGCCCCCGGAGGGTCTGCCTCTCCGGCATATATCGGAGAGGCAGACCCGAGCGGAGGCCCATCAGGCGAAGGCTTCGATCAGGTGATGAGCGAGACCCGGTGAGCGAACCAGTCGAGGGTCGCGACCACGACGTCCCAGGTGTTGGCGTCAGCCGAACATGTTCTGGGGCGCAGGCATTTCGCCGCGGCCCGGGCAGGGCCTCTATGGAGCGTCCGTGGCGGTACGTGGGTCCGGGTCAACGGGATCGTCGGCGGCGACGGCGACTACCCGGCGGCCTGCAGCGGGGTCCAGGACCGGGAGTGCACCCAGGTCGGGTACGCCCCACTGGACGACTTCTTCGACCAGTACGGCGGCGGTTGGTCCCTGTTGACCCCCCCACGCCCCTGACCCGACCGGCGCCGCCGGCCGGGGGCTCCGATGGCGCTTCGGGGGCGTCGATGCCGAGCACGTGTGGATGGCCTGGTGAGTGTGAGGTTCGCCAGGCCACCCGCACGATGGGAGCGCGGTGTCTCAGACGCGGACCAGCGGGGTGTCGACCAGGTGCTCGGCCAGGAACCACGCCTGGCGCTCACCGGCCCTGATCACCTGGGAGACCAGGAGGTCGTTGGTGCCGTCGTCGCCGTTCTGGGCCGTCCGGGCCGCCGCGTCGTGAGCCTCGGCGAGGATGCTCTCGTGCGCCTGGAGGAGGCGAGACAGCATGGCCGGGACCTCTTCCACTCCGTTCGGGGGCCGCGGAATCGACGTGATCTCGGCCGCGTGCCGGATGTCTCCCACGGCGACGCCGCCCAGCGACTGGACGCGCTCGGCGAGCGCGTCGACGATCTCCAGCTGCTCGCCCGCGTGCTGGTCCAGCACCAGGTGCAGCTGGTAGAAGGTGGCGCCGCGCATCAGCCAGTGGTGCTTCTTGTAGAGGCCATGGAGGATCTGCGTGTCCGCGAGGACCCTGTTCAGGCGCTGGCAGGAGTACATCCGCGCCTCGAAGGACAGCGCGAGCGGGAACTGCTTGACGGTTCCGAACTCCTGGATCACCTCGCCCTTCTGGTGCAGCCAGGGCTGACTGCCGTGTTGGGCCGTCGTGTTGCTGGTCATGGTCCGCCTTCTACGGTTGCCGTGCTGTGGATACCCCGGCGACGCTAGGCGTCCGGCCGGGGGAGGTCTTGACGGGCCGCGCATGCCGTGGTGACTGATGGCGCACTGCGACCGAGCCGGGCATCGGGTTCATGCCTCGACGGGACCTACTGGACGACGGGGTCGGCCGCGCCGGGTCCCCCATGCCACGCCACTCGCGCGGTGTCATCCCGTAGGAGGCCCGGAACACCCGGCTGAAGTGCGCGGCGCTGGTGAAACCCCATCGGTGCGCCACGGCGGCGATCGTGGCGTTCCCGTGGAGCGCCAGGTCGCGCCGGCACTCCTCGAGGCGGCGCTGCTGGATCCAGCGGCTGACCGTGGCGTCCTCGCCCTCGAACAGCTTGTGCAGATAGCGCAGGGAGATGTGATGGGTTCTGGCGATGGCCTGCGGGGTCAGGCCGGGGTCGGCGAGGTGCTGGTCGATGAACGCCTGGA
The DNA here is from genome assembly GCF_040679435.1 of Spirillospora sp. NPDC052269. Taxonomy (NCBI): domain Bacteria; kingdom Bacillati; phylum Actinomycetota; class Actinomycetes; order Streptosporangiales; family Thermomonosporaceae; genus Spirillospora; species Spirillospora sp. NPDC052269. The sequence continues at coordinate 253,940 of NZ_JBFAUU010000013.1, forward strand.
TCCGCAGCAGCAGCACGCGGTTGCCGCCGGGCGTGTCCTCGGCGTCCCGGTCGAGGATCTCGTCGGTCAGCACCCCGAGCAGGTCCACGACATTGCGGGCCATCAGCTCACCGGCGCGTGGCGAGAGGGTTCCCGCGCCGTCCACGATCCCGGTCACGAAGGGGAAGAGCAGGGGGCCGAGAGAGCTGTCGGAGGCGAGGGAGCGGGCCGTGATGTGGGACACGTCCGAGTCGCTGAGGCCCAGGACGGCTTTCGGCAGGACGAGGGACTTGGTCCGGAAGGGCTGGGGAAACTTCAGCCGGACCGGGCGTGCCAGATCGTAGATGAAGACGTCCCCGGGGCCCAGGGTCGCCTCGCGGCCGTCCTGCTCGAGGCGGGCGACGCCCGTGTCCAGCGTCTTGACGACGACGTACTCGTCCTGGCCGTCCTGCCCGGTGTGCCGGCGCGTGCGCAGGGCGTCCCGGCAGTCGCCGGCCAGGGTGACGGCCCGGAGCCGTCCGAGCTCCGCCGCGCGGATCGTGCCGGAGTACACCTCGTCGGGGACGGTGATGTTCACGGCGCCGAACGTCCGGGACAGGGCCTCACGCCAGTACAACCGCCGGCGCGGCACGGGAAGCGAATCGGGGATGTCGAAGCTGTCGAGGCCGCTTTCCGCCTGGACATCCGATGCCATGGTTCTCCGCCCTTCGATTTCGTGTGCGACGACACGGTGCCATCGGACGGGGGCCCGGCACATCACGTGAACCCGCGAGATCAGGGCGGCGAGGAAGGCCCGTGCCTCATCTGACGGCGCCCCTGGTGGCGCCGGCGGTGACGTGGCGCTGGGCGATGACGAGCAGCACGACGGCCGGGACGGACGTCATGACCGTGGTGGCCATGACGGCGTTCCAGTGGTCGGTGTGGGCGCCGAGGTACTGGTAGACGCCCAGGGTGACCGGCCGGACGGTCGGCGTGGTGGTCAGTGTGAGGGCGAACAGGAGGTCGCTCCAGGCGAAGAGGAAGGTGAAGACCGCGGCGGTGATCAACGCGTTGGTGCTGAGCGGGAGCACCACGGAGCCGAAGACGCGCAGCCTGCCCGCGCCGTCCACGCGGGCGGCCTCGATGACCTCCGGCGGGATCGTCCGCATGAAGGCGTGCAGGATGAGGATCGCGAAGGGGACCCCGGCGGTGGAGTCGGCGAGGATCAGCCCGGCGTGGGAGTTCAGGAGTCCCAGATCCGTGTAGGCGCCGTAGAGCGCGTCGGCCACGACGATGCCCGGCACCGCCTGGGTGACCAGGACCCCCAAGAGGACGAGGTCGGTGCCGCGCAGGGAGAACAGGGCCAGCGCGTGGGCCGCCGGCGCGGCGAGCCCGAGGCTGAGCGCCATGCTGCCGAGGGCCACGACGAGGCTGGTGACGAGGGCGCCCACCTGGTCACGCAGGGCGATGGTGTAGCCGCTGAAGTCGGGGTGGAGGGGGAACCAGTCTCCCCGCAGCGTGTTGCCGACGGGCTGCAGCGAGGCGTTCACCATCCAGTAGACGGGAAACAGCATCACCGCCAGCAGGACGATCCCGATGACGGTGGACACCGGGCCACCGGCCGGCCCGCGCTTCACGCGACCACCTGTCCGGCGGTCCGGGCACGGCGGCCTGCGCAGGTAGAGGAGGGCGAACGCGAACGAGACGAGGATGAGGACGTTGCCCAGCACGGCGCCGCGTCCGAACTCGAACTGCTCGAAGGACGACTTGTACGCCTGGGTGGCCAGCGTTTCCGTGGAGCCCGCCGGTCCGCCGCCGGTCACCGTGAGGATGACGTCCAGGGACTTGACCGTGTAGGCCACGCCCAGCACCAGCACGACGTTCACCACGGGCCGCAGCAGTGGCCACGTGATGTGGCGGAAGGCGTTCACCGGTCCGGCGCCGTCCAGCTTCGCCGCCTCGTACAGGTGCGGGGGGATGTTCTGGAGGCCGCCGTACAGGATCGCGGTGTTGAAGGGGATCCCGATCCAGACGTTGACGAGGATCACCGACACCAGGGCCTGCGGCGTGCCGGTGAGCCAGGGGACACCGGACGAGGAGAGGTGCAGTCCGCGCACCACCGTGTTGACGACTCCCGTGTCGGGGTCGAGCATCCACCTCCACGTCGTGCCGGACACGACCAGCGGCAGCAGCCAGGGCAGCAACAGCAGTGACCGCAGGACGCCGCCCAGCGGGAAGCGGCGCTGGAAGAACAGCGCCAGGGCCAGGCCGAGGACGAACTGCCCGAGGAGCGAGCCGGTGGTGAACAGGAAGGTGTTCACCAGGGCCCCGGAGAACAGGTCCGGGGTGAGGATCGTGGCGTAGTTCCGCAGGCCCGCGAACGGGGCGGCGCCCGTGGAGAACGTCGTGGTCGTGTACTGCTGGAAGCTCATCACGACGTTCTTGACGAGCGGGTAGCCGAAGAAGAGCAGCAGGTAGGCCGCGGCGGGCAGGACGAACCCCCACTGGGCCGGCCGCCCACTCGCACGTCCCCGACCGACCACGCCTCGACCGACCACGCCTCGACCAACCACGCCTCGACCAACCACGCCCCGGTCCACCATGTCCGGGCCGGCCGTGTCGACAACGGCGTCGTCGCCGGTGCCCGTCCAGGGCATCGGGGACGGCCGGTCAGTCACGGGTCGCGGCCTGCTGCGCCTGCCGGAGGGCCTCTTCCGGCGTCTGCCGTCCCGTCAGCGCGGACTGGACCGCGGTGTAGATCGCGGTCGCCGCCTTGGGCCACCTGACGCCGAGTTCCCGGGTGCGGGCGCGTGCCGCTTCCGCGCCCTTGACGAACACGGCCATCGACGGGTCCTGCTCGGCGTGCCGGGCCGCGACCGCGGCGCGGGAGGGCACCGTGTGGTGCTGCCCGGCCAGGGTGAGCATGCTCGAGGCGCTGTTCAGGCAGCCGAGGACCTCGGCCGCCTTCTTCTGACGGGCCTTGGAAGCGCTCCGCGGGACCGTCCAGACCTCACCGCCGAGGGGTGCGACCGGCGTCAGCCCCGCCCGGGGAACGGGGATCGGGGCCACTCCCCACCGCAGGTCCTTGTCCGCCTCCAACGCGGGGACGCGCCACGGACCGTTGATCATCATGGCCGTCCGCCCGGCGGCGAACTGGTCGTGGACGTCCGCCTGCGTCCAGTTCAGGACCGACTTCGACATGGAGCCGCTGTTCACCAGGTCGACCCACAGCCGGAGGGCCTGCGCGGCCTGCGGCGAGTCCAGCTTCTTCTCGTCGCCGCCGTTGGACCACAGGAAGGGCAGGAACTGCCAGGTGCCCTCGAAGGTGGCGTTCGCGTCGACGGCCATGCCGTAGCGGCCGGGACGGGTCAGCCTGGCCGCCGCCGCCTTCAGTTCGTCCCAGGTCCCCGGCACGGCGACGCCGGCCTCGGCGAGCATGTCCTTGTTGTAGAACAGCGCGACCGTGCTCACGTAGGGGGCCAGCCCGTACACCTCCCCCTTGTAGGTGCCCGCCGACAGGATGCCCTCGAGGAAGCCGCCGGTGTCGATGCCGTACCGGTCCAGCGGGGTCAGGGCATCGGTCCGCGCGATCTCCTGCAGGTCGGCATTGTCGAGCATCAGCAGGTCCGGGAGGGTCCGCGACGACGCCCGCCGCAGGACGGTCGGGATGAGCGACGCCGGCGGCACGCTCGTCTGCTCGACCTTGACGCCCGCGGTCCTGCCGCACGACGCGAGCACCTGGTCCCACTGGTCGTGCTCGGACCTCTCGACGTAGTAGTCGAGCACGGTGATGGAGGTGATCTTGCCGGTGGCGGACCCGTCACGGGTCTCGCCGGTGCACGCGGCGGCGGCCAGCACCAGCGCCACGGCCCCGGCCAGGCGCGTGACGATGCGGCGCGTCGGCCGGTAGGCCGGTGAGTTCATGCTGAGCCCTTACGGAGTGATCGCCTGTGGGGTGTTGCGAGGAGTGGCGGTGTTGCGAGGGGGCGGCGGTCTTCCGGGGCCGTCAGGGCATGAACCGGTACCTTCCGTTCGATGCATATTATGCCCCCCGAAGGGCCCCCGACCTGCGGGTTCTCGCTTCATCGGCCGCCGCCGCCGGCCGTCGTCATCGCCGGTGACCGGCGGCCTCCCGGATCATCGCCGCCACGGCGCCGGGCCGCGAGAGCACGACGGCGTGGGAACCGTCCAGCACGTGCTCGGTGGCGGCCATGCGCTGTGCCATGAAGCGCTGAGCCGTGGGATTGACGACCCGGTCGGCGGTCGCGATGGCGTACCAGGAAGGCTTGGACGCCCATGCCGGAGGGCCTGACTTGTGGGTCAGCGCGGCGCGGGCGAGAGGACGTTGAGTGACGGACAGCACATCCCCGGCGCTCGGCGGCAGGTCGGCGGCGTACACCTGAGGGAACCGCTCCCCGCGTATGTACAGCTCGCCGTCCGGATCGCCGGGGGACCGGGAGGGGGCGGCGGCGGTGAAGGTCGCATCGGCAACCGGCACCGGGGCGAAGCGGTTCACGATGTCCAGGACGCATTCGCCGGCGTCGAGGCCGAAGGCCGCGACGTAGCAGAGGGCCACGACGTTGTCGGCGCCATGGGCGACCTGGGTGATGACCGCGCCTCCGTAGCCGTGTCCGACCAGCACGACGGGGGCGTCCAGGTCGCGCACGACGGTTCTGACGTAGGCGGCGTCCTCGGGCAGGCCCCGCAGGGGGTTCGCCGGGGCGCGGACGGTCAGTCCGTCGGCATGCAGGAGACCGATGACCGCCCCCCACGACGAGGCGTCCGCGAACGCGTCGTGCACGAGCACGATGAGCGGCGGGTCGGGGCTGGATCCGTGCATGCGAGCGACCTCCGTCCGAGTGGGGGATCACTCACCCAAACGTGCCCTGGAACGGGATCGCATCGCGTGAACGTACCAAATCGCACCAACGGCCCCGCGCACCAACGACCCCTCGCGCGTGAACGCCCCCCGGCGCGTGAACGGCTTCCCGCGCGTGAGCGGCCCCTGTCGAGCGAACACCAGAACGCGTGAACGGACCCCATCGCGTGAACGGACCCCATCGCGTGAACGGACCTGAAGGCCCGTCAGCCGTCGGGCAGGGCCATGACCAGGTTGGCGAGTTGGACCCGGGAGTTGATCGACAGCTTGCGGAAGGCGGACGTCAGGTGGGTGTTGACCGTGTGCGGGGAGAGGAAGAGCAGGTCGGCGGCCGACCGGTTGGTGTGGCCCTGGGCGATCAGGCGGGCGATCTTCTTCTCCGCCGCCGTGAGTGCCTCCCACCCCTGGACGGGCCGCGGGGCAGCGGCCGCGGCTCTGCGGCTGCCGCTCCCCGCGCCCTCCAGAGCACGCTGCACCCGCGCCGCCGCGGCGTGGGCGCCGGACTCGGCGAGCGCGTCACGGGCCCGCGCCAGCGAGGCCGCCGCTGGCTGCGTTCGCCCCGCCGCCAGAAGCGCCCGCCCCAGATCCGCCTGCGCGGAGGCCCGGACCAGCGGACGAGGGCTCGCGCCGAGCAACTCCACGGAGCGTTCGAGAAGGGCGAGGTCGTTCCTCACGAGCCCGAGGGCCTGCGCCGCGACGCCCGTGGCGGTCGGCACGGCGGGGTTGCGTCCCGCGTGGGACTCGGCCTGGGCGGCCAGGTCCCCGGCGAGGTCCCGCTCCTCGCCGCGCAGCGCCACGCGCGTGGCGAAGGCGACCCAGTCGCGCAGGAGCCGCCAGCGCATGAACGGTCCTTGTCGCTGCACCTGCCGGATTCCGTCGACGGCGAGGTCGATGTCCCCGTCGGCCTCGGCGTGGACCGCCTCCAGGAAACGCACCGCGGCCGTGTTCCCCGGGTTCGGTTTGGCCGCCAGCCGCTCCCGCGCCGCGTCCAGATGCTCCCGCGCCGCACCCGCGTCGCCGCGTAGCAGGGCGGTCAGTGAGCGGAGCACACGTCCGTTCACCTGCTGGACCGACAGCTGGACCTCGTCCTCCAGGCGCTCCATGGTCACCAGGTCGGCGTCGGCGTCATCGAGCCGGCCCAGCCCCAGATCATGCTGGCTCTGAGCCCACAGCACCATCGTCTGACGCGTCGCCCGGGCGTCCATCGCCCGCAGGAGCAGGCGCTGCGCGGACGCGAAGTCGTCCATGTGCAGGCGCGCGACGATCTCCTCGGGAAGGAAGGCGGGGTCGATGGTGCTCAGCGCGGCGAAGCGGTCCAGCGCGACCGCGTTCTCCCCGGCGTTCTGCGCGATCTCGCCGAGCCCGGACAGGGCCAGGACGTGCGCCTCGCGGTCGCCGGCGTCGGTGGCGGCTCGCAGTGCGGCCTCGCCCGCCTCGCGCGCCGCGTCCAGATCCTGCCCCCGGGACAGGGCCAGAGCGCGCAGGGTGCCCAGCCGCGCCGCGATCTCCGGGGCGGCGCCTCCGGCGGTGAGGGCGGTCTCGGTCCTGCCGCGCAGTTCGGCGGGGAGATCCAGGTTCCACAGCGTTCCGCCCAGGGCGGCCTGCAGCCGGCTGAAGGCGTCCAGGGGAGGGCGCTCGGCCAGCAGCCCGTCGCCCGTCGACAGGGCCTCGCGGTTCCTGCCCGCCCGCGACAGGCACAGGATCGCCTGCTCGCCCACGGCGAACCGCAGGGGGCGGGCCGAGGGCACGAGCTCCAGGGCGCGCGTCATCAGGTCGGCCGCGAGGCCGGGTGTGACCGGCAGCACGTCGTCGGCCGCGCGGCGCAGCAGCGCCACGGCCTGCTCATCCCCGGGCACGGCGCCCCTGAGGACGTGCGGCACCGCGTCGATCGGAGGGCGTCCCGCGTCGACCAGGCTCCGGGCGGCCTCGCGGTGCAGGGCCTTCCGGGCCGACGGCGGGATGTCGACGTAGACGGCCTGGCGCAGCAGATCGTGGCGGAAGGACAGTCGGTCGCCATCGTCGTCCAGGAGCCCGGCCCGCACGGCCTCCTCGAGTGCCGGGAGCAAACCGGCGGCCGACCGGTCGCAGAGCGAGGCGGCGTCGTGGAATCCGAACCTGCGTCCCAGGACCGCGCCCATCTGGAGGAGGCGCAATGTCTCCGGCTGCAGGGACCTGAGCCGGCCGCGCACGCCCACCACGAGCCCTTGGGGCAGGAGGTCGTCCGAAGCCCCGGCGGTCCGCAGACCCGCCAGCATCTCGACGGCCAGGAACGGGTTCCCGCCCGCACCGTCGAGCAGGTCCCGCACCTGGTCGTCGACTGATGTCCCGAGTGTGTCACCGGCTATCTGGGTGATGGCCCCGCTGGAAAGGGGCCGCAAGGAGACCGCGACCGTCGGCAGGCTGCCGTTCGCGGCCGCGACGATCTCCTCCGCCGGCCCGACGGGCTCATGCCGACCGGCCAGCGTCCACAGCACCGGAGAGGTCCGCAGGCGTGCCGGAAGCAGCTGCAGGGCGAACCGGCTCAGCGGATCGGCCCACTGCACGTCGTCCAGGCCGATCAGCACCGGCGTGCCGCCGGCCCTGGTCTCGATCATCTCCGCCAGGCGCTCCACCAGCCAGATCCGCTGATCATGGTTGCGGGCCAGGTCGGCGAAGGCGTCTCCGGACAGCAGCGGACGATCGCCGTGCAGGAGGCCGGCCGCCAGCGACGAGAGCGGCACCATGTGATGCAGCTCCTCGGCCTTGCCGAGCCCCACCGAGAATCCCGCTGCCGCCGCCCTGGAGACCGCTTCGGTGAGCAGTGTGGTCTTGCCGATGCCCGGTTCACCCTGAATCAGGGCCATGCCGCCGCTTCCGGTGCGGGCCACCGAGGTGATCAGCGCATCGAGTTCCCCGAGCTCGGACTCTCGGCCGCGCAGACCGCCACGGGACAACGAGCCGTCCGCCTCGTCCCGACCGCCGCACGCGGGATGACTCACGTTCTCCGTCCGATGACTGCGAAGCGACTGCAGGGAAGTGATGTGCTGCTGGGGGATTTGTCCCTGAGTGCGCATTTTACTTGCCCCTCCGTGCACTCCTGCCGAGGGCGCCCAGGTCGGGTCCTCCTGGCACTTCCAGGCAAGAGGCGATGCACTCGGAAACAACTCGGGGCAGGTCGCCCGCTTTAGCGTGATGCCATCGCCTCGGGGGGATGCCGGGAACGCCTGATCATCCCGCCGACGGGCCGATGTTCCACAGGGCGCCCGCCTCATCGAGCCGGAACGGCGCCCTGCGCGCACCAGTCACACAGACAAAAGGAAAGACCATGCCTTACATCACCGTGGGTCAGGAAAACAGCACCAACATCGACCTCTACTACGAGGACCACGGGGCCGGACAGCCGGTCGTCCTCATCCACGGCTTCCCGCTCGACGGACACTCCTGGGAGCGACAGAGCGCCGTCCTCCTGGACGCCGGCTACCGCGTGATCACCTACGACCGCCGCGGCTTCGGACAGTCGAGCCAGCCGACGACCGGGTACGACTACGACACCTTCGCGGCCGACCTGAACACCGTGCTGGAGACCCTCGACCTGCGTGACGCCGTTCTGGTCGGCTTCTCGATGGGCACCGGTGAGGTCGCCCGGTACGTGTCCGCCTACGGCACCGCCCGGATCGCCAAGGTCGCCTTCCTGGCCTCCCTCGAGCCCTGCCTGCTCAAGACCGGCGACAACCCCGACGGGGTCGCCCCCAAGGAGTTCTTCGACGGCATCGTCGCCGCGGTGAAGGCGGACCGCTACGCCTACTACACCGCCTTCTACCAGGACTTCTACAACCTGGACGAGAACCTCGGCACCCGGATCAGCGAGGAAGCGGTCCGCCACAGCTGGGACGTGGCCGCCGCCGGCGGTTTCTTCGCGGCGTCCGCCGCGCCGTCCACCTGGTACACCGACTTCCGGAAGGACATCCCGGCCGTCAACGTTCCGGCGCTGATCCTGCACGGCACCGCCGACCGGATCCTGCCCATCGACGGAACCGGCCGCCCCTTCCACAAGGCCCTGCCGTCCGCCGACTACGTGGAGATCGAGGGCGCCCCGCACGGGCTGCTGTGGACCCACGCGGACGAGGTCAACGAGGCTCTCCTCACCTTCCTGCGGAAGTGACCCGGGCCCGGGCCCGCCGGGGCGGGCGGGCCTGAACCCGTCCACCGGGAGCTTCACCGGTCCGTCGTTCCATCCGCCGGACCGCAACGACAGGTCGACCGGGGTACGGGCCGGCTCTGCCTTCCCTCTCAACTCCGGTCATCCACCAGTCCGGCCAGGTCACCAGAAGACCGGTCTTGGACGAGCCGAGCACGGGGGCGAACGCCACTTTCCGGGTGGCGTTCCAGCTCGGCGGAACCGGGCGGGGCGATGGGGACACAGGCCGCCCGTACCCCGGCGCCGCTGTACTCAGTGGCGAAGCCGGTCGAGGGCGGCGGTCAGCTCGGAGGCGACCCGCTGCGCGGTCCTGCAGCCTGGCCCGTCTCCAAGACTTGGCGCCGGGATGGTCCCGCTTCATATTGGCGAAATCCTCACTCGCCTTGGCGGTGGCGCCTCCCCAAGTGATGTTCGGGTGCCACACGTGGATCTCGATCACGGTCGCGTCGGGCTGCCTCGGCTGGGACGGCGTGAACGGACGGCACTTCCACCGCGGCGCGTCCGGCTCGTCCTTTTTCGGCTCGCACCAATTCTCCTTGTCGGCCTTGTACCGCAGGGCCTGGAGACCGCCGTGCTGAATCAGGAGCCGCTCGAACTCTGGGCGAGCATGACGCCGGGCGAAGAACGGCTCCAGTCCGAACTTCGGGGCATCGATGGCACGCCGAGTGGGGGACCGGTCATCTCGGCGCGCTCAGGGGCCAGTCGGGCGTCGCCGAGCCCGAGATCTGGTTCGCCCTGACCAGCGATCACTACTACCGGCGTCAGTCGGGGTGCTGGTCGAGTCGGGCCTTTTCGACCAGGGCGCTGGCGGGTCCGAGGGGGCTGCCGGTGATCAGCAGCAGGTCCATGCACCGGGCCGGGCTGTACGGGCGGCGTGCAGGGGTTCTTGCCGATGCGTGCGGAATCTCTTGATCATGCGTGCGAAGGGGCCGACGAGCGCGAACGCTGAAGACGATCTTGATTAGTGTCCGCATCGGGCGGGCCACACAGGTTTGCTCATGACGCCTCGCCTAGATGGTGGTACCCCTACCGCTCCCCCCGGAAAGCTTGCGTCGCACACCCCGCGAGATCGAGGCTGAATGACCGCGTACCAGCAGGTGGGAGCCGCTTCTTCCACGCCGGCCGGTAGCACCGGAACGAGATCGGGAACCGTAGGGCACTGCCTCCATGAACTGGTGGAGTCCCGCGCCGACGCCACCCCCGACGCCGTCGCAGTGGTGTGCGAGGGCCGGGTCCTCGGCTACGGCGAGCTCGACCGCCGGGCCAATCAGGTGGCCCACTGGCTGCGCGCGCGCGGCGTCGGTCCGGACACGTTCGTGGGAGTGTGCACGGACCGGTCGCTCGACATGGTCGTGGCGCTGCTGGCGGTGCTGAAGGCGGGCGGCGCCTACGTGCCCCTGGACCCCGCCTATCCCGCCGCCCGGCTGGCGTTCATCGCCGCCGACACCGGGATCGCCGTCCTGCTCACCCAGCGCGATCTCGCCGACCGGTTCCCGGAGGTCCCCGTCCGGCTCAGCCTCGACGCCGGCGAGCCGTCGCTGGCGGCGCTGCCGGAGGACCGCCCGGAACCGGCGGCGTCGCCCGCGGACCTCGCCTACGTCATCCACACCTCCGGATCGACCGGCACCCCCAAGGGCGTCCTCGTCGAGCACCGGTCCATCGTCAACGTCATCACGGCCCTGGGGTCAGAGCTCGGAGTCGGCCCCGGCGACCGGCTCCTCGCCGTCTGCTCGCTCTCCTTCGACGTGGCGGCCTTCGAGCTCTTCGTCCCGCTGGCCGCCGGCGCGGCGGTGGTGCTCGCCGACCGCGCCACCGCGGCCGACGGCGCGCTGCTCGCGGGCGTCCTGGACCGGGCCGGGATCACGCTGCTGAACGCCTCGCCGACGACGTGGCGGACGCTGTTCGAGGCCGGCTGGACCGGCCGCGCGGGGCTGCGGGCGGTGTGCGGCGGCGAGGCGTTCCCGCCCGAGCTGGCCGAGCGGCTCCTCGGCTGCACCGCCGAGGTGTGGAACATGTACGGGCCCACGGAGACCACGCTCATCTCGGTGGTCCACCGGGTCACGGCCGCCGACACGCGGGGCTCGGCGATCCCGATCGGCCGTCCGATCGCCGGCACCCGGCTGTGCGTCGTCGACGAAGGGCTGGCCCCGGTCGGGGACGAGGACCCCGGGGAGTTGCTGATCGCCGGCGCCGGCGTGGCGCGCGGCTATCTCCACCGGCCCGAGCTGAGTGAGGAGAAGTTCCTGCCGCTGGTCCTCGAAGGCGGCGGCCCGCAGCGCTTCTACCGCACCGGGGACCTCGTGCGCAGGCGTCCCGACGGCGCGGTGGAGTACCTGGGACGCCTGGACCGGCAGGCCAAGGTCCGCGGCTTCCGCATCGAGCCCGGGGAGGTCGAGGCCGCGCTGGGCCGGCTGCCCGGGGTGACCGCGTGCGCCGTGGAGGTCCGCGAGGACGTCCCGGGGGACCGCCGCCTCGTCGGCTACTACATCACCGACTCCGCCGGCCCCGCGGCCTCGGGCCCGGCCCTGCGCCGCGCGCTCGCCGCCGGACTCCCCGAACACCTGGTGCCCTCGATCCTGGTGCGGCTCGACGCGTTCCCGCTGACCCCGAACGGCAAGATCGACCGCGCGGCGCTGCCCGCCCCCGGCGGCTCCCGCCCCGAGCTGGACGTCGCCTTCGCCGCCCCGGCGACGCCGACGGAGCAGCGCCTGGCCGCCCTGTGGTCCGCCGTCCTCGGCCTGGACCCCGGGACCGTCGGCGCCGACGACCGGTTCGGCGACCTGGGCGGACACTCACTGGCCGCCGCGCGGATCTGTGCCCTGATCACCCGCGAGTTCGGCGCGGCGGTCTCCCTCGCGGCGTTCCTCGCGGCCGCGACCGTGCGCGCCGTGGCGGCGGCCGTCGACGCCGGCCCGCGCGCCGAGGCCGGACCGGCCCTGGTCCGCGACCCGGAGCGCCGCAGCCATCCGCTCACCGGCGTGCAGCGGCAGCTGTGGGCCCTGCGACAGGTCGGGGACGCCGCACCGGCGACCACGGTCGCCTCCCGGTTCCGGCTGGACGCCGCGTGGCCGGACGCCGGCCCGGCCCCGGCGCTCGGCGCCGTGCTGGACGCCCTGGTGCTGCGCCACGAAGTGCTGCGGAGCGTGGTGCGGACGTCCGGCGGGGAGCCGGTCGCGCTCGTCCGGCCCGCCGGGACGGTGCCGGTCGCCGAGCACGATCTCAGGACCCTGTCACCGCTGGACCGCGCCGAGCGCGCCGAGGCCCTGGCCCGAGCGGCCGCCGCGCACACCTTCGACCTCGCCGAGGAGACGCCGCTGCTGCGCGCCCTGGCGCTCCGGCTCGACGAGCGGACCGTCGAGGTGGTCCTCGTGACCGACCACCTCGTCTTCGACGGGGCCTCCTGCGCGGTGGTGATGACGGCGCTGGCCGACGGTGTCGCGGCCGAGCTGTGCGGCGGTTCGGCCGATGAGGTGATCCCCGAGCCGGCCGTCCAGATGGGCGACATCGCCGTGCACGAACTCGCGCTGGCGGAGCTCACGGAGCGCGCCGAGGGGCTCCGCGCGTTCTGGGCCCGGGAACTGGCCGGCGCCGAGCCGCCGTACGCGCTGGCCACCCGCCGCGGCGGGGACGGCCTGGCCGCCTTCCGCGGCGAGCGGCTGACCCGGCCGCTGGACCGGACGACGGCCGCGGCGGTCTCGGACTTCGCGGCGCGGCACGGCGTGTCGCCGTTCGCCGTGTACGCCGCCGCGCTCGGCGAGATCGTCGGCCGCCGCACCGGCGCGGCCGACGTGCTGCTCGGCATGGCGGTCGCCTCCCGGTCGCATCCCGACACCGCAGGCCTGGTCGGCCCGCTGGCCGACGTCCTGCCGCTCCGGTTCCGCCGGCCCGCCGGGCCGACTGGGCCGTCCGGGGCGTTCGCGGCGCTGGCCGGGGAGGTCGACCGCGCGGTCGTTCGCGCGCTGGACCACCAGGGCCTGCCCGGCCCCGAACTCGCCGGGCTCTTCGGAGCCCGGCGGCGGCGCGGGATGTCGCCGACCCCGGTCGTGATCTCCCTGCAGCCCGCCGACCTGCCGGTCGTCGTGCGCCGCGACGGGGTCCGGGTCGAGATGGCCGGAGAGGTCGGCAGCGGCGGCACCCGCAACCCGCTGTCGGTGTTCGTCAACGCCACGGCCGAGGGCCCCGAGCTCCAGATCGAATACGACGTCGACAGTTTCACGGATTCCGACGTCGAAGCCCTGGCGGAGGAGCTGCTCGACCTCCTGGCCGAACCGGCCGGTGCCGAACCGGCCGGCGCCGCGCCGGAGCCGGCCGGCGGGCCCGGATCGGCAGTGGCCGAACTCGTCGCCGCCCTGTGGGCCGACGAGCTCGGCGACGTGCAGCCCGCCGGGCGGCACGGCGACTTCTTCGCGCGCGGCGGCGACGCCGCGGCGGCGGCCCGGGTGACGGCACGGCTGGCGGGCGCCCTCGGCTGCCCGATCCCCGCGCACGTCCTCACCGGGCATCCGACACTCGACCGCTTCTGCGTCGAGGTCGAACGGATCGCCCTGGAACACCTGTCCCGCGCCTGAGAACCACGGGACCACCGAACAAACACCCCACAGACAGGAACGACGCATGAGTCAGACTTCTGCGTACCCCGGCGACGGAGGGCTGCGCGCGCTGCTGGAGGACCGTGCCGCCGCGGCGCTGCGCGGGCTGGCCGGCTCCACGGAATCGTCCGGTGCGTCTGGCGCGTCAGATCGGCCCGGCACGGTGCCACCGCCCCAGATCGCCTGGGGGCGGGGCCCCTCGCTGCCCCAGGACGCTTGGCGGACTGTGCCGGAAGCGGTGCTGGAACAGGCCCGCTCCCGCCCCGGCGCGGTGGCCGCGGAGGGTCCCGGCGGCCGGCTCTCCTTCGCCGAGACGGTCCGGTACGCACGGCGGGTCGCCGCGGCGCTCGCCGCCGTCGGCACCGGACCGGGCTCGGTGGTCGGCGTCCACCTTCCGCGCGACGAGTACCTGCCCGCGACGCTTCTCGGAGTCTGGCTCGCCGAAGCGGCGTACGTGCCGCTGGATCCGGAGTCCCCGGCGGAGCGGTCACGGTGGATCGTCGAGGACGCCGGGGCGGCTGCGGTGGTCTGCGGCGGCGACGGCGCCGACGTGCTGCGCGGCCACGTCACCGTTCCGCTGGTCGACCTGCGTGAACTGTCCGGGCAGCCGGAGCGGCCAGAGCAGCCGGAGAGGCTGGAGCAGCCGGACCCGTCCCGCACGCCGCTTCCGTCGCCGGAGGACCTCGCCTACGTGCTCTACACCTCCGGCTCGACCGGCAGGCCCAAGGGCGTCGAGGTGACGCACGCCAACGTGGCGGCCCTGGCCTCCGCCACCGCGCTCCAGCTCGGCCTGAGCGCCGACGACGCCGTCCTGGCGGCGGCCTCGCTGACCTTCGACATGTCGGTGCCGGAGATCTGGCCGCCGCTGGCCGTCGGCGGACGCTGCGTCGTCGTGGACCGCGCGTGCGCGGCGGACGGCTTCGCGCTCGCCGGCCGGATCGACTCCGCCGGCGTGACCACCATGGCCCTGACTCCGACCAGCCTGCGGATGCTGTTGGCCGCGGGGTGGCGTGGCAGCCCCCTGATGAAGGCCCGGGCCGGCGGGGAGGCCCTGGACCCGGTCCTGGCCCGCGCGCTGCTGCCGCTTGTCGCCGAGCTGTGGAACGAGTACGGGCCGACCGAGGCGACCGCGTACTCCGTGGCGCACCGGGTATCGGCGGCCGACTTGGAAGCCGGGGCCGCCGGTGTGCCGATCGGCCGGGCCACGGCCGGCGAGCACGTCTACGTGACGGGTCCGGACGGCGGGCTCGTGCCGCCCGGGGTCGTCGGCGAGCTGGTGATCGGCGGCGCGGGCGTGGCACGCGGCTATCGCGGTCGCCCCGACTTGACGGACTCGGTGTTCGTCGACGATCCGTTCGTCGCCGGCGGCCGGTGCTACCGCACCGGCGATCTGGCGCGGTGGACCCCCGACGGACTGCTGGAGTTCATCGGCCGCGCCGACGACCAGGTGAAGATCGGCGGACGGCGGGTCGAACTCGGCGAGATCGAGGCCGCGCTGCTGGCGCAGCCGGCGGTGGCGCACGGCGCGGTGGTCGTGCGCGGCGGCGAGGACCGGGAGCGGCTCGTCGGCTATGTGGTGCCGCAGGCCGCGGCCGGCGCGGGCGGCTGGTCCGAAGCGGACACCGCGGCGATCGAGGCCGGGCTGCGCGAGACCCTGCCCTCCTACATGGTGCCGCGCGTGTGGGTCCGGCTGGACGCGATGCCGCTGATGCCCAGCGGCAAGGTGGACCGCGCGGCGCTGCCCGAACCGCACGCGCCGGCGCGCGCGGACCACAGCCCTCCCGATACCGAAGCAGAACTGTTCATCGCCGAGGTGTGGCAGGAGGTTCTGGCCGTCGCCCAGGTCTGGCGCGACGACGAGTTCTTCGTCCTCGGCGGCGACTCCCTGGCCGCGATCCGCGTCGTGGGCCGGCTGACCGAGGCGCTGGAGTACCCGTTCGAGGTGCGCACACTGTTCGACCACCCGGTCCTGGCCGACTTCGCCGAGCAGGTGGAGCAGCTGCTCGCGTCGGACGCCGCGGCGTCCCCGGCGGACGCGCGCGTCACGGAGCCGGCGCGATGACCGGCGACGCGACCACCACGGCCGCCGCCCGCGGCGAAGCGGTCCGCAGCAGGTTCGCCGCCGCCCGGCGCGCCGCCGCCGACCGTCCGGCCGCCATCCCGGCCCGCACCGCCGACCAGGGTCCGGGCCGTCCTTCACTCGCGCAGGCCCGGCTCTGGTTCCTGTGGCGGCTGGAACCCGACAGCCCCGCCTACAACGCGCCGGTGTTCGTGCGTCTCACCGGACCCGTGGACGCGGCCGCCCTGGAGGACGCGGTCCGCGGCACGGTGTCCCGCCATGAGGTGCTCCGCACCGTGTTCGAGGAGCGCGACGGCGAACCGGCCCTGCGGGTGCTCCCGCCCGGATCGGTGCCCTTCCTCCGCCGGGACGTGGCCCGCGTGGACCTCGACCGCGAGCTCGACGCCGAGGCGGCGAAGCCGTTCGCGGTCGACATCGAGCCGCCGATGCGGGCGACCCTCCTGCGGACCGCCGACGACGAGCATGTCCTGGCCCTGGCGTTCCACCACATCGTCGTCGACGCCGGTTCGGTCCCGGCGGTCCTCGCCGACATCGCCGCCGGCTACGCCGCCCGGACCCGTTCGGCGCCGGTCCCCGACGCCCCGCGCCTGCAATACGCGGACATCGCGCAGTGGGAGGCGGACCGCGCCGACGCGTCCGCCGACGCGGACCTGGACTGGTGGGCGGCCCGGCTGGCCGGGCTGCCGCCGCTGCTGGACGTGCCCACGGACCGGCCGCGGCCCCCGGTGGCCGACGTCGCCGGGGCCGGCGTGCCGATCACGGTGCCGCCGGCGCTGACCGCGCGGTTGCGTGCGGTGGCGGCGGAGGCGGGTTGTACGCCGTTCATGGTGTTGCTGGGTGTGTGGCAGGCGCTGTTGGGTCGTTGGGCCGGGGTTGAGGACGTCGCGGTGGGCGTGCCGGAGTCCGGGCGTCACCATCCCGATATGGAGGGTGTGGTCGGCTGCTTCATCAATACCCTGGTGATGCGCGGCGATCTGGCTGGTGATCCCACTGGTCGTGAGCTGCTGGCCCGGGCCCGCGGACAGGTCCTGGACGCGCTCGGCCACGCACGGGCGCCCTTGGAGCGGATCGTCGAGCGGCTGGGGTCCGAACGGTCCCTGGCCGGGGCCCCGGTCTTCCAGGTCATGCTGAACGTGCTGGAGACCCCGGTCGCCGTGCCCGCCTTCGCGGGCATGGACGCCGAACTGCTGCTGCCGGCCACGCAGTCCGTGAAGTTCGACCTGACGCTCGACTTGGCCAACGCGGGGGACGAATACCGGGGCCAGCTGACCTACCGCGCTGATCTGTTCGACGCCGCGACGGCCGAGCGGGCCGTCGGCTGGTATGTGTCCCTGCTGGAAGGCGTGCTGGCCGACCTGGACGCGCCGGTCGGCGCGGTGGCCCTGGAACCCGTCGCCGGTCCGCTGCTGGCCGGGCCGAGCCCTGAGGGAATCGACCCCCGTCCCGTGCACGTCCGGTTCGAGGACTGGGCGATGAAGACTCCTGACGCGGTTGCGGTGGTGGCCGCGGATGGTGATCTGACGTTCGGGGAGTTGGAGGCTCGGGCGAATCGGATCGCGCATCGTTTGCGGGCTGCGGGGGTGGGTCCGGATCAGCCGGTGGGCGTGCTGCTGGAGTCCGGTGCTGATCTGGCGTGTGCGTTGTTGGGGGTCATGAAGTCGGGTGGTGCGTATCTGCCGTTCGACACGACGTATCCCACGGGCCGGATCCACACGATGCTCGCCGCCGCCGGCGCCAAGGTCGTGGTGACCACGCGCGAAGCCGCCCTGCGCAGCGCCATCGAACCCGACTACGTCTCCGTACCCCTGGACGTGCCCGGCGAGCTGGAAGCCTGGCCGGACACCTGTCCCGACATCGACGTCCGTCCGGATCAGCTGATCCACGTGGTGTTCACCTCCGGTTCGACCGGCGCCCCGAAGGGGGTGGCCGTCGAGCACCGCAACGTCATGAACTACCTGTCGGGCATCCTCGACCGACTCGGCGACGAGGTCGCGGGTGGTTCCTTTGCGATGGTGTCGACGCCTGCGGCGGACTTCGGGTTGACGTGTGTGTTCGGTGCTTTGACGACCGGCGGCACGGTGCATCTTGTCGATCGGGAGACGGCGATGGATCCGGCGGCGTTCGCCGGGTATCTGGTTCGGCACAAGGTCGATGTGCTCAAGTGCGTGCCCAGTCATCTGGAGTTGCTGGCCGCGCACGGTGATCTGGCGTCGGTCCTTCCGGGCAGGCTGCTGATCCTTGCCGGTGAGGCCTGTCCGTGGTCGCTGGTGGACCGGATCGGTGCAGTGCGTCCTGACCTGCGGGTGCAGAACCACTACGGGCACACCGAGAGCACGATGATCTCGCTCACGTGCGAGACCACTGAGATCCCGATCGAACAGCGTCATGGTGTGGTGTCCCTGGGGCGTCCGCTTCCTGGAGTGATCGGTTACCTGGTGGACCGGTTCGGCCGCCCGGTCCCGCCGGGAATCCCGGGGGAGCTGGTCATTGGCGGGCCGGGCGTTTCGCGCGGCTACCTGAACGATCCTGAGCGCACTGCCGAACGCTTCGTCGAAGACCCCCTGGGCAGCGGGGAGCGCTGTTACCGCAGCGGGGACTTGTTGCGTGTGTTGGGCGATGGCTCGGTGGAGTTCCGGGGCCGGGTCGACGATCAGGTGAAGATCCGGGGTTACCGGGTCGAGCTCGGGGAGATCGTCACTGCTCTCAGGGCTCTGCCGCAGGTGTCGGAGGCGGTGGTCCTTCCTGTTGGTGAGGGCCATGAGCGGCGTTTGGCCGCTTGGATCGTTCCGGCCGCGGGTCAGGTTCTGGATCCGGCGGTGTTGCGGGCGGCGCTGCGGGCGAGTCTGCCCGACTACATGGTCCCCGCCGCCGTCACGGTCCTGGACCGGTTGCCGCTGAACCCCAACGGCAAGATCGACCGCGCCGCGCTCCCGGCTCCCGCACCGGAGACGACAGGGGTCAAGACCCTGCCGAGCACACCCACCGAACACCACATCGCCCAAGCCTGGGCCGCCGTTCTGGAAGCGGCTCAGACGGCGACGATCGGCGTGGAAGACGACTTCTTCGCCCTCGGTGGACACTCGTTCACGGCGGCGCGCGTCGTCGGCCGCCTCTCGAAGGCCCTGGGGCGGACGATCCCGCTCCGGCTGCTGTTCGAGCGTCCGGTCCTGGCCGATCTGGCGGCGGCGCTCGACGGCACGGTGGCGGCGGACGGTCCGGGCCCGGCCGGCGATGCCGGCCGCGCCGATCCAGTCGCCGCCGACCCGGCCGCCGATGAGATCGGCCCGCGCTCCGCCGCGGCCGCCACCGGCAGGCTGTCGCCGACGCAGGCGCGGCTGTGGCTGCTCGCACAGCTCGACCCGGACAGCGCCGCCTACAACGTGGACATGGTCCTGCGGCTGACCGGGCCCCTGGCCGTGGACGCGCTGTCCGAAGCGGTGCGGGACATCGCCGAGCGGCACGAGGTGCTGCGGACCGTCTTCGTGGACGACGGCGGAGACCCGGTGGCCTCGGTCCTCCCGGCCGACTCGATCCCCTTCGCCGTCGAAGACCTCGCCGGGGCGGCGGACGCGGACCGCCTCGAGCGAAGGCTGGCGGAGCAGTCACGACGTCCGTTCGACCTGGGCGCCGAGCCGCCGATGCGGGGAGTCCTGTTCCGGCTCGGCGACGACGAGCACGTGCTGGCCCTGACGTTCCACCACATCGCCACGGACAACTGGTCGCGAGGCCTGATCGGCGAGGAACTGGCGCAGCTCTACCGGGCCCGGTCGGGCTCGGAGCCGGCTCCCGACGCCCCGCGGCTGCAATACGCGGACGTGGTGGAATGGGAGGCTGCCCGATCGGACGCGCCGGGCGAGACGGACCTGGACTGGTGGACGGAACGGCTGGCCGGGCTCGCACCGACGCTGGACCTGCCGACCGACCGGCCTCGGCCGGCGGTCGCCGGGGTCGCCGGCGGCGCTGTGCCCGTGAACCTTCCGGCCGCATTGACCGCGCGGTTGCGTGCGGTGGCGGCGGAGGCGGGTTGTACGCCGTTCATGGTGTTGCTGGGTGTGTGGCAGGCGCTGTTGGGTCGTTGGGCCGGGGTTGAGGACGTCGCGGTCGGTGTGCCGGAGTCCGGGCGTCACCATCCCGATATGGAGGGTGTGGTCGGCTGCTTCATCAACACTCTGGTGATGCGCGGCGATCTGGCTGGTGATCCCACCGGTCGTGAGCTGCTGGCCCGGGCCCGCGGACAGGTCCTGGACGCGCTCGGCCACCCGCACGCGCCGCTGGAACAGATCGTCGAGCGGCTTCAGCCGGAGCGGTCGCTGGCGGCCACCCCGCTGTTCCAGGTCATGCTCAACGTGCTGGACAGCCCGGCCGCCGCGCCGACCCTGCCCGGGTTGGCCGTGGAGCAGCTGGAGCGGGGCACGGCCTCGGTCAAGTTCGATCTGACCCTGGCGCTGGTCAACACGGGGGACGCCTATCTCGGCGAGCTGACCTACCGCGCCGATCTGTTCGACGCTGCGACGGCCGAGCGGGCCGTCGGCTGGTACGTGTCCCTGCTGGAAGGCGTCCTGGCCGATCTGGACGCGCCGGTCGGCGCCGTGGCCCTGGAACCCGTGACCGGACCGGCGCTGTCCGGGGGGCCGCGGCTCCCCGCCGGGGACGTTCCGCTGCCGGGCCTCATTGAACGCTGGGCCGATCAGACTCCTGATGCGGTTGCGGTGGTGGCGGCGGATGGTGATCTGACGTTCGGGGAGTTGGAGGCTCGGGCGAATCGGATCGCGCATCGTTTGCGGGCTGCGGGGGTGGGTCCGGATCAGCCGGTGGGCGTGCTGCTGGAATCCGGTGCTGATCTGGCGTGTGCGTTGTTGGGGATCATGAAGTCGGGTGGCGCGTATCTGCCGTTCGACACGACGTATCCCACGGGCCGGATCCACACGATGCTCGCCGCCGCCGGCGCATCGGTGGTGCTCACCTGCCGGGACGTCGCAGACCGCCACACCTGGGAGCCCCACCACGTGGTCGTCCAGCTGGACGCCGGCGGGGTCGACGAGTGGCCGGCGACACGTCCGGAACCCGATACCCGTCCGGATCAGCTGATCCATGTGGTGTTCACCTCCGGTTCGACCGGCGCCCCGAAGGGGGTGGCCGTCGAGCACCGCAACGTCCTCAACTACTTGCACGCCGTTCTTCAGCGTCTGGGGCCCGAGGTCGCGGGTGGTTCTTTCGCGATGGTGTCGACGCCTGCGGCGGACTTCGGGTTGACGTGTGTGTTCGGTGCTTTGACGACCGGCGGCACGGTGCACCTTGTTGACCGGGAGACGGCGATGGATCCGGCGGCGTTCGCCGGGTACCTGGTTCGGCACAAGGTCGATGTGCTCAAGTGCGTGCCCAGTCATCTGGAGTTGCTGGCCGCGCACGGTGATCTTGGGTCCGTTCTTCCGGGCAGGCTGCTGATCCTCGCGGGTGAGGCTTGTCCGTGGTCGCTGGTGGACCGGATCGGTGCGGCGCGTCCGGATCTGCGGGTGCAGAACCATTACGGGCACACCGAGAGCACGATGATCTCGCTCACGTGCGAGACCACTGAGATCCCGATCGAACGACGCCACGGTGTGGTGCCTCTGGGCCGTCCGCTTCCCGGAGTGATCGGCTACCTGGTGGACCGGTTCGGCCGTCCCGTCGCGCCCGGAATCCCGGGGGAGCTGATCATCGGCGGGCCGGGCGTCTCGCGCGGCTACCTGAACGATCCCGAACGCACCGCCGAACGCTTCATCGAAGACCCTCTCGGCAGCGGTGAGCGCTGCTACCGCAGCGGAGACCTGCTGCGCGTGCTGGCCGACGGCACGGTGGAGTTCCGGGGCCGGGTCGATGATCAGGTGAAGATCCGGGGCTACCGGGTCGAGCTCGGGGAGATCGTCACCGCCCTCAGGAGCTTGCCGCAGGTGTCGGAGGCAGTGGTACTTCCCATCGGCGAGGGCCACGAGCGGCGCCTGGCCGCCTGGATCGTTCCGGCCACAGGCCAGGTTCCCGATCCAGCCGAGTTGCGGGCCGCGCTGCGCGCGAATCTGCCCGACTACATGGTCCCCGCCACCATCACCGTCCTGGACCGGCTGCCGCTGAACCCCAACGGCAAGATCGACCGCGGAGCGCTCCCAGCCCCCACACCGGAGACGACAGGCGTCAGGACCCCGCCGAGCACACCCACCGAACACCACATCGTCCAAGCCTGGGCCCAGGTCCTCGACCATCCCGACATCGGTGTCGACGACGACTTCTTCGCCCTCGGCGGGAGCTCGTTCACGGCGGTGCGCGCCGTCCGCGCCATCGGCCACGGCGTCCGGCTCATCGATCTGTTCGGCCACCCCACCCCGCGTGACCTGGCCGCGCACATCGACCGGTCGGAGCGATCCGGCGACGCCGACGACGCCGCGCGTCCCCTGCTTCACCGCATGAGCGGCCCGTCGCCGCAGCAGTCCGCCGGCACTGTGCCGCCGACCGTCGTCTGCGTCCCCTACGGCGGCGGTTCGGCGGCGGTCTTCAAGCCGCTCGCCGAAGCGCTCGGCGACCGGGCCGTCGTCCAGGCCGTCGAGTTGCCCGGCCACGACCCGGCCCGGCCCGAGGAGCCGCTGCGGACGATCGGCGACCTGGTCGACACGCTGACCGCGGAGGTGGAGGCGACCGTCACCGGACCGGTCGTCGTCTACGGGCACTGCGTCGGCTCCGCGCTGGCCACGGCGCTGGCACAGCGGCTGGAGGAGCGGGGCCGGCCGGTGCTCGGCGTCGTCGTCGCGGGAAGCTTCCCGGCGGCGCGACTCGGCGGCCGGCTGTCCGCGTGGATGGACCGGAGGTTCCCGCGCGAGCGCCGGGTGTCCGACCGGCTGTTCCGCGACACCCTGCGGGCCACCGGGGGTCTGCCCGACGACACCGACGACGCGACCGTGGACACCGTCCTGCACGCCATGCGCCACGACTCCGAGCAGGCGCAGGCCTGGTTCGGCGGGATCCTCGCAGCCGAGGACGGGATGCCGCGGATCGCCGCGCCGATCCTGTGCCTGGTCGGCGAACAGGACCGCGCCACCGAGCTCTACGAGGAGCGGTACGGCGAGTGGACCGCGTTCGCCGAGCGGGTCGAGCTGGCGTCGATCCCGGCCGCCGGCCACTACTTCCTGCGCCATCAGGCCGCCGCGGTCGCCGACCTGCTCGCAGACCGCTGTGAGCACTGGGCGGCCCGGTCGGACGGACCGTCCGCGCCGGGCACGACCGCCGCCGCGACCGCCGGCATCATCGCCCACACGACCGCGGCGACCGCCACCGAGGCGGCCGTCACCGGCGCGGCCCGCCGACGGGGCCTGCGGGCCTTCTACACCGTCGCGGCCGGCCAGACGGTGTCGACCATCGGCAATGCGCTGAGCTCCTTCGCCCTCGGCGTGTGGGCCTACCAGCACAGCGGCCGCGTCGGCGACCTGGCCATGGTGGTGCTGCTCGCCCAGATCCCCGTCATCCTGCTGAGCCCGGCCGGCGGCGCGCTCGCCGACCGCTTCGACCGGCGGCGGATCATGCTGGCCTGCGACGCGGTCGCGGGCCTGGCGATGGTGGCCCTGGTGCTGCTGATGGCCCGCGACGAACTGGCGCTGTGGAACGTGTGCCTGGTGGTCGGTGTCACCTCCGCCACGGCCGCCTTCCGGACCCCGGCCTACCTCGCCGGGATCGCGCAGCTCGTTCCCAAGCCCTACCTGCCGCAGGCCAACGCGCTGGCCCAGGCCGGCACCGGTCTGGGCCAGGTCGTCGGGCCGCTGGCCGGCGGCGCGCTGATCGCCCTGCTCGGCCTGACCTGGGTGGTCGCGGTCGACGTCGCCTCGTTCGCGATCGGGGCCGCCACGCTGCTCGCCGTCCGCTTCCCGGACCGGCTGTTCGCCAAGCGGCAGGAGACGTTCCGCTCGGCCGTCACCGGCGGGTGGCGCTTCATCGCCCGGCGCCGGCCGATGGCGCTGATGGCGGGGTTCTTCGCGGTCGTCAACTACTTCACGGCCCTGATGTGGGTGGCGGTGCCGCCGCTGGTCCTGTCCATCGGCAGCCCGGCCGCGCTCGGCGCGGTGACCGCGGCCGGCGGCCTCGGCGCGGCCGCCGGCGCCGCGGCGGTGGTGATGTGGGGCGGCACGCGCCGCCGGGCGATCGGCATGGTCGGGTTCGTGATCGGGTCCGGGGCCGGCGTGGTCCTGATGGGCCTGTGGCCGTCGGTGGCGCTGGTGGCCGTCGGCCTCGCGATCCGGCTGGCCTGCATGAGCGTCGGCAACGCGCACTGGATGTCGATCATCCAGACCAAGGTGGGCCACGAGCTCCAGGGCCGTGTGCTGGCCGCGAACATGATGCTCGCGACGCTGATGCAGCCGCTGGGCTTCCTCACCGCGGGCCCGCTGGCCGAGCACGTCTTCCAGCCCCTGGTCTCCGGCTCCGGCCCGCTGGCCGGGTCGGTGGGCCGGGTCGTCGGGGACGGCACTCACGGCGGTGTCGCGTTGATGCTGGCCGTCTCAGGCCTGGCCCTCATCGGCTGGGGGGTCCTCGGACTGGCCTACAGGCCACTGCGGCGGATGGAGGACGCGCTCCCGGACGCCGTGCCCGGCGCCACCATCGCGGCCGACCTCGACGCGGTTCAGCAAGACCTAGACGCCGCACAGGGCGGCCTCGATCTGACGATGGCGAGGTAGAACCATGACCATAGACGAACCGCGGCTCGTGACGGCCGCCGACATCGCGGCCGCGGCCACCCGCATCGGCCGGTTCGTCCGGCACCCGGCCCTGATCCCGGCCGACGTGGACCGGCCCGGCGGCCCGCTGTGGATCAAACCGGAGAACCTGCAGCCCACGAAGGCGTTCAAGGTGCGCGGCGCGGTCAACGCGGTCACGCTCCTGGCCGAGGGCGGCCGGACCACGCACGTGGTCGCCCACTCGTCGGGGAACCACGCGCAGGCCGTCGCGTTCGCCGCGCGCCGCCACGGTCTGCGCGCCACCGTGGTCCTGCCCGACACCGCGCCGCCGCTGAAGGTCGAGGCGGCGCGGGCCCAGGGGGCCGAGGTGATCGTGGTGCCGCCCGCCGACCGGGAGGCGACGGCGCTGGCCCTGGCCGCCACCGACGGCGCGGTCCTGGTCTCCTCGGACGATCCCGCCGTGATCGCTGGCCACGGCACGATCGGCGCCGAGATCGCGCGCGACCTGCCGGACGCGCGGGTCGTCCTGGCGCCGGTGTGCAACGGCGGCCTGCTGGCCGGCGTCGCCGTGGCGCTGAAGGCGGCCGACCCCTCGATCCGCGTCGTCGGCGTGGAACCGGCCCTGGCCGCCGACGCCGCCGAGAGCCTGCGCCTGGGCCGCCGGACCCGCTGGCCCGTGGAGTCGACCTACCGCACGATGGCCGACGGCCTGCGCGCACCCGTGCTCGGACCGACCGCCTGGCCCCACATCAGGGCCCTGGTCGATGACATCGTCACGGTCGAGGAGGAGGACATCGCCGAGGCCATGTCCGTGCTCTGGCAGACGACCGGCCAGGTGGCCGAACCCAGCGGCGCGGTCGCCGCCGCCGCGTACCTGTTCCGGCGTGACGCACTGCCGGCCGGGACGGCCGTGGCGATCCTGTCCGGCGGCACCGTCGCAGGGCCGCCGGTGGCGGCGAAGCAGTCCGCCCGCCACGACGTTGCTGGGGCGGGGAGCCTGTGAACACGCTCATCGACGTCGCCGGGTACTTGAAGCGGCTGGACGTCCCCGCCCCGGTGACTCCGACCCTGGACGGCCTGTTCGCCCTGCAGCGGGCCCACGCCGAGCGCGTGTACTACGAGAACCTCGACATCCAGCTCGGCCGGCCGACCACGCTGGACCCGGCGGAGTCCGTCGCGCGCATCGTCTCCGGACGCGGCGGCTATTGCTTCCACATCAACGGCGCCTTCGCCGCGCTGCTGGACGCACTCGGCTACCGGGTCCGGCGCCACGTGGCGGACGTGCGCTTCACCCGGGAGGCGGATGTCGCGGACGCACCGGTGCTGTCCGGGAACCACATGACGCTCACCGTCGAGGTCGAAGGCGGCTCCTGGCTGGTGGACGGCGGACTCGGCGACGCGTTCCACGAGCCCCTTCCCCTGCGGGCCGGGAGGTACCGGCAAGGCCCGTTCGCCTACCGTTTCGCGCCGTGGGACCGAAGTCCGATCGGCTGGCGCTTCGAGCATGACCCGGGAGTGCGGTCCTTCGAGTCGATGGTCTTCACCACCGAGCCGACCACCCTGGACGTGTTCGAGACCATGCACAAGGAGCTGTCCAACGCGGTGGATTCGCGCTTCGTCCGCACCCTGACCGTGCAACGCCGCGACGCAGCCGGCGTCGATGTGCTGCGCGGTGTGCGGCTGACCCGAATCGACGCCGACGGTCGGCGCCACAGCGTGCTGCGAACCCGCCAGGACTGGTTCGCCTGTGTGACCGGGTACTTCGGCCTGGACCTGGGCGGGTTCGACGCTGTCGAGCAGGACGCGCTGTGGCGGCGCGCGCAGCCTCCCGCCGACCGGGCCGACAGGGGGTCGGCGCAGCAGGAGGCGACGCGGTCGCCGGCATAGCCGACGCGTCGCCCAACGGCCCCACAAAACCCCAGGTACGGTGTCCGCGAAACCCGGGCCGACCGCTCACAGACCTCTGCGGGCGCGCGGCTCGGGGTCGGCCCCCTTCAGATCCCGCGTGGTCGGCGGCAGCAAGCCTGGGAACACGTCGAGAGCGGCCTCGGGTCGCGGGGCGGCGATCGATCGGCTGACGCCTCCTGGTGCTCAGGGGCGGACCAGGAGCCGAAGCGGCGCAGCCTGTAGACCAGGGGCTGTCCGCGAGGACGAACGTTGCGGCCACCTCGCCGAAGACGACGCGGTGGCCGCCGACGCCGCCACGCGGCATCGGTGGTCGCGCTCGGCCGAGGTCAGGGAGCGGCGGCTCGGAGTTCCGCGCCGAAGGCACCGGTGAGTCTGTGGTGAATCGCCGGCGCTTCGGGGGCAGGCCAAACGGCGATCAGGAACTCGTCGGTCGGGTCGGTGTGGTCCTCAGCGCCGTCAGAGTCGTCGTCTGCGTACTCCCCGGCGGCTTCCCCATCGTGACTTTCGTCGGCCGAGGCGGCCCCGTCTCGGCCTCTGGCGTGAACGCGCAGACGGTAGGTTCCGGGCCCCGCGTGGCTCAGCGACGGCAGCAGAGATTCGGTCTCGGTTTCCGCGGTAAGTCCGCCGACACGCAGTTGCCCGGTCGGTGCGGGCACGCTGACTTCGACGACGTCCTGCCAGTAGTCGATATCAAGTGGCGGCGGCTGGTCATGGAGTTCGACGGTCACGGAGATCTCGCCGGTGTGGGTTCCTGTGTAGACGTGCGCACCGCCGTCGGCCAGCACGGTGATCAAGCCGTTTTCCGGGGTGGCGGGGGCGCCGTTTAGGGCTGCGCCGGGTTCGAGGCACTCCGAGCTGATGGCGCGAGCCGGCCGGTACGCCGAGCTCTATGGTCCACAAGCCTCCGCCGCCGTTGAGCCGCTGGTGGAACATCTTGGAAGCGTCGCCACCCGGCGACAGGCGCGGGTGGGCTGCGCTTGGACGGGGACGATGCCCTCCTCCTCTTCCTCCAGCGCTCAGGCCGCGCGGCAGCGTCTGGCCGACCAGCTTCGTGAACTTGTACCTCGGCGAGGATCCCGGGGATCGCACATCGCCGCTGGTGGCTCCAGCGCGCGCGCCTGCAGCGGCGGGCCGTCGGCTGGCATGTGGCGGGCCGCGCCGTCGGGCCGACAAGGGCCGCGGTGACGGCGGCCTGGTTGTCGACGGCCAAGTCATAGTTCGCCGTGAGCTTCTGCTGGACCGTGGTCGCTCGCAGGTGGACTGCCCGACCCGCTTCTGCGCCGCCGGTTCGGTCCAGCGATGGGTTCCGGTGCTCGTTCAGCGGCCCGGGCAGGCGCCGATCCCGTTTCCAACGCCCTTCCAACGCCGTTCCAATGCCCCGCCTCGATCGTCATCAGTATCCGAACAGGGACGAAACAGGAGGTTCGATATGGGGCAGGGCACACAGGCCCGGATCCTGGCGAAGACGGCGGCCGGGATCCTGGGCGCCGCGGTCGCGAGCGGCGTCCTGGCCGCCCCGGCGGCCACCGCCGCCCCGGCCGCCACGGCCGCCCCGGCGGCGGTGCGGGCGGCGGGCGGCAAGGTGGTCCTCAACATCGCCTGGGAGCGCGAGCAGAAGGAGTGGTGGTGCGGTCCGGCCGCCGCGCGCATGGCCCTGAAGAGCTGGGTCCGCCAGCCCGCCACCCAGCCCCACCTGGCCGACGACATGATCAGCGGGTGGGGCACCAAGGACGTCACCTACGCCACGGTGGCCATGAACAACGCGTTGAAGCGCAGCGGGTTCGGCCGCCCCTACTTCAGCCGGGGCTTCCCCGCGAACACGCGCCTGGACGTGAAGAAGAGGCAGCTCATGCGGGACATGGTGACGACCGTCGGCGTCAAGCGGCGCGCGATGGTGTTGAACATCAAGTCCACCCGCTCGTTCAAGCTGCACGGTGCCTACCCGAACCGGACGGTCTACCACTACATCACCGTCATCGGCTATACGGCCGGTTTGGTGTACGTCGCCGACCCCGCGTCCGGCCTCAACAAGGACTACAGCAAGGTCCCGCAGAAGTACTGGGTCGACATGACGCGGTTGGCCACGATGCTCCACACGGGTAACGGGAACCACTACTACTCGACCATGAGCTGACGCGCGACCGCGACAGCACGCGTCCCACACCGCGCCGCGCCGCGCCGCGCCCACCGCGCCGCGCCCGCCGCGCCGCGCCCGCCGCGCGTCGCCGCGTTCCTGCCGGCGGGCTACCGCCGCAGCCCTCCCCACGACGGCTGGTGCCGTCTTCTCCCGGCGCATCGCCCGCCATCGGCTTCGACCTGCCCGAAACAGGCGTTCCTCCTGCGATCCGTCCTCCCACCGGGCGTTGGAAGACGCCCATGAAAGGACATTCCGTGAAGCAGTCCACCCCCTCCCGCCCGCGCCGTCTGACCGGCGTGCTCGCGGTCGCGGCCGCCGTTCCGGCGGCGGCGCTGGCTCTCCAGGCCGCGCCCGCCACGGCCGCCCCCGCCGCCCCGCAGTCCCCCGTGCGGGCCGCCTCCGCGCTCATGCCGCCGCCCGGCCCCGACGTCTACACCCGCATCGCCAGCCGCGCCAGGGCCGAGGCGAAGGACAAGTCGCGCAACAAGGCCAACAACAGGGGCCGCTACAACTGCAACTTCTACAGCGGCTACTGGCAGACGTCCGGCAGCGGCGGTTGCTCGACCAAGGGCTGGCGCGCCAACGAGTGGTGCGCCGACTTCGTCTGGTACGTGTGGCGGCAGGCGGGCGCGTTCCCCAAGCGCCCGCTGCCCAAGGAGAGCGGCTACAAGACCTGGCAGGACAAGTTCGCCCCGACGTTCGCCGGGTCGTTCTACCGGGCGGGCAATGCCGCGGGCCTCTACAAGAGCAAGGGCTATTACACCGGCAGCCGGATGCCCGTCGTCGGGTCCGCGGTGATGTTCGACTGGGGCGGCGGCAAGCCGGGGAGCGGCGGCTGGGGCATCGACCACGTCGGCATCGTGGTCGCCACCGACTACAAGACCAAGAAGATCGCCACGGTCGAGGGCAACTCCTCGGGCCAGGCGATCCGCACCAACACCTACAACCTGTCCGACCGCAACATCGTGGGCTACATGCTGCCCAGGTAGCGGCGGACGGGCGTCGGCGGGCGCGCTTCGCGGGGTAGCGCGCCCGCCGGTCCATATCGGGGGGTCAGACCGACAGAATCAGGCCCGGCGTGGTGTGCGTCGTCAGCGCCGGGTCGTGGCGCAGGATCGCCGCCTCCAGGGCCGTCAGCTCCGGGCCGGGGTCCAGGCCCAGTTCCTCGGCCAGCAGGTGGCGGCCTTGGCGGCACACCTCCAGGGCCTCGGCGGTCCGGCCGGTGCGGTAGAGGGCCATTGCGAGCCGCGCGCGGGGGCGCTCGCACAGCGGGGCCAGGCGCACCAGGTTCCGCAGCCTGCCGACCAGGTCGGCGTCGCAGCCGAGGGCCAGCCGGGCCTCCAGGGACTCCTCGACCGCGCTCAACCGCAGTTCCCCCAGCCGCAGGGCCTCCTGGTGGACCGGTGCCAGGTGGTCCTGCTCCTCGTAGGCGGCGCCGCCGCGCCACAGTGCCAGCGCCGTCTCGAACGCCTCGGCAGCCTCGCCTGGGCGGCCCGCCGCCCAGGCGTCCCTTCCCCGGCCGACGGCGACGGTGAACGCGGCGGCGTCCAGTTCCCCGGCGGCGACGTGCAGCACGTATCCGGCCGGGTGGGACGCCAGCCGGCCGGGGCCCAGCGCCCGCCGCAGATGGTGGACGTAGCCGCGCAGCGTCTCGGCGGCCGCGCCCGGCGGCCGCCCGGCCCACAGCACGTCGGCCAGCCGTCCCGGCGAGACCGGGCGGCCCGCGTGGCACAGCAGCGTCGCCAGCAGATCGCGGAGCTTGGGCGACAGCGCCACCGGCCCCTCCGGGCCCTGGACGTCCAGCGGCCCGAGCACGCGGTATCTCATCGGCTCCCCTCTCGATGGGTCCCGGGGCGCTCCGGCGGCGCCCCACGACCAGGTCTAGGCAGCCGCCGGTTTGTCCGAAATCCCTGGTCAGCGGGTCCGGACAAAATCGTCTCGACCTGGTTCGCGCAGCTCGTCCCGGTCCGGGCGGGAAATCCCTAGGATGATGCCGCCCAACTTGATCAACAGCGGTCGCCGGGGAGCAGCCAGGCCATGGGGAGACCGGAACGCCCCCTGGACCCGCACGCGGGTCCCGTCGAACGGCTGGCGTGGGAGCTGCGCGCGCTGCGCGACCGCGCGGGCCGCCCCAGCTACCGGGAGCTGGCCGCGCGGGCCCACTTCTCCCGCAGCACCCTGGCGGAGGCGGCCACCGGGCTGCGCCTGCCGACCCTGGAGGCCGCTCTGGCCTACGCCACCGCCTGCGGGGGCGACGCCGCCGAGTGGGAGGCCCGGTGGCGGGCGGCGTCCAAGGAGCTGGAACGGTCGCGCCGCCGCTGCCCCTATCCGGGGCTCGCGCCACTGGAGGCCGCCGACGCCGACCTGTTCTTCGGCCGGGACGATCTGGTGGAGCAGGTGCGCGCGGCGGTGGCGCGCGGGCCGTTGACGGCGGTGTTCGGGGCCTCGGGCAGCGGAAAGTCGTCGCTGCTGCGGGCGGGACTGGTGCCGACGCTGACCGCCGAGGGCGTCCCCGTCGCGGTGCTGACGCCGGGCGCGCACCCCCGCGACGCGCTGGAGGAGGCGGTGGAGGGCCTGGGCGGGGACGGCGTGCTGGTGGTGGACCAGTTCGAGGAGGCGTTCACGCTCTGCGCCGACGCCGGTGAACGGGCGGCGTTCCTGGACGCGGTGGCCGCGCTCGCCGACGGCGGCGGGCCCGGCGTGGTGCTCGGGGTGCGCGGCGACTTCTACGGGCACTGCTCCCGGCACGCGGGCCTGGTGGCGGCGTTGCGGGCGGGCGCCCAGCTCCCGATCGGGCCGCTGACGGAGCGGGAGCTGCGCGCCGTCATCGTGGAGCCCGCCGCCCGCGTGGGGCTGGAGGTCGAGCCCGCGCTGGTGGAGGCGGTGCTGGCCGAGGCGGCGGGCGAGCCGGGCACGCTGCCGCTGGTGGCGCACGCGCTGCGGGAGTCCTGGCGGCGGCAGCCCGGCCAGGTGCTGCGGCTGGCCGACTACCGGACGGCGGGCGGGGTCCGGGAGGCCGTGGCGCGCACCGCCGAGGAGCTGTACGAGGACCTGGACCCCACCCAGCGGGACCTGCTGCGCGCGGTGTTCCTGCGGCTGACCGCGCTCGGCGAGGGCACCGAGGACACCCGCCGCCGGGTGGACCGCGACGAGCTGGCGGGCCTGGCCGACCCCGGTGAGATCGACGCGTTGCTGGACCGGCTGGCCGCCGCCCGGCTGGTGGTGGTCGACCGCGGCACCGCCGAGCCCGCCCACGAGGCGCTGATCGACGCCTGGCCCCGGCTGCGGGAGTGGCTGGCCGACGACCGCGCCGCGCTGCTGCGGCACCGGCGGCTCACCACCGCCACCGACGACTGGCACGACCACGACCGGGACGCCGAGTTCCTGCTGCGCGGCGGGCGGCTGGCCGAGTGGGACGAGGCCGACCCCGGACCGCTCAACGAGCGCGAACGCGCGTTCCTGGCCGCCGGCCGGGACCGCCGCGACGCCGAGCACGCGGCCGAGCGCCGCCGCGCGCGCCGCCGCTTCGGCGGGCTGAGCCTGGTCGCCACCGTGGTCGCCGTGCTGGCGGTCGTCGCGCTGGTCCAGGCCGACCGCAACGCCGACGCCCGCGACCGCGCCCGGTCCCGCCAGCTCGCCGCCGAGGCCCGCCGCCAGTTCACCCTGGACCCCGCCCTGGCGTTGTCGCTGGCGGCCGAGTCGCACCGGGTGGCGCCGACCGTCGAGGCCGACACGGTGCTGCGGCAGGCCCTGGCCGACGCCCGGCACCGGCCCGCTCCCGCCACGGGCCTGACCATCGTGACCGGGATGGCGGCCACCCCCGACCGGACGCGGATCGCGGTGTGGGGTCCGAGGCGTCGCGGCGCGGGGACGTCCCTGCGGATGTGGCGGTGGGAGGACGCCCGGCTGGCCCCGGACGGGCCCGGGCTGGAGATCCCCGCAGTGGTGAGCGACGCGGCGTTCGGCGCGGACGGCCGGACGCTGGCGGTGGCCGGTGGCAAGGGGTCCGTCGAGCTGTGGGACGCCTCCGGCGGCCGCGGGCGGATCCGGACGCTGTGGGGCGAGGACGGGTCGCCGGTCCAGACCACGGTCGCGTTCGCCGGTGGCCGGGTGGCGGCGGCGCGCGGCAAGGAGGTGCGCGTATGGGACCTGGACGAGTCGGACCGCGCGTTCGTCCGGCTCGCCGCGGCCCGTGACGTGGACGAGGTGGCGTTGAGCCCCGACGGACAGCAGCTGGTGTGCGGCGGCCTCGGGACGGCCCAGCGGATGTTCACACTGACGCGGACCGGC
Source organism: Spirillospora sp. NPDC052269 (assembly GCF_040679435.1). Classification (NCBI taxonomy): domain Bacteria; kingdom Bacillati; phylum Actinomycetota; class Actinomycetes; order Streptosporangiales; family Thermomonosporaceae; genus Spirillospora; species Spirillospora sp. NPDC052269. Next base: position 286,651 of record NZ_JBFAUU010000013.1, read on the forward strand.
GCCGAGACCCTGCGGACCGCTCTCGACAGCCGTCCGGGGGACCTGGCGTTCAGCCCGGACGGCGTGTGGATGGTCTCCACCCAGGGCCGGCAGGCGCGCCTGTGGCGGACGGACCGGGAGGCCGGACGCGGCGACTGGCGGGCCGAGGCCACCTGGCGGATGGGCGCCGAGACGTTCCGGGGCGCGGTGTTCAGCGCCGACGGCGGCCGCGTCGCGACCTTCGCCGACGACCACGCGGTCCGCGTCTGGGACACCGGCAGCACGCTGGACCCGCTGACGCTCCGCATCCCCTCGGGGGTCCTGCAAGCGGTCGCGTTCGCCCCCGACGGCCGCAGCCTGGCGGGCGTCACGGGGCAGGGCGCGCTGCACGTCTGGGACGTCACGGCGGGCACCGGCGAACGGTCGGCCCGGCTGGAGGGCCACGACGATATGGCCGACCGCTCCCTCAGCGCCGACGGCGGGCGGGTGCTGGCCACCTCCGTCAAGGGCGATCGGTTCGCGGTCTGGGACGCCGGTCGGGGCGGGCGGCCGCTGGCCGACCACCGCGTCCCCCCGGGCCAGGCCGACCACGCCGTGCTGAGCCCCGACGGCCGCCGCGCCGCCACGGGCGGGTTCTTCGGCGCCTCGGTCCAGCTGTGGGACCTGGCGGGCGGCCCGCCGCACGTGCTGATGGCGAGCGGCTCGCGGACGACGGCACTGGCGTTCGGCGGCGACGGCCGGACGCTTGCGGTCAGCAGCGGCGGCGCGGCCGACGTGCGCGTATGGCGGGTGCCCCCGCACGGGCCTCCCACGGAGATGACCGGATGGCGGCGCGGCCGGGAGGGCGGCCGCGCCGACGGCGGACTGGCCGTCAGCGCCGACGGCCGGCGGCTGGCCAGCGCCCGCGACGACGGCTCGGTGCGGATCTGGGACCTGTCCGGCCGGGACCGGCCCCGCGTCCTGCGCGGCGGCCGGTCCACGGTGACCGAGCTCGCCCTCAGCCGCGACGGGAGGTGGCTGGCCGGGGCCTGCGCCGACGGGACCGTGCTGCTGTGGGACACCGCCGCCGACGGCGCGGCGGCCGCCGTCATGCGCGGCACCGGCGGCGAGATCCTCCAGGGCCGGTCGCTGGCGTTCACCGCCGACGGGTCCTGGCTGGCGGCCACCGAACCGGTCGGCGGCCTGCGCGTGTGGCGGGTCGGCGGGGGTCCCGCCGAGCCGCTGACGTTCGGCGGGCTCGGCGGACCGGTCGGCCCGCTGGCGTTCCACGGCACCCGGCTGGTCGCGGCGTTCACCGGGCAGGTGGGCTTCGACGGGGCGGCCCGGTGGCGGTGGCCGTCCCGCGTGCGCACCTGGGAGTGCGAGGTCTGCGGCCCCGCCGACCGCCTGCCCGCCCTGGTCCGGCGGCACGCGCCCCGCCCGTTCACCCCCGACGAGCGCCGCCTCTACCTGCGCCCCTAGAGGGTGTGTCACAACATTGTGCAGATCGCCTTGGCGACACCCGACGCGATCATCCTTGCCGCAATGACCGTGACGCCCCGCGACTCGTCCATCGGGGCCGATCGTCGCTCACACCGACACTCCCTGACCCGCGCGGATCGGGAGGGGCGCGTGTGAGTCTTCGTCCGCTGTGGCCCTGTCTTCTCTTGGGGGTTCTTGTGCACTGGAGGTGAGATTCGCCCCGCTTTCCTGCGGGCGTGCTCTGGCCCTCTTAGCCTCGGGAATCCGTGGTCGCCCCTCGGCAGGGCCAGGACGGGAGGGTACAGTTTTGACTGTACGGGAGCGGGAGCGGTGTCCCACGTGCTCACGGAGCGTACTGGAGTCGGGGCGAAGTGTCATGATCGAGGCCGCGCGGGATCGTGAGTGCGTGGAGCGGGCGGCCGAGTACCTGTTCGGCCTGGCCGCGGCGCGCTCGAAGAGGAGGCGGCGGCAGGCGTTCGACGTGGCCGTCCTGCTGGAGGAGTTCGGCGCGAACGGCGAGCTGGAGAACCCGTTTCAGCATCGTCGGCTCGACGGCGAGCTCTGGGAGTTCAAGACCAAGGATCTCCGGCTGCCGTACTACGAGCTCCTGGACGCCGAGCACGGCCGGATCGCCCGGGTCACGCACGTCTTCGAGAAGGCCAAGGGGAAGACGGCGGAGGGCAAGACGCCGAGGGCTCACATCCGTAGGGGTCTGGCGATCCTTGAGGAGGACCGCAAATGCTAGACGGCCTGTACGAGCGCCTTGCTCGGACGCCCGAGGGCAGGCGGGAACTGGCGGCCGCACGGCTGCGTCGAGGCGCGCTCAACCTGCTGCACCGGTCACTCAAAGCCTCTGGGCTGACGCAGGCGGAGGTCGCCAAGCGGCTGGGGATCCGGCGTTCGGCGGTGAACCAGGTCCTCCGAGGCGACGGCAACGTGCGGATCGACACGCTCGCCGAGTACCTCCACACCATGGGGTACGAGGCGACGCTGACTCTCGTCGAGGCGGGCAAACCCAGGCAGGCCGCCCTCCACGGACGCGCTCGTGAAGCCTCGACCAACTGGGCGAACGCCAACGCCGGTGCGACGACGTCGAGTGTCTCGATGGTCGTCCAGGTCAAGAACGCCTCGAGCGACACCGGCACCGGCCCCCGGGTCTCCGAGTGGCGTTCGCCCTCGCTCTCACCGCCATTGGCCGGAGGGCGCTGATGCCCCGGCTGGACGGGCTGCTGCTCGCCGAGGGGCTGGGGGTCGATGCCCGCGGTGCGTTCACCCTGATCGGACTGAACCAGAACGTCATCGTCGCCCCGTTCCTGCCCGTCCAGGACAAGCGGGCGGTGATCGCTCACATCGATGCGGATGCGCTGGGCGCCGAGGATGAGGTGTCGGTTCTCTTCGCCGTGCTCGACCCCGGCGACCAGGTGATGACCTCCTTCGAGGTGCAGGTGACGCTGGCCGGACAGGTGCCTTGGCCGGAGGTGCGGCCCACGCTCGACGTCCCCGCCGAGGTCATCTTCATGCCGGTGACCTACGGCACGCACACGATCCGCGTGATCGTCCGCTTCTCGGACGGCACGGAACAATCCGAGCAGGTCGAGCTCTACGTGGTGAAACCCGCCGCCGAACCCGTGTGAGCACGATCGATCCCGATGCCGAGTTCTCGGCCATGTCGGTACTGGCGTGTCCGGTTCTGCGTTCGGCCTGGAACATCACGGCGTCCCGCTGCGGACGTCCCGGCCGGGCGTCTCAGCGGGCAGCAGGAATCCCAGGGCCATCTGCGTGAACGCGTCCGGCTCGGCGTCGTGGATCAGATGCCCGGCCGCGATGGTCTCACTGCGGCCGTTCGGGATCCGGCGTGCCAGTTCGTCGATCCGGTCCTGGGGGATGTGGCTTCGCGGGCCGCCGCCGATGACGAGGGACCGCGCGGTGATCCTTCCGAGCAGCTCCAGCCACAGGGGATCGGGATCGTCGACCTGTCTCCTGATGGCCAACACCATCTCCCAGTCAAAGGACAGTTCCCCGTCCGGCCTGGTGGGGACGGTCCGCTTCCGGGGGAGCGGTGCCGGGGCGTCCTCAAGGATCAGCCGCCCCACCCGCTCCGGATGCTCTCCGGCAAGCAGGTAGGCCACGATCCCGCCCATCGAGTGCCCGATGAGGTCCACCCGGCCGAGCGCCAGGGCGTCCAGGAAGCCGAGTACATCGGCCCGCATGGCTTCCAGTGAGTACTCGCCGGGCCAGTCGCTTCTTCCGTGGCCGCGCAGGTCGAGCGCGTACACCCGCCAGTGGCGAGCGAAGGCGGGCACGACCTCGTCCCAGTCCGCCGCGCCCTCGCCCAACGCGTGCAGCAGGACGAGCGGCGGAGCGTCAGGGGAACCGGCGACCTGATACGCCAGCCGGACGCCCCCGACCTCAATCGTGTGTTGACCAACCATGATCGAAAGGTAACCGCGGCACTCTGTCGGTAAAAGCGCCGTTCACCAGCAGCCGAACCAGATCAGCCTCCATCGTGGTGGCCGATTCGGCGCACGTCCGAACCCGACCACCGCGCAGGCCCGCTCCGGCTGCTGCGGCATCGCCCAGACCACCTGGCCGTGCTGCCACACCTGAGTGACGGCGGCCGGACGGCCGATGCGTCCCGCACAATCAAGAGGTGAACCCGTCGGCACGGCGGGTAGGCAAGGCCTGCCGCGCACCTTGCGCCAAGCCGGGAAACCGGAGGACCTCGGTCTGTGAGAGGCACCAAGGGGAGTCCCATGTCCGAATCCGTGGTCAGTGTCTTCGACGAACTCGTTGCGACGTCCCCTCCCGTCCAAGGACAGAACCTGTTCGACTCCGCGTGCGTCCTGGGCGGCAGCATCGCGGGGCTGCTGGCGGCGCGCGTCCTGTCCGACCACGCTCGACAGGTCATCATCATCGAACGCGACGACATCTCGGCCGGAGCAAGGTCGCGTCCCGGAACGCCGCATGACCAGCAGGTGCATACCTTGCTTCCCGCGGGTCTGCACTGGATCGAGCGCTGGCTGCCGGGCTTCACCGAGCAGGCGCGCGAGCTAGGAGCCGTCCTCTCCGGGACGGACACCTCCATCACCGCCTTCGACGGGCGCCTCCAGGCGGCCACCGGCGACGAACGGCACACCCTGCTCATGGCCAGCCGGCCGTTCCTGGAGGCGCGCCTCCGCGAGCGCGTCACAGCCTTGCCGAACGTCCGCGTCCTGCACGCCCGCGCCGCAGGCCTGGAGTTCGGGGACGGCGAGGTCCGGGCCGTCCGCCATAGCGACGGCGTCCTGGAGGCGGATTTCGTCGTGGACGCCATGGGCCGCTCGAGCCGTCTGTCGGAATGGCTCGGCGACGCGGGCTTCGACAAGCCGCGACTCGAACGCCTGCGCACCCCCATCAACTACGCGACCGGACTGTTCGAACGGCCCACCCCGGCCGCCGACCTGAACGTCGCCGCCGCGATCGCCACCTACCGACGCGGCCTGGGCACGACCGGCGTCTCGGTCGCCTCGCTCAACGCGATCGAAGACGACCAGTGGCTGATCCTGGTGATGGGCTACGGCCAAGAGAAGCCCGGACGGACCCTGGCGGAGTTCCGCGCGGCCTGCACCGAACTCCCGGAAGCCTTCGCACAGGCCGTCAGGGGCGCGCCGACCCGTGACATCGCGATCTACCACCAGGAGGAGAGCCGCCGCCGCGACTTCACGGGCCTGTACCGCTTCCCGGCACGCCTGGTCGGCCTCGGCGACTCTGTGGCCTCCTTCAACCCGGCCTACGGCCAGGGCATGAGCTGCGCAGCGCTGCAAGCCTCCTGCCTGTCGGCATACCTGACGAGCGCACCCGACCTGACAGTCCCGGCCGCCGACTTCTTCAGCCTGCAACAGATCGCCGTGGACGCGGCCTGGCGGGTCTCGACGGGCGGAGACGCCGAGCGCCTCGACACCGCCGCCGGAATCGAGCCGCCCGAGGAGGTCCGACGGCAGCGCGAGACCCTGCGTCAGCTGCTAGAGGCCACCCTCCATGACGCGGTCGTCGCCCGCGCCCTCAACGACATCTCGTACATGCTGAAACACCCGGCTTCAATGGCCGACCCCGCCCTGCTGGAACGCGCCGCCACCGCCGTCCCCACCACATCGCAGTAGGCCGTCCGCCGAACCGGGCAGTGATCCACGGGCCGCCGCTTGGCCAGCCCGAGGCGTCATGGCCAAGACAACTTCGTACTTGCAGACAGCGAGTGGACCAGCTGCCCGGACCTGCTCCTGGGCTGGACGACATCGGAGAGCTCATCGGGGCCGGATCTCGATCCGGCCCGATCGGACACCAAGCGTCTTCGGCGCCAATCACCTCGGATACGCGGATCCTCCCGGCCGCCGCGGGAGGACGCCACCTCCCACACGGTCATCGAACGCAACGGCGGGGTCCTGAACAGCGTTGATGAAGCCGATCCCATGACGCCGTCGCCCGGCCAGGTGTCGCGAGATCCGCATACGCGGTCAGCTGAGCCCAGCAGCCACAGACTGCCGCTCCCCCCGGGGCTCCCTCTCGCGGACACGCCCATCCCCGCGCTGACGCCCGAGTCGGTTCTCCTGCGGCGTGCGGCGCCGGCGGTCGATCGGGACGAGCCGTTGGCCTGGATCGACGATGCCGGCATCGCCGTCCTGCGCAGATACGCCAAAGCGAGGTGGCGGCACGCGGTCGAGCAGCAGTGGTTCAGGGGTGAGGTGATCCGGCGCCTGCACCGAGCGGCCGTCTCTCTTTCATCTGGGTTCGGCCTGGCCGTCTTCGACGGTTGGCGACCCCTGGCGCTGCAACGTGAACTGTTCGACGCGATCGCCCCCGACCCGGCACCCGGTGCGGAACTCCCAGTCGCCCTGCCCTCAGACGACCCCGCGCAACCTCCGCCCCACCTCACCGAGGGAGCCGTCGACCTCACGCTGACCTGGCAGGGGTCACCACTGGCGTTGGGCACCGCGTTCGACGAGTTCACCCCTCTGGCCATGACCACGGCCTTCGGCAGGAGGCTTGCCGCTCTCCACTTCCGGCCGGGCAGCCCGGGCGCCTCGCCCGCCAGGACTCACGGTGGAAGCCAATCCCACGATCAAACATCTGGAGTGCGAAACCCCGGCTCATCGGACCCCTGGAGAAGAGCTACACCCAAGCCGGACCGCTACGGGCGGCGGGCAGCAATGACCGGCCTCGTCGCTCGGCTTGCTGCTGGACATGCGGACTGCTGCGCGCCGCGCTGACACCTTCCGGACTCTCCTCACCTACACGCGAGGCAGGGGGCAAGGAGCAATGCCCATGACCTGTGGATCGGGCTCGGGAGGGCGTACCTTCCCGAGTGATCGATTGAAGGTCATCGAGTAGGCCGGCGTTGCAGCGTCGGTCGGGAAGGCACGCCCTGTGCTCACGGCAGTCAACGACGGGTCGACACGAGACGGTCCTTTGATCGATGAGAGCGTCCGGGAAGGAGCCCGGCGGATGCTCGCGGCGGCGTTGGAGGCGGAGGTCGACGCTCATATCGCCGAGTTCGTGGACGAGCGGGATACGGCTGGCCGCCGGTTGGTGGTCCGTAGCGGCCACCACCAGCCGAGGAAGGTCACCACCGCCGCTGGGGTGGTCGAGGTGAAGGCACCGCGGGTCAACGACAAGCGCACCGATCCCGACACCTGGGAGCGTAAGCGGCTCTCCTCAGCGATCCTGCCGGCGTGGTGCCGTAAGTCCCCGGAGATCGGTGAAGCGCTGCCGGGGCTGTATCTGCATGGCTTGTCCTCCCGCGATTTCGTGCCGGCCCTGGAGCAGTTCCTGGGCACCTCGGCTGGGCTGTCGCCTGCCACGGTCACGCGGCTGACCGCGCAGTGGCAGGCTGGCCATCAGGCCTTCAGGACCGCGACATGTCCGCCACCGACTACGTCCACATGTGGGCCGACGGTGTGCACCCGCGGGTCCGCCTGGACCAGGCCAAGGCGTGCGTGCTCGTCCTGGTCGGCGTACGTGTCGATGGCACGGAGGAGTTCATCGCGATGGAGGAGGGCTACCGCGAATCCAGTGAGGCATGGGCCGGTTTGTTGCGCGATTGCGCCCGCTGCGGCATGCGCGCCCCCGTTCTGGCGGTAGGTGACGGCGCGCTGCGCGAGGTTTTCCTTGAAGCCCGCGAACGGCGCTGCTGGGTGCACAAGGCCGCCAACATCCTCGACGCGCTACCGAAGTCGGCCCAGCCGGCGGCCAAGCGAGCCATCCAGGAGATCTACAACGCCGAAGACAAAGAGCACGCCCACGCCGCCATCAAGGCGTTCGCCAAGCAGTACCGCGCGAAGTACCCCATGGTCGTCGAGCAGCTCACCGACGACGAAGAGGAACGGCCGGCGCTCTTCGAACGTGGCCACCTGGTTGAGCGGCGCGAAGGAGCCGCCGCATGACCAGCAATAACGCAGATGAGCAGACCTCCCCTGATGAGCACCAGCGATTCGCTCACTACCTGCAAGACCTAGCCTTCGTGCGCGAGGCGGACGAAGCCGAGCTGGTGGCCACCGTCCTACGCGACCCGGACACGACGATGGCGCAATCCGCGGTGGTCCGCCACTTGGACAACCGGGCAGCACACCTTCTTCCGCTCCCCGACCAGCGATTCGAGGACTGGGCGCACACCATGGCCAACCAGATCAGTGAGCTGGATTTCCTTGCCCACCGCCTGCATGAATGGACCCTGCTGAGATCGATCACCATAGGCAAACCCTGGGCCGCAGAAGAGGTCGCCACCGCATCCGACTGGTTCCAGCGCAAAGCTGCCGAAACCGTGACCTCATCCGCCGCCCTCACCCTGCTCGCCAACGAAGGAAGAACACGGCGCGTCCGCGCTGCCGCCAGCCGCCGACTGCACCAGCGAGACCAACAGCCCAGGTGACTTGATCCACAGGTCTTGACAATTTCTCGGTAGGGGCGGGTGGTGAGCTGAGATGGGCGGTGCCAGGACGGTTCTGTCGGCTCCTTCGCCAGCGCTTTGTCAGCACGTTCGGCCCGCCGAGGTGGTTCACACTGGAGGGGGCCAAACTCCCCTGTCCGGGGGAATCCGCAGATCGTTCCGGCCGAAAGAGCGTTGGCCATGGCGATCAAACGACTTCTCCGCGTGTGGGGCCCGGCCGTCATCGTCCTCGCCGTCGCCTACTACCTGCGCCGCCGCCCCGCGACGCTCGGCCGACGTCAACGACCTCCTGAGGACAAACGGTTGAGCTTGTCCTGAGCCCTCACACCGACGAGACAGAGGCCAAGACCGCGTGCCCCCGCCTGGTCTTGAGCGTCTGGAACACGGTGGTCACAGCAGGCACACGCGCCCGGCGGCGAGCCGGAGCCCGCTCTCGAGGCGGAGCATCCAGAGTGGCCGGCCACAGGTCGGCTGCCGTGGGTGCGCCGAGTAATGCGTCGTCGGCCGATGGGCGAGGCCAAACGGCCACTGGAATGGCTCGGCGACAGGTCCGAGGCGCACCTTCACCTGCATGCCACCGGTACAGCAGCGCTCGCCCACCGCCGCCAGACCACCACTGCGGGCACCATCCCGGCCACGTCCGCCATGACATCCCAGAGTTCGAGGACGCGAGCCGAATCGGATCCGCGCTGTCCTTTCAGTCTCCCTGGGCGAATCGGAACTTGCCCGCTGGTCGCTGCGATCGACCACGGTTGAGACGTTGCTCTTGGCCGGTTCAGGCCCAGATCCGGCCGCGGGTGTAAGGTCCATTCGACCTTGCCGGCAAGGCATGCTTGAACATTTCCACCCACATCCCGTAGTAGGCGAGCCCGGCGCCGGGTGAGTGTGTCACAAGCGCGGGCTGCACGGGCACGGGAGCCTCGCCAGGCTCAACCTCCTTGGCGATTTCGATGGCGTCTTGCGCGGCGACGAAGGCGTTGGCCGGTACCGCTTTGTTGAGATGCCTCCTCGCGCCCTTGCTTTTCGTCCGTGTGCTTCCGGCCTTCCCTTCCTTGCCGACCTTGCCTCCCTTGGAGGCCGCCCTACCGGTGGTGTTGGCCATGCGACTGCGCTCCTTGTAGTGCGGGACTGTCGAAGTCGAGCTTCCCTTGCCCGGCCCATGCGAGCCGTGGAACGAACAGAGTGCTGATCTGCTGAACGCCGGGGTTGTCGAGGTCGCTCAGGGGGAACGATTCGATTTCGGCGCGCATGTGGTGAGAGTCTGCTCCAGAGCCGGTCTTGGCATAGTGCACGATGTGGGAAGGCGGGTAGAAACGCAGGAGGTAGTCGCGCAGCACCGCGACTCCCGTGCTGGTGCGGATCGACATCGTGCCCGGGTCGAGCCCTTCGGCCACGTCGAAGATCGGGGCTTGCGGGAGGAGCAGGTTCGCTCGCGTATTGGGTTCGATCGCGAGCCGCATGAACGTACTCGCCTCCCAGACCTCGAATCCGCAGAACGGCTCGATATTGAAGTCGGCCCAGATGCCGTCGAAGGACGACGCGGCGTTGCTCACGTGCACGGTCAGAGCGCGGCGTCGGGCTTCCTCGAGGAGGCGGTGCCCGGCGGTGGTGCCGACCATGACGCTGCCGTAGGTCGCGAACGCCACCGGCGGGTCCGCCGCCGCGGCGGCGAGCACGATGTCGACCATCTCGGCATAGGTTTGCTTCCGCGGCCTACCGGGGCTGTAGAGATGCATGAGGCCCTCCATCGGAGGCATCCCGAAGTCCGGTGCGTGAAGGGGAGGCGCACCGAAGATTCGTTTGCAGTGCCGCAGCACGGCGAGCATCTCGAGTGTGAAGTCGTTGGGGAAGCGGTTGCCGTATCCCACCAGATGCAGATCGACCTCTGGCACGACCAGGTTCCAGGGCACGTCGATCTCCCCAGCGGCGGGCCGGGAGGCCTCTGGATCGGTTGCCCGTGTCTCGGTCACTGATTCCTCCGTTGCCGTCGTGTTCTTGTCTGTCGCGGCGGTGCTTCGGACCAGGTGCGGACGACGCCGAGGGTGACGGGGAGGATGTCGCTGACGTCGATGGTGAAGCGGAAGACTTTGCGGGCGCGGCGGCTGTTTTCGGGGTCGAAGAAGCGGAGTTTGACGTCCCAGCAGTCGCTGTCCATGCGGCAGAAGGGGCTCTTTTCGACGTCGATGGTGTCGAGGGCCATTCCGGCGGCGATGGCGCTGGCGAAGGTGTGGACGGCTTGGAAGGCGTTGGTGGCTGCGAAGTTGAGTGCTCGGTCGGCGGATGTGGCGCCGAGGTTGCGCAGGTCGTAATACACACGAGTGAGGAACTCGCGCAGTGACTCGCTGAGTTCGTCGTTGGTGCGGTCGGTGCTTTCGCGGGCGGCGGCTTGGGTGGCGGCGTCGATGAGGGTGTTGATGCGCCATCCGAACAGGCCGCGGATCTGTTCGGCTTCGGCGACCGGGACGATCTGTCCGGAGAACAGCCGGACGGAACGCCCGGTCAGGCGGCCCGGGATCGAGACGCGCTCGATGTAGTCTTCGTCGCTTTCGGCGGCGACCTCACCGGTCAGGAGGCGGGTGAGGAGCTGGTAGACCTCGGAGGCGTAGGGTCCGGTCGCCTCGATCGCGTAGATCGGGGTGAGCTCGAGATTCAGCGTCCAGATCAGTGACCTGGCCTCGGACGGGTTGGCGGCCAGGTGGGCGGCCATCTGTCGCCCGTCATACGGGTTGGCCGGGATGACCGTTCCGTCCTCGGCGGTCGGTGACATGAGTTGCTTGAAGGAGTCCCGACGCGCCTCGGTCCCGAAGTCGTAACCCAACGTCCCGAGCGCATAAATGTGACGCGCGCCCCCAACCGACGCGGACAACCCCACCCCATCAGAGGCGGCGGCCAGAGGCGGTTCCGGAGACGGTTGAGAAGAGAGAACCGCGCCCGGTGCAACCGCCGCGCCGGACGTTTCCCCAGCGGCAAGGCAGGCCCCGGGCGATACGGCGGCGGAGCTTTGTGTGATCCGATCGAGGATCAGCTGGGTCGCCGCCACGACGTCCAGCTTGCCGCCGAGACAGCGCCGCGGATCGCCATGCGATTCCTGTGGCGTGCATGGACGGCTGGTCTGCAGCAGCGCATCTCGCACCGCCGCGGTGTCGGGCGGGACGCCGCGCTGCACCTGCAGACTGAGCAGCAGCGCCGCGACGCCGGCCGCCACCGGGCCGGAACAGCTCGTGCCTTTGCGCGTGACGATCTCTCCGCCGGGAGCGGCGGCGCTGACGTTGCCGCCCGGAGCCACGAGACCGTGGCCGTCGTAGGCCGGCCCCCAGTTGCTGAACTTGAATATCTCGCCATCGTCGTCGAAGGCTCCGACGGCCAGCACCTCCGGGGCCATGGCCGGGAAGCAGTTGCAGTCGTGGCCGTTGCCATTGTCGTTGCCACTGCCCGCCACCACGAGCGCGCCCGCTTCGCTGGCCGCGGTGACCGCCCGCTTCAGCAGGCGGTCGACCTCTCCCGAGCAGGTACCGGTGCACTGCTCGACGACGATGACCTTGGCACCTGCGTCGACCGAGGCATCGATGGCCCGCGCGAGGCTGATCTGGTCCAGGTCGCCGGGGCCGCCCAGCAGGGCCGGGACGATGATGCCGGTGCACCGAGGCGCCAACCCGGTGACCGGACCGGTGTGCTGGCCGAAGAGCATGCTCGCCACGAACGTGCCGTGCGTGTGGCGCCCGGCTTCTTCGTCTGACGTCCGGGCCCGTCGGTCGGCGCCGGTCGGACTCGGCAGCCACCCGGGCTCGACCACGACGACGTCCGCTCCCGCGAAACAAGGCAGGGACAGGTCGGCAGGGCCGTCGATCAACGCGACGCCGATCGCGGGATCGCCCAGGGTCAGCTCCCACAGCTCCCTGACACCGGGAATGGAGGCGAGGTCAGGCATGCGGGCACCCCTCGCCGCATGGCGCCTGGCCTGCCGTGGTCACCACGTCCCTCGGCCTCCGGAACACCATGCGGACATCCTCATGTGCATGTAGGCCGGGGCGAACGGCGCGGGGTCATTGAAGTTCGCGCCGTGCGTGAGCATCATCCGGATGTTGATGAGGTGTTTCGGAGTGCCGTGGAGGACATCGACGGTCCGACGGGGCTCGACCAACTCCGGTCTCTTGACCGGCGGTGCCTGGATGGGCAGCAGCGACGACATTGTTCATCCCTTCCTTTGTCCCGGGTATTGCCGCTATCCAGCCTCGGACCAGGTGCGGACGACGCCGAGGGTGACGGGGAGGACGTCGCTGACGTCGATGGTGAAGCGGAAGACTTTGCGGGCGCGGCGGCTGTTTTCGGGGTCGAAGAAGCGGAGTTTGACGTCCCAGCAGTCGCTGTCCATGCGGCAGAAGGGGCTTTTTTCGACGTTGATGGTGTCGAGGGCCATTCCGGCTGCGATGGCGGTGGCGAAGGTGTGGACGGCTTGGAAGGCGTTGGTGGCTGCGAAGTTGAGTGCTCGGTCGGCGGATGTGGCGCCGAGGTTGCGCAGGTCGTAGTAGACGCGGGTGAGGAATTCGCGCAGAGACTCGCTGAGTTCGTCGTTGGAGCGGTCGCCGCTTTCGCGGGCGGCGGCTTGGGTGGCGGCGTCGATGAGCGTGTTGATCCGCCATCCGAACAGGCCGCGGATCTGGTCGGTTTCGGCGACCGGGACGATCTGTCCGGAGAACAGTCGGACGGAACGCCCGGTGAGGCGGCCGGGGATCGAGACGCGCTCGATGTAGTCCTCGTCGGTTTCGGCGGCGACCTCACCGGTCAGGAGTCGGCTGAGGAGCTGGTAGACCTCGGAGGCGTAGGGTCCGGTCGCCTCGATCGCGTAGATCGGGGTGAGTTCGAGGTTGAGTGTCCAGATCAGGGATCTGGCCTCGGACGGGTTGGCCGACAGGTGAGCGGCCATCTGTCGTCCGTCGTACGGGTTGGCCGGGATCACCGTTCCGTCCTCGGCGGTCGGTGACATGAGCTGTTTGAAGGAGTCCCGGCGCGCCTCGGTCCCGAAGTCGTATCCCAACGTCCCGAGCGCGTAGATGTGACGCGCGCCCCCGATCAGCCCCGACAACCCCACTCCCTGAGAGGAGGCGGGAGTGGTGGCGTGGGTGGCGCCGGAGGCGGGAGTGTCTCCGCTGCACCCACACGACTGCGTCACGCTTTCCTCCGGTCGGCTCTCGGTGTCCCCGCACGAGAGCGTCATGGCGCCGTCCGCGTGCGACGGCGCCACGGCATCGGTCGTACCGCACGACAGCGTGACGGTGTCGGCGGATGTCTCCGCCGCTTCCACCGGCGCGTCCGTCGCCTGGCCTGAACTGAGCTGCAGAGCATCCATGGCTCTCCCTATGTCGAGTTTTCCTGCGAGATATCTCTTGCATGCGTCTGGTTCCGGCAGCGCGCACGGCTCGGCACTCGCCAGCAGAGCCGCGCCCACGCCGAGGGGATCCGGCTGCTGTCCCGCCTGTATCTGGAGGCTGAGGAGCAGCGCGGCGACCCCGGTGACGATGGGGGCCGCCATGCTGGTGCCGGTGGCGGTCACCGTCGCCCCGCCGGGGAGGGCGCCGAGGATGTTCTCCCCGAACGTGAGGATTCCGTGGTCGGCGCAGGCGGGACCCCAGTTGCTCATGGCAAGTGGTTCCCCCGAGTCGCCCAGGGCCCCGACCGCCAGAACCGAGGGCAGGGCGGCCGGGACGTGGTCGCAGAAGCAGCCGTCGTTGCCGGCGGCGGCCACCACGAGCACGTTGCGTTCGCGGCACAGCCGCACCGCCCTGTCCAGCAGATCCCCGGCTTGACCTGACAGGCTGAGCTGGCCACCGCTGATGTTGATCACCTGGGCGCCCGCCTCGACCGCCAGCTCGATGGCCCGTGCGATCTCCAGCTGCGAGGTCTTGCGCCGCATGTCGGTGAACGGGGCCAGGCTCAGGCCATCGCAACCCGGGCAGATCCCCTTGACCGGGCCGTCGTGCCGGCCGAAGATCACGCTGGCGACGTGCGTGCCGTGTCGTCCCACCGGACCGTCGAAGCCCTCTTCAGCCCATACCCCGAGCAAGGGACGAAGACTGGTTCCGGCGAAAGCCGGATGGGAGAGGTCGACGGGCCCGTCCAGCACGGCGACCCGGACCTGGGCATCGCCCCGCGTCAGCTCCCACAACCGCCTCAACCCGGGGATCGTCGCAACGTCACACACCGGCTACCTCTTTCGCCTCGATCGCCCAGGGGACCTACCGGGAGTAGGCGGGCGCAGGGTGCCGACCATGTGGATCCCGGCCGACACCCCGCCCGATGCCTTATTCGGCGTCGTCGTCCGCGAACAGGAATCCCGTACCGGTCTTCTCGCCCGCGTACGAGAGAGTCGCGCCGTCCGCGTTCTCACCGGTGTCACCGGTGCTGCGGATCGGCTCCCTCGTCACCGGCGGCGCCATGTGCGGCGTCAGGCTGTTGATCAGGTTCTCCGACATTGTCCGTACTCCCTTCCGCCCCTCTCCTGTCACGCGTGGCAGGCGAGCGGCGCGAGGGGTCCTAGCCGTCGGCATGGTCACCATGCGTGTTCCTTCACACACGGAACGCTAACAGTTGGCCAGGGGTGGCCATAGAAGGTAATCGCACAGTTAAAAGGTGAGGTCTTCCCATCCCGTCGGCCACTTCATATGGCGCCGCTCCACCTGAAGTGCAAGTATCCAATCGGGTCGAGTTTCGTCTCTGGATATGGGGTGTCAACTATCTAGTCAAGTGACGATGTTCTCGCTGGCGAGGGGTACTGCATCAGGCGATCATCGCGCCGTAAATCATGGCTTAGGGGTGGGTGGGCAGGGTCTCGTGGCCGCGGACCAGGTGGCGGTGGAGCGGTGGCCGGCCGAAGGCCCGCTCGACGACCCATCGCCGCGGTAGCGGGATGAGACCCTGGTGGTGGGGCTGCGCTGGACGGCGTCCAGGACGATGCCCAGGGTTGCGGCGTGGTCGACGACCTCGGCGCGGTAGGCGGTGTCGGGCCAGGCCGCGTAGCAGTCCGATGAGCTCGAACTATTGGCGATGGAGTTTCTTTCGTCGCTCTGCGGCTGGGCTCGCACACCGTTTTTCAAGCGCCTTCCCCAGTGGGTGATTCGATTTAGCGCTTGACCTATTTCTTGCCTGGATGCCAGCTCTCCGCTCAGTCCCTGGCGCTCGAGTGCCAACCTCCAGGCAATTTGTTGCAGGCGATGGTTCCGAACGTCTGCGGAGGCGTTGCCTTATCGCTGTTGGCGTATCGGCCGTTCTTGCTCCCTTGGCCAGGCGGCGCCGGACGAGGCGCTGTACCAGCGGGCGTCACCGGAGACTCTGCCGGCCGTCGCGCGGTACGGCCTTGAGTGCTGTGGCTCGTGTGCCCTGCTCGGACCAGGACCTGCGGGCGGCCGAACCTGCGGTGACCTCGGTGTTCGCCGAATCGCCGGGCCCGCGAACTAGCGAGTGGGTGTTGGTGCAGGGACGCGTGGACGGTTTTCTCTGGTGGCCTGTTCGGCGGCTTGGGCCACTCCTTGGCACATGCCGCCGAAGACGCGGTTGTGGAAGGGCTTGAACGTCCACCAGTAGAGGTGGCCGAGGAGTCCGCGAGGGTGGAACAGGGCGCGCTGGACGTAGCGGACGCGGCTGTCGTGGTCGGCTATGCGCAGCTCTAGCCACGCGAGGCCGGGGAGGCGCATTTCGGCGCGCAGGCGGAGCAGCCGTCCGGGCTCGATCTCCTCGACGCGCCAGAAGTCGACCGTCTCGCCGATCCGGAGCTTGCGCGGATCGCGGCGTCCGCGGCGGAGGCCGACGCCGCCCACCAGGCGGTCCAGGACGCCGCGGACGCTCCAGGCGAGCGGGAAGGAGTACCAGCCGCTGTCGCCGCCGATGCCTTCGATGACCTCCCACAGTTCCTGTTGCGGGGCGTTCACGGCTCGGGTCCGCTCGTCCGTGTAGAGGCTGCCGCCCGCCCAGTCCGGGTCGGTCGGCAGCGGGTCGCTCGGCGCGCCGTGGACGCTCGCCGACGACCAGCGCGTTGCGACGTCGGCCTGTTGGATGCGCCGCAGGGCCAGCGACACCGCGCGTTCGAACCCGGTCAGCCCCATGTCCGGCGGAGGGATGTAGCGGGCGATGTCGTGCTCGCGGCAGATCACCTCGTTGCGCAGCGACTCCACCAGCGGACGCGCCAGACGGCCCGGCACCGGCGTGATCGTCCCGACCCACAGGCTCGACAGCCACGGGCTCAGCACGGGCACCGGGATGATGAGGCGTCGCTTCAGTCCGGCGACGGCGGCGTAGCGGCGCATCATGTCCCGGTAGGTGAGGACGTCCGGGCCGCCGATGTCGAAGCCCCTGCTGACCTGGGCGGGCAGGTCGGCGGACGCCACCAGGTAGTGCAGGACGTCCCGGATCGCGATCGGCTGGATGCGCGTGTGGACCCAGCGCGGGGTGACCATCACCGGCAGGCGCTCGGTCAGGTAACGCAGCATCTCGAACGACGCCGAACCCGACCCGATGATCACCGCGGCGCGCAGCCAAACGGCGGGGACACCGGCGTCCAGCATGATCCGGCCGACCTCGGCGCGGGACGCCAGATGCGGCGACAGTTCCTCCTCCGGGGCCATTCCGCCCAGGTAGACCAGTCGGTCGACACCGGCGTCGCGGGTTGCTTCGGTGAAGGTGCGGGCGGCGCGGCGGTCGGTCTCGCTGAAGCGTCCCTCGCCGCCGATCGCGTGGATCAGGTAGTAGGCGACGTCCACGCCGTCCAGGGCGCGGCGCGTCGATTCCGGGTCGGTCGCGTCGGCCTCGACGATCTCCACGCGATCCGCCCAAGGATGGTCGCGCAGTCGTCGCGCTGAACGGGCCATGCACCGCACGCGGTATCCGGCGTCCAGCAACTCGGGCACCAGGCGTCCGCCGATGTAGCCGCTGGCCCCGGTGACCAGGCACAGCCGTCCGTTGTCCACGGTCGTCTCCGTCCGCTCGGCCTTCACAGGTTGTTGCGCAAGAGGAGGTCGTTGGGGAACGGGGTGAGGTAGGTCTGTCCCGCGAGGTAGTCGAAGTGCTCGCCCTCAGCATGGTGACGGAGCAGGGCGATGGGGACGCTCAGCGGCGCCTGCCCATTCCGGTAGGCGTCGATGGCGGTGAGGATGTCGCGGCGGCGCGTCGGGTTGAGGTCGTCGCTGATGAAGCCGAGCACGTGCTGCAGGGCGTTGGTGTGGCGGCCTCGCCCGGCGCGGACGGCGAAGGCGGCCGTGAACGCACGGCGGTAGTCGCGTTCCATGTCCTCGCGCGGACGGTCACCCGCGTGGGCGACGATCCGCCCGGTCTCGCGGTATCCCTCTGGGGAATGGGCGAGCAGCTGCATCTTGTGGCGGCTGTGGAAGGCGACGAGCTCGCGGGGCTGCCAGCCGGCGGCGAAGAACGAGCGAAGCCTGGCCTGGGCGAACACCCGCTCGACGAAGTGCTCGCGCAGCACAGGGTCGTTCAGGCGGCCGCTCTCCTCGACGGGAAGGTTCGGATAGGCGTCCAGCAGCCGGGAGGCGAAGACGCCGCGGCCGTCGCGGTCGACGGGCTGGCCGTCGGAGCGTTCGCCTGGACGGCCGGACGAGTAGCGGGGCAACTTCAGCAGTCCGCAGCTGGGGGAGCGGGACTTCAGGACATAACCGTCGATCTCGTCCAGCTCGGGGAGGCGGCGCTCGGCGAGGGCGTTCATGTCGTCGGTGAGGTCGCGGGCGCCGTCGCGAGTGACGATGTGCCCGTCCGTGCGCAGGTGCATCGCGGGTCGCGGCGCGCCCAGGCCGATCTCCATCTCCGGGCAGACCGGCACCCAGTCGACGTGCCGGGACAGCGTTCCGGTGAGGTAGCGGTCCCTGCTGTGCGAGCCGTTGTAGCGGACGGGCTCGCCCAGCAGGCAGCTCGACACCGCCAGTCGCGGCCGTGCCGTCGTCCACTCGTCCTTTGCGGGTGCGTACGTCGGTGAGGTCATAGCAGCTCTCGCATCCTTCGCATGCCGGAGGCGGTTCGCGCTTTGACGGTGCCGATCGGGATCCGCAGCCGCTCGGCGATCTCTCGCTGGGTGAGCTGTTCGTAGTGGGCGAGAGCGATCGCCTGCCGCTGCCGCGGGGGCAGGACGGCCAGCGCCGCGCGCACATCGCAGACCGTGTCGACGACCGGGCACGGATCGGACGTGTCGGGACGTCCCGCCGTCCGCAGGGTCCGCCGTCGGCGCGCGGTTTCGGACCGGAGCCGGTCCACGGCCCGCCGTCGGGCGATGGTCAACAGCCACGGCACCAGCTCGCGGCCGGTGTCCAGGCGTTCGCGGCCCTGCCACAGCTCCCAGAACGCGGCCTGCACGATGTCGTCCAGGTCCGCGGCCGGCACCAGATGGGCGACGTGGCGGCGGACGCGCGGCCCCAGGACCCGGTAGCACTCCGCCAGCGCGGCCTCGTCCCCGCGGGAGATGCGTTCGGTCAGGGTCATCACGTCCTCCGAAATCGCTTCAAAACTCATTCATAGCTGGCCTGATGGTCGGAGGGAACCAACCGCCGGCAAACCCACGGCAAGGACTGAACAACTCTGGAAGTGTGCTCTGACCAGCGCAAACGTGGGGGAGTGTCGCTGGCTCAGGAGCGCAGTGCGAGCGTGCCGAGGGCGCTGATCACCTCGGGGTGCACCGTCATGAGCCGGACGCCGTCCAGGCCGGCGGTCGCGGGGAGGGCACGGCCTGCCCCGATCACCCTGATCACCCCGACCGCCTCATCCGGCGACAGCCACTGCCGCGGTCGTCTTTCTCGCCTTGACCGCCATCACCGCCCGAAGGGCAGGCCCACGTCCCCGCATTTCTCGTCGTTGATCACGGCCAGCAGGGGGTTGCAATGCGCGCCCGCCCCGGAGGAGCGGGCGCGACGAGTGCGTCCGTCAGAGGTGACGAAGCGTGAAGTCGGCGTTGGCGTACGCACCGCCCTGGACGTCGTGCTCGGCCGTGTCCGTTTCCTCGGGGAGCTGCGAGGCGAAGGCCTCCGCGTCGTCGATGGGCGTGTAGCCCAAGGCGGAGGCGCCCTCGATGTCCCAGAAGCGACGCTTGTTGGCCGAGACGGCATAGACGCTGGTGAAAGCAATGTCGGGAGCCGTGAGAGCGGCGCGGACGAAACCGAGGCAGTCGCGGTGACTCAGCCAGGTAGCGAGATGCCGCTGCTCGCTAGGAGCGTCCTCGAAGCTGCCGATGCGCAGGCACACCACCGGCAGCCCGAACTTGTCGGCATACAGTCGTCCGAGCGCCTCGACCGCCACCTTGCTCACCCCGTAGAGACCGTCCGGACGCGGTGGCATGTCGGCGGTGACGGTGGTGGAGACCGGATAGAAACCAGTGAGCCGGTTGCTGCTGGCCAGCACGACCCGTTCCACACCATGTCGACGCGCGGCTTCGAGGACGTTGAGCGTCCCCATGACGTTGCCGTCCAGCAACTCCGACAGCGGCGCCTCGTCCGCGACGCCGCCCAGATGCACCACCGCGTCCGCGCCTTCCATCACAGCCGCAAGCGCCTCGGCGTCCCGCAGGTCAACCTGACGCACGTCCTCGGTCGACGACTGCGCGGCGAGCCCCACACGATCGACCAACACCAGGCGTTCCGCCTCGCCACGCAGACCAGCACGCAGCACCGACCCGATGCGCCCAGCCGCGCCAGTGATCACCACGGTCCCAAGAGTCGTCTCCATGATGCCCACCCTGCTACATGCCACCGACAAACCCCCACGCCCCGCACCCACCCATGCGCCCCGAAGAAGCCCGGCACCGGAGCAGCGCTGACCCCCGCGGTTCCGACGAGGAACTATGCGACCTGCTCACCGCGCAAGCGTGGAAGGAGCTTCCGTGAGAATCGTGCGCCGTAGCCCGCATTCACGCGGTCTGGAGAAACTCCTGTGGAGGTGCGGGGGGGGCTGCGGAATGGAGGCGGAAAGGTGCGGGCCGGCAGACCTGGCGTCGACCTCGACCAGCCGTAGCTCATCGTCTCGGGAGTGAGTCCGGTGTGCTCGGTGAGGGTGCCGACCGTCCACGCGCTGTGCATCCTCGCAGCTGGCTGACGCCGCTCCCCGGCCCAGCGGGTCAACGCCGCCCCGGGGCTACTCGGTGCCGGGGGGCCGTTGGGGCGGGGCGTGCCGGGTGGCGGGGCGAACGTGGGATTGACCTGACGCCTGCTCGGCTCGCAGTGTCCAGCGGGCCAGGTTGGCGCGGGCGTCTAGTGTGGCGGGGTGCTCGTGCCCTGAGATGCGTTCGCGTAGGGGGAGTAGGTCGGCGAATAGGTCGCGGGCTGTCGCGGCGTCGCCTGCCTCACCTGTGTACCTGGCGAGGAAGGCGCGGGCTATCAGTGTGTCGGGGTGTTCAGGTCCTGAGATGCGTTCGCGTGCAGGGAGCAGGTTGGTGAGCAGGTCGCGGGCTGTCGCGGCGTCGCCCGCCTCACCTGTCCACCTGGCCAGGAGGATGCGGGTGCCCAGTGTGGAGGGGTGCTCGGGTCCTGAGATGCGTTCGCGTAGGGGGAGTAGGTCGGCGAATAGGTCGCGGGCTGTCGCGGCGTCACCCGCCGCTCCTGTCCAACCGGCCAGGTTGCTGCGGGCGCCCAGCGTGTAGGGGTGTTCAGGTCCTGAGATGCGTTCGCGTAGGGGGAGTAGGTCGGCGAATAGGTCGCGGGCTGCCGCGGCGTCACCCGCCGCTCCCGTCCAACCGGCCAGGAAGGCGCGGGCTATCAGTGTGTCGGGGTGTTCAGATCCTGAGATGCGTTCGCGAACAGGGAGAAGGTCGGTGAGCAGGTCGCGCGCTGCCGCCTTGTCACCTGCCGCGCCAGTCCACATGGCCAGGAAGGCGCGCGCGGTCAGCGTCTCGGGATGCTCGGCACCCAAGATCCGTTTGAGCTTCGGGAGCAGGTCGGTGAGCAGGTCGCGTGCTGCCACCGCATCACCTGCCGCGCCTGTGTACCTGGCCAGGAAGGCGCGTGAGGTCAGCGTCTCGGGGTGCTCAGGACCCAAAACGTGTTGGAGGGAGGCGGCGCGCCGGTGTTGCAGATCGCATGCGGTGCGGTAGTCGCCGATGGCATCCAGGTAGGCGACGACGGTGGCCATGGTGGCGGAGTCGGGGGCCAGCGAATGGCGGACATGGGCGACCAGTTCGGCGAACAGCGGCCACGCGGGCGGGTGAGCGGGATCTTGAGGGAGGGCTCGCGCCAGCAGGTAAGCGGCGGTCTGGCCGGTGTCAAGGTCGGGGTCCCTGTGAACGGCGGTGGTGCGGGTGACGGCCTGGACCAGACGGTGCACGCTGAGGTGTCTCTCGTCGGGAGACAGGTCGATCAGGCAGTAGGCGGCCAGGACTCCCAGCGCTTCACCGATCTGGAACCGGTCAGTGTCGGGCAGGCCATGCAAGACGCGGCAGGGCAGACGGTCGGGGGCGTAGCAGGCCAGGGTATGCAGCAGCTGTACAGCCAGCGGGTTGACCTGGGTGATGCGGTCGAGGGTCACAGTCCATACCGTCGCCACCACCTGCTCCGCTCTGCGCCCAACTCCACCCGGCGAGGCCGGAGCCGGTCCATGATGAGAAGGGCGGGCGGTGAGGGCCCATTGCGGGGCGGCGCGCAGCCGTTCCAGGTAGTCGGAGGCAGTGACACCGGCGGTGGCGGCGATGTAGGCCCCAGCCTGGCGCAGCGCCAGCGGCAACTCTCCCAACTCCTGCGCCAACTCCACCAGCACGCCCCGCTTTCCGGAGCCGGTCCCAGATGACGGTCCCTGCGACCGGACCGTCGGGCTGTCTCGCCCATCGGTGGCAGCGGACTTGGCGGTGCCTGCGGCAGGCGCAGCACCAGTCCGGGCGGTTGTGCGGGCCAGCAGGTCGGCGGCGTCGGCGGTGGACAGCACCGGCAGCCGTAGCACTGTGCCGATCTGTTCCCAGCCCATTGCCAGACGGCTGGTGACCAGCACGTGCCCGCGCTGCAACCGACCCAGCAGGGGTTCCAGGGTGCCTACGTGCTCGGCGTTGTCGAACAGCACCAACCACCGGTCGTGCGCTGCCAGCCAGGCCAGCGCCCACCCGGTGGCCTCCGGGCTGGAGACGCGGGCGGCCGCTGACACCCCGGCGCGCAGGCACAGCTCCCGACACAACTCCGCCAGTCCCACCTGCACATCACTGGAGCTTTGGGCGGGCAGCCACCACACCAGGTCGTATTCGTCCCGGTGCCGGTGGGCGAACTGCAACGCCAACTCGCTCTTGCCGACCCCGCCCAACCCCACCACAACCTGGGCGATGCCCTCCTGCCCTGACGGCAACGCCGTCCGCAATGCCTTCAGCTCGCTCTCGCGGCCCACAAACATTGGCCGCGGCCGCCGCGGCAACCCCACCACCCCGTCCGCTGGCACCGCATCCACCACAGGCAACGGCAGCGGCAACTCCGTCCTACTCCACGGCACCCCATAGAGGTGCGCATCACCGTCTTGAGCCCACTGCTCGCTGCGCGGCGCCGCCCAACTGTGTTGTTCCTGCTGCGCTCGACCGCCCCTGGCGGGGGTTCGGGCGGGCTGAGCGTCGGCCAGCCACTGCACCCACTCCCCACGGTCCGGAGCGTTGTCACCGGCCCAAGCGCTCCACAACCGGATCAATGCCCATACCTGTGCCTCGATGGCAGCGTCACTGGACCGGGGCACCTGTGCCGCGTTCACCTCATCGGGCAGCCAGCCGCTGATCCGCCTGGCGTCCAGCACCACTCCATAGGGGTCTTTGACCAGTTCCTTGGTGGCCTGTCGACGCGAACTCGGAAGCCCCTGCACAGCCCGCCGTGCCCTGGCTCGCTGCTCCAACCCGCGCAGCGCCTCCCACCACACCCGCTTGGCCACCGACTCCGACATCCCCTCGCCCTCCTCGCACCGGCTGCCCAATGCAGGTGGCCGCGGCCCTTGCAGCATGAGCAGGGCCTCCCAGCGCCCGGACCTGGCATCAGCGGGCAATCCAGGGAAGCCTGCATCTACCTGGCCACGCTAGACCCGCATCGCCCGTATCGCCCGGGAACAAGCGACGGGCACCCGACCGGCATCGGACGGTGACTCCCACAGCGCCGCACCAGCGGCCCGATTCGGGAGCACTCCATGACCCTCGCCACCACATGCAACACCATCGACGCGTTTGATCTCCGCGCCGTGCTGGACGCCCTGGCCCGTGCGCCCTACCTCCCCCTACTGGCCGACCTGACGGTCATCGGCATCACGGTCGCCACCGTGCTGGCGGGCATGCACCTGCACGCCCGCCTGTGCGACCGCGCTCCCCACCATGGCGACGACCTGCGCGCCGGCTTGGCCATCGCAGCCTTGGCCTTCGCCGTTCTCACCCTGCTGCTCACCCTTCACGCCCCCCGCCCACATCCGGCCGCCGCACAACTGACCCGCTGCCCGTGCATGCCACTCAGATGTCGTCTGGTGGCAGCCTCCATACCGGTAGGCCGCGAGGCTGCTCGGAGATGTCGGACCGTCCTGCTGCGGGATGCCAGGGGAGGCCCCAGACCTTCTCAGGCGGAGTGTGGTCGAGGCGACGACGCGTAGGCTCGCGGCTGGGGTAGCGCCCCGCGTTTCTCCCTGCGGAGTATCCGCCCAGCCCTTTAGCTAGCCGGCTACCCGAAGCAGGACGCGGAAGGGCCCGCCCGGCTGGAGCCCCAACTCGCCCGGGGGCCCTTTGACCGCCCAGCCTTCATTGCCGGGCGCGGGTTGCGAAGTGAGAGACGATCCTTTCGAGGGAGTCCTGGAGGTCGGGCAGCTGGTGAGTGATGGTGGTTCCATCGGTGTTGCGCCAGGTGAGGTGGGTCCGGGAGATCTGGATGCGCAGGTCGTTCACGACGAGGACGGGGCCGTCGCCGACGTCGTCTGCGGGGTAGGCGAACAGGCCGCGGGTGTACAGCTCCAACAGCAGAAGGTGCGCCGCGCGCTGCGGGCTCTGGATCGGAGTTGTGAGCGGGTAGTCGTCCGGCAGGGCCAGGGTGAACCAGGTGGCCTTGCCGCTGACCTGGACGGTGCGGAGGCGTGAGCGGCTGCGGTGCGCGCCGGTGGCCGTGGTCAGGGCGGCGACGATGGACAGGCCCCTGCCGCTCTCGCTGAGCAGGTCGTCCGGGACGGCGTGGGGGAGCGGGCCGGAGCCGGTGTCGAAGACGGTGACGACGAGTGCGGGTGCGGGGTCGATGCGCGGCCAGATCCACAGTTCGGTGTTGGTGCCACCAGCGTGGAGCAACGCGTTGGTGGCCAACTCGCTGACGGCGACCGTCGCATCGGAGATCAGCTCGTCCGGGAGGGCGAGCTGGGTCATCGCGATCGACAGTGTGGACCGTGCCACTGAGGCGCATGTCCGGTCGGACGGCAGCGGGAAGGCCTGCGCGAGTCCGAGCTCCAGAAGTGCGGCGCTCTCGTTCAGCATGAAGAACTCCACGGGTTGACGGGCTGGCGGAGAGCCGGGTTGCAGCACGCGTGCTCGCACCCGGGTGAGCATTCGGTGGGGCGCTGGGCCAGGCGCCGGAGTGTCCGGCGCAGGCTCCCAGGGCGCTGGCGAGGAGCCGACGGGGAGATTGCGAGACTGGTTCCCACCCTGGTGGACGCCATGTCGCGGCTGTCCTGGACGAAGGGCGCGGGCGCATGTTCCCCGGTGGGACGTTCGGATGCGGGATAGAGCGGAACGGGCGGGAACCAGGCACCCAGGAGATGTGCGAGCTCGTACTCGTCAGCGGCTTCGATCAAGGTCTGGCGCGGAGAGACGAACCAGTAATGCCTGGTGAAGCACCCGTACCAGCAGACCGTGTCGGGGTACCGGAGCCGGACGGCGGTGAGGATTGCGTTGGGGGCGCGGCTCGTCCCCTGGACGGGCGTGTCTGGCGAGGGCGGGGTGAACTGGACGCGGGCGGGCGGACGGCCCATGGCGGCCAGAGCCCTCCCCGAGGTTGTAGGTGGCGTGGAATCCTGTCTCACGTCGGACCTCCTGTGTCCGATAGGTCCCGGCCGGTGCTCGACCACCGCGTCCGGGACCGCCTGTTTCAGCAGGTGAACTCGCGTCACCAGCGGATAGGGGCGAGATGAGGCCGCGCGTGAGCGACAGCGCACGGCCATGTCCGCCAGAAACTCGCAGGCGTAGCGGGCTGCGGGCGTACTCAGCGCGAGACCGCGCCCAAGACGGTGTTGCCTCGGCTGGCCTTCTTGCTGGGACGGCCTGAACGCCGTCTTGTTGTCATGAAGACGACGGCACTGCTTCCAGCCGGTTCTCGCTCACCGGCGGCGTACGGTCAGAGTTCGAGCCCCTGCGCGTGTTCGCAGGCATCCTGCTCGATCAGCCTGCGGCTCAGTTCCTCAGGACTGACGCAGACCAGAGGCTGGTCCAGCCCGCACTTGAGCTCCCGCGTCGACAGGTTACGTCGACGCGTCGCGCACCACATCGCGTCCGTCCGCGAGCGCCACACCCACCACCCGGGTGCTTCCGCTCCAAAGCAGACTGCCCGCTCACCGTCATCGGTGCGTCTACCATGACGGCATACCTCCTTCGAGAGGTTGGGCCGCGCGGCCAGGAAGGTTCCTAGGCCATGGACCTGGCCGCGCGGCGGCTCTTCGCTTATCTGGTGCCCAAGTGGGCTTGTGCTCCGGCCGAGGGCCGGTTCCGGCGTCGAACCGGAACCGCAACGGCCGAGATTGACATCTCGCGTGTGTTGCCCACCCGCTGCTCAGCCGGACGGGCGGGTTGGCTCCGCAGCTTTCGAGTACTCCAGGCGATCTTTCGGCTACGTACCGTAGGCTTCGAGTGTTAGCATTCACCCGGTCGCGATTGAACGCAAGCCTTTACTTGAAACCCATCAAATTTGGTGTGGAGGAGCTGGGATGGCCCAGGGCAGACACGTCCCGACCGTTGCGAGCACCCGGCTGGCGCGCGAGTTGCGTGCCCGGCGTGAAGGGGCCGGGCTCAGTCAGGAGGCTGTGGCCGAGGAGATGGGCTGGGCGGAGAGCAAGCTCTATCGCATCGAGAACGACAAGAGCCGCGTCCTGCAGCGGGATGTGAAGCGGTTGCTCAAGCTCTACCGGGCCGACGAGGGGGAGAATGACGCGCTGGTCGAGCTGGCGCGGCTGGCCCGTGAGCCTGACTGGTGGCATCAGTACTCCGGCGCGATCCCGGAGTGGTTCCAGGTCTACGTCGTGCTGGAGGCCTCGGCGTCCCATGTCTTCGGCTATGAGTCGGAGCTGGTCCCGGGGATCATGCAGACCGAGCGGTACGCCCGCGCGATCATGTCCACCGCTCCAGGCCCGGAGGTGGACCAAGACGTCGACGAGCGCGTCGAGGTTCGCGTGAACCGTCAGGCCCGACTCGCCGGAAGTGACCCGTTCGATGTCTGGCTGGTGCTGAATGAGGCCGTCATCCGGCGCGTGGTTGGCGGGCGCGAAGTGATGCGGGAGCAGATCGAGCACCTGATCGACCTGGCGGGGCGACGCAACATCACCCTCCAGGTTCTGCCCTTCGAGCTCGGCGAGCACGGTGCCATGCATGGCGCGTTCAAGATCCTGAGATTCCCCGCCGCCGACGACCCCGACAAGGTCTATCTGGAGCAGCAGATTGGTGGCGTTTACACTCAGAAGCCCCATGAGGTGGACCGGTATAGGCTGATGTTTGACCACCTGCGCGCCCGAGCGCTCGGCCCGGAGCAGACCGTGGCGATGTTGCGTGAGGTGGCCGAGAACCTGAGGTAGGCGAGGACCGAGCAGAGGGAGAATCGTCCACCATGGACCTGACCGCCGCCGTCTGGCGTAAGAGCGCCCGAAGCGGCAACAACGGCGGCGACTGCGTCGAAGTGGCCGGCCTCGATGGCCTGGGCCTCGTCCGAGACTCCAAGGACCCGGACGGCCCTGCGATCAGCCTGAAGCCCGAAGCCTGGAACCAACTCCTCCACCGCATCAAGCTCGGCGAGAGTCTTCGCGGCTAGACGAATGTTTCCGAGGGGTGTCTCCTCGGACAGGGCGAGGCTGCGGCGCCTCGTGCGCGATTGAGGAGCAGGGGACGCCGTGCCTTGGCCTGAATCCAGCCGACTGGAACACCACGGGATGTTCCATGTCCGGGTACATGAGGATCGCGTGCACGGAGTGACCTCGCGATCGTGTCAAGAGTTGCCAGCGGCGACTGACCTGCCCTTGTGGGGTCAGAGCACCGGAGGATTCAGACCACACACGCCTCGGTAGTCCTTGGCTGGGGGCGAAGTATCCACCCACCGATGGGGCTGGCCCCGTGGTGGGGTGCCGAAAGCGCCACGACCGCGCGGACTCATGGGCGGGCCCACCGGGGGCACCATGCTCAGACCTCAGGCCGTCCAGGTCACACATCCCAGCCGTAGTCGTTGCTGGTGCCGTAGCAGGGAACGTTTGCCTGGTCCCTGGGTCGTGTCGCCTGAGTACGATCGGGCGTGATCAATATGAGGGTGAGTCGCGAGATCCAGGGTGAGGTCGTGGTGAGGGCGGGGTGCGGACTGCCCTGGGAGACCACTCTGGGCGGCTTGGACCAGGCGGCGTTTCCCATGCTCGGGGCGCTTGACCCCTATGGCGATGCGGTCTTCAATCACCGGCAGGTCCCGGCGCTGCTCGCGGAGTTGGACCGGCTTCCCGTCGAACGCGGTGGCGAATGGGTCGCCGAAGTCCGAACACTATGCGAGGTGGCCTTGCAGGGGGCGCATCGCTACATCTTGTTCATCGGCGACTGATCGTGTGTCAGGCGACGTTCGCGCGGGTCGTGATCTGACGCAGCCGGATGTCGTCGGTGTGGCGGTTGCGCCAGACCATGCAGCGGCGGATCATGCTCTTCTGTTCCTTGTGGCTGCGGTGGTCGGTGCCGTCCAGGGCGAAGTAGCGCAGCGCGGTGAACTGGGCCTCGATGCGGTTCAGCCATGAGGAGTTCGTCGGAACGTAGGCGATCTCGACGTTGTTGGCCTCGGCCCAGTCCGCCACTCGGCGGCACCGCTTGGCGGCGAGGTGCGGGGATTCGGGCAGGTTGAACGTGTGTGGCCGGCCGCCAGCGTACTTCGGGTACAGCAAGTCGAACCCGTCGGCGTTGAAGTCGTGAATGACGTCCCGCACCCGGTCCTCGCTGGTGAACGTCACCTCGGCAATCTTGGGAACCGGCATCCTCTGCGCCGACAACAGCACCATCTGCGCCCGACGCCAGGTCACCACCGACCCGTGCCACGCCGCACCGTCCGCGGCAGCCGACGACCTTCATCGTCATCGATCTCCCGAACCTGGACGCGCTCCGCCCTCCACCAAGCCTGATACATCCCGCCCTGTCGGCGGACCGCACCACACCGACAGGGCGAACGTTGCCTGCTACGGCACTAATTCAGGAGAGAGACAGCGGCATAGAGATGACTCAGGACGCGAGCGGCTTGATCTCTCCCGCGAAGACGATGACCTGGTCGATGAGGCTCCGTCGCAGATGGACGACATCCGTTCCCGCCAGGCGGGGGCCTCCATCAGGCGTGGTGAAGACCCACTGGTACCGGGCCCATTCGTCAGGCATGTCCACCGCTGAGCAACGCACCATCGTGCCGGTCCCTGCCGGGTGGCGTCGGAGATCCAGCACGAACCGCTCGACCGCCCCGATACCTTCACTACGCCCCAACGGCCCCCAGAAGACCACGTCTGAGGTCAGGGCCTGGGAGAGCAGGGTAGCCACAGAGCTGTCATCCGAGGCGTTGAACGCGGAGATGAACATGTCGATCGCGGAGCGTGCGGTCTCTTCCGGCATGCCCCAGTAATACCAGCCGCTTCGCATGAGCCCCTACCACGAGCCGCCTTCCGATCACGGTGAACCTTCCCGGTCACAGCACTAGCTCAGTGATCCCAGGCGAGCCGACCGGGGTGGCCAAGCAGAGCCGACGTGCACGCTTGGGGCTCTCGTCCTTGCCCGAGGGCCTGCATGAGCTGCGGCGTTTGTGGGCCAGGGCCGGGTTACACGCTGTTGGGTTCCTCGCTGAGGTACCCGACCGCCACCAGGGCTGGGAACGCTCGGATTCGGTCGTGCAGGTCGCGGGCCTCGCGGGTGGGGTGGGGGTGGTGAACAGGTCGTGGTCGAGGTCGCGGAGCCGGGCGCGGCTGGTCTCTCGGATCGGTGGGCAGGCGTCCAGGACCTCGTCGGCGAGCGCGGCGGCGTCACCGAACCGGTGCCGGGCGGCCTCGCGCCGGCGCCGGGCAAGGACGGCGGGTCTTCACCGTCTCCGGAGCCGAGGGCGCGATGACCGTCGAGGTCATCGACGCCTCCCTCGGCCGACACCACGTCGGCCAGTGCGCCACCTGCTCCTCCCGGCCGAACTGCGTCGAAGGGTTCTGGGCCCTGCGGCTGGACGCCGCCGGGACGCTGGCGCCCTGCCTGCTCCGCCCCGACCTGCGCCTGGACGTCACCGGCCACACCCTTGCCCCGGCCGCCCTGCTGCATGAGGTCAACGCCCACCTGGACGCCTTCACCGACGGGACGCTGGCATGAGATACGACAGACCTCGCGGTCTGGCAGGCCCGCTACCAGCCCCTCCCCGCCGACCGGGCCGGTCTGCATACGGCGCGGGCCTGGATCGGTCCGGGCCATCCGGTAGGCAACCAAGTCCGCCTCGGTTGCCGACACCAGATTCGTGTCGCGCCACACCAGGAACTCCGCCAGCCGTGGCACGACGCACTCCG
Source organism: Spirillospora sp. NPDC052269 (assembly GCF_040679435.1). NCBI lineage: Bacteria > Bacillati > Actinomycetota > Actinomycetes > Streptosporangiales > Thermomonosporaceae > Spirillospora > Spirillospora sp. NPDC052269. The sequence goes on from NZ_JBFAUU010000013.1 coordinate 316,706, forward strand.
GCGCGCGGCCAACGGCGGAACAACTCATAAACGCCTGCCAGGAGTCATGACAATCCGGCGAGTCCCGCCAATTTGTTGATGAAACCCTCTGCTGGAGAAAAGATTAGTTTCTAAGTGCGACTCACCGCCACACAACAGACCTGGGGACACTCTCTGGCTAGCCAGTAACTTGTAGCTTGGTAATCGTCCATCGCTGGACGTTGCTAGCCTCCGACCGCAGTAGTGAGCATTAGGCGGCAACGGCGAGGAAGTCATGGACGTATCGGTGGTTGTGGGAAGGGCCGACACAGGCGACCAACTTCGTTCTTTACGTGAATGGTTGACCGGCGACCAGATGTTGCGGGGCCGGGTCGACGGCCGGGAGAGTCCGCCGGAGCCCGGCACGATGGGACCGACGTTGGACGCTCTCGTGGTGGCTGTCGCTCCGGGCGGCGCCGCGACAGCCTTCGCCACCGGCGTCATCGCCTGGTTGTGCAGGCGGCGCGGTGAGGTGGAGATCAAGGTGACCGTCCCTGACGGACGGTCGTTGGAGCTGACCGCCAAGCGCGTGGCCGATCTCGACCCCGTCGCACTGCGGCAGCTTGTGGCGGACCTCGCGGGCCTGGTGGGCCAGGGCGGAGACGAAGCCGAGCAGCGCGAGCTCCCATGACCGGTCTGTCCGATGCGGGCGTGCGGGTCCTGCTGATCGCCACCGCCACCCATGACGGTCCCACGCTCCCAGCGGTGCCTTCTGTCGCCCCCACCTTCCATGCTATGAAGACGGCTCTGATCGAATGGTGTGGGGTGCCCTCCGACCAGTTGCGCCCGCTACTCGACCCACCCGATGCCAGAGCCATGGCACAGGCGGTCGCGGAAGAGGCGCAGCGAGCCGACACCGTCCTGTTGGTCTACTTCATCGGGCACGGACTGCTCAGCGCCGATGGTGAGTTGTACCTGGCCGCCCGCAGCACCGACCGGCTCACCCCTGGCATGGCCGAACATCAGGCGCTGTCCTTCTCCGCACTGCGTCAGGCACTCACGGCGAGCTCGGCGTCCTCGGTCGTCCTCATACTCGACTGCTGCTTCTCCGGGCGTCCTCCGTTGGGACGCGGCGCATCCGTCCCTGCGTTCAGCATGGATCCCACGCCCGGCCTGTACTTCATCGCGTCCGCGGAACAGCTCGCCCTCGCTCCACCGGACGCCGAGCGAACGGCGTTCACAGGGGCGCTCCTCGACGTACTGACCAAGGGTGACCCGCGCGAACCGCAGCAACTGACCCTGGACCTGATCTACGACGCGGTGTTCCGGACCATGCGGGACCAGCAGCTGCCGCTGCCCCGCAAACAGGCCGAAGGCCGCTCCGGAAACCTGGTGATCGCACTGAATCCCGCGAGGCCGGCGCAGACTGAGCCGCCGCAGGAACCGGGACCCTCGCAGGGCCGCTCTCCCTATCTGGGCCTGAACTCGTTCGGTCCAGATGACGCTCAGCTGTACTGCGGGCGGAAGGAGATGATCGATCGGGTACTTTCCGCGATGGAGCCGGGGGCCGGCACCTCCGCCGCGGCAGGACCGTTGGTGCTGGTCGGCCCGTCCGGGTCAGGAAAGACCTCTGTGGGCCGATGTCCTCCGCCGCACCTCACCCGACTTCGCCGCCCCGCCCGCGACCTTGCTTGCGTTCGCGGCGTAACTGGCGGGCAACGGCGCGATGGCGCTTGTCGCGCTCGTGCGTGCCGACGAAGCCGACCCGTCCTACTCGCTTGCCGCTCTCCTTCGCGTCGTGGTCAGCGAGGCCGTCCCTTCTTCGAAGCTGCGCGACCTCCTTGGTCAGCAGAATCTCGGCGACGCCTACGGCACCCCGCCCAGGTCGACCTGAGCAAGCCAGCGGGTTACGCACCGGTCGTATGCGCGGTGACCACGACCCCGACCATCTCCACCACGGGCCGTCCACCAGGGCGGCCGGTGCCTCTCGTATCCCAGCGGACGGAGGCTCTCCATGGCTGTGGACAAGTCCAAGCAGATGCAGGGGATCAGACAGCTCCTGACTCTCGCCGAACATCCCGACACCCCCGACTCCGAACGCCAGGCGGCATTCGCGCGGGCGGGCATGCTCATGCTCAAGTACGAGATCGAAGACGCCGATCTCAAAGCCGCCGCAGACCAAGATGCACCGGAGGAGATCGTCCTGTACGAACACGCCGTGCCCGGACGCGGCGGCCACGGTAGGGAACGTGCCTGGGGCCTTGGCGACGTTGCCGAGGGAAATGGGCTGTCAGGTCGCCTTCCGCGCCAACGATTCCAGCAACCGCATCCGCTGGATCCTGATCGTCGGCCCAACCGCCACGATCGACAACCTCAAGCTCCTGCTGCCCGCCGTCCTGATCCAGATGGAGAACAGCGCCGCCAACGCGGCCCGCGCACACTCCCGGAACCTGCCGGCCTGGCTCACCCCTGGCGAGAGGACCACGGAGACCTCCACCGTCCGCCGCAGCTTCATGCGCGGCTTCGGCAACGGCATCAAGGACAAGCTGGAAGCCGCCCGCGCCCGGTTCGCTGAGGAACTGGACACCGAAGCGGCGGCCGGTGATACCGGCGCCGCATCCCGTGAGCTGGTCCTCATGAACCGCCAGCAGCTCGTCCACGCCGAGTTCACGCGCCGCTTCCCCAAACTCGGCAAAGCCCCGCGCGCCCGCAAGTTCGACGGACAGGCCTACCGGCAAGGCCACACCGCTGGCCGCTCCGCCGACCTCGGCGACCGCAAGCTCGGTGGAACACCCCGAGGCGAACTCACCTGATCCCGCCGTGGGGGGGGGGGGGCGCGGCCGGGGGGGGGCCCCGGGCCCGCCGCCCCCCCCCCCCCGCGCGGTGGCCCAAAGGGGGCCCGCACCCCCCCCGGGCGCCCCACCCGCCCCCGGCCCCGCC
>NZ_JBFAUU010000013.1:319613-335985 GCF_040679435.1 Spirillospora sp. NPDC052269
GCCGAGACGGCCGCCGCCGCCTGCAAGGACGCCCGGCTCTCCGCGCTCGTCGGCGTGCTCGACGAAGGCGGTCCGCACGCCCGCAGCAGGCCGCACGGCCGCCCCACCCCGGGAGGCTCGGATGAACGAACACACCGAGGCGCTACTGCTCGACGTGGTGGAGCGCGTCAAGGCAGCCATCCGAGCCCAAGACTGTCCCGCCATCGTCGTCCTGGATGGGCGTCCCCGGGTGATCCTCAGCGACTACGACTACCTCCGCGGCGACGCCACCGCCCGCGCCTTCGAGCTCCGCGCCGCCGAGAAGGCCAAGCGAACCGGTGCTACCCGCTGGGCCTTGGCCGTCCCCATGGTCTGGCTCATCACCGAGCACGCCATCGCCACCCGCCCGGTCTCCAACCACCCCCTGCGCGAGGGCGAGCAGGAGGTCATCATGTGGACCACCGGCGACCTGACCGAGGGCGTCGACTACGGCCGAGTCCCTTACACCCGCCGGCCCGGCGGCAGCCCCGTCTTCGATGACCTTGAGGTCGCCACCGCCCCCCTCCGGCCTGCTGAAAACACCGTCGGATTCGCGTTGCTGCAGAGGCTCATAGATGAGTTGCATAAGTAGAGCGTCGCTTCTGCCTGGAAGCCAAGAGGGCTCGGAACGCACGAACTGAGTTGATGTCAGGAGCTAACCAGGCGACGGTGGGGAAACATTCAGCTGACGCCCAGTTACGGTTGAGGTATTGCTAACCTGCCCGGCAGCTTTCGAGAAATCTTGCTCAGACGGGCAACGGTGCTTGCGTGGGGCAACGGCAGCAAAGTCTTCATTCCTGCTATGCCCCCGCTTCGCCCATCACTAAACGTCACCATTTGGCCGCGGCGATGGTCACGCTGGGGCCGTGCCTGGGGGATGCGGGAGGCGGGTGCCAGCGCAGCGATCAACCGTAGTGACTACGGAGTGCGTTCGCCTTCCAGGTGATCGTTGGGTTAGGACGCTACAAGCTGAGTCGCCGCTTACCTCACTGTAGTGTGACGCACGTCACTAATGATCTTGACGCTGAGTCGCGACTAGTTGCCATGGGTAACAATCTGGGTCATTGCTTCATGAAATCTACCAAGTGTCCGATTTAAGTAACGCGTAAAGTAACTTCGAGTTCGCTTGATGTAGTGATGTGACCTACGTCACTTGTTGAGGAGTGTTGACTACTTTGCGTGGCTTAGATACATTTCCGCCGTTCGGGAAGCTTTGCTTGCAGTTTCGGTACTTGTCATTGTCATGGCGAGGTTGCTGTAGCGCTCTGTAGTGGCGGTGATGGGTGGCTAGGTTTCGCAACGAGTGTGGCAGCCTGCTGTATCGGCCCTTCTCGGCAGGAGGCGCGAGTTTGGCCGGAAGCTCGGGTTCCGTGCGTAAGCAGGGAAGGCGCCTGCAGCGTTCGCTGTCCGTTGCCCTGACGATGTTGGCCATCACCTGTTATTCCGCTGGGTGTGGCGGAGACACGAACAAGGCATGTGGGCAGATCGAGCGGGAACTGGCCACTTTCAGAGACCGGCCGACCGGTGATCCTCAGTCATCCGCGGCGGCCTTTGAACAGGCGGCGTCCAAGGTGAGGGCGAGTGGCAAGTCCGCCGATGACGCCCACGTGCGCAGCTCAGCTCGGCAGCTGGCCGAGGCATTCGCCGACCTCGCGCGCCGTACTCGATCCCAGTCGACCGCCTCGGCGTCGGCTCCCGACACCAGCGCGGTGACAGCAGCCGGAGCAGAGCTGCGACGAGCGTGTTCCCGATAGCCGGCCTGTGATCTCCGGGCAAAGGCGGGGCAGCCCTCCCGCCGCACCGACCAGTAACCCCCGAAATCGCGAGTCCCTGTCACACACTCGCCCGAAGTCCTGCACTGGAGGCCCGTGTGGCTGGTAGACGCTCCGCACCTTCGAGCGGTGGAGTATTCCGCTCACTGGGGGCGCGCGCGACCCGTTTGAGGACGCTGATAGCAGCCTTGGCTCTGCTGCTTCTGGTTGCCCTGCTTCAGGTCGTGACTCCGGTCAGCCAGAGGGCTTCTGCGGACACCTCACCCGATACCTCGACTGAAGCTGGCGCGCTCGCGGAGGCGAAGTCGTCGGGCAAGGAGGTTGAGGTGACCGGGTTGCGCAGCGAGACCCGGGAAGTGGTGGCCCAGCCGGACGGGCTCCTTGAAGGTGTCGAGCACCTGCGGCCGGTCCGCACGATGAAGGGCGGCAAGTGGGTCGGGGTTGATCCGACCCTGCACCGGTCGGCAGACGGGGCCATCGCTCCGGCCGCATCCACCGTCGGCTTGACGTTCTCCGACGGTGGGTCAGGCCCGCTGGTGAAGATGACCCGCGCTGGCCGGCAGATGACCTTGACCTGGCCCAGCGCGCTGCCGAAGCCGACCCTGGACGGTGAGACCGCGACCTACCCGGAGGTTCTGCCGGGGGTCGACCTGCAGGTGCGTGCCGATGTCGACGGGTTTGGCCAGGTGCTGATCGTCAAGACGCCTGAGGCGGCGGCCGACCCTCGCGTCGCCCAGATCAAGCTGGGCCTTGACAGCGGCGGCCTCACTGTCACCCAAGGGCCCGATGGGACGCTGAAGGCGACCGACAAGGGAACCGGCGGCACGGTGTTCGCCGCCCCCGCTCCCCACATGTGGGACTCGGGACAGACCAGCACCCCGGAGTCACCGCCCTCCTCATCTCCGTCGCCTTCCCCCTCGGCGACCTCCTCGGTCACGCCGAAGCTGCGCAGCGAGACTTCGCCGAGCACGAGTCCGACTACGAGCCCGACGGCAAGCCCTTCGCCGTCTCCCACACAGACCGGCAACCCCAGTCTCACCGGCGGCGACCCAACCGAGGGCGCACCGGACGGGGCCAAGCACGCGCCGGTCGGCGTCAGCGTGGCAAGCTCGTCCCTGACCTTGACTCCCGACAAGTCCTTGCTGACGGCGTCCGACACCAACTTCCCGGTGTACATCGACCCGTGGTGGCAGGGCACCCCGCTGAGCACCGACTCCGGCGGCGAGTGGGGCATGGTCGGCAGCTACTACACCAAGTACAAGTTCTCCTCCAATGAGGGCGTCGGGTTCTGCGACGCCTCCTATGACAGCAACTGCGGTCGCGACCAGACCAAGCGGATCTGGTACCGGTTCCCGATCGGCAAGTACATCGGCAAGGACATCAGCAGCGCCTACTTCACAGCCAACGAGTACGCCGCGTCGCAGTGCCCGAGCACGACCGCCCGTCGGATCAACCTGTACCGGCCCAAGGCGGGAACCGGCTTCAACTCCAACTCGACCTGGAACTCCACCGACGACGGCGACCACTTCAACACGCTGCTGTCGTACCGGAACTCCACGCTGTGCTCCGGGCTGCCCGCCCCGATCAAGTTCGACAACTCCGACGACGCCAACTCCACCAGCAAGACGGCCAGCTACCTGAAGGAACGGCTGAACGGGAAGATCAACACGATCCTGTTCGCGCTGAAGGCAGGCAGCGAGTCGGACATGCTGTACTACAAGCGGCTGACCACCAAGGCCGAGCTGCACATCACCTACAACACTCGGCCGAACAAGCCGACGCTCAGCAACATGAGCATGGTCAACGGCGGTGCCTGCACCAACTCCGACGGCTCGCTGCGCTACACCCGCGCGAAGCCGGCGATGCTGAACGACCTGCCTCGAGTGTGGGCCAAGAAGATCACCGACCCAGACGCCAGCCAGGGCGACACCGTCCGTGTTCAGTTCGGGCTGTCCTGGGACGCCGGCGACGGCACCGGCTGGAAGAGCAGGTGGGTGTCGAACTACACCCTCTACCTGGCGAGCGGATCCAGCTTCAGCTGGGGCCTGGACAAGCCCTCCCCGGCGGTGACCATCCCGCAGAACACGGTGATCGGCTGGCACGTGATCGCCAACGACGGCAAGTCCAGCAGCGCGTGGAGCTGGCAAAACGGCGGGGACGACTGCTACTTCAAGTACAACACCTCCTCGCCCAAGGTGGACGTAACCTCCACCGACTATCCAGCGCTCAACCCCGACAACCCCGATGACCCGCCGTACGGCGGTGTCGGTCAGTACGGAGCCTTCACCGCGAAGGTCAACGCCAACGGCGCCGGTGTCAGCCAGGTGGCCTGGGAAATCAACCACGACCAGCGCAGCAGTGGCACCGCCCCAGTGGTGAACGGAGTCGCGACGATCAACGCGATGCCGGCCAAGGCAGGCGAAAACGACCTGAACGTCACCGCCACCAACAGCTACGGCACCAGCAGCACCACCACCCACCAGTTCCGCGTCAAGTCCGGCTCGAACCCCAAGGCGTACTGGAAACTCGACGACGCCGAAGGATCGACCAGCCTGGCCGACTCCGGAACCGGGAACCCGGCTGCGCCGGTCGCCCTGAACGGCGGCGTCACCCTGGGCAAGCCCGGCAAGATCGGCAAAGCGGCCAGCTTCAACGGCACCGACGGCACCGGGCAGACCACGGGGCCGGTGATGGACACCACCAAGAGCTTCGCGCTGTCGGCCTGGGTGCGGCTCACCGAGAAGACGCTCTACCATTCGGTGATCAGCCAGGCCGGTGATGCCACCAACGGGCTGCTCATGTCGTACTCGCCCGCCAAGGACCGCTGGACCTGGATCCTGCACCACCCCGACGGCACCGACGACGCCATCGCCTCCGACCAGGCACCCGTGCTGAACCAGTGGATCCACCTGGCCGGGGTCTACGACTCGGTCACCAAGCAGATGGCGCTGTACGTCAACGGCCAACGTCAGAAGGGGACTGCCACCCACCAGCCGTGGGCCGCGAACGGGCCGCTCTACATCGGTACCGGCTGGACGCCTACGGGACTGGCCGCCAAGTGGCAGGGCGACCTGGACGATATCCGGCTCTACGACCGTCCCCTGGGCGATGGTGAGGTTGGCCTGCTGGCCACAGCGCGCCAGCAGATCACCGGACGTTGGCACCTAAACACGGCAACCGGCTCGCCTCTGGCCAGCCCCAACGAGATCACCGGCGGTGCACCGCTCACGCTCGCAGGCCAGACAAGACTGGTCACGGGCGACCCCCTGATTGATCCGTCAGTAAGTCCGCTGGTCGCCACGGACGGAACCTCCGAAGTGGGATCGCTGTCGCTGAACGAACAGGGCGGAACCGACGGCACTGCCACCACCACCCAGACCATCGACGGTAGCCACAGCTTCACCGTCTCCACCTGGACCTGGGCGGCAGCCGAACCGACCAAGGCCATGACCGCCCTCAACCTCGCAGGCACCAGCGGCGACGGACTCACAGTCCGCTACCTGCCCGGAGCCGGCGATGAAGAACACCCCGGAAAGTGGGAAGCCGCACTGGTCGGACGCAAGACCGACGCCACAGCCAGCACCACGAACCTGGCCCACTACGTCGGCTGGAACACCGACCACGGAGACGGCTGGCAACTGGTGACCGTTGTATTCGACGCCGTCAAGCAACGGCTCACCCTGTACGTCAATGGGGAGCAGCAGGACTCCAGCGACGAGGACACCACCGACGACGGCTCCATCGTCGAACTGGTCTCGGGCTTCACCGGCACCTCACCGGTCCGCCTCGGCCGCACCGCTGCCGGAACCGAGCCGTGGAGCGGGCGCATCGATGACCTCTGGACCGTCGACGGTGCACTCAGCGACGACGAAGTGACCTGGCTGGCGTCCATGACCAGCGAACTGGACGCCGACCAGATGACCTGACCCATCAGTCGCCGTGTGAGCCGGGCCGGACAACCGGTCGGGCTCACATGGCCCCTTCGACTTGGCTTGCTCAACCCCTGGCCCCTCTCGGGGCAGCATGACGACGCGCGGAGGACATGGTGAGACTCGCCGGACGCAGATCTGCGGGACGCCTCAGGAAGGCGAAGCTGTCACTAGCGGGTACTGGGCGAGTCCGCCGTCACACTTCAGCCGCCGTGGCGGTAGTGGCCGCCGCCTCGTTGCTGACGCCAGTCCCCGCGCTGGCAGCCCCCTACCGCCCATATGCTCCGGAAGCTGACCGGAAAGTCAAGGGCCACAACCTGAAGGCCAAAACACCGGACATCAACACACGTGGCTTGGTTAAGGCCAAACCACAGATCGTGTGGCCGAAAGCCTCCACCAACCAGGTCACTGTGCCCCGTTCCGGAGCCCCAGGCATGGCCCGGACCGTTCTGGCCGCACGTGCCGGAACCTCTCCGGTCTCGGTCACCGCGCCGGGACAGACCTCCTCGGAGAAGAAGCCCCTCAAGGCTGGCGGTGCTGCCGCGGGCCAGGTGCAGGTGACCATTCTGGACCAGGCTGCGGTGGACAAGGCCGGCGTCAAGGGAGTGGTATTCACGGTCGGCCGCACTGATCAGCCAGCCTCCGGAACCGGCAAACCCGGTGCGGTCGGTGTCCGGCTGGACTACTCCGGCTTCGCCCAAGCCTTTGGCGGCGCGTACGGCACCCGGCTGCGGCTGCTCCGGTACCCAGGATGCGTGCTGACCACGCCCCAGCGCCCCGAATGCCAGAAGGCCGTCCAACTTCCATCGACCAACGACGCGACCAACCGAATTCTCAGCGCCGATGTCGAAGCTGCCCCACTCAGCACGCCTTCGCCATCACCCTCGCCGTCGGCATCCCCGTCCGCTGCTGGACAGCCGACCTCATCGAGCTCGCCATCTCCTAGCCCAACGGTGAGCCCGACCAGACCGCTGCAAACCAGGCGCACTGCAGTCGCCCCGGCCGCTGACAGCGCCCAGCAGCCCACAGTCCTTGCTGTCGCGGCGGCCTCGTCAGGCACCAACGGCAGCTACGCCGCCACCGACCTGGCCCCCTCGGCGACCTGGAATGTCGGCGGCAACACCGGCGACTTCAACTGGTCGTACCCGATGAAGGTCCCACCTGTGCCCGGCGGGCTGACGCCCAAGCTTGCTCTCACCTATAACTCGGCCAACACCGACGGCCGCACCAGCAACACTGGTAACCAGCCTTCCTGGATCGGTGAGGGCTTCGACATGTGGCCTGGCTACATCGAGCGCCGCTACGAATCCTGCAAGGACGCCGGAGCGCCCAAGGACTCAACCAAGGGCTACCCCGGCGACCAGTGCTGGGGGTACGACAACGCGACCCTTACCTGGACCGGGAAGGGGGGCCAGCTCATCCCGGACGGCAAAGGCAAATGGCACCTGAAGGACGACGACGGCACCCGGATCGAGAAGCTGACCGGAGCCGATAACGGCGACAACGATGGTGAGTACTGGAAGGTCACCACCAGCGACGGCGTTCAGTACTACTTCGGCCGCAACACCTGGACCGCGGGCAAGCCCACCACAGGCTCCGCCTGGACCGAACCGGTGTTCGGCGTGCACTCCGGTGACCCCTGCAACAAGTCCAGCGGATTCGCCGACTCCTGGTGCAACCAGGCATACCGATGGAACCTGGACTACGTGGTGGACCCGCGCGGCAACGCGATCGTCTACTACTACGGAAAGGAGACCAACTACTACGGCCGCAACCTGTCGGCAAGCGACGAGACCGCCTACACGCGCGGTGGCTGGCTGGACCACATCGACTACGGCCTGCGCTCCGACAACCTATGGCCCGCCCACGCCCCCGCCCGGGTCGACTTCCAAACCGCAGAGCGCTGCATCTCAGCCACCAGCAGCGACTGCAACGCCTCCAACATCACCGCCCACCCGGAACTGTGGCAGGACACCCCGTGGGACCTGCACTGCGACTCCGGGCAAGACTGCAAAGACAACCACGGCACCCTCGCGCCCACGTTCTGGTCCCGCAAACGCCTGACCAAAGTCACCACACGCGTGGCGAAGGACGACGGCTCGGACTGGCGCGACGTCGACTCCTGGAGCCTGACACACGAGTGGCGTGACGCGGACGTTGACCGGGACCTGGTGTTGTCCGCGATCCAGCACACCGGCCTGGCCGGGACCGACGCCGGCGGTGACCTGATCAAGTTGCCCGCAGTTCAACTCGGCTACCAGCAGATGGCCAACCGCGTTGACGTTGAGGGCGACTACTTCTCCACCTTCATCCGCTATCGCCTGCAATCGATCGCCGACGAAAACGGCGGCCAGACGATGGTGTCCTACTCGCTCGAGGACTGCGCTCCCGGCAAGTGGCCCACGCCGGAATCCAACACCAGCCGCTGCTTCCCGGTCATCGAGATTGATCCCACAGGGACTTGGGACTCCGAAAAAACCGTCACTAATTGGTACAACAAGTACGTCGTCACGTCCATCAAACAGACCGACCTGACCGGATACGCCGCCGACATCCCTGTCACGACCTACGACTATCAGGACGGCGCTGCCTGGCATTACGCCGATGATGACGGGCTGACCAAAGCCAAGTTCAAGACCTGGTCGCAGTACCGTGGCTACAGGAAGGTCATCACCCGCACCGGTCTCGTCAACAACCTGATGACCCAGAGTGCCGCGTACTACATGCGCGGTATGGACGGCGACCGCAAGGACGCCTCCGGTGGCACCAAGAGCGTCTCAGTTCCCGACGGTGAAGGCACCAGCTACCCGGACCACGAGTCGGCGCAGGGATTCCAGATCCGCACCGAGACCTTCGACAAGGCCGACGGCGCCATCATCGGCAAGACCGTGGCCGAACCGTGGCACAACCAGACCGCCACCCAGACGCGGTCCTGGGGAACCGTTACCGCCAACCAGACCGGTACCAAGACCACCCGCGGTTTCAACAAACTGTCGAACGGGTCATGGCGGGAAACCAAAACCGTCAACAATGCGTTCGACTCCATCACCGGAGCCCCGACCGAGAGCGACAACTTCGGCGACGTCACCAAGCCGGAAGATGATCAGTGCACCACGACCAGCTACGCCCAGAGCGGCGATACCAGTGCCTGGATCGTGAGTCTGCCATCACAGGTACAGACGGTCGCTACCACTTGCGCAAACAAGAACAACGTCGACTACACCAAGCAACTGGTCTCCGCCAGCCGCACGTACTACGACGGCAGTGCCCTCGGCGTTGCACCGACGGTGGGACTGGTCACCCGCACTGACAAGGTCTCGACCACCACCACCGCATCTCAGCTTGCGTTCGTCCCGGCTGCTAAGGCCAGCTACGACAGCTACGGGCGGCAACGGACCTCCGTGGTCGCGGACAACACCACCGGCACCGAGGTGGACAAGACCACCACCACCAGCTACACCGCGTCCACCGGCGGGCTGACGACGGGGGTATCCACCAGCCAGCCGCCCGTCACCATCAACGGCACTTCCACCGCATTGACCACCAGCCAAACCATTGATACGGCCACGGGGCAGCCGCTGACCAAGACCGATGAGGGCGGCAAAACTACCAACCTCCGCTATGACGCCCTCGGCCGCACCAGCAAGGTCTGGCAGCCTGGCCGCGCCTCTGCTCCCCGTCCCGACTATGAGTTCACCTACCAGGTCGAACTGGGAAAGATCGTCGCGGTCGGCACCACAACGCTGCACAACGACTCCACTCCGACCACCAGCTACACCTTCTACGACGGACTGCTACGCCCCCGCCAAACCCAGACGCCAGGCCCCAACGGCGGCCGGTTGGTAGCCGAGACCTTCTACAACGCCCTAGGTAAACCCGCCCGCACCTACAACACCTACTACGCCGACGGTGCGCCAACTCCCGCCCTGTTCGGCGTCGACACTCCCGGCAACGTCGAGTCTCAGCACACCTACGACTACGACGGCCTGGCTCGGGTCACCGCCGACCATTTCTGGGTCGGCCAGGGCAGCCGCGCGGTGGAAAGGTGGAAGACCACCACCGACTACAACGGTGAGTCCACGACGGTCACCCCACCCGAGGGCGGCACCAAGACCACCGCCCTCACTGACGCTCAGGGCCGCACCGTCGAGACACGCCAGTACACCGGCACCGGCGCCAGCGACTACCTGTTCTCCAGCTACACCTACACACCGACCGGCAAGCCAGCCACCATCACCGGGCCAGGCAAAGCCGGAACCATCCCCGCCACCACCTGGTCCTACGACTACGACGTCCGAGGCCGGAAGACCTCTCAGACCGACCCCGACTCCGGCACCACCCACAACGCCTACGACGACCTCGACCGCCTGACTCAGACCACCGACGCCCGCGGTAAGAAGATCGCCACCAGCTACGACAACCTCGGCCGCAAGGCCGCTCTCACCGACGTCACCAGCGGAACCCCGGGAACCAAGCTCGCCGACTGGACCTACGACACGATCGTCAAGGGCCAGCCCACCAGCAGCAGCCGCTACATCGGAGACCTGACCTACACCACTGCCGTCAGCCTCTACGACAACCTCAACCGCCCCACCCGCACCTACGTGCGGATCCCCACCGCCCCCGGGCAGGACAAACTCGCCGGAACCTACATCTTCGGCAGCAGCTACAACCTCGACAACACGCTCTCCGGCCAGTCCTACCCCGCCGCTGGCGGCCTGACCGCAGAGACCGTCACCGTCGGCTACGACGGTGACCAGCTCGGCCGGCCCATGAAGCTGACCGGAATCGTCACGGGCGCCCGATACTCCTACACGGGCAAACCCGAACAGCTCGAGCTGTCCACTGGCGGCAAGCACACCTGGATCACCAATACCTACGAGACCGGCACCGACCGCCTGCAGACCTCCATGACCGAGCGCGAGGACATGGCCGGTCTGGAGCGCTACGCAAGCTACGGCTACCAGGACGCCGGCGGCATCAAGTCGATTAATGACACCAGTCGCGCTGGCATCGACAACCAGTGCTTCACCTACGATCCGCTCGGCCGCCTTACCGCAGCCTGGGCTCAGGGCACCGCGACCTGTGCCAGCGACGCGTCCACCGCCACCATCGGTGGACCCGCCCCCTACAAGCAGACCTTCGCCTACGACGCCACCGGCAACCGCGCCGAAGAGAGCTACGCAGACCCCGCTACCTTTTTCACCCGCACTTATACAACCCCCACCGTCGGTCACCGAATCACCGAGGTCACCCAGACCGGCAGCAACGCCGGCACCAACAGCTACACCTACGACGATGCCGGAAACGTCACCGAGCGCGCCGTCGGTGGCAAGACCGAGAACCTGACCTGGGACAACGACGGCACTCTCGCCAAGATCACCGACGTCGGTGCCGGCGACACCACCTTCGTCTACGATGCCACCGGCAATCGGCTCTTGCAAAAGGACGCGACGGGAGCCACCCTCTACCTGCCCGGCATGGAACTCCGCCAAGCTGTCGGCGCCAGCGCCGCCACAGCCACCCGCTACTACGGATTCGGCGGCGCCACGGTCGCCCAGCGCACTAGCGACAGCAAGGTTCTGTTTCTAGCTGGCGACCATCAGGGAAGCGACCAGGTCCAAATCGACGCGTCCTACACCGGTACTGACCCCGCTCAGGGCGCCGCGCTCCGCCGCCAGCTCCCCTTCGGCAGCCCCCGCGGCACCAACACCGGAACCTGGATCGGCACTCGCGGATTTGTCGGCGGCACCACCAACCCCACCAGCATCCCCCTGACCCACCTCGGTGCGCGCGAGTACGACCCGGCTCTCGGCCGCTTCACAAGCGTTGACCCCGTCTTCGACGGCGGCGACCCGCAGTCATGGAACGGCTACGCCTACGCCGACAACACCCCCGTCAATTCCTCCGACCCCAGCGGACTCTGCCCACCCGACCGCTGCGGCAAGGGGATCACCAACGTGGGCCAAGACCACCCGACCATGACCGGCGGCTGCGGCCTGGACTGCGGCCCAGCCCCCGACTGGTCGGACTACAACGACCATGGGTCCGGCACTGGACCGGGAACGGTGCAGGTCGGCACCAGAACCATTCACGCTTCAAGCCCGGCCAAGTTCCGCAGTGCGCTCCTTTCCGCACTGAAGAACATGACGGCGAAGAAAAAAGAATGGGTCATTGGCCACTACGGGTTTCCCAACTGCAACATCGGCGCCAAACTCGGTATCGGCGACAGTCAGAGTTCTTGCTCGCCCGGCGAGACTGACATGTACTCGCGTCTCGCCGACGAAATTTGCTCGGTCGGGGGGTTTAAATGCGACCCGGCGAGCGGTGCAGGCTACTTCCAGATTGGCATGGACGGCTTCACGCCAGGACGCGACGGCGCCGCCGGCTTGAGCGCTACCGGTGGTCTGGGGCGCGGAAGTTTCAAGGGGGCCGGGAGTGCGACCGGCTGCAACAGCTTCGTTGCTGGCACCAAGGTTCTCATGGCAGATGGGACGAGCAAGCCGATAGAGCAGGTTCGTACCGGCGACAAGGTTTTGGCGACAGATCCAAAGAGTGGGCGCACCAAAGCGCAGAAGGTGGTCGCCGCATTTAGTGGAGCCCAATATAATCACTTGATTAAGGTGTCTATCGATGCTGGTGTCGGGTCGAGTAGCTCGGGCTCTCTCGTAGCCACTGAGCATCACCTGTTCTGGGATCAAGGTAAGCGCTCTTGGATTCGTGCAGACTCGCTGACCCGAGGCGCCATCCTGCGGGGCGCAGATGGCGGCGCGGCCTTCGTTGAGCGAATCCAATCTGGGGCTGGCCATCCACGAGTTTATGACCTCACGGTCGAGCGAACCCACTCCTTCTATGTCCAGGTCGATGGAATTTCAGTCCTTGTCCACAACGAAGAAGGCGGGTGCAGAGGTCTCTTCAGCTTCCGTCAGCCCAATTCGGCTTTCCCGCCCGATGCGCGCGTTGCGAAGGCGATGAAGAAGCAGTCTGTGGATGATTGCTATGTCGACTGTTCTGACATCGCACTAAACTTGCGCGATGCGGCGGGAGGGACTGGGAAGATTGTTTCCTTTGTGGG
Source organism: Spirillospora sp. NPDC052269 (assembly GCF_040679435.1). Taxonomy (NCBI): domain Bacteria; kingdom Bacillati; phylum Actinomycetota; class Actinomycetes; order Streptosporangiales; family Thermomonosporaceae; genus Spirillospora; species Spirillospora sp. NPDC052269. Next base: position 332,408 of record NZ_JBFAUU010000013.1, read on the forward strand.
CAATGGTGGAAATCTGCGAGTCGCCGAAGATGGTGGAAGGAGTGTAGTTGACTATACTTTTCACCATGTCTACACGGATGGTCGCTACGCGTATGATCCGAGGCTGAGTCAAACGCCAGTACCATGGGGTGATTACATGCGGACGATGCGCGGGCTGAATCCCGGAGGCATTCGATGGGGGGCGCCGGGATTCTCGGGGCAATTCTCGTGATGGATTCAAATAGAGTCACCAGCGTATTGAAACTGTTCGGTATTCTAGAATGGAGCCGAATCTCGGTCGGAATACATCCAGTGGACGGCTTGTATCAGCCACCTATGGTGATCTGGCGGTATATTTCGCCGGACGATCAAACGCGTGCGATATTTGCTCAGGCCATTGATTCCTTTGCAGGGGAACTTGAGTGGGCCGGAGGTTTTACCCGAAAGAATTGGAGCATGATGCCCGAGAGGCTGCGCATTGCATTTGAGGAGCGCGATCCAAATGCTGAGGTCGGTGCGATGGCCAGCATTAAAGATGCTGATCAGGGCTTCTGTGAGGCGGCCAATTTGGATCTCGAGCGACTACTGATTAATTTGGAGGATATGTGGCGGAATGGGGTGCGTCGATCCCGATAGAATCGGCGCGATGATGACGTGAGTGCTGCCCGATGACCTTCGGATTTTCGCGGCCAAGTGGAGTACTTCAAATTCGGAGCTGGGGCGGTGCGAGGATGAACGTCAAGTGAGGGCTGGGCCCGTGGTCGAGTATTGCGCTCCATATTCTGAGCTCAGGGTTTGGGGGTTCGTGCTTCTGGAGCTGGGAGTACTTGTCCTGATGCTGGTTTTGGATCAGGATTTCCACTTTCGGCTTCCCTGGCTGTGGGTGGCCGCCTTGCTGGTAATCTTGCTGGCCGCCGTACATACATGGTGGCGGGCCAGGCGGGGGTTCACCCTCACTGATGTGGGGATGATCTGGCACAAGCATCAGATCTCCGTGCCGTGGTCGAATGTGACGGCTGTGGATATGGCCGACGGGCGCATCATCGTCCGAGTGGCAGAGCTTGGGCAGCTGCGAGATGGCCGCGCGTTCGCCGGGATCACCGACTCGTTCTGGAACCTGCGCCGGTTCGGCGGGCCCATCGTGCTGAGGACTCGTTGCCTCAGCGTTCCGGCTGAGGACTTCGTCGCCCAAGCGGAACGGCTACGCGAGGCGTTTGATCGAGGGAACCTGCGTCAGCGGCCCAGTTCGCGCGCTGCTCTCCTCTCGACGTCGTTGAACATTGGGGGCGTGGTCCTCGCGGTGGTGGCGATGATGGTGTTCGACCTGCCACTGGAGAAGGGGATGGTCGCGCAGCGCATCGGAACTTTGGAGTTTCAGTACCGGCCCGAGGGCCCCGATTCCGCCTTCGCCGCCCAGACGCTGACAGTTGCGAACTGGGAACGCCTGGCCGTCGCACCGACCTTGGCCCTGACTCCTCAGGACGAGAAGGGACGGGAGGTCCGCGGTGTCACGGTCCGGACCGCCTTCGGGGCCGATCGGGGCCTGCTGGTCGTGCCGCCCCGCGGCAACACCACCGAGATCCTGGCCTTCGACGGTCCCAACTCCGGCGCGGTGCGCCGAGTGAAGGTCGCGGTGCGTGGTTCCAGTTACGCCGATGGCCCTGGGTTCCGTGTCGGGCCGGCGCACGCGAAGCCGGTCGACCGTTCGGGTGCGCCGTTGGAGCTCGGGCGGGAGTTCGACCGTGTCTTCGTCACGTCACCGGCCGCTGAGGTTCGGGTGATGTGCATCGTGTGGGAGCCTCGGCGTGGTGGCCGTGGCCAGCAGATGGCCGCCGCCTACGACTTCGGTCATACACGTAGCAATGGGGTGGGGGCGAAGACTCTTGCTGTTCCCGCTGCCCTCCGCGAGCATTCTCCCGAATGTGGGACGCTCGCCGCTGTGTTCACTACCCCTGAACGCCCGTAGCCGCCGACCTCGAACCACACCCCTAGCGACCGCTGCCAAAGGAGGAACTTCACCCTCGCTCTCTGTTGCCTGGCAGGATGGCGATGGACCAGCTCATCGTTGGCTGGGAGCGGGGCGGATGCCGCCGATGTACTGCGACTCGTAGTACGCATTTCCGGCCCACCTTGTGATTTCGATGGTGCGCCCCGTCTGGGGTGCGTGGATCATGCGTTTGCCGTCGAGGTTGAGGCCGACGTGATGGATGGTGGTGGGGTTGATGGGGTTGTTGGCGAAGAAGATGAGGTCGCCGGGCTGGAGTTGAGTGCGGGGGACGTGGGGGCCGTCGTGCCATTGGGTGTCGGTGGTGCGGCTGATCCGGATTCCGGCCTTGGTCCAGGCGTATTGGGCGAGGCTTGAGCAGTCGTAGCCGACGGTGTGGGCTCCTTGGTCGATGCCGGTGCTTGGGCCGCTTGGTCCGCCGCCGCCCCAGGAGTAGGGGACGCCGAGTTGGGTCATGGCGGCGCGGATTGCCAGGACGCCGCGGCCTGAGCCGGTGGGGGCGTCGGGCTGGCTCGGGATGTCTTTGACCAGCTGGGTGCAGAGCTGGTCGGCGTCGTCCTGGAACTGCTTGGTGATGTCGTGTCTACTCGGCGGGTGGGGCGCGTCGTGGAGTGAGCGGGTGATCTGGGCGAGGGCTTTGGCACGGGGGAGTTTGTCGGCGGCGGCGACGATCAGCCCGGTTCGTATGTCGTTCTTGGTGTCGGCCGGTAGGTGCGGGGCTGTTGTGTGGGCGCCGAGGGCGCGGACGATTTTGGCGGCGCGGGGTTCGTAGTGGGCGTAGGCGGTGGGGGTTGGGGATCTCTGGATGGTTTGGGCTGCCTCAGTGAGGGGGAAACGCTGCCATCCGTCGAGGTTGGTGAGGCGGGAGTAGAAGGTACGGGCGGCGTGGCGGGGGTTGAGGATCTGTGAGCGGGTGCCGTAGCCGCCTGCGGGCTTCTGGTGGAATAGGCCGAAGGAGGTGCCGTGGTCGCCGGTCAGGTCGCGGCCGAGGTCGGATTCCTGGAGGGCGGTCGCGATGGCGGTGACGGCGGCGCGGGTCGGCAGGTGCTGTTCGGTGGCGGTGCGGATGATGACGCGGGCGTTTACGGCCTGGTTGGCGTCCAGGCCGAGGGGACGGGCGATGCCAGTGGCTTGGGCGATATGGGGATCAGCGGTGGTGCCGGGGCTGGACGCGGCGTAGTCGCAGATGGTGGTGACGGTGTCGGGTTGGTGGGTGAGGTCGTTGAGGTGGGTGCCGCCGGAGGCGGCGCCGGTGACTACGGCGGCGCCTCCGGCCAGGACGCCGCCTGCGGCGGCGAGTTTGATTCCGGCTCCAGCGAGGATCACGACGTGCGTGCGGGCTTGTTCGAGGTCGTCTGGGGCCAGGTGTGGGTGAGGGCGGCGAGCCGGCAGCGTGATGAGTCGATGTCCAGGGGAAGCCAGAAGCGTCCGGCGGGGGCGTCGTCGCCTGGGGCGACGAGGGCGGACGGGCAGGCGGTCGCGATCGGCAGATGGTGGGAGGCGGGGCGGGAGGCCAGCCGTGCGCGGAGGTTGGCTTCGCGGCGCGGGCCCTGGAGCCAGAACAGGACAGGTGTGGTGATGCCGGTGGCCTCGG
>NZ_JBFAUU010000014.1:0-292248 GCF_040679435.1 Spirillospora sp. NPDC052269
CAAGCTCCGCTGCTGCCCACACCGAGCCGGCCACCTCGCCAAGGCCATCCACGTCCTACAAACCCGCGAAGCCCAAACTCACTGAAAAAGGCTCATTCTTCCATTCACGAAGAAGGGCAATCTCTGGACTCCCGTTTGCTGTAGTAGGAGTCCGATGTTCAGTCCGAACAGTCGCGGTCACGCCTCCGGGGCGGGACCGAACCCGGCAAGAGGGTGGCCCAGCCACCGAAGAGCAACGAGGTCCAAGACCAGCGCATGACGGTGCGGCCCTGTCGCGACGTGCCATCCTGTCCGCCCTTCCCCTGTCTCGCGTGTCGCCCCGTGCCACACGTAGTCACGCCCTACCGAAACCACCGAGCGACCATCGAGTGACCGTGGTGTCCGGCACGGGCCGCTGCTCGCCGATTGGGCTAGTGTCGGCGAGGCGATAACAAACATTTGCACGTGCCCTCGCCGTACCGATCGGCGATCCATGCTGGATCACGGTCAGCGCCTAGCTTGCCGTTGCCGCGAGACTGGCTCGATCAGCCGAGATCTCCAACCTCGACGGCACGCGGTCACGCCGACTGAGGACGATGGCGGCGCCCGCCGGGCCACAGGACCTGCCCGGACCTCGGTCTCATCGTCGAGAGCGCCTGGAGTGCTACGACTTCGCTGTCCCGGTCCCAGATTCCCTGGTAGATAGCAGGCTGCGGATCTCGGCCACGTCGGAGTGCTCGAGCGGGGTGAGAATGGTGAGCGCCTCTTGCAGACGTTGCCGCCCCTGATCGGGCTGTCCGGCGGCGAGGTGGACCCTTCCCAGCTCGGTGAGGTAGACCCCGATCTGTCGCTGGGATTCGATCGTGCGTAGGAGGTTGATCGCTTTCTCGAAGTGGCGGATGGCCTCACAGTACCGCCGTTGTCTGTTGTACGCCTCGCCGAGTTGACGTAGCGCAAACGCCTGACTTCCAGGATTCCGTGTCTCTTCAAGGATTGCTGCTGCCTTCTGGCTGCAGACGATGGCGTCGTTGATCTGCTCGAGGCCCAGATGGGCCGCGCTGAGGTTGGCCAGGGCGATCCCTTCTCCACGGCGCTCGGCGATGTTCTGGAAGACCGACAATGCTTGTTGCAAGTGCCCCAACGCCATGCCAAACTCACCGAGTTTGATATGAGCTCGTCCGATAGCGACGTGACAGTTGCCCTCGCTCAACTGATCGCCGCCCTGTTGGGCTAGGGGCAATACCTTCTCTGCGGACTCGAGGCTCTCCCGGTAGCGGCCCAGATCCCAGAGCCAATCGCTGTAGACGTTCAGCAGGAGCGCCTGTCCGATCTTGTCGCCCTGGCGCTGGGCCGCAGCGAGGCCGATATCCAGGACCGCCCCCATATCGTCTGGATACCACCCAACGAAGAGAAACGGGCCGAGTGCGAACGCAAGTCTCCAAGCGGCGGAATTGTAGCCGAGCTCAGCGGTCTGCCGGACGGCGCTCACCAGGTTGGTCCTCTCCTCCTTGAACCATGCCAACGCCTGGCTGTAACTGGTGAAACTCACCGCTGGCGGCTCGTTGGTGCTCGCTTTGCTGCGGGGAAATTGTCGCCCTTGAGGGAGGACGATGCTGCGAGCGGTGTCGGCGGTGTGGAGGTACCAGGTGAACAGCCGCTCGATCGCTTGATCGCGTGAGCGTGGGGGTTGGTCCTGGGCGGCGCGTTCGGCAGCGTACACGCTGAGTAGGTCGTGGAAGCGGTAGCGGTCGCGCCCGTTGTGCTGGAGCAGGTGCTGTCCGGTGAGGGTGTCCAAGGCCGCCCGGGCTTGGGGGATGGTTAGGTCGAGGAGGGCGGCGGCGGCTGGAAGTGAGATGTCTGGGCCGGTGTGCAGTCCGAGGAGTCTGAAGGTCTGGGCAGTGGGTTCTGGGATTCGGCGGTAGGACCAGGAGAAGACCGTTCGGACGGCGGTGGTGGGGTCGTCGCCGGTAGCCAGGGCGTCCAGGCGGTGGTGTTCGTCGGTGAGTTCGGCGACCAGGTCGGCCAGGCGTAGGTGAGGGTGGTTTTCCGCCCGGTCGGCGGCGATGCGCAGGGCGAGTGGGAGGTAGCCGCATCGTCGTGCGAGTTCGTGGGCCTGGTCGGGTTCGGCGTCGACGCGGTCGGTGCCGATGGTGCGGCGCAGCAGTTGTAGGGCCTGGTCGGGTGAAAGTAGGTCCAGGGGCACGCGGTGGGCTCCTTCGCGGGTGGCCAGTCCGGCGAGGTGGCTGCGGCTGGTGATCAGTGCAAGGCAACCGGGTGTGGCGGGCAGGAGCGGGCGGACTTGTCCGGCGTCGGCTGCGTTGTCCAGCACCACCAGGAGCCTGCGGTGGGCCAACAGCGAACGGAACAGCGCGGACCGGGCCTGCAATTCGTCTGGGATCTTGGTGGCGGGCACGTCGAGAGCGCGAAGGAAGCCGTCTAGGGCCTGCAGTGGGCTGAGAGGTTCGGCGGGGTCGTAGCCCCGCAGGTTGACGAACAGGACCCCGTCGGGGAAGCGGTCGGCGATCTGGTGCGCCCAGTGCACGGCAAGGGTGGTCTTGCCGATCCCGGCGCCGCCGGCGATCGCTGAGATGACCACCGCCTCGCATGCCCCGTCACCGGGCAGTAGTGAGGTCAGGGCGGTCAGGGCGTCCTGGCGGCCGACGAACACAGAACTGGGCGGCGGCAACTGCTGTGGCACCGGCCATGGCAGTTGCGGCTCCGGACCGGACTGTGCCACTGCCTCCCTCCTGGTGTCGAACATCGAGTTCTCAGCAGGTTGATCCGGGTCGGGTGGGGGCGGGAGGGGCTCAGAAATGTGCGATCTGGCGGAGCCAGGTCCCAAGATCGCACGGAGACGGTAGGCGACCTCGTCCGCAGACGCGGGTCGTTCTTCCGGTTGCTCGGCGACCAGAGCGCCGATGAGGTCATCGAGGTCTCCGCTGATCCTGGTCCGGTAAACGCCGGAGGTAGCCCCGTTTCGGCCCAGGCCGGTCAGCAGACGGTGGAGGGTCACGCCGAGCGCATGCAGGTCGGCCCTGTGGTCGACCGGCCTGCCTTGTTCCTGTTCAGGGGGCATGTAGCCGGGTGTGCCCATAGGTGCGCCGTGGCTGGTCAGCCCTAAGGTGACGTCGGGGAGGCTGGCGATCCCGAAGTCGCAGACCTTGATGGTGCCGTCGGTGAGGAGCATCAGGTTGGCGGGTTTGATGTCGCGGTGCACGATGCCGGCGCGGTGCGCCGCCGCCAGTCCAGCGCACGTTTGGATGCCCCAGTCCAGGACCTTGTCGAGCGGCAGGCCCGCGGGGGACTGCTGCAGCAGCAGGCCCAGGTCGTGGCCTTCTAGGAATTCCAGGACCAGGAACGGGACGAGGTGAACCCTGCCGTGGCGATCGGTATAGGTGTGCTCGCCGAAATCGTAGACCGTGGTGATGTTGCGGTGGTTCAACCTGGCCGCGGCCGCGGCTTCCCGCCGGAATCGGCGCAGCGCCTGACCAGCGACCCCAGTGTTGTCGCGTAGGTCGGTGTGGATCAGTTTGACCGCGATTCGGCGGCCCAGGGTCTGGTCGAACCCCTGCCAAACCTCACCCATCGCACCGCCACCCAGACGCCTACCTGCCCGATAGCGACCCGCCAACAAGGCCCGACCATCCATACCGTCACCGTAAACCGCCCGCCCGGAACGCGACAGGGGATCAGAAATCCATGGCTCAGCCGACGGTGCCAAGCACGAGCAGCGCCTGATCCGCACGACATGACCCGACCACGATCAACCCGCTGGCCACGCCGTCCTGTCCGGGCGCGCCGTCCCGGCGGGGCCAGCATCCGCTCACGGGGGCCGAACGCACGGTATGCATGGTTTCCGGCCCGCTGGACGGTCCCACGGGCGCGGATGGCGCGGCGGGACATGTGGGGTGGCGCGGGCCACAAATGCGTCGTGGTGCGGGTTGGACGGCTGCCGAGCGACCACGGGGCAAGGTGGGCGGGAGTTGATCTTGGCCGCAGTGGGATTTTCGCAGGTCAGAGGTGGCGCGCCCAGAGGGATTCGAACCCCTGACCGGCAGATTAGAAGCCCCCGCCGCCCATCACGAAGGGATCATGGTCGTGTCGCAAGGTGCCACGCTGTCCATCCTTGCCCCGTTTCGTGTGCCACCTCGTGCCACCCTGCACCACGCCCTACCGAAACCACCGAGCGACCGTGGCGCCCCGGCATGGGCTGCCACCCGCTGATGGGGGTTCGTGTCGGTGGGGCGATCACCACCGCCCACACATGGCCCACATGGTGCCTCATCGGCGAAACCCACCGGATCACAATAGGTGGATAGTCGTGCCGGGTTGGCCAGGTGACCACGGGCTGGTGACCGGGGTCAGGCGCCAGGCGTTCTCGGCACCGTTTACAGGTCACGCCCCAATTGGTCGATGGTGGCGTTGGGTGGGGTTCCCCATCCGGACCTTCCGTGGCCGCGATGCTGCCCAGAGCACCACACGACGTTGCAGGGGGTGCATAGTTGAAGTATGGCGAATCGTCAGGTGACGGTGTTCTTCTGCGGTGATGTGATGCTCGGCCGCGGCGTCGACCAGATCCTCCCGTACCCAGGAGATCCCACGCTGCGAGAGGCATGCGTGCGCGATGCCCGAACCTACGTCGAACTCGCCGAGGCCGTGAACGGCCCGATTCCTCAGCCGGTCGGTTTCTCCTGGCCCTGGGGGGAGGCGCTGCCGATACTCGACGATTTCGAGCCGGACATCCGAATGATCAACCTTGAAACGAGCATCACGAGAAGCGATGCCTTCGCGCCGGGCAAGGCTGTGCACTACCGGATGAATCCCGAGAACATTTCGTGCCTGGCCGTACTTCGGCCAGACGTTTGCGCCGTGGCCAACAACCATGTCCTCGACTTCGGCCGCCCGGGTCTGGAGGAGACGCTGGCCGCCCTCACCGGAGCGGGATTGCGAGCGGTGGGGGCGGGCCGGGACGTCGCCGCGGCGCGGCGGCCCGTGCCATGCCCCGTCGACGGGTCGGGGCGCGTCTTGGTCTATTCGTTCGGGATGGCCTCGAGCGGCATCCCCACGGACTGGGCCGCGGCTCCGGACTGCGCTGGGGTGGATTTCCTGCTCGGCCCGTCAGAAGCGGGCGCCGCCGAAATCGCCGACCGGGTCCAGGAGGCCAAACGCCCGGGTGACATCGTGATCGCCTCCGTCCACTGGGGCTCCAACTGGGGATATGGCGTCGCTCCGGGCCAAGAGCGCTTCGCGCACCGGCTGATCGACGCAGGCGTGGACGTCGTGCACGGGCATTCCTCACATCACCCGCGCCCGATCGAGATCTATCGGGGCAAAGCCATCCTGTACGGCTGCGGCGACTTCGTCGACGACTACGAGGGCATCAGGGGCTTTGAGGAGTTCCGGGACGACCTGCGCCTGATGTACTTCGTCTCGGTGGAGTTGGGAACAGGCGTGCTCGCCGACCTGAGCATCGTGCCCTTGCAGGCCCGGAAGATACGTTTGGAGCACGCCTCCGGCGCCGATTCCCGGTGGATTCTGGCGCTCCTCGATCGAATCAGCCATCCCTTCGGGACCCGAGTCGACCTTGATCGTGATGGTGTGATCACTGCGTACTCCGGGTGAGTGACACCGCTTGTCGGAGCCTGCGCCGTGGTCATCGGCCTTGCGTCCGGCACATTGCATGATCTCGTCGCGCGAGTCGCTCCGGGGTCGTCTCCTCCCCGTCTCTGTGGGGAGGCGGGTTCATGCCCCTTCTAGGGGTGCGGTATCGGCGCGAGATGATCGATGAACCACTCTCGCGCGAGTCCCGCGACCGTTTCGAGGGCTCCGGATTCTTCGAACAAGTGCGTCGCGTCAGGAACGACGGCGAGTCGGTTCTCGCAGCGCAACAGGGACTGGGCCTGTTGGTTGAGCTCGAGAACGACCTCGTCCCGTCCACCGATGATGAGCAGCGTGGGCGCTGTCACGCGGGGCAGCCGCGCGGTTGCGAGGTCGGGCCGGCCGCCACGGGAAACGACGGCGGCGACGCCCGCATCGGGTTCAGCGGCAGCCCACAGCGCCGCCGCGGCCCCGGTGCTGGCGCCGAAGTAGCCGACGCGCAGTCCCCTCATCTCCGGGCGGTCGCGCAACCAGACGGTGGTGTCGACCAGGCGGCGGGCGAGCAGCTCGATGTCGAACACGTTGGCCCGGTCGGCCTCTTCCTGCTTCGTCAGCAGGTCGAACAACAAGGTTCCGAGCCCGGCCTGGTTCAGCACGGTGGCCACGAAGCGGTTGCGCGGACTGTGGCGGCTGCTGCCGCTGCCGTGGGCGAACATGACGAACCCGCACGGGGCTTCGGGCACGGTCAGGCGGCCGGCCAGCCGCACCGGCCCGGCCTGTATCTCGACCTCCTCATCCCCCATGGGGTCGCCGTTCGGCGATGAAAAGGCGCTCGGCGCGTTCACGCGCCTCGACCGCGGCCAGTTCATCGGCTGACACATCCGAGAGACGGACGATCTCCTCGTCGATGATCCGTACGCCGTCCTGACCGATCGCCCCCATGCCCAGCTCCGGCTGGAACGGCACCCCCAGCTTCCGGACCACGACGACATCCAACGGCGCGTCCAACGCGCGGGCCACCCCCGCGGCGACGGGAACGCCTCCTCGCGGAAAACCCACGACCACCAGGTCCCGGCCTCTCGGATAGCGAAGCCGGGCCGCCAAACGTCGGCCCGCGTCAATTCGATCAATGAACATCATGGTTCTCCCCCCTTACCCCCAGGCTCAGGCGGGCGAACGGTGCGGCCAGGAGCGATGGTCACCTGTTGGAGTGACGCTCAGGCATCGCCGATCAGCCGGTCCGGAACAACAGATGCCAAATACTTCTGCAGGTGAGCCCACGATCACCTGCTCGGTCGGCGGCTCATCCGGTACGACCAAGGTATCCCTCCAGGACGGCGCCGTCTCAAACCCGTGTACGCCCACCGCGTCTTCAGCGTCACCATCGGCGGTGCCCTCGGCGGCCCCAACGTCGGCGGCGACACCATCGAGGGCGACGTCTCCTGGACCGCCCGGTCCACCGCCTGCGACTCGCCATCGGCCCCTCAGGGCGAGCGTGATCCGCAGCTGGACACCCTCGGGAGCGTCTAGTGAACGGCGGATCCGATGATCAAGGAGACGTCAGGCGACTGGCGCTGAAGGGGAAGGGCCGGGCTGGGTTCTGCTACGCGGTCAGGTGGGTTTCATGTACCAGCGGTCGGCGGTGCCTTCGATGAGGGAGCGCATCCGGCGCCGGAGTTCTTGGTGGGAGAAGGGGTCGCCGTGGGCGTTGCGGATGTGGATGCCGACGGCGTAGAGGTCGCGGATGCGCTGGAGCGTCTCGTAACCGGACCATGCGCGCAGGTCGTAACCGTAGGCGGAGGCGAAGGCGTCCACGTCGTGCTGGCTGAGGCCGAAGCGGGCCTGGCCGTGGTAGCTGTGGATCAGGTCCCATTCGCGGGGGCCGAGGGCAACGCTGTCCCAGTCGCCCAGGACGACGTGGCCGTCGCGGTGGCGGAACAGATTGTCGATCCAGGCGTCGCCGTGCACGAGGGCGGGAGATCCGATGAACGGCAGTTGCTTCCACTGCCCGGTGAGGTCGGTGATGTGGTGGCTCAGCCAATCGCGTTCGCTGAGGGGGAGGCTGTCGGGATGCTGCTGGAGGCCGGTGCGGACGCTGGCCAGCGGATCGTCCAGGCGGCGGAGTGCGATCGGTGGGGCGGGGAGGGTGTGCAGGTCGCGCAGGAGGCGGCCGAGTTCGCTGGTAGTGGAGGGGACGTCGCTGCACGGCACGTAGTCCCAGAACGTGACCGCGACTCCGGCGCACATCACGGGCTGGTCGGTGATGTGGTCAGCTGGTCGGACGGTGGGGAAACCGTGTTGGTCGAGCCAGCGCGTGACGGCCAGGACGGCGGGCAGCCGCTCGGCGGCGGTGGGCGCGGTGGCGATCCGAACGATGATCGGCTCTTTGAGCTTGTAGACGGCGTTGCTCCGCAGCCGTAGGAGTTCAGCGCCACCATGGTCCAGCCCGACGGTTTGGCATACGGCGTGCAGGATCTGCTGAGCGCGCTCGGCGAGGCTGGGGACGCCGGCCAACGATTCAGCCATGGAGCCTTTCGCTTTGGCCATCAGGAGCGGTGGATTCGGCACCAAGTACCTCATCCAACCTAAGCAGTTCCCGGGGCGGGCGAGGGCCGGGGCGATGACGCGGCGGACGTCTCGGGCTTGCTGCATGTCGGGCATATGGGCGTGAGCACCGCTGAGGTACAGGTAGAGGCGCTCCTTGGTGAGCCGAACGCCAGGTTCGCCGAAGCGGAGGCTTTGGTCTTCGCGAAGATCCGTTGGGCTTCGGCCAGCGCTTGCGCGGCCTTGCCGTAGTCGCCGAGGCGGGCGCGTGCGCGGCCTTCGGCTGCGGCGGCGGGTTACGTGAGGTGGCGCGGGTCACAGCGGGTGCGGTCGGGGCGTTGGATGTCCACGGAGCGGCCACGGAGGCAAGCCGGGCGAAGTGGGCGGGATTTGATCACTGCTGCGGTGGGGTTTTCGCAGGTCAGTGGGTGGCGCTCCCAGAGGGATTCGAACCCCCGACCGGCAGATTAGAAGCCCCACCACCCGTCACGATGGGTTCATGGCCGTGCCGCAACGTGCCATTTTGTCCGTCCTTGCCCCGTGTCGCGTGCCGCCCGGCACCACGCCCTACCAAAACCATCGAGCGACCATCGAGCGACCGTGGTGCCCCAGCGTGGGCCGCCATCCGCCGATGGGGGGATGCCGGGACACCACGGACCTGGGTGAGATCTCGTTCGTGGACTGCCCGGTCTGGCCGTCGTCCCGGTACTCGTAGTGCTGGCGGATACCCGGTGTCAACGGTGACCGGGCCGCATCAGTTCAACGACTTCTCCCGCGGCTTTGCGGAGCGGCTTTCTGCGCAACCACACCAGGTGCACGGGCAGGGGCACGCCGTTTCGTGTGTTCTCGAAGCTCAACAACCGTAGTCTGCCGGCGGCGACTGCTGCTCGGATCGAGCTCGTGGGCAGGTTCGCCCATCCGGCTCCGCCTTGCACCAGGTCGAGTGCGGCGTCCACGGAGTCCACGTGCCAGCGGTCGCCGGAGACGATGAGCCGGCGGTCCGCGACGGACTCGTCGGGCCCGGCCACCAGGATCTGACGGCTGGCGCTCAGGTCTTCGAGCCGTCGCAGGTCGGCGGGCAGGCCGAAGGTGTCGACGGTGGCGGAGGCCACGGCGACGAAGGTCTCCTCGCCGACGGTGATGCGGACCTCCTCCCGGTCCGCCTGCGCGGGGGCGGGCATGAGTGCCAGGTCGATGCGCTCCTGGTGCAGCATCGTGCTGACCTGGTCCTGCGGGGCGTGGAGCAGGTTGACGCGCAGCAGGGGGTAGCGGGCACCGATCCGAGTCACCGTCTCCAACAAATCCTGGTCCCGGATCCCGGTGGCCACGGCGAGGGTGAGGGTGCTCTCCAGGTCCTGCGACAGCTCCATGGCGTGGACCTGGAGCAGCCGCAGGCTGCTGGCGATGGTGCGGGCCTGGGGCACCAGCGCCATCGCCCGGGCGGTGGGTGTCGCTTCCCGGTGGGACCGGTCGAACAAGGGGTATCCAAGTTCGGCCTCAAGGTCGGCGATGCCCATGCTGACCGCGGACGGCACCCGACGCAGTGCGCGGGCCGCGGCGGAGAAGGAGCCGTGGTCGACCACGGCCAGGAACAGCGTGATGTCGTGGCTGGAGAGCGCCATCCCGTATACCTGTCAGTTTTCTTGAAAGGATCTAACTTTTTACGCCAATTTACCTGAACTATCGTGGTTGTGCGCACACGGCCGAATCGGAAGGTAAATACATGCAGGGCGTGAAACGAAAACTGGTCTACGTCGGAGCCTACGAGGTTCTCGGGCTGCTGTTGGGCACCTCGGTGATGACGCTGCTGACGGGCAACTCGCTCTCATCCACCGGGCCCTTGGCGATCATGGTCAGCGTCGTGTGCACCTCATGGAACATGGGCTACAACTACCTCTTCGAGGCGTGGGAATCGCGGCAGAGGGACCGCACGCGGACGGTGTGGCGTCGGATCCTGCACGCCGTGGTGTTCCAGGTCACCCTGGTCTGCTTCCTCGTCCCCCTCATCGCCTGGTGGCTGGGCATCAGCTTGGTTCATGCCTTCCTGCTCGACATCGTGTTCATCGTCTACGTCCCCTTCTACACGCTGGCCTACAACTGGGCCTTCGACAAGATCTTCGGAGTTCCGACCTCGGCAATGAACGACGCCGATCCCCAGGAAAACGTCATGAAGGGCAAACCCGTGTCGTCGTCTCACCTGAACCGCGGTGAGACCGAAACCGATGCAGACAAAGTGAGCCTCACCATCGGCTAAGCCAGGCAGGCCGAGAATGCTGGGAGGGGGGACCTGGCGTTCACTTTCAACGTGGTTCTTTGCCAGGGAAGCGCACTACTTCCTGGACCAGGAGGTACCCGGTGCACGGCGGAGACGTTCGCCGACAAGCTCGGTTGGGATCCGCGTGTGGAAGAGGGATCTCCCACCCGCTCCACCCCTAGTGGCCGTGCTACGGGGGAATCTCAGTGGGAGTTTGCTGAGGTACTAGTGGCGGGCCAGGCATGACGGGTGACCCGTGCTAAACCGCGCCGAGTTCGTGCGGGTGGACGAGCAATGGCTGAAGCCTCGTGGGATGGTCGAGTGTACGGGGCTTCCGCTTTGGCGGATGTTGCCGACCGCGTGGGGCATGGACGCCAACCACGCGCAAGGCAGGCTTCCGAGCACGTCCGCTGGCTGAAACCGTCCGGGACACATGGAAGTGGACCAGAGCGGCGGGCAGCTGATGGCGCACGAACGATGGGCAGAACATGGCCTCACGCTCGAGCGCGAGATACGGCTGTTACCGGAGTGGGGCGCGGCAAGTTCAGGGGGAGGAGCTCTTTGCTGAAGGCCCGGCTGATGGCGGGGCCTCAGTAGTCGGTGGCGTACCGCTCGCGGGGCTGGTAATCCTCGCCGGTGTACAAGGTGAACGCCGCGGCGTTTGCGGATGCCGGTCTCCAGGATCGAGTACTTGAACCTCGATACATATGCCTCGGCGTCCTTGCAGTTACCACTTGTTTGTATCTTCAGCGGGCACCATGTGAGGGACGCTGGTCAGGTCAGGTCAGGTCAGGTCGGCAAGCAGTTCGGGCGCGGTGGTGGCCATGACGTCGGTGAGCGGCCCCTTCTGGCCGGTCCGGTTGAAGGCTCTGGCGACGTTGGCGCACTGCATGAGCCGCACCAGCCGTCCGGTCCGGGTGGACAGCACCTCGTCGAACACCTCCAGCACCTTGGCAGCCAGGGGCGGCACCTGAAGGGAGGCGACCCACAGCGTCGCGGGGTCGAGGGCGGCGGGCGCCCTGCCCCATGACTCCCAGTCGATGAGAGTCAGTGTCGGTCCGCACACGTTCGCCCATCCCAGGTCGCCGTGGACGGTCGCCCAGTCGGTGATCGTGGTGTCGAGCTCGTCGCCGTATACCTCGGTGATCCGCCGGGACAGGTGCTCTTGGGTCATGCAGATCCGCTGAGTCTTGTACGCGGCCAGTGACTTGGATGCGGCCTGCAGGTCCGCCCACCAGGTGTCTGGCAGGCCGGGGTCGGTGGTGAGTGATCCGGTGCCCGACACTGCGGGGTCGGTGACCCGCGTCATCTCATCGGCCCGCCACACCACCTCCCGGTCGGTGTCGTACCAGGTCGCGGCGGATCGCCAGAGGGGGCGCGGTATCTGGTCCAGGTCCAGTGCGGCCTCGAGCCCGGTGAGCGCCTCGGCGTTCACCTCGGCCGGGGGGTGCCAGGCCAGTCGGACCCAGGTGCCTACGCCGGTTGGGAACCCGGCGGTTCCGTTGAGGGCGCTGTAGTGCCCGGCGGCTCGGTCGAGGATGAGACACAGTCGGGCTTCGATGATGTCGAGCACGTCGTCGTGCGGCGCCTTCGACAGGTTGAACAGGGGCGCTTGGAGGCTCACGAGGTCACCGTAGCCTTCCGTTGCGTGAGCAAGGCCCGGTACGCGGCCACCCGCGCGGGGTCGATGTCGAGCCTGGTCGCAGCGATCAGTTCGGCGAGGTGGTCGCGCTGGTCGGCGCCGACAGCGATCGCCGCCAGGTCGGGCAGATGGTAGGCGACGGCGAACGCGGCCTGAAGCGGTGTCGTCGCTACCTGCCCGCGGACGAAGGCGCCGGGCGCGGGCCATGGGACGGCGGCAGGGGTTCCGCCGAACGGGGCCATTCCCCACCGGCCAGCGGCAGGGACATTGAGGAGTTCGGCGAGGTGCCCAGCGGCGTCCAGCGCCGCCGGGGCGCAAGTGAGCCCGCACCTGGTCATCAGCACATCCGGCGCTGGCACTTCGGCCAGATACGGCATGAGCACCTCGGCGTTCCATGAGGAGATGCCCCACGCGTTGGACAGCCCCGTTCTGACGGTGTCGGTGAGTGTGGTGACGGCGGCTGCCAGAGCGTCCCGGCCGTGGGGCTTCGGCAGGCCGTTCAGGGACCGTTCGGGGTTGTGCAGGAACACCAGGTTCGGTGGCCGGCCGAGCTCGGTGGCGCTCTGCTCGATCGCCTTCCGCAGTCGGAGCGGGTCGAGGCTGTGACCGTCGGGGAAGAACCCGACTTTGGTGGAGATCTCGAACTCACCGAGCAGGTCACCGGCCACTTCGGCCAGCGCCCGGTGGGAGGCGAACCGCAGGTAGTTGTAGGCGGTGTCGAGACGGCGGACGCCGAGGTCCAAGGCGGCTTCTAGCGTGTCCCGGTGGTGACGAGACCGGTGTAGCCCAAGGACAACTCCTCGGTCATCGGCGCGCATATCCCCTCCTTCATCAGCGCGGTGGCAACAGCGAGCGTGTCGGCGTCGGCGAGCTCGACCGGCGCGCCGCTCAGCAGCTGGCCAAGCGGGCCGGCAGCGCGCGACTTGAAGGTGAGCTTCTTACCGGCGGCGAGGACGTCGATGGTGCCGTCAGCGGTGCTGCCGTGCCGGTCGATGTGCGGCTCGAACTGGGTGACGCACACTGCCTCGCGCGGTCGCATGAACAGGTCGGCGGCGGGGGTCTGCCGGGCGGGTCGCCTCTGGGTCTCCCGCGCGTGCAGTGATTCGGCGGGGGTGCGGTCGGCGGCCAGCTTCGCCACAGCCGCGACCAGTTCGGCCTGCTGGGCGGCCCACACCTCCGGAGCAGCCCACCTGTCCAGGTCCGTTCGGAACCGTTCTTCGGCCCGGCCCTGATCGGCCAGCCAATCCAGCCACGTCACCCCGGTTCGCTTCACGAATCCGACGGTGGCGTGCAGGCTGAAGCCTTCGCCGCGCTCGGCCCGTGTGGCCTGGTGCCAGAAGCCCCGAGGGATATGCATCACGTCCCCAGCCGTGAGCGTTCCTCGCCACACGACGTCCTCGCTCGGTTCGAGCGTGGCGACGGCGTCCCGGTACATCGGGGCTGTACGCGACCGGGCGCGCACCTCCCAACTCTTCTCACCCGCCACCTGGAAGATGATCACATCGTGGTCGTCCCAATGCATGTCGAACCCGGCCGCTTCCTGGGTGGTCAGGTACGCGTTGATCTGTACGATCTCGTGCGACCACCACTGAAGGGCCCGGCAGAACACCTCCAGCGCCGGGTCGAACACGTCCACCTCGTCCAGCACCAGGGTGCAGCCTTCGCGCAGGAGGCCGTCGAGTTTGACGGTGTCCACCATCCGGATGCTCTGGCCCCGGCGTCCGACCTCATCGGCTGAGTACAGAACCGGGTGGAGTTCCCGGCCCTCTCGGAAGCAGCGCAGTTGCGGGGTGGTCAGGCTGCGGCGCGTTGCGATGTCGAGCAACTTCGTCGGTGTGAGCAGGCGCGCGGACAGGCCGGGGTCGAAGCTTCCCCGCGCGAAGTCGGTGCCGACTTTTCCCGGCCCGGTCCAGCCGAGTGCGTTTTCCATCGCCGTCACGATGAGGTGTTCCATCACCTGCTCCTTGGATGATCCGTGTTGATCGGAGGGAGGGGAGGACGGTCCCGTGCGGGGGATCGGGACCGCCCTCCCGGATCTGAGGGGTGACGCTTGAAGCGGGGTCAGCCCCGGCCGGGGAAGTTGTGGTCCTTGTTGTCGCCGTCATCACCGGCAGAGGTGCCGGTGGAGTCGGAGAACGCGGAGTCGAACCGGTCGTGGACCACAGAGAGGGTCTCCACGGCCACGAGAAGGTCGCTGTCAGCGCTGGTGCCGTCAATCGTGATCATCGTGATCGCCTTCCATATCGGGTGTCGGGTGGTCCCTGCGATCGCTGGGGTATCGGGCGGTCCGCGCGCCCGCGCTCTCACAGCGGCCTCCGGGTGCCCGCCCTCGCCTCCGCCTGAGCCCGCAACGCGGCCGGGTCCTGGCGGGAGATCACTTCACTGTGGTGCGGGGCGCGCCACCATCGGCCCGGGGTCGGCAGGAACCCCCATGACGGGCAGTCGGTCCGGAGCCGGTGGAGCGCCTCGGCCGAGGTCGGCGGGACCTGCTCGACTGGCAGGACGCAAGACGGTGGGCCGAACACGTCCACCATGCGGTCAGGCATCAGATCCGCCCCAGAGGGGCGCACTCGGCAAGCAGTGCTTCGATGAAATCGGCCAGGTCGTCCCCGACCTTGCATCGGCGGACCAGTGACTGTGGCTCCTGCCATGCGGGCACGGCCGGGATGGTGGACCACCACCGTCCACCGCCGTGTGCACGGGAGATCGTCACCCGCACCCGCGGGCCTCCTTTGTCGGCCCGCCACACCCGGACTTCGTGCTCACTGCGGAACCCGGGTTCCTTGCGCGGCCACGGGCCGGAGGTCACCAGGCGCGGCTTGTCGGCGGCCCTGGTCTTCATAGCGGCTTCGATGGCTTCGGTGAAGGCGACGAGGTCGGCGAAATTCGGGTCGCTGGGGAGCGATTCGGCCGCGCGATCTCCGGTTCTTGGGGTGTCGAAGGCGGCCACGGGGCGTTGTCCTTCCGGGTGACGGTCGAAGGCTGCTTTGAGGGCTGTGTCCTACGACCTTGACCCCTTGGCCGCTCGTACCGGAAAGAAGTTGGCAGAGGTTGGTACCTCCGGCGGTGTCAGGTGCCAATCCTCGCCAACAGATCACCGGCATCGTCCAGCCTTACGTCACCATGTGCGGTGATGCCGTCCTCACGTTCACCTTCGTCGTCGGCGCAGGCCGCCCGTCAGCGTCTCGCCGACCAGCTCCGCGACATGCGCCGGGCCGCGCGGATCACCGGCCGGGCGTTCGCCGCCGCTGCCGGGTGGGCCGACGCGTCCACGGTGTCGAAGGTGGAGGGCGGCCAGCGGACCATCACGGCCGACCATGTTCGGCTGTGGTGCCGGATCTGCGGGGCGTCGGAGCCGCGTACGGCAGAGCTGCTGGCCGAGGCGTCGAACGCAGCCGGCGCCTGGGCGACGCACATGGAGCTCAACCGGGGCGGGCTGAAGGCGCGACAGGAGCGGCTGCGCCGGATCTACTGGGACGTGAAGGTGCAGCGGATCTACCAGACCCGGGTCATCCCGGGCCTGCTCCAGACCGAGGACATGATCACCTTCCTGCTGGAGAGCGTCCGGAGCGACCAGCATGTCGAGATCGACGACGTCGCCGAGGCGGTCGCCGCACGGCTGGCCCGTCAGGAGTGCCTGAAACGTCCGGACGCCCGGTGGCTGTTCATCGTGGAGGAGGACGTTCTCTGGTACCGGCCGGGTCCGCTGGAAACCCACCGGGAGCAGTTGACCCACCTTCTAGAGGTGACCCGTAGGCCGACGGTCTTCTTCGGCGTCATCCCCCGCGACACCGACCGGCGCGGAGTCATCACCGGCGAGTCGTTCACGATGGACGACGAGAGCCTCGTCGCGGTCGAGCTGACCTCCGGAGAAGTGAACATCACCAGCCCCGGCGAACTGCGGCTGTACCTGGAGATGTGGGCTCGGCTGGAGAGCATCGCCGTCTACGGGGATCGCGCGCGCGATCTGATCCGCGCGGCGCGGGACGCCCTTGACGCCGCTCGCGCTGATGAGTGAGGGTCACCGTGGAATCATCCGCGCCCACCCCGCAGCCGACCCAGCAAGGGAGCGCACCATGACCAGCCCCCGTTTCGTCCGTCTCGATTTCGTCGGCGGGGACAAGGACTCCGGCCGCGAACACTGCCCGGCTGTGTTCGTTGACCCGCTCACCGGCGACTTCCTGTTCCAGGGCCGCGTGGTGACCGACCCGGCGGTGCTGGAGATGCTCGGGGAACACGCCGTACTCGCATCCGATGAGGCTGTGGTGTGGCTGCCGGCCCGGATGCGCCAAGTCATCCTCGACGCGCTCACCGGCTACGAGGAGGGAAGACGCGGGCACGGCGCACCGGACTTCGAGACGATGCTCGCCGGGGCCCGCCGGACGGCGATCCACCTGGAGATGCGCGACTTCTACGGCCCCGACGAGGGGTTCCAGGCGTGGGTGGACGGCGCCCCGGCCGCCCTGTCGGACGACGGCGGCCGATGGGACCGCGTGATCGGCGACGCAGTCGGGAGAGGCGTCACCGTACGGCGCGTGCGCATCGTGTCTCGCCCAGCGTCGAAGTACACACGGTGGCTGCACGCGACGACCGGCGAGAACCTCGCCGCGGGCGAGGACGTCCGCTGGCTGTGGCGGCCCGACGCACTCGGCCTGCTGCTGCCGCACGCAGACCTGTGGATGTTCGACCACCGCCTCATCGCCTTCAACCACAACGACGGCGAAGGCGACCACGTACCCGGCTACACCTACGTCACCGACCCTCGGGAGATCCCTCCGATCGTCGCCGCCGTCGAGATGGCGTGGGAACGGGCGACACCTCACGAGAAGTTCGACATCGAGGGTTAGCCCATCGGCCGGCGGTCAACGGCTGCGCTGTGCTTCTGCTTCACCAGCGTGACCGCAGCCAGGAGCATGCCTGTCCGGCTTCCGGTACGGCTACGACGGCCCTCGCCTCGCGGCCTCATCCACAAACACAACCCGGCCCGGTCCGATCAGGTAGCCGCGGGCCGTCCCTCCGTACGGCCGCGAACTCATGCGCCGCTCGTAGGAGATCGGCGGTCAGCGCGCGGTCCATTGAGGTTCCGGCATGGTGCTTGTTCCCGTCAGCTCAAGTCATGGGTTCCGGCCTTGACCTCGGCAAGGAACGCCCCCCACTCAAACCCGGTGAATGCGAGCACAGGACCGATTGGGTCTTTGGAGTCACGCGTGACGTGGGAGTGATCCACCTGGGCAACCTCAACGCAGGCGCCACCAGACTGGTCGCTGCGGCTTGACTTGCGCCATCGTGCGGTCGGCAGGTCGCCTCCGGTCAGGCGCCGTTGAGAGGTTCGGTGCATCATCACGCTTCCCGGTGTAGATGCGCGACGAAGTCGAGCGACTTGCGTGGGTCGAGTGCTTGGCCGCGCAGATAGTCGAACACTTCACTATATTCGGCGACGACGCCCGTCTCTTCCTGATAGGAGCTGGCCTGCCGCGCCTCAAGGTAGAGCACATCCAGGTCGGCGGACTCGGGAAAGCCCAGGATGTCGAAGGAAGCTCCCATCGAGGCGTGTGGTCCGGCGCTGAACGGAAGCACCTGCATGGTGACGGTCGGCAGTTCGGCCTTCTCCAGGATGTGCTTCAGCTGAGCCGTCCAAGCTGCCCGGTCGTGAAGCTGTCGCCGCAGCACCGCCTCACTCATGATCACCCACAGCGTGAGCGGGTGACTCGAGGTCTCCAGGCGTCGCTGGCGTTCGACGCGGACGTTGATGATGCGCTCGATCTCATCGTCCTCCAGGCGGGGGATCGAGGCCGTCACCAGGGCTCGGATGTACTCCGGAGTCTGGAGTAGTCCGTAGACCAGCTCCTGCTGGAAGGTCCGAAGGGAAGACGCCTCCTCCTCCAGGTTGAAGTACACCTCAGCCCAGGACGGGACGACGGCGCGATGCACGTGCCACCAGCCGGGCTGACGTGCTCGGCGTGTCAGGTCGGCCAGGTACTCCACCCGTTCCTTGTCCGTGACGCCGTACAAGGCCAAGAGAGCGCGCACATCCGCCAGGCGGATGTTGATGTTGCCTGCCTCGATCTTCTCCTGCTTCGACTTCGACCACCCCATCTCCCGGGCGACGTCCGCCTGACTGAGGCTGCACTCGGCGCGGAGCTTGCTCAGGACACGGGCGACCACACGCTGCCGCGCGGTCGGTTTGGTCTGCGCCACGGTCTGCTCCTGGGTGGGTTTGAAGGGGTATGGCCATGCGAATTTTACGAGTCTCAAGTTTTTCTGGACTAGCTCTACTTGAGAGCGTCATAGTTAGGTCACTGGCCGTGTCGTACGACACACGCCAGGTCACAGAAGCTACAGCTCTCCAACTCGCACAGCTCGACGAACCGGGGACCCAGCTGATGAACGAGCGAGCCTCATGTCCTCCGCACTCCCTCGCACTTCCATCTCTCCCCGCTTCGGCTGCCGAGGCGGGACGTTGGACGGTGGCCTAGTTCGCGGGGCGGCACACGTTGGTCCGCATCTTGGCGCCGGACGCCGCCGCGGCAGACGGCGATCCGCCTGAGTTCCCATCTCCAGACGGGGGCATCGGGCAGCGCTCCAGCGGGTGACCTCCCGGGATTCCCCCGACCGAGCCCGGTTGCAGGAGCCCGTGCCGAGGGCCGACAGGACCCAGCGTGGCGGCGAAGTCCTGCGCCCGATGCCCCGCCGATACGTCTCCGGGCGGGACGACATCCCTGATGCGTCCCGCCCGGAGGCTCCAACCCCAACCTTGATGAGGAGCGCCAGGCATGGCCGACCACGATTCCTCCCAGCCCGTGCAGGTCCATCCGACCCGCGCCGTGACCACCCCAGCCGGCGAGACGATAGAGGTGGACGAGTTGATGGTGCCGCTGGTCAAGGCGCTGTGGGCGGCGGGCTACGCCACGCTCATGTGTTGTCAGGACGCGGGCCAGGCGGTCCGTGCTGGAGGTACCTGCACCCCGGTGGAGCACCGTTCCTTGTACGGCGACTACTACGAGGGGCTCGCGTGGGTGAAGCTGCCGATCGACGACATGGTCCGGTTGCGGGCCTTCACCCGGAGATTGGCGGAGAACCGGCGGTGGATGGCCTCGGCGCCGATCCGTCCGGATGGCATGGAGCCCTGGGCGAGCCTGCACTTTCCGGCCGACCAGATCGCCGACGTCACCAAGCTGCTGCGGAATGTGCGCCACGACGCGCCGTGAGCAAGAGTCCCGCTTCGCCCAGAAATCCACAAGAAGGGCGGCTGTTGAGCGCGCCGGAACGCGCCGGAAGCGGTGGAGATCAACGTGCCTTGACCTCGGCGGCGGAGATTTGCGGTAATCGCCACCCCGGCGGCCCGAACGGCAACGGCACAAACGCGGCCACAGGCGGCCCCGACAAGGGAGAAAATGTTCATGGAGAAGCGCAAGTGGAGGTACAGTACGGCAGCCGAATGGCTGTACGGGACCGGTGAGATGCGGTGGCGGCGTACCTTCTCCGGCAAGGCGTCGCAGGCTTCGGCCGCGCGGCACTTCGCCCGCGCGTTGTTCGCTGGGGAGATCTGCGCGGACGTGGTGGAGTTCGTCGTGTCGGAGCTGACCGCCAACACCCTGCGCCACACCTGCTCGGTCGACGAGGGCGGCTGGTTCGGCGTCGAGCTGGCCTACGGTGACCCGGTCTATGTCGGGGTCACCGATGTCGGAGGCCGGGGCGTCCCCACCGTCCAGCAGCCGGACGACACCCTGGAGAGCGGACGCGGTCTGTATGCGGTGTCGCATCTCGCGATCGCACTGGGCATCCACGGCAGCCCCGCCCTCGGCCACACCGTCTGGGTCGACCTCGACCGCCACCAGTCCCTGGAGGCCCCCGCAGGACTCGGCATCCCCTTGGCCTCGTAGGGAGGGACCAGCCTGGGGTTATCAGGCTGGTCCCCCGGGATCAGGGTAGAGGAACATCTTCGGAGAACCTCGCTCATTCCGCCGATTCGGGCGTAATGGGCGGGGTCTTCTCTATCGGTTTCATCACTGCGTAAATGCACCGGTCCGTTCAGATTTGATGTCCTGTTCGGCGCGTTGGCGTGTACGGCGTGACGCGACCGCCCGTCTAACCCGTCGGCCCCGCCCGGACATGCCGTCCCGGCGGGGCCGACGTGCGCTTGCCCGACTGAACGCGCGGGGGCGGGTTCGTGTGTTCCCGCCGGGTCCGTCAGATGGCCCTACGGGCGTGGTGCGACGTGGCGGGTCGAGTGGGGTGGCGCGGGTCACGGCGGGTGTGGTCGGGGCGTTGGATGTCCGCCGAGCGACCACGGAGCGACCACGGCGGCAAAACGGGGCACAGTGGGCGGGATTTGATCGCTGCCGCGATGGTGTTTTTGCAGGTCAGAGGTGGCGCGCCCAGAGGGATTCGAACCCCCGACCGGCAGATTAGAAGTCTGCTGCTCTATCCGGCTGAGCTATGGGCGCTTGTGAGAGAGGAGTCTAGAGCGAGGCGGGGGGTGTTCGCACTGTTTGACCAGGGGGCGTGGTCACCTTGGGGGGTTTGGGCGGTGGGCGGCTTCGGGACGTGCGAACAGGTCATATCGTTCTGGCTTGTGGTGATGGAGATCGAGGTGCCGCTCGCGGGCGGGGACGTCACCGAGGGCGTGGTGCGTGCCGGGGAGACGGTGCGGCGGGTGATGGGGGCGCACAGTCCGGCGGTGCACGGGCTGCTGCGGCATCTGGAGGCGGCCGGGTTCGACGGGGCGCCGCGGGTGCTCGGCGTGGACGAGCGCGGGCGGGAGATTCTGAGCTGGATGGACGGGCAGTGTCCGCATTCGCCGCTGCCCAGGTGGGCTGTGGGGGACGAGGCGCTGGCCGGTGTCGGGCGGCTCCTGCGGCGGTATCACGACGCGGCCGTCTCCTACGGGACGCGGCCGGGTGATCCCTGGGACACGGCGGCGTCGAATCTCGATGGGCCGCCGGAGTTGATCGGGCACTGCGATGTGACGCCCGAGAACGTGGTGTTCCGGGGTGGGGCGCCGGTGGCGTTGATCGACTTCGATCTCGCGCGGCCGACGACGCGGATGTACGACGTGGTGACGGCGCTGCGGCACTGGGCTCCCCTCGCTGACCCGGCCGATCGTGACGATCTTCTGTACGACGTGGACGCCGGACGGCGGATGCGGATCTTCGTGGACGCGTACGGGCTGTCGGCAGGGGAGCGGCGTGAGGTGCTGCACGCGGCACTGGTGCGGTTCGAGCGGTCGTATCGGGCGATGAAGAGGCGCGCCGAGGGCGGGGGCGCCTGGGCGCGGCTGTGGCGCGGGGGCGCGGGAGCGCGCATCCGGCGGGCTCAGGACTGGCTGGAGATCAACTGGGACGAGCTCGATGCGCGTCTCGCCTAGGGCCGCCGGGCTGCTCGCCGGGGTGGCGCTGGACGCGCTGGTGGGCGATCCCAGGCGTGGGCATCCGGTCGCGGCGTTCGGACGGGTGGCGTCCGCGCTGGAGAAGAAGGTGTACGCCGACTCTCGTGCGCGCGGGGTCGCGTACACGGCTGTGCTGGTGGGAGGCACACTCGCCGGGGGCATTGCCGTGGAGCGGGCCGTCCGGGGGCGGCCGCTCGTGCGCGCGGGGGTGACGGCGCTCGCGACGTGGGCGGTGCTCGGCGGGACGTCCTTGGGACGTGAGGGGCGCGTCATGAGCGGCTTCCTCGAAGATCAAGATCTTGAGGCGGCGCGGGGACGGCTCGGGCACCTGTGCGCGCGTGATCCGGCCGGGCTCGGCGCGGACGAGCTGGCGCGGGCGACGGTCGAGTCGGTGGCGGAGAACACCTCCGACGCGTCCATCGCGCCGCTGGTGTGGGGCGCGGTCGGAGGGGTCCCGGGGCTGCTGGCGTACCGCGCCGCGAACACCCTGGACGCGATGGTCGGGTACCGCAGCCCGCGCTACGAGCGGTTCGGATGGGCCTCGGCGCGGCTGGACGACGTCGTGAACTGGGTTCCGGCGCGGCTGACCGGGGTGGTCGCGGTGGCGTGCGCGCCGCGCGGACGGCGGTCCGAGGCGTGGCGGGTGCTGCGCCGGGACGGCGCGTCCCACCCGAGCCCGAACGCCGGACGGTGCGAGGCCGCGTTCGCGGGCGCGCTCGACGTCCGGCTCGGCGGCGCCAACGCCTACGGCGGGCAGGTCGAGACGCGGCCCGAGCTGGGCGACGGGCGTTCGCCGGAGGTCGCCGACATCCGGCGGGCGGTGCGGCTGTCCGCGCGCGTGACCGCGGCGGCGGCCGTTCTGTGCGCGGCCCTCGCCTGCGCGCGCGAGGGAAAGGGCAGCCGTCCTTTGGCCCTCGCGTGCGCGCGCGAAGAGAAGAGGTGCGGATGAGGGCCGGTGGGGCGCTGCTGGTGGCGGGGACGACGTCGGACGCGGGGAAGAGCGTCCTGACGGCGGGGCTGTGCCGGTGGCTGGCGCGCCAGGGCGTGCGCGTGGCGCCGTTCAAGGCGCAGAACATGTCGCTGAACTCGATGGTGACGGCGGACGGCGCGGAGATCGGGCGGGCGCAGTACACGCAGGCGCTCGCGGCGGGGGTCGAGCCGTCCGCGCTGATGAACCCGGTGCTGCTGAAGCCGGGGAGCGACCGGCGGAGCCAGATCGTGCTGCTCGGACGGCCGGTCGCGGAGGTGGACGCGCTGGAGTACGGCGCGCACAGGGAGCGGCTGCGGGAGGTCGTCCTCGACAGCCTGGCCGAGCTGCGCGCGGCGCACGACGTGGTGGTGTGCGAGGGGGCGGGGAGCCCGGCGGAGATCAACCTGCGGCGCGGCGACCTGGCGAACATGGGGCTCGCGCGCGCCGCGGACCTGCCGGTGATCGTGGTCGGGGACATCGACCGGGGCGGGGTGTTCGCGTCCCTGTTCGGCACGCTGGCGCTGCTGGAGCCCGCCGACCAGGCGCTGGTCGCCGGATTCGTGATCAACAAGTTCCGGGGCGCGCCGGAGCTGCTCGCGCCCGGGCTCGCGCAGCTGGAGGCGCTGACGGGCCGTCCGACGCTGGGCGTGCTGCCCTGGCAGCCGGAGCTGAACCTGGACGCCGAGGACTCGCTCGCCCTGGACGGTCCGCGCGCGCAGGCCGCGCCGCCGGTCGGGCGGGAGACGCTGCGGGTGGCGGTCGTCCGGGTCCCGCGCATCTCGAACTTCACCGACGTGGACGCCCTGACCTGCGAACCCGGCGTGGTCGTCCGGTACGCGACGACGCCGGGCGAGCTCGCGGACGCCGACCTGGTGATCCTGCCCGGCTCGCGTGCGACGGTCGCCGACCTGGCGTGGCTGCGCGAACGCGGTCTCGCGGACGCGATCGTCGCGCGCGCGCACGAGGGCAGGCCGATCCTCGGCATCTGCGGCGGGCACCAGATGCTCGCCCGCACGATCGAGGACGAGGTCGAGTCGGGCGCGGGGACGGTCGAGGGCCTCGGGCTCCTCCCGACGCGC
This sequence comes from Spirillospora sp. NPDC052269, assembly GCF_040679435.1. Classification (NCBI taxonomy): domain Bacteria; kingdom Bacillati; phylum Actinomycetota; class Actinomycetes; order Streptosporangiales; family Thermomonosporaceae; genus Spirillospora; species Spirillospora sp. NPDC052269. The sequence continues at coordinate 23,455 of NZ_JBFAUU010000014.1, forward strand.
GTGCGTTTCGGCGCGGACAAGACGCTCGGACGGCCGTCCGGCACGGCGTACGGGCAGCCCGTCCAGGCGTACGAGATCCACCACGGCATCGTCGAGCCCGAAGGCGGCGAGCCGTTCCTCGACGGCTGCCGCGTGGGCGCCACGTACGGCACGACCTGGCACGGAGCGCTGGAGAGCGACGGGTTCCGGCGCGCGTTCCTCGCGGACGTCGCCGCCCGCGCCGGACGCGCCTTCACGCCCGCGCCGGACGTCTCGTTCGCCGCGCTCCGCGAGGCCGCCCTCGACACCGTCGCGGACCTCGTCGACGAGCATCTCGACACCGCCGCGATCATGGCCCTCGTCGAGCGCGGCGCGCCGTCCGGTCTCCCGCTCGTCCCGCCCGCCGGGCCCCCGGACGTCCCGGCGGCGCGGACGGGGCAGGACACGCGCGCGGGACGCCCTTCGGGCCGGGCAGGCCGGTAGGGTGATCGACTTGCGTACCCCGCCAACCCCGCCGTGCAAGGAGGTTCGCCGGTGACCGAGCCGCGGAGCAGACTCGTCGTGCCGCTCATGAGGGCCAAGGTCCCCTGCGACGTGCAGCTGGAGTTCCCGCTGCCGCCGGGCGAGGAGCCGATCCGCGAGCCGTTCGCGGCCGACGTGTACGTGACCTACGCGCTCGAGCTGCCCACCGAGCCCGGCACGGTGACGCTGCCGGGCGCGGGCGCGGGACGCCGGTACGAGCACGTCGCGCGGCGGCACTGCGGGGAGCTCGGCATCGACCCGCGCGACCTGGCGCGGCAGGCGTCGATCAACCTGCGCGACCTGCGGCCCGACCTGGTGCTCGGCTGGTACCCGGACGCGCGGGCCGTGACGGTGACGCTCGGCTCGGCGGATGCCAAGGACCCGTCCGGCCGCGGCGGCCTGGAGGCGAGCCTTCTGCTGGACGAGGGGTTCTGCGACAAGCTCGCCCAGGACGTCGAGGGCGACCTGGTCGTGGCCGCGCCCGCCCGGGACGTCTTCGTCGCGTCCGGCACCGGGCACCCGGACGGGATCGCGAAGCTGCGCTGGGCGGTCGACCAGGTGTGGGCGGCCGAGCGTGCCGCCGATCCGGCCGTCCCGGCGAACTGGGACGTCCCCGCCGGATGCCTCCTGACCCGCGAGCTGCTGGTGCGGCGTCCCACGGGGTGGGAACCTCTACCCGCCTGACCTGCAAAAAGGCCGGAACATCCTCCTTGTGGCGGTCACGGGGCCAGACCGAAACGGTATGAACCGGCCGTGTCGGCACGCCTACTCGGCGTAGCCTCCGCTTGTCGTCCCAGGCGGAAGGAGCCGACAACCATGGAAGGCAATCTCGCGTTCGTCCTGGCCGGTCGCGCGGACACCCACGGGTGGCGCGACCGGCCGCTGTTCCACACCGGAGACACGACGGTCAGCCACGGCGAGGTGCACGACGCCGCGGCGCGCGCGGCGGGGGTGCTGCGCGCGGCCGGGGTCCGGCGCGGGGACCGGGTGCTGCTCGCGCTGCCCGACTCGGTCCCGCTGGTCGCGGCCCTGTTCGGGACGCTCCGGCTCGGTGCGGTGGCGGTCCTCACCGGGCCCGAGCAGGGCGAGAAGGAGCACGCGTACATCACGTCGGACGCCGGGCCGCGCGCGGTGGTGTGCGCGCCGGAGCTGGCCGGCCGGTTCCCGTCGGCGCGGGTCCTGACCGGGGACGACCTGGCCGGCGAGCCCGCGTCCGTCCCGGAACCGGTGCCGGTCGATCCGGGCGCCCCGGCCTACGTCCAGTACACGTCGGGGACGACCGGACGGCCCAAGGGGGCGGTGCACCGGCACACCGACGCGGAGGCGTACTTCCTCGCGATGGGCGTCGGGGCGCTCGCGATGAGCCCGTCGGACGTGGTGTTCTCGCTGGCCAAGGCGTGCTACCCGTACGGGCTCGGCGCGACCGTGCTGTTCCCGATGTTCTGCGGGGCGGCGGCGGTGCTGTGGGCGGCGCAGCCGAGCGTCGAGGGGGCGGCCGAGCAGGCGCGGCGGCACCGTCCGACGCTGCTGTTCACCGTCCCGACCTGGTACGCCCGGCTGGTCGCCGCGCCGGAGCGGGAGACCGGGGTGCGTCGCGCGTTCGGCTCGCTGCGGGCGGCCGCGTCGGCGGGCGAGCCGCTGCTGCCCACCCTCGCCGACCGGGTCGAGCAGACCCTCGGCTGCCCGGTGCTGGACGGCCTGGGCAGCACGGAGGTCGGGCACACGTTCGTGTCGAACACGGTGGCGCGGCGGCGGCGCGGTGCGCTCGGGGTGCCGCTCGACCCGTACGAGATCTCCATCCGGAACGAGGCCGGGCAAGGCCGGACGGCGCGTCCGGGCGAGCCGGGCGTGTTGTACGTCCGGGGGCCGTCGGTGATGACGGGGTACCTCGGCAAGCCGGGGCCGACGGCCGAGGTGCTGTCGGCGGACGGCTGGCTGCGCACCGGCGACCTGGTGCACGTGGACGACGACGGGTTCGTCCACCACCACGGCCGGGTGCTCGACCAGGTCACCGTGTCGGGGCGGCGGGTGTCGCCGCTGGAGGTGGAGCGGATCCTCGGCCAGCACCCCGGGGTGGTCGAGGTCACGGTGGTCCCGGACGGCTCGCTGCCGGGGGCGCTGCACGCGTACGCGGTCGCGATCACCGGCGCGGACGAGATGGTCCTGCTCGCCGAGCTCCTGGACCTCGCGCGGACGCGGCTCCCCGAGCACAAGGTGCCCGCGACGGTGAACTTCCTGGCCGAGCTGCCGCGCACGTCCACAGGCAAGATCCTCCGCTCCGCGCTCCGTCCGACCGGCTCGTAGGTGCCGCGTTCATGCGGCGCGTTCCCGGCGGGTAAGCGATCGCCGACTCGGCGTCCCGGTGTCGCGCTTGCTATGGTCCTTGTTGCGAGCTATTTGCAATTAGGAGTGGAATGCGTAAGTCGGCGCTGGTCATCGGGGTGGTGGCGGCCCTGCTGGCCGCCGGATGCGGGGGCGCGGGCGGCGGTTCCGGGGCCGCGGGGAAGTCCGGGGGGACCTTCACCTACGCGATCGGCGACGAGCCGGACACGCTGAACCCCGTCCTCCAGGACGAGCACATCGACCCCGTGACCGAGATGGTGTTCCGCGGGCTGACCCGCCACGACGCCGCCAACAAGGTGGTGCCCGGCCTCGCCGAGTCGTGGCGGGTCTCGCCCGACCGCCGCTCCTACACCTTCACCCTCCGCAAGGGCCTGACCTGGCAGGACGGCAAGCCGCTCACCTCGGCGGACGTCAAGTTCACGATCGAGGCGATGCGGGAGGCCGGGACCGAGGTCCCGCTGTCGCGGAACTTCGCCTCGGTCGCGTCCGTGGAGACGCCGGACGCGACCACCGCGACGCTGAAGCTCAGCCGCCCGTTCGCGCCGCTGCTGGACGCGATGTCGGTCGGCCTGCTGCCCCAGCACGTCCTGCAGGGGAAGAAGCTGACCGACGCCGACTTCGGGCAGCACCCGGTGGGGGCCGGGCCGTTCAGGCTGACGACGTTCAAGCCGGGGCAGTACGCCGAGCTGGCGCCGTTCGACGGCTACTACGAGGGCAAGCCGAAGCTGCCGAAGATCGTGATCAAGTACGTCCCGGACGACAGCGCCCGGCTGATCCAGCTCAAGACCGGCGAGGTGGACGCGGCGCACGTCCAGCCGCAGCAGGCCGCGCAGGTCGGCAAGATCAAGCGGGTCAGGGTCGAGACCTACCCGACCGCCGACTACCGCGCGCTGATGCTGAACTTCCGCAAGCCGGTGTTCGCCGACAAGAAGGTGCGGCAGGCGATGAACTTCGCCGTCGACCGCGACGCGATCGTCCGGAGCGTCCTCAAAGGTCAGGGCAGCCCCGCGACCGGACCGCTGGACGAGTCGCCCTACAAGACCGACCCCGCGCCGTTCACGTACGACGCGGCCAAGGTCGACACGCTCATGAAGTCCGCCGGATACGCCAAGAACGCGCAGAACCTGTGGGCCAAGGACGGCAAGACCGTCCGGTTCGAGCTGAGCACCTTCGCCGAGGACTCCGCGCGCGTCGCGATCCTGAACGTGTCGGCGACGCAGCTGAAGCAGGCCGGATTCGATGTCCAGCCGAACCCGCGTCCGCGCGACTGGGTGCGCAAGCACTGGGGCGACCTGGACGCGTTCGTCGTCGGCTGGGGCACGCCCTACGACCCGGACTCGTCGGTCTTCGGCCCGTTCTCGTCCAGCGAGGTGCTCGCCAAGGGCGGCTCGAACTACGGCTCCTACAGCAACCCGGACGTCGACAAGGCGCTGGCCAGGGGGCGTGACACCGACGACCCGGCCGTCCGGAAGGCGGCGTACGCCGACCTGCAGAAGGCGCTCGCCGAGGACCCGCCGTTCGTCTGGATCTCCTACCTCAAGACCGACAACGCGATCCCGACGACGCTCAAGGGACCGGAACAGCGCACCCTGGGCCACCACGGCTACGGCTTCTTCTGGAACGCCGAGAAGTGGTCCTGGTCCTAGGGCATGTCTCATAGCCACCTGGCCGCCGCTCGCCACGGGCGCCGACCTTGATACGCACCCTGCTCCGCAGGGCGGTGGCGGCCGTTGCGGTCGTCGTCGCCCTGTCCGCGCTGTGCTTCGGGCTCCTGGACGCCGCGCCCGGCGACCCCGCGGCGAACATCCTGGAGGCGCGGTCGGGCGGACGCCCGCCGAGCGCCTCCGCCGTCGCCGAGCTGAGGCACACCATGGGGCTGGACGACCCGCTGCCCACCCGGTACGGACGGTGGGTCGGCGGTGCCCTGCACGGTGATTTCGGCACGTCCTACAAGACGGGCCGTCCGGTGTCGGAGGTGCTCGCGGACACCGTCCCGTGGACGCTGCTGCTGACCGGCGCGGCCGTCCTGATCAGCGTGTTCGGCGCGGTCGCGGTCGGCCTGGCCGCCGCGCTCACCCGCCGCGCCTGGCTGCGCCGCGGCATCGAGACGACGCTGTTCGCCGTCGGCGGCATGCCCGGCTTCGTGATGGCGCTGCTGCTGCTCTGGATCTTCTCGGCCTGGCTCGGATGGCTGCCGTCCGGCGGGGTGTCGGGGCCTGACCGGCCGGTCACCGTCGGCGTCCTGCTGCCGCACCTGGTGCTGCCCGCGCTGGCCCTCGCCTTCGGGCACCACTTCGGCGCGTACGCGCGCCTCGTCGAGACCGGCGTCGGACGCCTCCGGACCGCCCCGCACGTGGACAACGCCCGCTCGCGCGGCCTCCCCGAACGCGTCGTCGTGGCCCGCCACCTGCTGCGTCCCGGGCTCGTCCCGTTCGCGGCCCGCCTCGGCGTCGGCGTCGGCGGGCTCGTCGCGGGCGCCTACGCCACCGAACTGATCTTCTCCTGGCCCGGGATCGGCCGCCAGGCCATCCTCGCCGCGCAGGGCCAGGACTATCCGGTCCTCACCGCGATCGTCCTGCTCACGGGCGTGATCGTCGTCGTGGCGAACCTTCTCGGCGACCTCGCCGTCGCCTGGCTCGACCCTCGCGTGAAGCTGGAGCCCGCCCATGCGCACTGAGGCCTCACGGCATGAATCGCTTGTGCGGGTCGTCCCGCACCTCAGGCCGGAGTTCGCCCATGCGCGCTGAAGCCGCGCCGCGGCGCTGGCGCGAACGCGGGCTGCTGGCGTTCCGGATGCCCGCCGGACGGCCCGGAGTGTGGGCGGCGGGCCTGGCTCTGGGGATCATGGCTCTGGCGGCGGTAGCCGCGCCGCTGCTGACCTCGCACGATCCGATCGCGACGGACACCGACGCGACGGGGCTGCCGCCCGGGTCGTCCGGGCATCCGCTCGGCACCGACCTGCTCGGACGCGACCTGTGGGCGCGGCTGCTGTACGGCGCGCGGACGTCCCTGTCCGCCGGACTGCTCGCGGGGGCCGTCACGGTCGCCGCCGGCGTCCTGCTGGGCGCGCTCGCCGCCGCCGGGCCGCGCTGGCTGTCCGCCGTGATCTCCTGGGTCGCGGACGTCCTGCTCTCCGTCCCGATGCTGATCGTCGCGCTCGCGCTGTCGGCGCTGCTCGGACCGTCCCTCGGCACGGTCGTCGTCGCGATCGCGGTGACGAGCTGGATGCCGGTCGCGCTCACCGCCCGCGCGGAACTGATCAGCCAGCGCGAACGGCTCTATGTGCGGGCCGCGTACGCGCTCGGACTGTCGCGGTGGCAGGTGCTGCGGCGGCACCTCCTGCCGGGCGCGCTGCCGCCGATCGCGTCGATCGCGGCGTTCGAGGTCGGCCACGCGATCCTCACCGAGTCCACGCTGAGCTTCCTCGGGCTCGGCGTCCCGCCGAACCGTCCGAGCTGGGGAAACCTGCTGACCGAGGCCCAGCAGCACCTCCTGACCGGCGAGTGGTACACCGTCGCGTTCCCGGCCGCGTGCGTGGTCGTGACGATCCTCGCGGTCAACGTCCTGGCCTCGGCGTTCGCTCGCGGCGAGGGGAGCGCCTGGTGAACGCCCTCACCCTCCGGTCCCTGACCATCGACGTCCCCGGCCGCCGGGTCGTGGACGGCCTGGACCTGGCCGTTCCGCGCGGACGGGTCGTCGCGCTCGCCGGACCGTCCGGCAGCGGGAAGTCGCTGACGGCGCGGTCGGTCGCCGGGCTGCACCGCGAGGGCGTGCGGGTCGGCGGCTCGATCCTGCTCGGCGCTTCGGGCCTGCGCGACGGTTCGGGGGTGCGCAGCGGTTCGGGTCCGCTCGGGGGTTCGGGCTTGCGCGACGGTTCGGGGGTGCGCAGCGGTTCGGGGCTGGGCGGCGGTTCGGGGGTGCGCAGCGGTTCGGGGCTGGGCGGCGGTTCGGGGTCGCTCGGCGAGATCGACCTGCTGTCGCTGTCCGGGCGTGAGCTGCGGGCCGTCCGGGGGAGCCGTGTCGGATACGCCTTCCAGGACGCCCTGGCCAGCCTCAACCCCACGATCACGATCGGACGCCACCTCACCGAAACCCTCCGCGCCCACCAGCCAACACCCGCCCCCCGCGCCGCCCGCGATGGGCACGACGATCGCGGTGGGCGTGACGGCCGCGGTGGGCGTGACGGGCGGGAGGCGCTGCGGCGCTGTGGTCTGGATCCGGACGCGGTCTGGGACGCGCGCCCGTTCGAGCTGTCCGGCGGGCAGGCGCAGCGCGCCGCGCTGGCGCTCGCGACCGTCCTCGGCCCGGACGTGCTGATCGCGGACGAGGTGACCACCGCGCTGGACCCGGTCACGCAGGCCGAGGTGCTGGACGCCGTCCGCGCCCAGGCCCGGGACGAGGAGCGCGCCGTCCTGCTGATCACGCACGACCTCGCCGTCGCGGCCCGCTGGGCGGACGAGATCGCCGTCATCACCGAGGGCCGCATCGTCGAACACGGCCCGTCCGGCGATGTTCTCGCCGAGCCGCGGCACGCCTTCACGCGCGAGCTGGTCTCCGCCGCGCGCCTGGACTCGTCCGCGCGCGTCCCGGGCGAACCGGGAGACGTCGCGATGTCGCTGCGCGGCGTCCGGCGCGTGCTGGGCGGACACGGCATCGGCCGTGGCCGCGGTCGGACGACGGTCGCGCTGGACGGGCTCGATCTCGACGTCCGGGAAGGCGAGGCCGTCGCGGTCGTCGGACGCAGCGGATCCGGGAAGTCCACGCTGGTCGGAGTGCTCGCCGCGCTCGACCGTCCACAGAACGGCCAGGTCCTTGCGGACGGCCGGGACGTGTGGTCCCTGCGCGACCGCGACCGGCGCGCCCTGCGCCGCCGCACCGGCCTGGTCTTCCAGGACGCCCTCGCCTCCTTCGACCCCCGCCACACCGTCCGGCAGGTCATCGCCGAGGCCGGTGCGACGACGGACGCGGACCTGGACGCGCTGCTCACCCGTGTCGGGCTCGACGCGGGGTTCGCGGAGCGGCGTCCGGCGACGCTGTCGGGCGGGGAGCGCCAGCGGGTCGCGCTCGCGCGGGCGCTGGCGTCGAGTCCCCGGGTGCTGCTCGCGGACGAGCCGACCACCGGCCTCGACGTGATCACGCAGGAGCGCGTCCTCGCCCTGCTGGACGAGCTGCGCCGGGACGAGGGCCTCGCGATCGTGTTCGTCACGCACGACCTGCGGGTGGCGCGGCGCGTCGCCGACCGCGTGGTCGTCCTGTCCGAGGGGCGTGTGGTGGACGACCTGCCCGCCGCCGACCTCGAATCCGCCGCGACGGCGGGGGAGCGGGCCGCGGAGACGGCCGCCCTCCTGACGTCCACCCCCGCCCTCCGCCAGCCGACCCCCTGACCGCCCGTCCGCTCGTCCGCCCTTCCGTCCAGCCTTCCGTCCAGCCTTCCGTCCGGCCGACCACCTGACCGTCCGTCCGGCCGTCCGGTCCGGCCGTCCGTGGGATGGGCGGTTGAGGCTTCGCGGGGTGTTCTAGCTGGTCAGGCCTTGCCGCCGATGCTTTCGATGGCGGTGACGAGGGGCTTGAGCTCGGGGAGGCCGGCGGCGCCCGCGAGGGCCTCGTCGAGGGCGGCGTTGTGGGTCGGGGTGGCGCGGATCATGAGGGCGCGGCCCTCGTCGGTGGCCTCGGCGACGATGCCGCGGCGGTCCTCCGACGACAGGACGCGCCGGACCAGGCCGCGCTCCTCCAGCCGTCCGACCAGGCGGGTCGTGGCGCTCTGGCTGAGGACGAGCACGCTGGCGAGCTGCTGCATGCGGACGTCCCGCGCGTCCGGCTTGGACAGGTGGTGCAGGGCGCAGAACTCGTTCACGGCGAGGCCGTGCTCGCGCTGCAGCGCGCGTTCGATCTCGTCCTCGATACGGGTGTGCAGGGCGGCGAGCGTCCGCCAGCCTCCGGCCCGGGTCTCATTGACGTGTGACATGGCTCACCCCTTCCGCGGTTGACCCGCACTGATTGCACACGCATATAGTCAGCGTGTGCAAATAACCGGCGCGTGCAACTAATGCTTCCGCGTGTTACCAGCGCACGCCTCTCAGTCTAACCGGATGGGATCCACCTCATGCCTCTCGCCCTTCTGGCCCTGGCGATCAGCGCCTTCGGCATCGGCACCACCGAGTTCTCCCCGAACGGGCTGCTGCCGGACCTGGCCCGCGACTTCCACACCTCGATCCCCACGGCCGCCCTGCTGGTCTCCGGTTACGCGTTCGGCGTCGTCGTCGGCGCGCCCCTGCTCACCGCGCTCGGCGCCCGGCTGCCGCGCAAGGGGATGCTGCTCGCGCTGATGGGCCTGTTCATCGCCGGGAACGTCCTGTCGGCCGTCGCGCCGACCTACGGCGTCCTCATGGCCGGACGGATCCTCGCCGCCTTCTCGCACGGCGCCTACTTCGGCGTCGGGGCCGTCGTCGCCGCCGACCTGGTCAAGCCGGAGAAGCGGGCGGGCGCGATCGCGCTCATGTTCAGCGGCCTCACGATCGCCAACGTCCTCGGCGTCCCGGCCGGGGCGTGGCTCGGGCAGCAGTACGGCTGGCGCATGACCTTCTGGGCGATCGCGGTCGTCGGCGTGATCGGCCTGATCGGCGTCGCCGCGCTGGTCCCGAAGACGGCACGTCCGGAGGGCGGACTGGGCCGCGAGCTGCGCGCCTTCCGCAATCCGCAGGTCTGGCTCGCGCTCGGCATGGCCGTCCTCGGCTGGGCGCCGGTGTTCACCGTCTACACCTACATCTCGTCCACGATGACCGACGTCGCCGGGTTCGGCGAGGGCGCGGTCCCGGTCGTCATGATCCTGTTCGGGGTCGGCGTCTTCGGCGGGAACCTGCTCGGCGGACGGCTCGCCGACCGCGCCCTGCTCCCCGCCCTGTTCGCGACGATCGGCGCGACCGCCGCGCTGACCTTCCTGTTCGTCCCGGCTGCGCACACCAAGCCGACCCTCGTCGTCGGGATCCTGCTGCTCGGCGCGGCCGGGTTCTCGACCGTCGCGCCGCTTCAGCTCCGCGTCATGGACGCCGCGAAGGGCGCGCCGACGATGGCGTCCGCCGCCAACATCGCCGCGTTCAACCTGGGCAACACGATCGGCCCGTTCCTCGCGGGGGTCACGATCGACGCCGGGTTCGGCTACACCTCGACGGGCTGGGTCGGCGGCCTGCTCGGCGTCGGCGGGTTCGCCCTGGTCGTCGCGTCCGGCCTCCTCCAGCGCCGGACGGACGGCAGGGGGACCCCCGCGGCCCACTCCGAGCCGGTCCCGGCCGGGGCGCCCGAACGGCAGCCCGCCTGAGCGGCCCGAAACGCCATCTCACCAGTCAGAACCCACTGGCCGGACGTTTCGGACAAGGCGTAATCTCCGGACATGGTGTCCCCCGAACGTCTGCTGGCCTTCTGCGCGATGGCCACACTGATCATCCTCGTCCCCGGGCCGTCCGTGCTCTTCGTCGTCGGGCGCGCGCTCGCCCACGGCCGCCGGACGGCCCTCACGAGCGTCATCGGCAACGAGGTCGGCGCGCTCCTCCTGTCCACCGCCGTCGCCCTCGGCATCGGCTCGCTCGTCGCCGAGTCCGCGGTGCTCTTCACGACGATCAAGCTGGTCGGCGCGGCCTACCTGGTCTACCTGGGCGTCCAGGCGGTGCGGCAGCGGCGCAAGCTGACCGAGGCGCTCGCCGAGACCGAGGACTCCGGCGGCCGCCGCGCCTTCTGGCAGGGCCTGGTCGTCGGCATCACCAACCCGAAGACCAGCGTGTTCTTCGCCGCCGTCCTGCCCCAGTTCGTGGACCGGGCCGCGGGACACGTCCCGCTCCAGATGGCGTTCTTCGGCGTGATCTTCTGCCTGATCGCGCTGGTCCTCGACAGCGCGTGGGGCCTGGCCGCCGCCTCCGCGCGCACCTGGCTCGCCCGCTCCCCGCGCCGCCTCGCGATGATCGGCGGGACGGGCGGCCTGATGATGATCGGCCTCGGTCTCGCCGTCGCCACGACCGGCCGGAAGGACTGACCGAGAATTTCCCGGACGCGATGTAGAGGGCGTCCGGACGGCTCCGACTCAAGGGTGAAGGCACCCGAGAGAAGGAGCACGACATGCGGAAGCTGTCCTACTACGTCCACATCACCGCCGACGGTTTCGTCGAGGGCCCGAAGGGCGAGTTCGACTGGCCCGTCATGGGCCCGGAGCTGTCGGACCACTCGTTCACCCTCAACGAGCAGACCGACATCACCCTGTACGGCCGCGTGACCTGGGAGATGATGGCGTCGTTCTGGCCGGACGCGGAGTCCATGTCCGACCACCCGCACGTCCTCCGGTACGCGCCGGTCTGGCGCTCGTCCCGCAAGATGGTCATCTCCCGGACGCTCGAGAACGCCGAGTGGGCCGAGAAGGTCATCGGGTCCGACCTCGCCGCGCAGGTCCGCGAGCTGAAGGAGCAGGACGGCAAGGACCTGCTCCTCATGGGCGGCGCCCGCGCCGCCACCTCGCTCGCCCAGCTGGGCCTGCTCGACGAGGTGCGGATCTGCGTTCACCCGGTCGTCCTCGGCGGGGGAGTGTCCCTGTTCCCCGGCCTGGACGGGCGGCTCGGCCTGCGCCTGATCGAGACCCGCACCTTCGACGAGGGCGTCGTCATGAACCACTACGCAGTGACGTCCTGACCGGCGCCCGCTCCGCCCGCTCCGGACCTGGCGTCCGCTTGCGTTCCCAGTCCCGGACGAGGAGCAGGACGCTCGCGGCGGCGACCAGCGCGAGCGTCCCCGCCGTCGCGTACGCGGCGGACAGCCCGGCGGCGAACCCGGCCGCGTCGTGCGAGACGGCCGGGTCGCCGGGCACCGCCGCGCGGAACACCGCGCCGAGCACCGCGACGCCGAGCGCGTACCCGAGCTGCCGCAGCGCCCCGACCGCCCCGGACGCCATCCCGCCGCGCTCCGCCGGGACGGCCCCGACCGCCGCCGCCGTCACGTTCGGCAGCGCCAGCCCGGCCCCGACCCCGGTCACGACCAGGCCCGGGACGAGCGCCGTCCAGCCCGAGTCCGCGGTGAGGAACGCCTGCGCGAACCCGCCGGCCCCGATCAGCGCGAGCCCGCCGCCGACCGTCCACCGCGGTGAGACGCCGTGCAGCAGCCGTCCGGCCAGCAGGGACGTCGCGAACGACACCGCCGGCAGCGGCAGGATCGCCAGACCGGCCTGCATCGGCGAGAGTCCGAGCACCGCCCGCAGCCACAGCGAGGTGTTGATGAGCGTCGCGAACGCCGCTCCCGACATCGCCAGCGACCCGATCATCACTCCGACGAACCCCGGCCGCCGGAAAAGCCCCAGGTCGAGCGTCGGATAGGCCGTCCGCAGCTGGACGGCCACGAACCCCGCGACCGCGACCCCGGCCACCGCGACCGCGATCCACAGGGAGCCGCCGCCGCGCGTCAGCCCGAAGGTGAGCGCCCCCGCCGCGACCGCGAACAGCGCGATGCCCGGAACGTCCAGCCGCCGCGCCTCCGGATTGCGCGACTCGCGCACCTGGCGCAGCGTCACCGCGATCGCGACGGCGCTGACCGGCAGGTTCACCAGGAAGATCCACCGCCAGCCCAGGTGCTGCGTGAGCACCCCGCCCAGGATCGGCCCGACCCCGGACGCCGCCCCCGACACCGCGCCCCACACGCCGAACGCGACGCTGCGCTCCCGGCCCTCGTAGGACGCGGCGATCAGCGCCACCGTCGTCGCGAACATCGCCGCCGCGCCCACGCCCTGCACCGCCCGCGCCGCGATCAGCGTCGCCGCGTCCGGCGCCAGCCCGCTGACCAGCGAGGACGCCGCGAACACCACCAGCCCGGCCACGTACAGCCGCCGCCGTCCGATCCGGTCGGCGAGCGTCCCCGCGCCCATCAGCAGCGCCGCGAGCGCGAGCGCGTAGACGTCCATCACCCACTGCAACGCCCCGAACGTCGTGCCGAGCCCGCGCGCCATGTCGGGCAGCGCCACCGTCACGATGTTCACGTCCACCAGCAGCATGAACGCGCCGAGAGACACCGCCGTCAGCGGTCCCCACTTGCCCATGTCCGGATCCTTCCGAGTCGTCGTCGCCGAACACCACGACTCTCGGCCGCCGCACGACTCAAAGCGACACAGGACAAAGCAATTGAACAGATTTCGACACCACCTACCCTGATCTGGTGGATATCGACAACGTTGACCGGCAACTGATCCATGCGCTGCAACTCGACGGACGCGCGCCGTTCGGCCGGATCGCCGAGATCCTGGGCGTCTCCGACCAGACCGTGGCCCGCCGCTACCGCCGCCTCCGCGCGGCGGACCTCCTGCGCGTCGTCGCCGTCCCGCCCGCCGGATACCTCGCGCACGGCCGTTGGGTGCTCCGCCTGCGCTGCGCCCCCGGCGCCGCCCTCCCCGTCGCCGAGGCGCTCGCCCGGCGCACCGACACGGCCTGGGTCCAGCTCGCCTCGGGCGGGACGGAGGTCCAGTGCATCACCCGGGCCAGCACCCCGGACGAGGCCGAACACCTGCTGCTCGACAAACTCCCGCGCACGAACCACATCATCGACGTCGCGGCCCATTCCGTCCTGCACGTCTTCTACGGCTCGCCCAGCCCGATCCGCCTCCTGGACGCCCTGACACCCGAGCAGGCCGACGCCCTCAACCCGCACCCGGAGTTCGTCGTCGACCCGGCCGACATCCCCCAGTGCTCCGCGGACGAGCGTCCCCTCCTGGACGTCCTGGCCCGCGACGGCCGCACCGCCCTCCCCGACCTCGCCGCCGCCACCGGCTGGTCCGCGTCCACCGTCCGCCGCCGCGTCGACCACCTGCGCTCCATCGGCGCCCTGCACTTCTACGCCGAGTTCGACCTCCACCTCATCGGCCTGAACCACAGCACCCGCCTCTGGCTGACCGTCACCCCGTCCGAACTGGACGCCGCCGGACGCGCCCTGGCCGCCCACCCCGAGGTCGTCTTCGCCGCCGCCACCAGCGGCACCACCAACCTGTCCGCCACCGTCCTCTGCCGCGACTCCCACGACCTCTACCGCTACCTCACCGACCGCGTCGCCACCCTCCCCGGCGTCACCCACGTCGAGACCACCCCGGTCATCCGCAACCTGAAACGCCTCGGCCGCCTCCTGAACTGAGCCCGTACCCGCCTCCACCTGAGTACGTGCGCGCTGTTCCGGGTCCCGGGCCGTCCCGCAACCTGGACGCATGGCCAACGACAGCAGTCAGCGCTCCCTCGGCGTCCCGCGCACCCTGCTCACGGCGCAGGTCCTCTTCTTCCTCGTCCCGGCCCTGTTCGGCCTGGCCGTCGGCATCGCGACCCTCGCCGGCGGCACGCCCCCGGGCGCTCTCGGCCGGGCCCTCCTGGTCTACTCCCTGGCCGGAGGAGCCCTCGGCGCCGTGATGGCGGCGGCCGGAGCCCTCATCACGGCCAATCTCTCCCGCGGCGCCCTCGCCCGCCGGACGGCACTCCTCTACGAGGCCGTCGTCGCCGTGATCATCGCCCCGCTCGGCGCCGTGCTGATCCCGGTCCTGTTCGTCCCGCTCTTCGCCGCCGCGGTGACCGTGATCGCCACCCTCCGCCGCCAACACCCCAAGTACGTCCCGGCGGCTTGAGCACCCCGTTGAGTATTCGCGCGCTATGCCGCCCGGCCGTCCACGACGAGCCTTGAACCCATGACGACCAAGACCGTCCGCCGAAGCGGCGCCGCCTTCATCGCAGCCCGTGTCGTCCTCGTCCTGGAGGCCGTGCTCCTGAGCGTTCCAGCAGGGCTCCTGCTCTTCTGGGGTGTCGAAGCGGCCGGAAGCAGCGACCCGGAATCCTCCGGGTGGGTACAGTCCCTCATCGTTCCAGGCGCCGCTCTGGCGCTGTTCGTCCTGGCCGTCGTGGCCTGCGTCTGGACCCTCGCCTCACGGGAGGCCGCACCGCCCCTGGCGCTGGGCGTCCAGGTGGTGACCTTCATGATCGGCACCGCGCTGACCCCGTCCCCCCAAGAGGAGCCGCACCTCTACAGCTCCCCGTTCGTCATCTTCCCCGCGCTGTCCTCCCTGGCGGTGGTCGGCAGCGTCTTCCTGTTCCACGTCATCACGGCCGGCAGGCGGCGGTGATGCCGGGCGTACGCCTTGAGTACGCCGTTGAGTATTCGCGCGCTGTGACGCCGGGCCGTCCCAGAGGAGCATTCAGAACATGATGACCGACACCATCCGCCCAGGCGGCGCCCTCACCACGCCGGTCAGGCTCCTGCTCTTTCTACAGGCCGGGCTGCTGAGCGTCCCGACGGCGTACGTGCTGTTCTCGGGGGTCAAGGGGGCCGGGGACCAGGACGAGCTGACCTCCGAACTCTCGGTGATCGTCATCGTCGTGGGCCTCGTCCTCGGGGCGCTCGTCCTGGCCCTCGCGGCCTGCGCCTACGGGCTGCCCTCCGGGAAGGCCGCCCGGTACGGGACGCCGGCCCTCGAAGCGGTGACCCTTCTGGCCTGCGTTCCGCCGAGCCTGGCCGGTGCCGGGCAGACCGTCATGCTCGCCTTCCCGGTGACGCTCGTCCTGGCGATCGTCGCGGCCGTCCTGCTGGGGGTCAGTGGTCGACGGTGACGACGATCTTGCCGATCTGCTTGTTGGACGCCATGTGGCGGTGCGCCTCGACGATGTCCCCGAGCTCGAACGTCCGGTCCACGACCGGACGGAACGCGCCTGACCGCAGGCCCGAGTTCACGTACGCGACGGCCCGCCGCATCCGCTCCGGGTCGTAGGTCGTCTCGCGCATCGTGTAACTCCGCATGTTCACCGGAGGCATGCCCAGGTCGAAGGCCGGATACGGCGTCGGCTCGCCGCTGAGCATCCCGTACTCGAGCATCATCCCGTCCGGGGCCACGATCTTCATCAGGTCGAGGACGCCCGGACCGGCGACCGCGTCGAAGACGTACTCCGCGCCCCGTCCGCCGGTCAGCTCGCGGACGCGCTCCACCATGTCCTCGGTATCGGTCACGATCACGTGCTCCGCGCCGAGCTTGAGCAGCGCCTCCTTCTTGCCCTCGCCCCGGGTCAGCGCGATCGCGGTCGCACCCGTCCGCTTGGCGACCTGCAACGCGGCGAGCGCCACACCGCTGGACGCGGCGTTCAGCACGACCGTGTCACCCGGACGCATCCCGCCGACCTCGACCAGCCCGCCGTACGCGGTCACGTAGGGCATCCACACCGCCGCGCCGTCGACCGCGCTCACAGAGTCCGGCCTGGCCAGCACCGCGTGCGCGGGGACGATCGCGTGCTCGCCGTACACCCCGTAGTCGTTCGGGGAGAACGAGGGCATCGTGCTGACCAGGTCGCCCACCCGGATCCCGTCGACCCCGTCCCCGACGGCCTCGACGACCCCGGCCGCCTCGTAGCCGAGCTTCGCCGGGAACCGCTTCACCGGCTCGATGTACTGCCCGGAGCGGAACAGCGCCTCGGCCCGGTTGAGGCCGATCGCGTCCACGCGCATCCGGACCTCGCCCCGCCCGGGGGCGCCGACCTCGACGTCCTCCAGCCGCATGACCTCGGGGCCGCCGAGCTCGTGGAACAACACCGTCCTGGCCATCGTGGACCGTCCTTCGTTCGCTTCCGTTCAACCGGTGATCAGTGAACGCCTGAGTTCGATGAATGTCAAACTTCGATCACTGTCGTACTATGACTGGCATGGACGACCGCATCCCGCCCCACCCGTCCCTCCAGGACGTGACGCTCCAGCAGGTCCTCGAGGCCCTCGTCGACCCGGTGCGCCGCGGCATCGTCACCCGGCTGTGGGACTCGGACACCGACATCAAATGCGGCGGCTTCGACCTCACGGTCAGCAAGTCGACCGCCACCCACCACTTCAACGTCCTGCGCGAAGCGGGCCTGATCAGGCAGAACTACGTGGGCACCGCCCGCATGAACACCCTCCGCCGCGACGAGCTGGAGGAGGCCTTCCCCGGCCTCCTCGAAGCCATCGTCACCGCCGACCGCCGCGAAACGTGACGTCCCCACTCCGCGCCCGAGCCGCCGCCCGCCGCCAAGCGGCCCTGGACATCGTCCGAGACCTGGACCTCGCGTCCCGCTGGTCCTCGGTCGGCGACCACCATCTGGTCGGCTCGGTCGCCCTCGACCTGGTGGTCGAACCCGACGTCGACATGGAGACCTATACCCGGACCCCCACGGTCGACGCGGGCTGGTCCGTCCTGTCGTCCCTGGCCGTCCTCCCGGGCGTCCGCCGCGCCAAGTTCACCAACGCCCTGGACACCCCGGACCTCGGCCTCTACTTCCAGCTCCAGTACGAACGTGCGGACCGACTCTGGAAGATCGACATGTGGCTGCTCCCCACCGACCACCCGGGCCCGTGCGCCCGCGACCTGGTCACTCCCATGCTCCAGGCCCTGACCCCGGCCACCCGCGACCACATCCTCACCATCAAGGAAGCCGCCTACGCGTCCGGCGTTCCCGTCCAGGGCATCCGCGTCTACCAGGCCGTCCTGGACGCGGGCGTCACCACCTACCCCGAGTTCCAAGCCTGGGAAGCCCGAATCCCCGACACCCTCACCACCTGGCGTCCCACCTGAGTACGGCTCTCGGCCCGGATGAGTACTCCGCCCCAAGAACCGGAGCGACCGCGGCGCCGAGACTGGACGCATGAACACGCAGGCTTCCCGTCCACCCGTCTCGCTGATCGTGCCCCGTGTCCCGGTCGCCATCGTCCAACTCGTCCGCCACCTGCAAGCCACCTCCCCGCAGCAACCGAGCCCGCCACCCGCCGCCTGAAACTCCCCGACACCTCTCCCCACCTGGGGTCTCAACTGAACAGGACAGGTTGAGCGACTTCGCCCCCTGAAGCGGCGACGACGTTCATCCTGGACGCATGATTTCGCAGCTCTCCCGAACGGCCGGCTCGCTGACCGCACCTCGCGCGCTGCTCGGAGTCCAAGCCGCGACCCTGGCGCTGCTGGGGGTTCCCACACTGGTCCTGGGGTTCTCCGCCGTCAAAGGATCCGCCCCGGAATTCGCGGCGCTGGTCAAGCTCAGCCTCGAAGTGGGCGTCATCCTCACGCTCACCGCCCTGACAGGCGCCGCCCTGGCCGTCGCTCTCCCGCGCGCCCGCAGGTTGCCGCACTTCGCGATCGCCTACGAACTCGCCCTTGCGCTGGTCGCCGTCCTCCTCACCCTGGCCGGCTTCGTGATCGCGGTGCTGAGCTTCCTCCTGCCCGTCCTGGCCCTGGCTGCGATCATCACCGTCCAACTGTTCCGCCACCTGCGAGCCGCCCGACCCCCACTGCCCCAGCCCTGAACAGCAGGACAACGCGATCCCGACGCCCACGCTCGTCCAGCCCCTCCCGGGACCACGCCACCCACCACGGACACGGACGCGCTCGCCGAACGGCTGACATCCTGGGGATGTGGCTGGGACCCGACGCCCCGAGTGGACCGACGACTGCTGCGTGATCTGTCCAGCGCAGAAGCTCGCCTTGAGCGAGTTCGACGTCGTCGGCAAGCCCGGTGCCCGCTACAACTTCGATCGCGAACGCGGCTACCGCGTCGACACTGCTACCGGCCACCCGGTGTGCGTGCACCCCTTCCGGGTCGGCTTGGAACCCGCGCCCTACGCGTCTGCAGCAGACGGCAGGCCCGACCCGGCGGATCCGCTGGACCCCGCCCAAGCGACCCGTCCGCCCAGCGCACCGCGCGATGTCTTCTTCCCTGCCCCGGAACAACTTGAGCTACCGGAGTCGGTCGACGACCTGGAGGGCTGGCTCGTGGCAATGCTGCGCACAGCCCCAGACGACGCAATGGCCTCCGCCTTGGACCAGGCAGAAACCATCGCCGCTCACCGATTCACCACCGAGCAGATCGTCGAAGCCCTCCGACGAGCACTCGCCACCGAGCCACACCGATAACCCACCAAAGCCGACCTGCCCAGCCCCTAGCGCCGACCTGCCGAGCCGAGCGCACTCACGCGGGCAGCCTCAATTTCGGCGGCCAGCGCAGCCATGTCCCGCACGTGCGTGTAGTACCTGGCCGCATACTCGTCGTCGATCGCCGGAAGGACGACCTCGAACACGTCCATCAACCGCGTCAGACCCACGCGGCGCATTTCGTCAAGCGGACCTTTGACGACGCTGTCGGCATAGCCGTGGGCATCCGCGTCGAGCATCACCATGTCCTGATCCTCGACGTCCAAGCCGCGAAACCCGGGCGGGAACGGCATGGCCCTGTGCTCGATCACCATCCGTGTGAGGGCGTCGACCTTCTCTTCGGACATACGGAAAGTCTGCCAGGAGCTCCCCGGCTTCGAAGGTCCAGTTCGCAGCCCCCGCCCCGCCGCCCCAACGCGGTCGCAGCACTGGCTGAGCATTGTGCGGAGCGAGGACCAATCATCCTGGTTGAGCGTCAGGACCGGCTCGTTGGGGGCCGTGGAATCACGAATGGCCATGGACGTGCTGGTCAGGCGCGTCACCTCGACGCAGTTGAATTCCTCGTCGCTGTGAGACGACTTGCGCCAAGCCTCTGGCTGACCAGTCATGGCATGTGTTCGCTGAGCGCTGCGCGAAGAGCACGCCACCCCCGCCGGTCGAGCAGGAGCACCGTGCCATCCGGGAGCTTGGAGTCGCGGACCGCGAGCGCCTCTGCGCTGATACCCGCCACCTCGACGCAGTTGACCTCTTCATCGCTGGAGGACGACTTGCGCCACTCCAGCTGCGGCGCGCTCATGCTGTGGAGCCCAAACCGAGTGCTGTGCGGAGCGAGGACCAGTCATCCCGGTCAAGGGTCAGGACCGGCTCGTTGGGGGCTTTGGAGTCGCGGATGGCCATCGTTGTGCTGGTCAGGCGTGCCATCTCGACGCAGTTGTACTGCTCGCCGCTGTGGCTGGACTTTCTCCAGGTGAGACTGCCGTGGCTCATGCTGGCTCCTGTCTCCCGTGGTCCGCGATGATCGAGTCCAGGTACTCGATCGAACGATCGGGGGTGAGGGAAGTCGCCCTCAGCGTATCCACGCACGCCCGGAATTCATCTACCTCGGCGCTGGAATCCACGAAACTCAGAGTGTTCTTGCCCTCCTGATGGATGAGGGGCCTGGCGCGTTCGAACTCCAGGATGGTGAAAGGCCCGCTCAGTGCGGCGTGAGCCCCGACGTGAAACGGAATGATCCGCACGGTGATGTTGGGCTTGGCGGCGCTCTGCCTGATGTGACGAACCTGCTCGGCCATGACGCGTGGTCCTCCCACAGGACGCCGCAGGCTCGCCTCATCGACGAACGCCAGGAGCTTGGGCGGCGCCGGACGGCTGAGAATGGCTTGGCGCCCGAGGCGCGTGGCCACACGCATCTCGGCTTCCAGGGAAGGGACATCGCACGCCTGCATGATGGCGCGCACGTACTCCGCGGTTTGCAGCAGGCCGGGGATGAGGGTCGTCTCCACGTCCGTCATGCGGATCGCTTGCGTCTCGAAGCCGATCAGGGCCTTGAGTGGGGCCGGGTAGATGTTGTCGCCGACCTCCCACCAGCCGGGCAGCTCCGCGTCTCGGGCGAGGGCGAGGAGCCTCTCCCGCTCGGAGCCGGTCACGCCATACGCCCCGAGGATCGACGCGACTTCCTCGGGATTGGTGGCGCGGAGCCCGTTCTCGGTGCGGTTCAACATCGCCGCCGTCCAGCCGACGCGAGCTGCGGCCGCCCGCGTACTGAGCCCTGATCGGTCCCGGAGTTCTCGAAGCTCGGCGCCCAGTGTGCGTCCACGGGCCGTGGTTGCCTTTTTGCTGGTCAAGGACCCCTCCTGAGCGCGATGCCGACCGGTGAAGCGTGCTCTGAGCTGCCGAGGTGGCGTTACGTATCACGCAACTTGTTGCGCCTCATCCGCCACGAGGAGAAGCTCTTAGTGACAAAGCTAGTACTCAACGTGATCGTCTGGACGTTTTCTCCGGATCTCCGATCACGAGGACGCGACTTGGGAGGTGGCCATGCTGTGGAGAACGGTGGCGGCGCGGTTGGTGGTGGAGCCGGGGATCGCGACGTTCGGGGTGGGGCCCTGGACGGCTCGGGTGTGGCGGCTGCATCCGGCGCGGGCCGAGCGGCGGGCGCGGGAGATCGTTCGTGACCTGCTCGTCCGCGCCGGTGTCCCGGAGGACGGCGTCAACGACCTCGAACTCGTCGCCGCCGAACTCGCCGCCAACGGCGTCCAGCACGCCGAGCCGCCGCTCGAACTGCGCGTCCTGTTCGCGGGCTCGTCGCGCCGTCCCGTCTGGTGCGAGATCGCGGACGCCGACCCGTTCCTCGGCCGCGTCCCCGACCTTCTGCGCCCGCCGCCCGTCCTCGATGACGACGACCTGGACGCCCTCATCGACAGCCTGAGCACGAACGGCCGCGGCCTCTCGATGGTCCACACCCTCACGTCAGGCCGCTGCGCCGCCTACCCCACCACCACCCTCTCCCGCCCCGGCATAGGCAAGGCCATCGGCTTCTCCCTCCTCTGATCCCCGCCTGGTGGCACGCCACCTTCTAGAGTGGCGACGCAGGAAGCTCACTCAGAGGCTCGGAGGCCAGATGTACGTCACCCGGCTGAAGGTGTCCGGCGTACGCGGCTTCGATGGCCCTCGCGCCGTGGACATCGAACTGCCGAAGCGGCCCGATGGCTCGTACGCGGGGTGGACGGTTCTCGCTGGACGGAACGGCTCGGGCAAGACCACCCTTCTCCAGGCAGCCATCGTGGCTCTGTGTGGTCCTTACCGCATGAGCGAGCTGACAGTCCCGGAAATGTGGCTTCCGAATTCTTCAGAGATGCAGTCCGCCGAGATCAGGGCCGGGTTTGCTGGGCCGGATCGGTGTGCGTCGAAGTGGCCGAGGCAGGGCGAACTCGGTATCGACTGGAGGTACATCAAGCGCGGGTCAGGTGCAGGTCAGGGGGGTCCGGCGAAGGTGGTGCCCTCGTGGGATGCTGCCTCACTGCCCCGTAATTCAGATGGCGCGGTGGATGTAACTCCAGATGGTGGGCCCTGGGATTCGCAGATGAACGAATGGGTCATTCTGGGATATGGCCCGTTCCGTCGTCATTCGACGGCAGAGATCAGTGTGATCGCGCAAGAACGTCCGCTTCGGACGAGCGGGTGGCAGACGCTTTTCGATGAAGACGCCACTCTTGTGGAAGGTGTCAGCTGGCTTGTTGGACAGCGTCTGCGCAGTCTTGAAGGCAAGCCGGGAGCCTCAGAACTGGTTGATGTTGTTCTTCGGTTGCTCGGAGACGGGCTGCTGCCAGATGGGTTTCGCGTCGCGCGAGTCGACTCCGAAGGGCTTTGGGTCCGGAGAGGCGACGGTTCTGAGGCGCCGCTGCGGCGGATGAGTGATGGGTATCGGACGGTCGGGGCGCTCGTCGTGGACATCGTTCGGCGGATGCACGCCTCGTTCGGGACGCTCGAGATCGAGGAGCGGGACGGCGTTCCGACGCTGCCGTACCCCGGTGTCGTCCTCATCGACGAGGTGGACGCGCATCTGCATGTGAGCTGGCAGAAGAAGATCGGCGGCTGGCTCAAGACCCACTTTCCGAAGATCCAGTTCATCGTCACCACGCACAGCCCCTACATCTGCCAGAGCGCCGATCCGGGCGGGCTCATCCGGCTTCCCGGGCCGGACGAGCAGGAGCCGCCCCGGGTGGTGGACGAAGACCTTTACCACCGCGTCGTTTACGGCAGTGGAGACGACGCGGTTCTGTCAGAGTTGTTCGGCGTTGAAACCCCCTACTCCGCCGAGGCCGAGCGGCTGCGCCGCAGGCTCGGTGACCTGGAGGCCAGAGTGCTCGACGGGCAGGCCACCGAAGCCGAGGTCGAGGAGTTCCGCGCGCTGCGCGAGATCCTCACGAGTTCGCTGATGGCGAGAGTGGACGAGGTGTCCGCGCGGCTCGGCCATGAACGGTGATCCCACTCGTCCGGCCTGACCTCCCGCCGGACCTGGTCCGGGACCTGGAACAACGCACACATCAGCTGACCGCTGAGAGGTCCGATGGCGTCGTCGCCCGGACGAAGTGGCGCGGGGCGCGTTCGACTCGAACGTCCCTCCTCAGCCAGCTGACCTTGATGGCCGCCGGGCTCGGTCAGTGCATGTACTGCGGGGAAAGCAGAGGCACGAGCGTCGACCATTTCGAGCCGATCACACGTGCCCCGCAGCGCGCATTCGACTGGCTCAACCATCTGCTCGCCTGCTCACACTGCAACAGCAATGAGAAGCGTGAGCAGTACCCCTGCGACGCGTCCGGTTGTTGCCTGCTGGTCGACCCGAGCCAGCAGGACCCGCGTGACCACCTCTGGTTAAGGCTGACCACCGGCTGCTATGAGCCGCGCAGCGTGACCGGAGCGGAGACCATCAAGGTCTTCGGATTGAACCGCGAGTTGCTGCCCCGTGGGCGACTGGCCGCTTTCCACGTTCGCCGGGCCGTTCTTCGAGATGCTCTGGCCCGATGCGCGGCGGATGAGCAGGAGGAGATGGCGGTCTGCCTTCGGGCTCTCGCTGAGCAGCCGTTCGCGGACGTTCTGTATGCGATGGTCGATGCCGCCGAACGCCCCGGGGCTGTGGAAGTGCTGGGACGGGACGTCGTCGAGATGCTCAAGCGGCCGGAGGTTCTGCGGTTGGTGTGGCCGCACTGACCTCGGGCGGGGGTTCGAATGTGGGCCCCGACCATGCGAAACGCCCGCCCTCGGCTAGGTGAGGGACGGGCGTTCCGGCCGGTCGAGCTTCCCCACTCGCCGACACTCGGAAGGGTACGCCTTGTGTGGCGCGGGGGCCACCGGAATCGCGGGGGTGAGGACGAGGCGGGGGCCGTGGACTGGCGCGGTGACGGCGGGCGAGGAATCCGGCGTGAGTCCGGAGCTGCCCCGCAACTGTCACCGGCGAGTCCTCCCTCATGCCGGCCACGGCGGTTTCGCTGGAAGGCCGCGGCGGGGCGCCGATCTGGGAGCCAGGAGACTCCGCGCCGTTGCGGCCCTTCATCCGACGGGGCGCGGATCCGTACCCTCGCTGAGGAGACCCACCGCGCCCGCGTCGTCAAGCCCCGCTGGATCGCCGTCATGCGCCGCCACGGCTACAAGGGCGCCTTCGAACTCGCCGCCACCGTCGGCTATCTCTTCGACTACGACGCCGCCGCCGGCGCCGTCGACGACTGGATGTACAGGACTCTCGCCAAGGAATACGTCTTCGACCCGGAGAACCGCGCCTTCATGGAGGTCCAAGCCCTTGGCCCTCCGCAGCGCCACCGAACGCCTCCTCGAAGCCGCGGACCGCAGCCCTCTGGTCCGCCCCCGAAACCCTTGACCGCCTCCGCCGGACCTACCTCGACCTGGAAGGCACCCTCGAAGGGCCTCCAGAAGACACCGAATAATTCCTCTAGGCGGAAAGCGGGTCGTTCCGATACCGTTGCTCCACTTTTCGGAACGATCCCCCCCCCTTGGAAGACTCTGTGAATCTCGACTTCAGTGCCGAGCCCGCGTTCTCCTCGTACGTGCTGCTGATGGCGATCAGCGGCATCGCCATGCTGGTCGCGGCGGCGACCGGCCTCGGTTCGACCCCCCGGGACCGCCTTCTCTACGCCGTGGTCGGCCTCGGCATGTCCGGCTACGCCTTCTACCTGCTCTTCATCTTCTCCGGCGGCACGTACCACATGTTCTTCTTCGTGTTCCTGCTGCCGATCGTGTTGCTCTTCCGGGCCATCGGCGCCTTCTTCCGCCGCCGCAGATCCTGAGACCCCGGCCCCATGAACGAACGGCCCGCGTCCACTCGGAAACGGGCCGTTCCGCTTCCCTCAAGCCTTCCGGCCCTCTCCGCGGATGGCCTCCACGGCGAGCCATACGTTGGACGAGGGATTCTGGCCTTGTCGACAGGGCTCGTCATGTTCCGGATCGCAGCACAGGGCACGTTTCTTAGCCTTCTCGTAGGCGTCCTTGAACGGGAAGGCGTCGGGGATGGCTTTCTTCTTGCTGTATCCGGGGATGCGGCTGTTGAGTTTCTTGGGCAGGTCGAAGCGGTTCGTCTGGGACGTGAAGTCCTGGTAGTGCCAGAGCAGCCAGATCTCGAAGCATGGGTTCGAGACGATGAGGTTCACGCCGTTTCGCCTCGCGAGGAGGAGTGCCTCGTTCAGCGTGGTGTGGTCGTCCACGTCGACCACACACCAGACGTGATCGATCTTCAGGAACGAGTCGCGCTCGTTGCGCGCGGCCTTCTCGGAGTTCTTCCGCAGCCGGATGGCGTGGTTCACGGTCTTGAGCGGGTCGCGTCCCTTGCCGATGCATTCGACCTTCACCGTCGGCGCGCGGTAGAGCTGGGTGATGCCCTCGAAGTACTCGACCTCGGTGACCTCGCCCTCACAGACGATGAGCAGTCGATTCTTCGTCCGTTTGGTGTTCGTCCTGCGAGTGAGGGACTGGGGGGTGCGTCCTCGGCTCATCCGACTCCGCGTGAAGTTCCTGGAAGATCCGGCGGATCTCCGCGTAACTCAGGTAGGGGACAGCACCATAGCGGCCTTGGAGGTAGCCGCGTTCGACGTTCTCGTCCTTGCGTGGCTTGAATTCCGCGAGCGCGTAGAGGGACGTCGCTCCGCTCTCGCTCTTCTCGGTGAACCAGACCTCGTCCCGATCGAGGATCTTGTCGTCCAGCAGGGTGCCCAGGAGTGTGGTGTCGTGGGACGCGAAGAGTAGCTGGGACCCGTGCCTGTTGATCTCAGGATCCTTGAACATGCGGATCACGGTCGAGGTGAGGTGGGGATGCAGGCTCGCGTCCACCTCGTCCACCATGAGGACGCTCGGCTCCCTCATGGTGGCGAGGAGATAGCTGATGAGTGTCAGCCACTCCACGGTTCCGTCGCTCTCCTCGTCCAGGCTGAAGTGGACCTCCGGGGCGCTGGAATGAGCGAGGAAGATCTCATCGATATGGGTTGGGGGAGACCCGAGTTTGAGGTCGACCAATTCCTCGCCGAAACGGGCCATGGCCCGCTGGAGGTTGGCGGAGACTTCGGTCTCTTCGATGTGGACGCTTTCGATGCCGAGGTCGGCGACCCTGAGGAGCTTGGCCAGAAGCTGGGGCGTCTGCTCGAGCTTGAGGAACTTCTTGGTGACCAGGAGGCGGGATTCTCGGTCGCTCTGACGGGCTACCTGGATGCTCTTGGTCAAGGCTTCGTAGAGCGTGCCCAGGAGCGGATGGCTGTTACTCGCAGCGGATGACAGATAGAGGGCATTGGGACGGGTGAGTCTGCTGATCTGGCTGGTCGGGCCGGTCAGCGCGCGTCCGAACTCGTAGTCCTCTGGGCCGGTCCGCTCGAAGAGGCGCCGCGCTTTGCCATGGGGAAAGGAGAACAGCCACTCCGAGCGCACGGTCTTGTCGTCGACCTCGAAACCGTAGGTGTACCGGATGCCGCCCTCAACGAAGTCGAGTTCGTAGAGCGAGGGCTCTCCTGTGAGCGGTTTGAACGGTCTGAGGGGGATTCCGCCGGTCGGTGACCAGTGCGTCTGCGAGATGCGGATGCAGCCGACCATGTAGCGGAGCGCGTCCAGGACGTTGGACTTGCCGGAGGCGTTGGCGCCGTAGATGCCCGTCACGCGGGTCGTGGGAGGGATCTCGGTGGCGCGCGGCTTCGGCTCGCCGCGCTTCGGGACGGCGACGAACGACAGCGTCTGCTCGTCCCGGATCGACTTGTGGTTGGCGACCCGGAAGCGCAGCAACCTCATGATTTCCCTCGACCTGTTCGTGTGCTGACTGCAGTCAGCCAGCACTCTACGACGAAAGTTCCCGCTGTCGAGGGTTTGTATGCGCTCTGTGGACGAAGTTGGGTCAGGAGGAGCGGGTGAGGGGTGGGGTGGTGACCGGGGGGCGGGAGCCGTAGCGGCGGCGGAGGGGGTAGATCGCGGCGACGGCGGCGAGGCTGATGAGGGAGGCGATGAGCTGGGAGCGGACCTCGTGCATGACGGCCATCGAGATCAGGACGGTGACGAGGGCCAGGATGCAGAGCAGGGGGAGGTAGGGGTAGAACCACATGCGGTAGGTGAGGCTGGCCGGGTCCTCGCGTTCGAGGCGGCGGCGCAGGCGGAGCTCGGAGAGCAGGATCGCCAGGTAGACGAAGGCCAGGATCGTGCCGATGGAGTTCATCAGGAACTTGAAGACCTGGTCGGGGGAGATGTAGGACGCGATGACCGCGCCCCACGCGGCGACGGTGCCGAGCAGGATCGCGCGGACCGGGACGCCGCGGGTGTTGAGCCTGGTCAGGGCGGCCGGGGCGTCGCCGTCGCGGGTGAGGACGTAGAGCATCCGGGACGAGACGTAGATCGCCGAGTTCAGCACCGACAGGACGGCGGTGAGGATGACGGCCTGCATGATCGTCCCGGCGGCGGGGACGTCCAGCCGGTCCAGGGCGCTGACGAACGGGCTCGTCAGCACCTGGGCGTTGTTCCACGGCAGGATCGAGACCACGAGGAAGATCGAGAGCACGTAGAACAGGGCGACGCGCCACAGCACGTTGCCGGTGGCGCGGGCGACGGCGCGTCCCGGCTCGGCGGACTCGGCGGCGGCGATCGTGACGATCTCGGTGCCGCCGAACGCGAACATGACCGCGACGATCCCGGTGAACACCGAGGTCACGCCGTTCGGCGCGAAGCCGCCGTGCGCGGTCAGGTTGTGCAGGCCGCCGGGGGAGTCCGGCCACAGCCCGAGGACGTACAGGACGCCCAGGACGAGGAAGACCACGATCGCCGCGACCTTGATCGAGGCGAACCAGAACTCGAACTCGCCGAACGACCGCACCGAGACCAGGTTCACGCAGGTCATCAGGATCAGCAGCGCGGCGGCGAGCAGCCACTGCGGCAGGTCGACCCAGGACGCCAGGATCGCCGCGCCCGCGACGGCCTCCGCGCCGACCAGGATCACGTACAGGTACCAGTAGAGCCAGCCGATGGTGAAGCCCGCCCAGGGGCCGAGCGCCATCCGGGCGTACTCGGCGAGCGAGCCCGCGACCGGACGCGCCACGACCATCTCGCCGAGCGCGCGCAGCACGAACAGCACCAGCAGCCCGGCCGCGGCGTAGGACAGGATCGCCGCCGGCCCGGCCGTCTTGATCACCTGGCCGCTGCCCACGAACAGGCCCGCGCCGACCGCCCCGCCGATGGCGAGCATGGTCATGTGGCGGCGGCGCAGCCCGGTGCGCAGCTCACCCGGACGGTCTGGGCTCTTTTCGGACATGCCTGAAATGATCCTGTCGCATGGGCAAAATGGACTCGATCACTCTAGGTGACGGCGTGCCGCGATGTGTACCGAGTTCCAGATGCTGGGATGCCTTGACCTGCGACGCGGCGGGGCGAGGCCGTTCGGGCCCGTCCGGGTCCGTCCGAGGGGACGTTTAGGAGCTGTCCGAGGGGCGTCCGAGAGTGCTGAGCGGCTGCGGCGGAGAGCCATGCGCCGAGGTCAGCGGGTGCGGTTCAGGGTGAAATCGGTGAACCAGGCCTCGGCGGGGTCGTCGTCGCCCGGGACGTCGTCCAGCGACTCGATGAACAGGCTGGTCCGGCCCTTGGCGAACGGGGCGGTCTCGTCGTCGGCGTCGAGGGCGTATTCGCCGTCGAGCCAGGCGCGGACGCTCGTCCGCTCCGGAGTGACGTGCACCTCGGCCTGGACGCGGACGTAGTTCGTCGTCGGCTTGTAGGTCCCGGCGGGCACGGTGTCCAGGACTTTCACATTGCCGTTGGCGGTCTCCTTGACCAGCCGGGCCGAGCCGTCCGAGCGCAGCATGACGGCGTAGTCCCGGTCGTCCGTGCCGAGGAGCAGGAGACCCGCCCCCCAGAGTGTTCCGCTGGGCACGCGGTCCAGCCGCACCCGTGCCTGGGCCACGAAATGGGACGCGGAGACCTCTCCTGGGGCGGTGCAGTAAACAGCGCTCTCCTTGTCGCCCTCGATCTTGAGGCGCCCGTTGCCGTAGACGCCGCACTCGACGTCCCAGCCGGTGGCCGGGTCGTTCAGTGACCCGTCGGGGACGAGGGCCGCGCCGAGCTTCGGCACCGACATCTCCGGATCCGGCGAATCGCTCAGCAACCGCCAGCCCGCCGCGCTCCCCAAACCCAGCAACAGCGCCGCCACGAGAGCGCCCGCGGCGAACCGCCTTCCCCGGCGCGGGTCTCTCCCCGCCTTGCCCCGCCCGGCCCCCGCCTCGCCCTGTCTGGCGGACGTCTCCTCCTGATCGGCGGACGCCACGGGCGGCGACTTCCGCGTCCTGGCGAGCGACTCAGCGACGGGCGAAGGCGCGGAGGCCGCCGTCACCGGCGGTGAGGCCGCCACCGGCGGTTCCGGCGCGACGACCGTTCTGGCCGCGGGCGCGGTGGCTGTTCTGGACGTGGGCGCGATGGCTGTCTCGGGCGCGGGCGCGGCCGTCGGGGTGGGGTCCTCCCAGGTGGGCGGGGCGCTGATCAGGGTGGCGAGGAGGTCGGGGACGGCCGGACGGCGTTCCGGGTCCTTGTCGAGGGCGGCCTCGACCAGGGGATGGAGAGTGGAGTCCAGGCCGTCCAGGACCGGGGGCTCGTGGACGACGCGGTACAGGGTCTCGGGGATGTTGGCCCCGGCGAACGGGGGACGGCCCGTCGCGGCGTACGCCACCACGCAGCCCCAGGCGAAGACGTCGGCGGCCGGGGTGAGCGGGCCGTCGCGCATCAGCTCGGGGGCGATGTAGGCGGGGGTGCCGAGGAACTGGCCGGTGACGGTCGGGCCGTCCGCGGCCGTGAGAGGGCGCGCGATGCCGAAGTCGATCACGCGCGGGCCGGTGGCGGAGAGCAGGACGTTGGACGGTTTCAGGTCGCGGTGCACGATCCCGGCCGCGTGGATCGCGGAGAGCGCGGTGGCGACGCCGACCGCGAGGCCCTCCAGGTCGCCGCCGCGCAGCGGGCCGCGGTCCCGGACGGCGGCCGCGAGCGTCGGGCCGTCCACGAACTCGGTGACCACGTAGAGCGGGTCGTGCTCCAGTTCGGCGTCCAGCACGGGCGCGGTGCAGAACCGGCTGACCCGGCGGGCGGCGGTGACCTCGCGCCGGAACCGGGTCCGGAACACCTCGTCCTCGGCCAGCCCGGGGTTGACGACCTTGACCGCGACGTGCCGTCCGGACGCGTCCTCGCCGAGTAGGACGGTGCCCATCCCGCCCTGCCCCAGCCTCGCGGTCAACCGGTAGGGGCCGAGCCGCCCGGGGTCACCGGCGCGCAGCGGAAGAGGCATGTCCCGGACATTAGTGGATCATGTGGGAGCCGGTGATCGCCGGTCGTACCCTGGTCCCATGAACGCGACCGCGGACGTGCTGGGACCGGGCTACGAGGCCATCGAGCTGCCCCTCGGCGAGGACGCCGAGGGCGAGGTCGTCGCGACGCTGGTGCGGCGGCGCGGCGAGGAGCCGTCGCGGCGGGCCGTCCTCTACCTGCACGGGTTCGTGGACTACTTCTTCCAGCGCCACCTCGCCGACTTCTACGTGGCGCACGGTTACGACTTCTACGCGCTTGACCTGCGCAAATACGGACGGTCGCTGCGTCCGCACCAGACGCCGAACTTCATCCGCAGCCTCAGCGAGTACTTCCCGGAGATCGACGAGGCGGTCCGGATCGTCCGGGAGGTGGACGGTCACGACTCGCTGCTGCTGAACGGGCACTCCACCGGCGGGCTGATCGCCGCGCTGTGGGCCGACCGGGTGCGCGGACGCGGGCTGGTCGACGGCCTGTTCCTGAACAGCCCCTGGTTCGACATCGCCGAGCCGTGGCCGATGCGGAAGGCGGGTGCGGGCCTGGCCCGGCTCCTCGGCGGACGGTTCCCGACCGCCAAACTGCCCGCCGGGGTGTCCGACCTGTACCCGCGCACCCTGCACCGCGACCACGGCGGCGAATGGGACTTCGACCTCGGCTGGAAGCCGCTGCTCGGCTTCCCGGTCCGGGCGGCCTGGCTGGACGCGATCCGGCGCGGCCAGCTCAAGCTGCACAAGGGCCTCGCGATCGACGTGCCGGTGCTGGTGATGGCGTCGGAGCGCAGCGTCCGGCCGAAGCCCGGCGTCCCCGACCTGACCAGCGCGGACGCCGTCCTGGACGTCGAGCACATGGCCCGCTACGCGCCCCGGCTCGGGCCGGTCGTGACGCTCGTCCGGATCGACGGCGGCCTGCACGACCTGGTGCTGTCGCCCAAGCCCGTCCGCGACAGGGTGTTCGGCGAGCTGGGCCGCTGGATGCGCGGCTACCTCCCAGGCGACCGCCTCCCGGGCGACCGCCTCCAGGAGGACGGCCTGCCGGGCGATGCCGTCAGCCCTTGATCTCCGAGATGTCGAAGTCGTCGAAGTTGCCGAAGACCTTCACCGACTCGTTCCCGCCCGCCGCCACCAGCACCCCGGCCCCGCCGTTGGCCAGCGGACGGTCGGCGTCGGTGGTGTCGGCGGCCTGAGAGCCGTTCACCCACAGCCGCAGCCTGACCTTCTTCCCCTGGTCCTGCTGCTCGCACGCGGCCTGGACCTTGTTCTTCCCGCTCGTCTTGAACCCGGAGACCGAGCCGGCCGTGGCGAGCTCCTTCGTGCCGAGCTCGCCGCCGACCTTGCGGACGACCAGGCCCTTGCCGTCCTTGCGGAGCAGGAACGCGTAATAGGCGTCCTTGGCGTCGTCGTTGTCGTCGTGCAGGCGGCAGAACACCCCGGCGGACCCGTCGTCCGGGCCCGCGTCGAACCCCAGCATCGTCGTGACCAGCGCGCGTTCGGGCATGTCGCCGTTCTTGGGCGCGACGCGCCAGCGCAGGGTCGAGTTGTCGGTGCTGACCCAGTAGAAGCCCTTGGCGTAGCCGTACGATCCGCTCATGCCGTCCCAGCCCGACCGGTCGTTGGAGAAGTCGTCGCTGAACACGCTCGCGGTCTTGGACGGCGGGCCGTCCGGGGAGAGCAGCGTCCACGCGCCGATCCCGGCGGCCAGCAGGACGGCGACCGCGGCGGCGCCGATGACCAGCGGCCTGTTGCTCCGGGAAGGCGACGGGGACGGCGGAACGGCGTCGCGGCGGGTCGGCTCCGGCCCGAGCAACGCGGTGGGCGCGACCGCCGCCGGCTGCCCCGGACCGCCCGGCATGGCCGGAGCACCGGCGCTGCCGGGCCCGCCGAGGCCGCCGGGGAACGGGTCGGACGCGGTGTGCCAGGACGCCTGGACGGTCTCGGCGATGCGCGCCGGATCCGGCTGGGCGCTGCCGACCAGGCGGGCCAGCAGTTCCTGGACGGTCGGACGGTTCCGCGGGTCCTTGTCGAGCGCGGCGGCGACGACGTCGCGCAGGTCCGCGTCCAGGCCGTCCAGCGCGGGCGGCTCGTGCACGACGCGGTAGAGGATCTCCGGGACGGTGCCGCCCGAGAACGGCGCGCTGCCCGTCCCGGCGTAGGCGACCACGCAGCCCCAGGAGAACACGTCGGACGCGGGCGTGACCGGCTCGCCGCGCAGCAGCTCCGGCGGCAGGTAGCTGGGCGTCCCGACGAACTGGCCGGTGCGGGTCGGGCCGTCGGCGGCGTCCAGCGCCCGCGCGATCCCGAAGTCGATCACGCGCGGGCCGGTGCCGGACAGCAGCACGTTCGCGGGCTTGAGGTCGCGGTGCACGATGCCCGCGCCGTGGATCGCGGCGAGCGCGGTGGCGACGCCGACCGCGAGGCCCTCCAGGTCGGAGCCGGGCAGCGGGCCGCGGCCCGCCACGGCGCGCTCCAGGCTCGGCCCCTCGATGTACTCGGTGACCACGTACAGCGGGTCGTGCTCGAGCTCGGCGTCCAGCACGGGCGCGGTGCAGAACCGGCGGACCTGCCGGGCCGCGGTCACCTCGCGCCGGAACCGGTCCCGGAACGGGCCCTCGCTGGCCAGCTCCCGGTTGATCACCTTGACCGCGACCCGCCGTCCGGACGCGTCCTCGCCGAGGAACACCGTTCCCATCCCGCCCCGTCCGAGCCGTCCGAGCAGCCGGTAGGGCCCGAGGTCCCGGGGGTCCTCCGGGCCGAGGGGCGGGATGTTCGCGGCGGCTTCGGGGGTCATCTCAGATCCTGAGGTCGGGAGGCGAGGGGCGGCTACGAGGTTCGGCGTGGGGGCGTCCGACACGAGCTTCGACGCACATGGGGCATCTGACCGTTCCGGCGTGATACGCGCCGGATGCCCCACCCTATCGAGGATGATCAGCCGCCCCGGCCCCGCTGACCGGCC
The DNA here is from genome assembly GCF_040679435.1 of Spirillospora sp. NPDC052269. Lineage (NCBI taxonomy): Bacteria > Bacillati > Actinomycetota > Actinomycetes > Streptosporangiales > Thermomonosporaceae > Spirillospora > Spirillospora sp. NPDC052269. The sequence continues at coordinate 56,483 of NZ_JBFAUU010000014.1, forward strand.
CGGATCCGTCCGGCCGGGTGGACGGGGCGGAGGTCAGACCCAGTCGCGGAGGGTGGCGCTGGCGACGGCGACGACGGCCTCGACGCGGACGGCGATCTCCTTCGGGTCCCAGACGTCGGCGTGGGCGCAGCGCTCGAACGCGACGCGGGTGACGCCGGTGTAGAACGCGACGACCATCTCGGGGCGCGGGTCGGCGTCCGGGTCGACGCCCTCCCGGTCGGCGATGATCCGCGCGAGCCGGTCCTCGGTGTGCTTGTAGCGGGCCATCTGCGCGGCCTTCAGCGCGGGCTCGGCCTCCAGCACCCGGCGGACGCGGCGGAACCGCTCGGTCTCCTCGGGGTCGGCCTCGGCGATCTCCTTCAGCACCAGGCGCAGCGTCTCGAAGAGCGCGGTGAACGGCCGCTCGTCCGCCGGACGGTTCGTCAGCTGCTCGGTGAACCACTGGTCGTGCTCGGCGAGGAAGCCGGTGACGACGTCCTCCTTGGTGGCGAAGTACCGGAAGAACGTCCGCTGGGACACGTGCACGGCCGCGACGATCTCGTCCACCGTCGTCGCGTCGTAGCCCTGGGCGAGGAACAGCTCGACCGCGGCGTCGACGAGCGCCGTCCGGGTCTGCCGCTTCTTGCGCTCGCGCAGCCCTCCGCCGCCTCCGCCCCCGCTTCCGACGCCTCCGGCACCGCCGGACGGCGCGTCCGCCGACGGCCCGCCGTCGGGTGGCGAACCGACACCCGGACGATCCGGGACGTTCGGCGCGTTCGGTGCTTCCGGGGTGGACGATGACACAACAGGCTCCTCGACGGCGGGGTGGAGAGCACGGGCCGGATGCTCCACCAGCCGGTTTACCACGGCGGGCGGACGTCTCGTCCGATTCGACGGTGTCGCGGCGTCATGCGCTGCGGCGACGTAAGCATGCCGTCACTCTCCGTTCCGAAGCGTGGAGGCGTGCCGGGGGAAGCGAAGAGGTAGACCCAGTCCTCGGGATTTCCCTGCGGTGATCATTTGTCGCGGGCCATCCTGTGGACGGCGGATCCATCCAGGGATGAGGCGGCTGATCGCGGTGTCTGTTGTCGGGGAGCGGGAAATCGCCGAGGTGCGCAGGCACCACCTTGCGGCCCTGGCCTACGAGGTCGAGGTCCGGGGCCTGCGCTGGCGGCTCGCCGGGCCGGACGAGATGGTGCTCGGCGTGGTCGGTCCCGTCAGCCGCCGCCAGATCATGGTCGTCGCGACCCCGGTCGGCTCCGGCTGGTCCTATCTCTGGTCCGGTGGCGGCATGGCCGACGTGGCCCGGGTCTCCGGCGTGGCCGACCAGCTCGCCCGCCTCCTGACCTGACCCGACCCACCCCGCACGCCCCGCCCCGCCGCCGCCGCTTCGGGGTGGGTATTCGTGCGCTCTGACCTGGACTTTCGTCGGCCGGTCCGGGGCGCGGGGCACCCCGGTCTTGCTGGGCCGGTGGGTCTTCCCTAGACTCGTATGCGAACGTATGTTCGAGATAGTGGCCGCATGCCTTCCCCCGTGCGGTGAGCGTGAGGGGGAGGCGGATGACGCGCGTGTTCGGCGATCCGGTCGAGGTCCGGGTGACCGGCGGGCGGCCGGACGGATTCGCCTGGCGGGGGCGGCGGTACGCGGTGCGCCGGGTGCTCGAGCACTGGGTGACCACCCGCGACTGGTGGCTGGAGCGGGAGCCGGACGCGGACGAGCCCGGCGAGCGGGAGTACTGGCGGGTCGAGGCCGTCGCGGGCGGCGGCGAGCCCGGGGTGTACGAGCTGCGGCACGACTCCGCGGCGGATGCCTGGACGCTCTCGCGGCTGTGGGACTGACGGGCCGCCATGCATCTGCACGTCGCGTCCGCCTACTCGATGCGGTACGGCGCGGCCTCCCCGAAGGCGCTCGCCGACCGGGCCGCCGAGCTCGGCATGCGCACGCTCGCCCTGACCGACCGGGACGGCCTGTACGGCGCCGTCCGGCACGTCCGGGCCTGCGCCGATGCCGGGGTCGCCCCCGTCCTCGGCGCCGACCTCGCCCTGCTCCCCACCAAAGGCGACGACCTGGAGCGGGTCGTCGTGCTGGCCGAGGGGAGGACGGGCTGGACGTCGTTGTGCCGGCTGGTCACGGCCGCGCACGCGTCGGGCGAGCGCGGCGAGGCGCGGATCACGCACGGCATGGTCGCCGAGCGTTCCGCCGGGCTGGTCGTGCTGCTCGGCCCGGCGTCGGACTTCGGGCGGGCCGTGACAGAGCGTGACCGTGGACGGGCGGTGGCGCTCCTCGACGCCTGGCGGGCCACCGGCGCCGAGGTCGTGGTCGAGATCGTCAACCACCACGGCCGAGGGGACGGCCCGCGCGCGGCGCGGATGCTCGCGCTCGCGCGTGAGGCGGGGGTCCCGGCCGTCCTCGGCAACGGCGTCCGCTACCTGGAGGGAGCGGACCATCCCGTCGCGCAGGTCCTGGACGTGGCGCGCAAGCTCGTCCCGCTGCACCGCCGCCACCTGGACGACCAGACCGGCCACGCCTACCTGAAGTCGGAGGAGGAGATGCGCCGGTCGGCCGCGCTCGCCTGCGGCCCGGACGAGGCGGACGCCCTGGTCAGAGCCACCAAGAACCTCGCGGACCGGTGCGTCCTCGACCCGAGGGCCGACCTCGGCATGGGCCGGGCGCACCTGCCCGACACCGGGCCCGAGCCGCACGGGCAGCTCCTCGCGCGCTGCCTCCAGGGGCTCGGCAGGCGCGGCCTGGAGCGCAGCGAGGGCTACGAGGCGCGCCTCGCGCACGAGCTGGACATCATCGGACGCAAGGGCTTCGCGTCCTACTTCCTGACCGTGGCGGACGCCGCCGCGCTCATCCGCGACCTCGGCATCCGCTGCGCGATCCGCGGGTCGGGCGCGGGCAGCCTGGTGAACTTCCTGCTCGGCATCGGCGACCTGGACCCGCTCCGGCACGACCTCGTCATGGAGCGGTTCCTCGCCGACAGCCGCCCCGGCCTGCCCGACATCGACCTGGACGTCGAGTCGGCCCGCCGCCTGGAGGCGTACGAGGCGCTGTTCCAGCGGTTCGGGACGGACGCGACGGCGTGCGTGTCGATGATGGAGACCTACCGGGCGCGCAGCGCGATCCGGGACGTCGGCGGCGCGATGGGCCTGCCGCCGCAGGAGATCGACGCGATCGCGAAGGCGTTCCCGCACATCCGGGCGCGGCAGATCCGGGCGGCGCTCACCGACCTTCCGGAACTGCGCCGCTCGAACCTGAACAACGCCCAGCTCAACGTCATCTTCAGGATCGCCGAGCGGCTGGACGGCCTGCCCCGGCACATCGCGCTGCACCCGTGCGGCGTGATCCTGTCCAACCCGTCCCTGCGCGACCGGACGCCCGTCGAGCAGAGCGCGGCCGGGTTCCCGATGAGCCAGTTCGACAAGGACGACGTCGAGGCGATGGGCCTGCTGAAGCTGGACGTCATCGGCGTCCGGATGCAGTCGTCCCTCGCCCACGCGGTCGCCGAGATCGAGCGGACGACCGGCGAGCACCTCGACCTGGAGGCCGTCCCGCGCGCGGACGAGCCGACGTTCGAGATGATCCGCTCCGCGCGGACGCTCGGCTGCTTCCAGATCGAGTCGCCCGGCCAGCGCGAGCTGGTCGCCAAGCTGCTGCCGCGCACGGTCGACGACCTGGTCGTCGACATCTCCCTGTTCCGGCCGGGTCCCGTCGGCTCGGACATGGTCAACCCGTTCCTGGACGCCCGGCACGGACGCCGCCCGGCGGTCTTCCCGCACCCCGACCTGGAGCCGGTGCTGCGGGAGAGCCAGGGCGTCGTCGTCTGGCACGAGCAGGTGCTGCGCGTCCTGGACGTCATGACCGGCTGCGGCCTCTCCGACGCCGAGGGCATGCGCCGCCGGATGTCCAGCGACGCGGGCCTGGAGACGGTCGGGACCTGGTTCCGGGAACGCGCGCACGCACGAGGCTACGACGGCCCGACCGTCGAGCGCGTCTGGCGGACGCTCGCCGCGTTCGGCGCGTTCGGGTTCTGCAAGGCGCACGCCGCGTCGTTCGCGCTGCCCACCTACCAGTCGGCGTGGCTGAAGCGGCACCACACGGCCGCGTTCTTCGCCGGGGTCCTCAGCCACGACCCCGGCATGTACCCGAAACGGGTCATCCTGGACGATGCGCGGCACTTCGGCGTTCCGATCCTGCCGCTGGACGTGAACCATTCGGCGGCGCTCTGGCGGGTCGAGGACGGCGGGATCCGGGTGGCGCTCACCGAGGTCCGCGGGATCAGCGAGGCCGAGGTCGAGCGGATCGCCGGACGCCGCCCGTACGCGTCGCTCGGCGACTTCTGGCGGCGCGCGCACGCGTCCCGTCCGACCGTGGAGCGGCTCGTCCTGGCGGGCGGGTTCGACGCCCTGTACCGCGACACCCCGGTCGGCCGCCGCGACCTGCTGTGCCGCGTGGGCGCGCTCGACCGGGCGTCGTCGGTGCGCCCGTCCGCCGGCCTGGTCGCCGGGCAGCTCCCGCTCGGCGACGACCTCGCGACGCCCGAGCCGGGCATGCTGGAGGACGTCCCGCTCGGCGAACTCCCGCCGATGGCGCCGTCCGAGATCGTGGAGGCCGAGCTCGACATCCTCGGCATGGACGTCAGCCGCCACGTGATCAGCTTCTACGGCGACCTGCTGCGCGCCCTCGGCGCCGTCCCGGCCCGCGACCTGCCCGACCGCGAGAAGGGCGAGGAGGTGCTGGTCGCGGGCGTGAAGGTGGCGACGCAGACCCCGGCCGTCCGGTCCGGTCAGCGGGTCATCTTCGCGACCCTGGACGACGCGACCGGCCCCGTCGACCTGACCTTCTTCGAATCCGTCCAGGACCGCTGCGCCGCGATGGTGTTCGGCTCGTGGCTGCTGCTCGCGCGCGGACGCGTCCACAAGCCCGGCTTCCGCGCCGCGTCCCTGACCGCGTCCGAGTGCTGGGACCTCAACACCTTGGACGAGGCGTGGCGCGAAGGCGGCCTCGACGCCGTCCACCGCCTCATGACGGCATCCGGCCCGTCCGGCGGCGGCCGCCCGATCGGCCGCCGCATGACCTACAGCTCAGGCTTCGCCGTGAGCCCCTACGCCGACATCCCCCACGCGGGCCCCCAGATCAAACGCCCCCCGAACGCCCGCCTATGGCACCAGAGCCAAGGCAGCTCCGGCCCGACGGACCCCTAGTCGGGGCGGGCGATCTGCAGGCGGGTGACCTGGTAGACGACGGTCATCGCGAGGGTGGCGGCGAGGGACTGGAGGGCGGCCGCGGCGACGCCGAGGTGGACGGTGAGGCGGGCGTCGGCGAGGGACTCGGCGCCGCCCCGCGCGAACGAGCGGGACAGCAGCAGCGCGAGCAGGACGCTCATCCACCACGCGACGATCAGGCTTCCGGCGATGTGCCGCTGCGACATCCGGTAGCGGCCGGTGGTCACCCACACGTCGTACAGCAGGCGCGGCGGCACCCACAGGTTCGCGATCGGGACGAGCCAGCCGAGGACCACCCAGCCGCGGCGGTGCCGGTGCGGGCCGGGGGACTGGGTGTAGGCCCGCCACAGCCAGGACACGAACATCACCCCGGTGACGCCGGCGAGCACCGCGCAGATGACGAACAGGTCGGCGAACGGGACGAGGGAGTGCCTGGTCGAGGACGGGTCGTAGCCGTCCTGGGTGGCCGTCCGCAGCGGATGCTCCATCCGGAGCAGGCTGATCCCGGCGCCCAGGGCGAGGAACGCGTGGAAGCCCAGCAGCATGAACACCGCGACCCCGACGGCACGGAAGTCCCTGCGCCTGGCCCACGCTCCGCAGGCCGGACAACGCGCGACGTCCGTCGGGACGATGTCGCCGCACAGCGCACACGGCATGGGGGGACACCTCCGAGGACTTACTCGTCCATTGCCTCGGATACTACGTACCTTTGCCGCATACCGCGCGCCATGCTGGAACACCGCAGGTGACATGGCCGTCCACGGCCGACGGCACGGCCAAGATCCCTCGGGAACACCCTCTGGGGACGCCCTCGGGGACGCCGTCAGAGGACGATTCGGGTGACCGCGTAGGCGGCGGCGAAGGTCAGGGTGAGCCAGAGCAGGGCCGTCCAGAGGGCGGACGGCCCGCCGCGCAGGAGCCGGTCCGGGCGTCCGGCGGTGGCGATGATCAGCGTCCACCACTGGACGGCCATGAAGATCGTCGCGTACAGCGAGCCGTAGCCGACGAAGGCGAAGCCGAGCACCAGCGTCGGCGGGGTGATCACGTGCAGGAAGACCGCGTCGCCGCCCGCCCCCGCGTCCGACCTCCGGAGCAGGGCGAGCAGCGCGCCCCAGCCGACGGCGGCGGCGATCCACACGGTGAACAGCGGCCAGGTCGCGGTGCCCAGCGTCCCGGCGGCCATCAGGCGCGCATCAGGCCGGACTCCCAGGCCCAGGCGGCGATGCCGGTGCGGTTCCGGGTGCCGAGCTTGCGCTGGACGCTGCCCAGGTGCGTCTTCACCGTGGACAGCGAGACGAACAGCCCGGCGGCGATCTCCTCGTTGGTGCGGCCGCGCGCGACCAGCCGGACCACGTCCAGCTCCCGCTCGGTGAGCGGCTCGGGCAGCCGGGGCGGCTCCGGCGCGGGCGCGGACAGGTTCGCCAGCAGCCGGACGGTCACCGACGGCGACACCAGCGCCTCGCCGTTCGCCGCCGCCCGCACCGCCTCCACCAGCAGCGCCGGGCCGCTGTCCTTGAGCAGGAACCCGGCCGCGCCGCCGCGCAGCGCCTGGTAGACGTACTCGTCCATGTCGAACGTCGTGACGATCACGACGCGCAGCGGGTCCGGGACGCCCGGCCCCGCGAGCAGGCGGGTGGCCTCCAGGCCGTCCATGTGCGGCATCCGGATGTCGAACAGGCACACGTCGGGACGGAGCCGGCGGGCCAGCTCCACGGCCGCCGCGCCGTCGGCGGCCTCACCGACCACCTCCATGTCGACCTGCGAGTCGATGATCATCCGGAAGCCGGTGCGGACCATCTCCTGGTCGTCGGCGATGAGAACGCGGATCGTCACGGGTGGGATTCTCTCAGCTCTCCTGGACGGGGATCACGGCGACGACCTCCCAGCCGCCCTCGGGCCGGGGCCCGGCGGTGAGACGGCCGTCGACGGCGTCCACCCGCTCGGCCAGCCCGGCGAGCCCGAACCCGCCGGACGGCAGCCGCCGCCCGCGCCCCTGCCCGTCGTCCCGGACGGCCACCTCGACCGAGCCGTCCCCGAGCCGCGCCACCGACACCCGCACGACCGACGCGTCGGCGGCGTGCTTGCGCGCGTTGGTCAGCGCCTCCTGGATGACCCGGTGCGCCGAGGTGACCACCTCCGGCGGCAGTTCGCCCAGGTCGTCGGCCAGGGCGAGCGTCGCGGGCGGGGTGTCGCCGAAGCCGTCCACCAGGTCGGCGACCTGCGTGAGATCCCCGACCGGACGCGTCGCCCCGCCCTCGGACGCGCCCCCCGGACGGCCCGCGTCCTGCGCGTCCCGCAGCAGGCCGACCATCCGGCGCATCGAGGTCAGCGCCTCGGTGCCCGCCTTCTCGATCTGCCCGAACATCTTGTCCAGCTGCTCCGGCGACTGCGCCGCCGCCCCCGAGGACGCGGCGAACCGCGCCGCCTGCGCCTGGACGACGATCCCGGTCACGTGGTGGGCGACGAAGTCGTGCAGGTCGCGGGCCAGTTCCAGGCGCTCGTCCCGGCGCGCGTCGGACAGCGCCCGGCGACGGCGCGTCTCCAGCGCCCGCAGGTACAGACCCGCGCCGATCGCGACCGCGACCAGCACCGTCATCGGCGCGGAGAGGACGAGCATCAGCATCGACGAGCTGCGCAGCGGCGTCAGCACGATCGGGAGGGCGACCAGCGCGGTCATCACGACCAGCCGGTTCTGCGGGGCCGTCCAGGCCATCCGGGCGACCAGCACCAGCAGCCCGGCGATCTCGACCACCGCCGCCTGGTCCTGGATCGTGGTGTCGAGCGCCGTGAACGCCCAGGTCAGCAGGAGGGACGCGGACGCGCTCGCCACCGCCCACCGCTCCAGGCCGCGCCGCGCCAGGCAGGAGTAGGCGATGATCGCCGCGGCGGCGACCCCCGCCAGGTCCCACGGGTTCCCGCGCGCGTAGTTGCCCGCCAGGCAGGCCAGCAGGTAGAGCGCGGCGCAGCCCCAGGCCATCAGCCGGAACAGGCAGCCGCCCACCGACTGCACTCGGGCCAGCCGGTCCGGCTCCTCGGGCCGCGGTTCCGGCCCCTGGTTCGGGATCCCGTTCGGCGCCCCCGCCGCGCCCCCGGTCGCGTTCATGGTCCCCGAGGCTACGGCCTGGGGGCTATGCCCGGATCGACCATTCGGCCGATGGCCGCCCGCCGAGGACCGAACCTGTGTCCGATGTGCCGGACCAGGGCGTTCGCGAACCATGGGGGCATGGACCTCAACGGCTTCGCCTTCCTCTACATCCCGCTCGCTGTCGCGTTCGTCACCTTCGTCGTCTACGGCGGGCTGATCATGCCCGCCAAGGAGATGCGCGACTCGTTCTCGCTCCGCCACGACCGCCCGCGCGGCCCGGACGGGGACGCGGACCTGATCGCCCTCCCCTCCGGCCGCGCCGACCGCGCCACCCACACCGCCCACACCTCCCACACCGCCCACACCTCCCACACCGACCGGAAGGCCGCCGCGTGAACACCCCCACCCCGCCTGTCCTGAGCGGGACCGGACTGGCCAAGGCGTTCGGCCCGACCGTCGCGCTCGGCGGCGTCGACCTCGCGGTCGGCCGCGCCGAGGCCGTCGCGATCATGGGTCCGTCCGGGTCCGGCAAGTCGACCCTGCTGCACTGCCTGGCCGGGATCATGCGCCCGGACCAGGGCGAGGTGCGGCTGCTCGGCGACCGGATCGACGACCTCGGCGAGCGCCGCCGCAGCGCCCTGCGCCGGACCCGCTTCGGGTTCGTGTTCCAGTTCGGGCAGCTCCTCCCAGAACTGCCCGCGGACGAGAACGTCGCGCTGCCGCTGATGCTCGGCGGCACCGGACGCCACGAGGCGGTGCGGGCCGCCCGCGCCTGGTTCGGGCCGCTCGGCCTGGCGGGGATGGAGGGCCGCCGTCCCGGCGAGCTCTCCGGCGGGCAGGCGCAACGCGTCGCGATCGCCCGCGCCCTGGTGACCGAGCCCGCCGTGGTCTTCGCGGACGAGCCGACCGGCGCCCTCGACCAGGCCACCGGCCACGACACGATGCGCCTGCTCGTCGAGGCCACCCGGCACAACGGCGCGTCCCTCGTCGTCGTCACCCACGACCCCGGCGTCGCCGCCTGGTGCGACCGCACCGTCGAAGTCCGCGACGGCCGCCTCCTCACGCCGTCCCAGCCGCCGTACCCGCCCCAACCCTCGTCCCCGTCGCATCCCACGCCCGCGCCACAGCCCATGTCCGCGCCTCAGTCCGCGCCCGCGTCCCAGCCGCCGTTCCCGTCCTCGTCTCACGGAGCCGTGTGATGCGCACGACGCTCGACCTCTCCTGGCGGCTGCTGCGCGGCGGCGGACGCCGGGGACTGCTCGGTTCCCTCCTCACCCTCGCCGCCGTGGCCGTCTCGACCGGACTGCTGCTGTTCGCGGTCGGCGCGAACCACGCGTTCGCCGCACGGACCACCGCCGACGCGTGGCGGCATCCCGGCAAGGCGCACGGCACGCCGACCGCGATCGAGGCGCTGACCACCGACTACGTGCGCGGAAAGCCCGTCAAGGTGGTCGAGCTGGCCGCGTTGTCCGCGGACGCGCCCGTCCCGCCCGGCATGCGGCACTTCCCGAAGCCCGGCGAGGTCTGGACGTCCCCGGCGCTCGGCGACCTCATGCGGAGCCTGCCCGCCGACCAGCTCTCCCAGCGCTTCCCGGCCCACACGCCCACGGGGACGCTCGGCCGCGCCGCGGTCGCCCACCCGGGTGAGCTCATCGCCGTCGTCGGACGTGCCGCGTCCGACCCGTCGATGACGGCCGCCCGCTCGGACAAGACGGCCATCGACGACGTCGCGTCGCCGACCCGCATCGACCGCTTCGCGACGAGCTCGGACTCCTCCACCGCGTTCCTGTACCAGGTGCTCGCCGCCATCGCGTCCGTGCTCATGATCGTCCCGCTGCTGGTCTTCGGCGGGGCCGCCGCCCGGCTCACCGTCGCCCGCCGCGACCAGCGGCTCGCCGCGCTCCGGCTGGTCGGCGCGACGCCCGGGCAGGTCGTCGCGATCACCACCGCGGAGGCCGTGCTCACCGCCGCCGCCGGAGCCCTCGTCGGGACGGCCCTGTTCGGCGCCGCGCTGCCCGCCCTCACCCGGATCAGCATCGCGGGCGGCTCCTGGTACGCCTCCGACCTGTGGCCCGGTATCTGGACGCCGCTCGTCCTGCTCGCCGTGCCCGTCCTGGTCGGGATCAGCGCCGTCGTCGGCCTGCGCCGCGTCGTGGTCAGCCCGCTCGGCGTGGCCCGCCGCGAGACGCCGCCCGCGCTGCGCGCCGTCCGTCCGCTGATCTTCCTCGCCATCGTCATCGCCTTCGGGGCGCTGGCCGGGAGCCTGACGTCCCTCGGCCGGGCCGGCCTGGTGATCCTGCTGGTCTTCCTGGCCCTGGCCTTCCTCGGCATCAACCTGGTCGGCCCCTGGATCGTCGCGCTCATCGGCCGGATCGCCGCCGGGACCGCCCGCGGCCCCGCCCGCCTGCTCGCCGGGCGCCGCCTCGTGGACGACCCGCGCTCGGCCTGGCGCACGGTCGCGGGCATCGCCCTCACCGGCTTCGTCGCGGGATTCCTCGCCCTGCTGAACCCGTCGTCCGGCATGCTCCGGCACGACTCGGCGAACCGCCTGGAGATCTCCGTGCCCGCCGCGTCCGCCGAGAGCCTCGCGTCCGGCGCCCGCGACCGCCTGCACGGCCTCCCGGCCAAGGTCACCATCGAACCCCGCAAGGACGCGGGACCGCGGGAACCCGGGCAGGGCCAAGCGGACTCCACGATCCTCCAGGCCACCGTCGACGGCGGCCGCGTGAACGTCGACCGCGCCCGGACGGCCCTGACCGGCCTCGTCCCCGGCCACACCGCCACCACCCCGGCGGAGGGCGCCCTCGCGTCCGGCAACCTCCTGGCCGACCTGCGCACCGGGGCGCTGACCGTCCTCGGCGTCTCGTTCCTCATCGCCATCACCAGCGCGGGCATCACCGGCGCGTCCGCGGTCCTGGACCGCCGCCAGACCTACGCCATGCTGCGCCTGGCGGGCACCCCGCTCGACGTCCTCGACAAGGCTCGCCGCCTGGAGACCCTGATCCCCCTCCTGGTCATGGGCGGCGGCTCCCTCATGACCGGACTGTTCTTCGCCGCGCCGTTCGCCGCGGGCTTCGGGATCTCGGGCGCCCTCACCCTGGTGGGCTTCGTGATCCTCGGGTTCGGCGGCATCCTCGCCGCGAGCGCCCTGAGCCGTCCCCTGCTCCGGGCGGTGACCACCGACCCCACACCGCGCCCGGACTAACGGCTCCGACACCTTTCGCTGGCCCCCCGGGAATGTCGTAGGCGGTTCCTAGAGTTGCCTTGTGACATGGGGGAACACCCCGGACCGATGGTTCGGCGGTGGCATGTGAAGGAGTCGGTGTGGAGTACGCGAACGGGTTTTCCCAGCACCTTTCCCGGGCCAGCCTGACCGGCCCGGCGGAGCGGACGATCGTCGAGCCGTGGCTCAGCGAGCTGACCCGCCTCCCGCTCAACGCCTACCCCGACGAACCGCTGAACGCCCATGACAGCAGACCGCTGAACGCCTATGACAACGGACCGCTGGACGTCCACGACCACAGGCCGCTGGACGCCCGGGTCGTCACGATGATGCGGGGCGTCCGGCCGTCCCTCGGACACGCCGAGGGGCTGGCCGTCGCCTGAGCACGGCGCCCCGCTCCGCCTGAGCACGGCGCCCCGCCCCCGCCTGGGCACCGTGCCCCGCCCCGTTCGAGCACCGCCCCGCCGCTTCGCCCCGGGGCCTCGACGCGGGTCACAGCGTGGCGGACTTGCCCAGGGTGAGCAGGGTCAGCCGGTCGGTGAGGCCGGCGTCGGCGAACGCCTTGGTGAGCAGGTCGCCGCCCTCGGTGAAGTGGGCCCAGCCCTCGAAGTGCAGCGGGACGGCGTGGCGCGCGTCGAGGATCCGCGCGGCCTCGGCCGCGCCCGCGCTGTCCAGGGTCAGCAGCGCGCCGTCCATCAGGATCGTCCGGGCCGCGCCCGCGAACAGCAGCGCGACGTCGATGACGGGGAACCGCTCCTTGATCTCGCGGACGATGTCCAGCGACGCGTTGTCACCGCTCACGTAGACCGTCGGGAGGTCGTCGGCGGTCAGCACGAACCCCGCGACCTCCCCGGTGAAGGCCTCCGCGCCCTCCGGGCCGTGTAGCGCCGGGACGCGGGTGACCCGCAGCGTCCCGCCGTCCGGACGGGCGATGTCGTGGTGCTCCCAGAGGCCGAGCGCCGTCGAGCCGGGCACGCGCTCGGCGCTGGACGCGTTGGTCAGGACGAGCGGCACGCGGGACAGGAATTCGCGGCCCGACACGTCCAGGTTGTCGGGGTGCTGCTCGTGCGACAGCAGGACGGCGTCGATCCGGCCGACCTCGTCGGTGGTGAGGGCCGTCGGGCCGGTCTTGGTCACCTTGCGGTTGCCGGGGAGGATGTAGTCGCGCGGCTCGTCGAAGGCCGGGTCGGTGAGCAGCCGCAGGCCGCCGATCTCGAGCAGGGAGGTGGGGCCGCCGAGGGCCGTGATGGTGATCGTCATGCCACTGATCATGCTGCGCGGACGGGCCCGGAGGTGAGTGGCGAGAAAGCCACCGTGCGATAGATTCCAGCCATGCGTGATCCCCGGAGCGTCGTGGTGCTCCTGTTCGACCGCGTCCCGATGTTCGAGACGAGCGTGCCGCTCAGCGTCTTCGGCAGCGATCCCCGCGGCAGGACGCCGTTCGAGGTGCGCGCCGTCGCCGCCGAGCCCGGCCCGATCCGGATGGAGGCGGGCCTCGTCCTGCACGCGCCCACCGGCCTGGACGCGCTGGACGACGCGGGCCTCGTCGTCGTCCCGAGCTGGCGCTTCGGCGAAGAGGAGCCCCCAGAAGACGCCCTCGACGCCCTACGCGCCGCGCACGCGGACGGCGCGACCGTCGTCGGCCTGTGCCGCGGCGCGTTCGTCCTGGCCGCGGCCGGGCTGCTCGACGGGCTCCGCGCGACCACGCACTGGCGGTACGCGCCCGCGCTCGCCGAGCGCTATCCGAAGGTCCACGTCGACCCGGCCGTCCTGTACGTGGACGAGGGGTCGATCGTCACCTCGGCGGGCACGGCCGCCGGGATCGACGCGTGCCTCCACCTCGTCCGGCGGGAGGCGGGGGCGCAGACGGCGGCGTCGATCGCGCGGCGGATGGTCGTCCCGCCGCAGCGGTCGGGCGGTCAGGCGCAGTACATCGAGCATCCGATCCCGCAGCCCGGCATGGACGACCCGCTGGCGCCCGTCCTGGAACACGCCGTCCGGAACCTGCACGACCCGTCCCTGGACGTCGACGCGCTCGCCCAACGCGCGCACATGAGCAGGCGCAGTTTCGACCGCCGGTTCCGTGAGGCGACGGGCACCTCACCCTTGCAGTGGCTGCTCGCCCAGCGCGTCCTGCACGCGCAGCGGCTCCTGGAAGGCACCGACCTGCCGATCGACTCGATCGCCCGGCAGGTCGGTTTCGCCAACGGGGTCGCGCTACGCCCGCACTTCCGCAAGGTGGTCGGTGTCGCGCCACAGCCGTACCGCGACACCTTCCAACACACGCTCCAACCCGCCTGAAACGAGCCGCCCGGCTCGCTAGAGCTTCTTGGCGCCGATGCTCGCCATGATCTCGGGCCAGGTCTTGTGCATCTCGACCTTCCAGTACGCCCAGTGGTGCGAGCCCGGGCCGTAGAAATCCGCCGTCACCGGAACGCCGGCGGCCTTGGCCGCCGTGACGAAGTCGCCGGTGGTGCGCAGGACCTGGGTCTCGCTGAGGAAGCCGATGTCGATGGGGCTGCCGCCCGGCTTGTCGAACACGCCCGGCGTGCCGTTGCCGGACGACACGAACAGCTTCGTCCCGCGCAGCTTCTTCACCAGAGAGGCCGGGTCGTGTGCGGTCCAGTTCGCGCGCGCCGTGATCGGGTCGCCCCAGATGTCGAACGGGTTCACGCCGGACCGCATGTTGATGTACAGCAGCAGCGCCGGGATGCCGGGCGACAGCATCGACAGCACACCGCTGTAGGACGCCGCGTACCTGAACATCCCGGGATGCCGCGCCGCGTAGGTGAGCGCGCCCTGCCCCCCGGACGAGATGCCCATGACGGCCCGCGTCGTCCCGGCGTGCAGGTTGCGCTCGACGAGCTCGCGCACCTCGCTGGTGTGGAAGGTCTCCCAGCGCGGGTTTCCGCCGCGTCCGCCGTTGTACCAGTCGGTGTAGGAGCCGTTCGCGCCCTCGGGCATCACGACCATCACGTTCCACTGGCGGGCGACCGTCGCGATGTCGGTGCTGCGCGTCCAGGAGACGTAGGTGTCGTTGCCGCCGTGCAGGGCGTACAGCGTCGGCCAGGTCTGCGTGGTCTTGGCCTTCCAGCCCTGCGGCACCAGCACCCGGACGGTGCGGGTCGCGCCCAGGGCGGGGGACTTCACGCTCAGGTCGACCTGGTTCTTGCCCGCCCACTTGGCGGCGGTGACCACCGCGCCGTCGCCGGCTGCGTGCCAGCCCTTCAGGCCGCCGCCACCGGCGGGCGGCGTGCTCGGCGGGCTGGACGGCACCTTGGTCGGGGAGGGCGCGCTCGTGGTCGGCTGCATGGAGGGCAGCGGAGAGACCTTGCCCTGCGCCGGGGACGGCGGAGGCGGAGTCTGCTTGACCGGTTTCGGGTCGGACGCGGCGGCCTGCGCGCCCAGGGGTGCGGTCCCGGCGGCGGGCTGCTGCCCGCCGGACCCGTTCCACGGGACCAGCACGAGAGCGGTCGGCACGGCGGCGACGACGGCCACCGCGCCCACGGCAAGTTTGCGTTCGGTCTTCTTGCGCACGTTCGCCCCTTCAGTCGCGAACGTCACGGTAGTGAAAGATGATCGCGTTCGGCAGTTTTATCAGCAAACGTTAGGTTTCTGGGATCTCATTACCTGAGACGTGTTTCTCAATTGATGAGAAACCTGGCAGGCTCGTGGCACAGCGCAGAACCGGCCGACCCCACGAGAGGTGATCCGGATGACCGTCTACACCCACGGCCACCACCCGACCGTCCTCAGCTCCCACACCTGGCGCACCATCGAGAACAGTGCCGCCTACCTGGCCGGACACCTGCGCGAGGGCCTCACGCTCCTGGACGTCGGATGCGGTCCCGGGACGATCAGCGCCGAGTTCGCCGAACGCCTCGCCCCCGGACGGGTCGTCGCCGTGGACGCCGCCGAGGCCGTCCTCGAGCAGGCGCGGGCGCACGCGGCCGGACGTGGACTTGACAACATCGAGTTCGCGGTGGCCGACGTCCACGATCTGGCCTTCCCGGACGACGCGTTCGACATCGTCCACGCGCACCAGGTGCTCCAGCACATCGCCGACCCCGTCCGGGCGCTCTCGGAGATGCGGCGCGTGTGCAAGCCGGGCGGCATCGTGGCCTCGCGCGAGGCCGACTTCGGCGGCTTCACCTGGTATCCGGAGCCGCCCGCCATGGCCGACTGGCTGCCCATCTACTACAAGGTCGCGCGCAGCAACGGCGGCGAGCCGGACGGCGGACGCCGCCTCGTCTCCTGGGCACGCGAAGCGGGCTTCACCGACATCACGTTCACCTCGACGGTATGGGCCTTCGCCACACCGGAGGAACGCGAGTGGTGGTCCGGAACGTGGGGCGGACGCATGCTCCACTCGAACGTCGCGGACACGGCCGTCGAAAAGGGCTTCGCCACCCGCGACGACCTGGAACGCATCCACCAGGGCTGGCAGGAGTGGACCGCCGCGCCGGACGGCGTCTTCACCGTCCAGCACGGCGAGATCCTCTGCCGCGCCTGACCCGAACCCGACCGAACCCCGACCGGCCCGCCACCGGGCCGGTCGGGCGATGCGGATCCGCCAGAACGGATCCGCCAGAACAGGTCGGTCAGAACGGGTCGGTCAGCTCGCCGAGCTTGTCGGTGAGCTGCATGTTGTGCGAGTAGTCGACCGGGACGGTCACGACCGAGACGCCGTCCTCGGCGAGCGCCTTGCGCAGCGTCGGGAGCAGCTCGTCCGCCGAGTTCACGCGGTACCCGTGCGCGCCGAAGCTCTCCGCGTAGGCGACGAAGTCGGGGTTGCCGAACTTGATGTTCGAGCTGCGCCCCATCTCCAGGTCCATCTTCCACTCGATCAGCCCGTATGCGTCGTCCTCCCAGATGAGGACGGTGATCGGGATGTTCTCGCGGACGGCGGTCTCCAGCTCCTGCGAGTTCATCAGGAACGCGCCGTCGCCGGTGGCGGCGAGCACCCTGCGGTCGGGATGCGCGAGCTTGGCGGCGAGCGCGCCCGGCACCGAGAAGCCCATGGACGACAGCCCGTTCGACACCAGCAGCGTGTTCGGCTCGTAGGTCGGGTACATCCGGGCCATCCACATCTTCACCGCGCCGGTGTCGGCCAGCACGATGTCCTCGCGGCCCATCGCCTCGCGGACGTCGGCGACGATGCGGCGCGGGGACAGCGGGAAGCCGTCCTCGGTGCGGCCCTCGGCCAGCTCGTCGCGCATCAGCTCGCGGATCCGGCGGCCGGTCCCGTTCACGTCCCAGCGGCGGTGCACGGCGTCGCCGAGCGCGCGCAGCGAGCGCGAGATGTCGCCCTGGATGCCGACCTCGACCGGGTAGTGGTCGTCCACCTCGGCGGGCATCGCGTGGATGTGGATGATCTTCTTGTCGGCGTTCGGGTTGACCTTGACCGGGTCGAACTCCTGCAGTTCGTAGCCGACCGCGATCAGCACGTCCGCCTCGTCGAAGCCGAAGTTGACGTAGTCGTGCCGCATGAACCCGACCGCGCCGAGCGCGTTGCGGTGGTCGTCGGGGAAGACGCCCTTGCCGTTGAACGTCGTCGCGACCGGCAGCCCGAGCTTCTCCGAGAAGTGGACGAGCGCCTCGCTCGCGTGCGCGCGCGTCGCGCCGTGCCCGGCGAGGACGACCGGCTGCTTCGCCATGGCCAGCACGTCCGCGGCCCGCGCGACCTGCGACGCCGACGGCTCCTGCGGCTGGACGACGTTGACCGGCAGCGGCTTGAGGTCGACCGAGACCGACGCGGACTCCACGTCCTCCGGGATCGCCAGGTACACCGCGCCCGGACGCTCGGTCTGCGCGGTCTTGAACGCCTTGCGGACGACCTCCGGCAGCGCCTCGGGCGTCGGCACCAGCTCGGACCACTTGGTGATCGGCCGGAACAGCGACACCAGGTCGACGATCTGGTGCGACTCCTTGTAGATGCGGTCCAGCCCGACCTGCGCGGAGATCGCCACGACCGGGGTCGAGTTGGTCTGCGCGTCGGCGACGCCGAGCTGGAGGTTGATCGCGCCCGGCCCGAGCGTCGCGGACGCGACCCCGGCCTTGCCGGTCAGCCGCCCGTAGATCTCCGCCATGAACGCCGCGCCCTGCTCGTGGCGGACCAGGACGTAGCGGATGGACGAGTCGTCCAGGGCCTGGACGAAGTGGATGTTCTCCTCGCCCGGGATGCCGAAGACGTACTCGACGCCCTCGGCCTCCAGGGTGCGGACCAGCAGTTTCGCGGCGTCCGCCTGCGTGGCCATTTCCTGTCCTTCTTCCTCGGCGAGGTCGGGTGACACATGGGGTGATGCGAAGACGTGATGTCTGGGAAGCATCCTTCACCCGCCGGGCATTTCCCGCTGTGGCCAACCTCACCCCGGGCGCGTCGCCCAGGTCACCCTCGCACGCCCAGGTCACCCGAGGACGCCCAGGTCACCCGAGGACGAGGTCGCGGACGGCGCGCAGCGTCGGCTCGTCCCGGACGCCCGCGATGAGCAGCGTCGTGACCGGGCTGTCCCGCCACAGCTCGAGCCGCTCCCTGATCCGCCCGATCGGGCCGAGGAGCGAGATCGAGTCGGCCAGCTCGTCCGGGACGGCCCGGACCGCCTCGTCGCGCCGTCCGGCGAGGAACAGCTCCTGCACGCGCGCGGCCTGCTCGGCGTACCCGAGGCGTCCGATCAGGTCGAGGTGGAAGTTGCGGTCCTTCGCGCCCATCCCGCCGATGTAGAACGCGAGCGGGATCTTGGCGAACGCGAGGGCGGACGCCAGGTCGTCGGTGACGATCGTGGTGACGGTCGCGGCGATCTCGAAGTCCGCCGGACGACCCGCCAGCGACTCCCCGAACAGCGCGTCGATCTGCGCCGGGTCCACGAACAGCGGCAGCCAGCCCTGCGTGTGCGCGGCGGCGAGCGCGATGTTCTTCGGCCCCTCCGCGCCGAGGTACACCGGGATCTCCGCACGCACCGGATGCACGATCGACTTCAGTGGCTTGCCCAGGCCCGTCCCGCCCGGATAGGGGAGCGGGTAGTGGGGGCCGTCGTTGGTGACGGGCTCCTCCCGCCGCCACACCTGCCGCATGACGTCCAGATACTCGCGCGTGCGCGCGAGCGGCCTCGGGAACGGGACGCCGTACCAGCCCTCCACGACCTGCGGGCCGGACGCCCCGATGCCGAGGATCATCCGTCCGCCGGACAGCGCGTCCAGGGTGAGGGCGTGCATGGCGGTCGCGGCGGGGGTGCGCGCGGACATCTGCGCGACGGCGGTGCCGAGCTTGATCCGGGACGTGCGGGCGGCGTACCAGGCCAGCGGGGTGAACGCGTCGGATCCGTACGCCTCGGCGGTGAAGACCGCGTGGTACCCGAGCCGTTCGGCGGCGAGCACCGTCTCGGTCTGGTCGTCCGGGTCGCGTTGCCAGTAGCCGACGTTGACACCGAGCTTCAGGCCGTCAGCGGTCACGGTGGCACCTTCCGTAGGGGGACACCGCGATGCTAGAACACGTTCTACTTTACTCGGAAGGGCCGGCGGGCCGCGCGCGGAGCGGCGCCGCCGGGAGTCGGGGACGAGGTTCGGAGCCTTGAGGGTCGGGACGCCGGAGGCCGGAGGCCGCGGGCGTCGGCGGACGACGAGGGATCAGGGGCGCACGACGATCAGGGCTTGCATGACGTTCAGGTAAGGCAAGGAAACGGGGAACGCGCGACGATCAGGGGGACGTGCTGGTCAGAGGCGCGCGACGCGGTCGAGCATCGTGCGCCATTCGGCGGACCCGAACAGCAGCGCGGGGCCGCGCGGGTCCTTGGAGTCGCGCACCGCCCGGCGCGCGCCGGACAGTGCGGCGACCTCGACGCACTGGTCGCCGCTGCCGCTGTGGGACGACTTCGTCCACAGCACGGTGTCGAGTTCGCGGGCGAGTGAGCGGTCGGGCGAGCGGTCGAGCCGGCGTTCGATCGGGTCGTCGAACGCGTCTGCGGGGCATGGGTTCACGAAGCTCTCCTTGCTGAGTCGGCGACGAGGCGCGCTGACTCCTCCGGAGGGAGGGCCGCCTCGGCGATCCGCTGGAAGCGTTCCCCGTGACTGGCTATTTCCGCGATGCTTTCAACGTAAACGTCGCCCATCGTGCCCTCCACGTAGGCGATATCGGGGTCCTGGGGGTCCGGAAACGACAGGATTGTGAAGCGGCCGTCGAGTCCGGCATGCTCACGCACGGTGAACGGGAGGATCTGGACGGTGATCCGGTCGCGCTCGGCCAGCCGGGCCAGATGCCGCATCTGCTCCGCCATCACCTCCGGCCCCCCGATCGGACGGCGCAGCACCGCCTCGTCCACGACCATGTGCACGCGCGGCGCCTCCGGCTGCTCCAGCAGCGCCTGCCGGGTGCGGCGCGCGGCGAGCCGCCGCTCGACGTCCTCGGGGTTGGGCAGCATGCGGCCGGCCGTGATGACGGCCCGCGCGTAGTCCTCGGTCTGGAGCAGCCCGTGGACGAGCTGCGGGTCCCAGGTGCGGATCAGCGACGCCTCGTGCTCCATCGCGACATAGCTGCCGGTGAACACGTCGGAGTAGGCCGTCCACCAGCCGCGGCGCTGCGCCGCGTTCGCCAGGTTGGACAACGCGTCCCGCTCGGGACTCGGCACCCCGTACAGGTCCAGGAAACGCTCGATGTCCTCGGCCTTCGGCCTGGTCTGGGCCGTCTCGAGCCGGGACACGGTGGCCCGCGACATGCTCAGGCGGTCGGCGACCTCCTGCAAAGTGAGGCCGCGCTTCTCACGGAGCGTCCGCAGCTCACGCGCCAGGCGGCGGCCGCGGACGGTGGGCCGGTAGCTCATGGCGGGGAGTCTCGCCGTTCGCCCCCACCTTCCACAACGGGAATGACGAAGCAGGTAGAGGAATCTCTCCCGGCAGAGCAATCTGCCCAACGGTGTTGCGGTACTGAGAATCTCACGCGATTCTGAGAACCGTGACCGTTCGGTGTCGTTGCGTAACCAGAGTTGCGTGACCAGATACTCACCGTGAGGGTCGCGGCCGGTCCTCGCGCCCGCCGTCCGCGCCCAGGGAGGGAACCCCGTGACCACCTCTCCAGACATCGCCGGAGACGCCGTGGACGACAAGTCCGCCCGCCTGGCCGTGGCGCCGCGCCCCGCGCCCGCCCGCGCCACCGGCGCCGGGGGCGCGAGCCGGAGCCGCGCGTGGGCGCTGCCCGGCGGCCCCGCCTGTCCCGGCTACGCCCGGGCCGTCCTGCGCGAGGCCCTCGCCGACCTCGGCGTGGGCCGTTCGGAGATCTCCGACGCCCAGCTCATGGTCAGCGAGCTCGCGACCAACGCCTACCAGCACGCGGGCGACCACGCCCCGCACGAGCTCTGGCTGTACCTCGCCGACGGCCCGCCCGGCCACGGGCACGAGGTCCGGTGCGCCATCTTCGACCGCCTCCCCTGCGACCTGCCGACCTACTCCTGGACGTCCGGCGACTGCGGACGCGGCCTGTCGATCGTCCACGAGCTCTCCGAGGGCCGCTGGGGCATGCTCCGCACCACCTCCCGCCTCGGCTCCCCGTCGCCCGGCAAGGCCGTCTGGTTCGCCGTCCCCCTCTGAGCCGCCGCTCCCTGACCAGCGGGCCGCCCAGCGGATGTGGCGCGGCTTCGGACCCAGGTGCCGGCACATCGCCTTCGCCGAGCCACCAGGGAACGCCGCGCCCGCCAATGTCAGATGTCGGCGCGCCCGCTCGAAGTCCCCCGCGTACAAGAAACCCGTACCGCCGCCCAGTACAAGCCGAGGCTGACGATCCGTCCCGGCCCGCTCGTCGCGCCCGAAACCTGCGTGAGCCCTTCCGCGACGAGCGGGAGGGGGCCTCGTCCCCTTTCCTTGTGGACGCGCCGGGCTCGCGGTGCGTGCACGGAACCTGGGCCGGCTGATCGGCGTCTTCCAGTTCGTGAAGTCCGCGACGTGGCGCGTCGGCTCAAGTGCCACCTGGCCGCCGCCGACCCGGTGACCGAGGTGAGTAAGGTCGAGCAGCCCACGGAACGGGAACAAAAGGGGACGGAAGGGTACTGAGTGGTAGCGCTTCCTCGGCTCGTCGTGGCCGCGCCCGCGTCCGGGAGCGGTAAGACGACCGTCGCGACAGGCCTGATGGCCGCGCTCACCGCGCGCGGTCTCGCCGTGTCGCCGCACAAGGTCGGCCCGGACTACATCGACCCCGGCTACCACGGTCTCGCGACCGGACGGCCTGGCCGCAACCTCGATCCGTGGCTGACCTCGGAGGCGCTGGTCACGCCGCTGCTGCTGCACGGCGCGCGCGGCGCGGACGTGGCGGTCGTCGAGGGCGTCATGGGGCTGTTCGACGGCGCGGCGCAGGCCGGTCCGGGCGGCTCGTCCGGCGGCGACTTCGCATCGACCGCGCACGTCGCGACGCTGATCGACGCTCCGGTCGTCCTGGTCGTGGACGCGTCGGTGGCGAGCCGCTCGGTCGCCGCGATCGTGCACGGTTTCCGGTCGTTCGGTGACGTTCGCTTCGGCGGGGTCATCCTCAACCGGGTCGGGTCGGAGGCGCATGCCGCGCTGTGCCGGGACGCGATCGAGGAGACGGGCGTCCCGGTGTTGGGCGCGCTGCCGAGCACGGACGACATCGTCGAACCGTCCAGGCACCTTGGGCTCATCCCGGCGGCGGAGCGGCGCGCGGAGGCGGTCGAGACCGTCCGGCGGCTGGGCGAACTGGTCGCGGCGCACTGCGACCTGGACGCGCTCATGGTACTCGCCCGTTCGGCCCCTGACCTGCACGAAGAGTCGTGGTCCCCGCCATTCGACGAGCCCGCGCGCACGCGCGTCGCGGTGGCCGGGGGAGCGGCGTTCACGTTCGGATACGCCGAGAACGAGGAACTGCTCGCGGCGGCCGGTGCGGAGGTCGTCCGGTTCGACCCGCTCCGCGACGAGCGGTTGCCGGACGGGACGCGCGCCGTCGTCATCGGCGGCGGCTTCCCCGAGGAGTACGCGGCGGACCTGTCGGCCAACGAACCGCTCCGCAAGGAGATCGCCACCTTCACCGGCCCGCTCTACGCCGAGTGCGCCGGGCTCCTCTACCTCGCGGACGAACTGGACGGCAAGCCGATGTGCGGCGTCCTGCACGGTGTGAAGGCGACGATGACCTCGACACTCACGCTCGGCTACCGGGCGGCCGTCGCCGTGTCCGACTCGGTCATCGCGCGCGCGGGCGAGCGTTTCCACGGGCACGAGTTCCATCGCACCGCGACCGACCCGCTCCATGGTGCGACCGCGGCATGGCAGTGGAAAAGGGACAGTCAGGCCGGATTCGTCCAGTCTGGTTGCGTTGCCTCCTACCTGCATCTTCACTGGGCTGGATCGCCCGATTCCGCCCGCCGTCTTGTGGAGGCCGCCCCCCTATGAACGAGAGTGTGTTCCGACGTCCCGTCAGGCTCGAGACCGGCCGCACGATCATCCGGCAGCTCACCCTGGACGACGCCGAGGCGCTGGTCGACATCGTCCGGACCGAGCCGGAGATCCTTCCGCAGACCCTGCACGGCGTGCAGGACGCCGAGGCGCTCGCGCACTGGCTGACGGTGTCGGTGCCGAACGGGCAGCGGCACGGCGTGTCGGTGCACCTGGCGATCACCGACCGCGAGACCGACACGCTGATCGGGTTCTTCGGCATGTTCCGGGTGGACTCGCTCCACGACTCCTGCGAGGTCGGGTACGCGCTGCGCCAGAGCACGCGCGGGCGCGGGCACGCCACCGAGGCGCTCCGGCTGGCCTGCGACTGGGCCCTGAGCGACTGCGGCCTGCACCGGGTCGAGCTGCGGACGCTCAAGGACAACGTCGCCTCGATGCGGGTCGCGGAGAAGGCCGGGTTCCGGCGCGAGGGCGTCCAGCGCGGCGCCGGCAGGCACCAGGACCTCGTCATGTTCTCCCGCCTCGCCACCGACACTCCGGCGGACGGGCCGCTCCGGCTGGTCGGCGTCGGCGTCGGGCCGGGCGACCCCGAACTGGCTACGGCCAAGGCCGTCCGGCTGCTGCAGGAGGCCGACGTCGTGCTCGTCCCCGTCCTCACCCCGGACGAGCCCGGCCGCGCCGAGTCGGTCGTCCGGGAGTACACGGCGAAGGCCGTGCGCGTCGTGTTCGCGCTCAACGACCGGGACGGCGCCACCGAGGAGCGCGCCGCTGCCTGGGACGAGGCCGCCGCGCGCGTGCTGGACGCGTTCGACAAGGGCGCGCGGACGGTCGTGTTCGCCACGGTCGGCGACCCGAACGTGTACTCGTCCTTCACCCACCTCGCGCGGGACGTCCGGGCCGGACGACCGGACATCGTGGTCGAGACCGTCCCCGGCATCACCGCGATGCAGGACCTCGCCGCCCGCTCCGGAACGGTCCTGGCCGAGGGGACCGAGTCGGTGGCGCTCGTCCCTCTGACCGCGGGGACGGGCACGTTCCAAGAGGCCCTCGCGTCCGGCGACACCGTCGTGGCCTACAAGTTCGGCTCCAAGGCGTCCGAGGTCGTGGAGGCCCTCAAGGACGCCGGACGGCTCGACGACGCCGTCTACGGGACCCGGCTCGGCCTGCCCGGCGAGGACGTGGGGCCCGCCGCCGGGATCGACGGTCCCGTGCCCTATCTCTCCACCCTGATCGTTCCGGGCGGCCGGACCGGCCGAGAAGGCGGGCTTTGATCATCGCACCCGCGACGACCGGTCCGGTGCCGGCGGAACCCCCGGCCACCGGACGGGTCCTGTTCGTGGGGACCGGTCCCGCTTTGGCCGCGGGTGGAACGCGTTCGCACCCGGACCACCCCGGCCACTTCCACGGTTTCCGGCGTGCCGAGTCCGCCGCGCGCCGTTCTCTCCGAGAGGCTCGACGGTCGTCCTGACCCCGACCGCCGACGAGGAACATCCGATGACTGACGATCGTGAACTGCGCGAACCGGACCTTCCCTCCGCGACGAAGGTCCGGCAGAAGGCGCTGCGCACCGGCTGGACCACCGGATCCTGCGCGACGGCTGCCGCCAAGGCCGCCACGCTGCTGCTGCGCGGCGAGGAACTGCCCGGCTACGTGGAGATCGCCCTGCCGTCCGGGAACCGTGCCACCTTCAAGATCGAGGAGACCGCCACGGACGGCGAACGCGGACGCGCGCGAGCGGTCGTCATCCAGGACGCGGGCGACGCCCCCGACATCACGCACATCACCGCCGACGTGACCTGGCGGGACGAGCCAGGCCTCGACCTGGACGGCGGCGAGGGCGCAGGGACCCAGTTCGTCCTGGACGGCGGCGTCGGGGCCCGGTTCGTCCTGGACGGCGTCGAGGGCGTCGGGGGTGTCGCCGAGGTCGGCGGGGGCGTCACCGAGCCCGGCCCCGGCCTGGAGCCCGGCCCCGACCTGGGGGGCGGCGGCCCGGCGGCCGAGCCCGTGCCGCGCTCGTTGATCACCCAGGCGGTCGCCGAGGCCCTGCACGACGCGGTCTTCGACGAGGCCCCGGGGCCGGAGGAGTGCGCCGACCCGGCCACCGGACGCGGCGTCCGCGTGGTCATCTCCGTCTCCGGCGGCGAGCGGACGGCGCGCGAGACGACCGACGAGCGGCTCGGCGCCCTCGACGGCATCTCGACCCTCGGGACGACCGGCATCGTCCGCCCGTTCTCCACGGCGTCGTGGCGCGCGAGCGTCGAGCAGGCCGTCTCGGTCATGTCCGCGCAGGGCGAGTCGACGCTCGTCCTGTGCACGGGCGGACGCACCGAGAAGGGCGCGATGAAGATGCTGCCCAAGCTGCCCGAGGTGTGCTTCGTGGAGGTCGGCGACTTCACCGGCGCGGCGATCCGGCGGGCCGTGGAACACGGCGTCAAGCAGCTGGTCTTCGTCGGGATGGCGGGCAGGCTCACCAAGCTCGCCGCCGGGATCCCGGTGACCCACCGCACCCGCTCGAAGGCCGACACCGCGCTGCTCGGCGACCTCACCCGCGACATGACCGGCGACGAGGAACTCGCCGCCCGGGTCGCCGTCGCCGACACCGGACGGCACGCCTACGAACTGTGGGAGGCCGCCGGGGTGCTCGGGCCGTGCGGCCGTGAACTGTGCCGGCGCGTCGCGGACGTTCTGGAACGCTTCGCCGCCGAGCAGGCCGGCACGGAGGCGAGCCCGATCGCGGCGCAGGTCGTCCTGGTCGACTTCACCGGGGAGAAGATGGTCGGGATGTTCGGCCGGATGGCGAGAACCCGATGATCACCGTCGTCGGCCTGGACGGCGGCCCACCCTCGCCCTCCCTCCCCGGCCTGCTGGCGTCCGCCGCGCTGGTCGTCGGCGGCACCCGGCACCTGGCCGCCGTCGACCTCCCCCCGGACGTGCCGACGGTCGTCATGGGCAACGTCCCCGCCGCCCTGGACGCCGTGGACGACGCGTCCGGTGACGTCGTCGTCCTGGCCAGCGGCGATCCAGGCTTCTTCGGCATTGTGCGCGCGCTACGCGAGCACGGGCACGAGCCGCGCGTCCTGCCGGCCCTGTCCTTGGTCGCCCAGGCCTTCGCACGCGCGGGCCTCCCCTGGGACGACGCCCTCATCGTCTCCACCCACGGCGTCTCCACGCAGGGCGTCTCCACGCAGGGCGTCTCCACGCAGGGCGTCTCCACGCAGGGCGTCTCCACGCAGGGCGCCTCCGGGCAGGGCGCCTCCGGGCAGGGAACCCCCGCGCAGGGCACCTCCGGGCAGGGCGCCTCCGCCCACGGATCCTCCGCGCAGCAAACCCCCGCGCAGCAAACCCCCGCGCAGCAAGCCCCCGCGCAGCAAACCCCCGCGCAGCAAACCCCCGCGCAGAGAAGCTCCGCCCACGAAACCTCCGCCCAGGGAGCCTCCGCCCACGGGACCTCCGACCGCGGGACCTCCGACCGCGGGACCTCCGACCGCGGGACCTTCGTGCAGGGGGGCGAGCTGCGGCGGGTGGTGAACGCGTGCCGGGCGCATCCGAAGGTCGCGGTCCTGACCGGGCCCGGTGCCGGGCCCGCGGAGCTGGCGCGCGAACTCTTCCCCCAGACCCCGCGCACGTTCGTCGTCTGCGAGAACCTCGGCGAACCGGACGAACGGGTCGTGTACGTCCGTCCGGCTGAGGCGTCGACCCGTCCATGGCGCGACCCGGACGTCGTCCTCGTCCTGGACACGAGCCGCGCGGTCGGCGCGGAGGGCTGGCTCGCGGGCGGACGGCCCGGACCCGCCGTCTGGGCCCTCCCCGAAGACGCCTTCGCCCACCGCGACTCCCTCGTCACCAAGGCCGAAGTCCGCGCGTTCGCCCTGGCCAAGCTGGGGCCGCGCGTGGGTGACATGGTGTGGGACGTGGGCGCGGGCAGCGGTTCCGTGGCGATCGAGTGCGCCCGCTTCGGCGCGGCCGTCGTCGCCGTCGACAAGGACGAGGCGTCCTGTGAACGCATCCGCGCCAACGTGCGCGCGCACGAGGTGAAGGTCGCGGTCTCGCGCGGAGTGGCCCCCGACGTCCTCAGGCACCTGCCAGAACCGGACGCCGTGTTCGTGGGCGGGGGAGGCCCCGAGGTCGTGCGCGCGTGCGCGGAACGGGCACTGCGCTCCGTCGTCGTCACGCTCACCGAACTCGAACGCGTCCAGCCGTCCATGGACGCGTTGCACGCGGAGGGTTTCACGGTCGAGGCCGTCCAACTCCAGGCGAACCGCCTGTCGCCGCTGCCCGGCGACGCGCACAGGCTCGCCGCCGCGAACCCCGTCTTCGTTGTCTGGGGCGAGCGGAACCCGACGACCGTCCGCCCGCCCGAGCCGCCACACCGGCGGCCCGTCACCGACCTGCCTGGAGACGCCTTGTGATCGGGGTCATCGCGGCCACCGCGAGCGGTCGCACCGCCGCCGCCTCCCTCGCCGCCGCCTGGCCCGGCGAGGTCCGGGTGCCGGCGGAGGAGAAGCCGGCGGACGCCCTGCGCGAGGCGTGGCGGACCTGCGACGCCGTCGTCTCCTTCCTCGCCGTCGGCGCGACCGTCCGCGTCCTCGCGCCCCTGCTCGACCACAGGACCGAGGACCCGCCCGTCGTCTGCGTGGACGAGTCGATGCGCTTCGCCGTCGCCGTCCTCGGCGGCCACCACGGCGCGAACATGCTGGCCAGGCGGCTGACCGGCGTCCTCGGCACGCAGCCGGTGATCACCACGGCCGGCGACGGCGCCGACGTCTGCGCGCTCGACTCCTACGGCCGCGACCTCGGCTTCACGATCCACAACCCCGAGCTGCTCGCGCACGTCGGCGCGGCCGTCCTGTCCGGCGAGCCGGTGCTGATCGAGGGCGCCGACCCCTGGCCGCTCCCCGCCCTTCCGCCCAACGTCTCCAAGGACGCCGCCGGCGCCACGACCGGCATCCTGATCAGCGACGAGGCCGACCTCACCTGCATGTGCCACGAGGGCTGGTTCGGCAACCGCCTGGTGTACCGGCCGCCGTCCCTGGTCGTCGGGATCGGCTCGGCGCGCGGCGTCTCGTCCGCCGAGGTCGGCGAGCTGATCGACCGGACCCTCGCCGAGGCCGGGCTGGCCCCCGAGTCCGTCCGCTGCGTCGCCACGATCGACCTCAAGGCGGACGAACAGGGCATCCTCTCCGCCGCCCGCGAGCGCGGCTGGGACGTCGTCACCTACCCGGCCGAGGCCCTCGCCGACGTCGACCTGCCGGACCCGTCCGACGTCGCCGTGCCGGACCCGTCCGCCGTCGTCCGGGCCGAGGTCGGGACGCCGTCGGTCGCCGAGGCGTCCGCGCTGCACGCCGCCCAGACCCTCGGACGCGCCGGAGAGCTGGTCGCGGCCGAGCGCGAGACCGCCGACGCGACCTGCGCCGTCGCCCGCCTCACCCCGCGCGGACGGCTCAGCATCGTCGGCCTCGGCCCGGGCGCCCGCGACCTGCTCACCCCGCGCGCCGAGGAGGCCCTGCGCCACGCGGCCGTGATCGTCGGCCTCGACCAGTACGTCGACCAGATCCGCGACCTGATCCGTCCAGGCACCCGCGTCGTGGAGAACGGCCTCGGCCAGGAGGAGGAACGCGCTCGCGCCGCCGTCGAGGAGGCCGCGCGCGGCAACGCCGTGGCGCTGATCGGCTCCGGCGACGCGGGCGTCTACGCCATGGCGAGCCCCGCCCTGGAGTTCGCCGACGCCCGCGTCGACGTGGACGGCGTCCCGGGCGTCACCGCCGCTCTCGCCGCGTCCAACCTGCTCGGCGCGCCCCTCGGCCACGACCACGCCTACATCTCGCTCTCCGACCTGCACACCCCGTGGGAGGTCATCGAGCGACGCGTCCGGGCCGCCGCCGAGGGCGACTTCACGGTCTGCTTCTACAACCCGCGCTCACGCGCGCGCGATTGGCAGCTGGCCGCCGTCCTGAAGATCCTCGCCGAGCACCGTCCGCCGGAGACACCGGTCGGATTCGTCCGGAACGCCACCCGCCGCGACCAGACCGCGACGCTGACCACGCTCGCCGCGCTCGACCCCGCCGACGTGGACATGTTCACGGTCGTCCTGGTCGGGTCCAGCCGGTCCCGGGACGTCGCCGGGCGCTTCGTCACGCCCCGGGGCTACCGATGGGCGTGATCGTCCCCGGACGTGTCACCCTGGTCGCCGTCACCGACCGCTGCCAGGGCCGCGGCGCGTGCCTGCCGACCTGCCCCGAGCACGCGACCAGGCCGCACGGAGACCCCCTGCTCGTGCCGCCCGGCCTGCGCGCCGGGTGCGGCGAGCGCGCCGAAGTCCGCCCGGTGGACGCCACCGAGGACGCGTCGTGACCGTGAGAGGAACCCCCGAGATGACCGATCAAGCGACGCTGGAGCCCGACGCGAACGGCGGCACGACCACCCCGAGCGACGCCGGCGCGCCCCCCAGCAGCAGCGGCGCAACCCCGAGCGGCAGCGGCATGGCCCCGAACGGCGGCATGGCCCCGAACGGCGGCGGCGTGGCCCCGGGCGGGGGTGTGGCCCTGGGCGGGGGTGTGGCCCCGAGCGACGGCGGCACGGCCTCCCCGAGCGGTGGCGTGGCCTCAGGCGGCGGCGTGGCCCCGGGGGGCGGCGTGGCCCCGGGGGGCGGCGTGGCCCCGGGGGGCGGCGCCATGGCCCTGGGCGGGGGCGTGGCCCCGGGCAACGGCGGCATGGCCTCTCCGAGCGGTGGCGTGGCCCCGAGGGACGTCGGCGTGGCCCCGAGGGTTCGCAAG
Organism: Spirillospora sp. NPDC052269; assembly: GCF_040679435.1. Taxonomy (NCBI): domain Bacteria; kingdom Bacillati; phylum Actinomycetota; class Actinomycetes; order Streptosporangiales; family Thermomonosporaceae; genus Spirillospora; species Spirillospora sp. NPDC052269. Next base: position 86,157 of record NZ_JBFAUU010000014.1, read on the forward strand.
CCGCATCCGGTCGAGCTCGAGTCGTTCGAGATTTTGCGGTCCCGCGTGGATCTGTCGCCGATGCCGCCGCTCTGGCGCGCCGTCACCGAGCGGGTCATCCACGCCAGCGCCGACATGGAGTACGCGGTCGACGTCCTCACCACCGAGGAGCACCTGGCCGCCGGGCTGGCGGCGCTCCGCGCGGGCGCCCCGATCGTCACCGACGTCGAGATGGTCGCCGCCGGGATCAGCGCGCGCGACACCGTCTGCCCGGTCGCCGACCCCGCGACCGGGCGGATGGCCCGTGCCGCCGGCATCTCCCGCTCGGCCGCCGCCGTCCGGCTCGCCTACGCCGAGGTCGGCCCCGGCGCGATCTGGGTCGTCGGCTGCGCCCCCACCGCGCTGCACGAGATCATCGAGCGCGGCGTCCGGCCCGCCCTGGTCATCGGCATGCCGGTCGGCTTCGTCGGCGCGACCGAGTCCAAGCAGGCCCTGCGTGACAGCGGCCTGCCGCAGGTCAGCAACGTCTCCGAGAAGGGCGGGTCCGCCGTCGCGGCGGCCGCCTGCAACGCGCTGCTCTACTTCGAGGGGGACCCCCGGTGAACACGCCGCCGCCGTCCAACGCGCACGGACGTCCGCCGGGCCCGCATCCGGCCCTGCCGCCCTCCTGGAAGAGCACCCGCAAACGGCCCCACCCGGCTACGGCCACCGCCCCGGCCCCGGCTACGGCCACCGCCCCGGCCCCGGCTACGGCCACCGCCCCGGCCACGGCGGCCCCGGCCCCGGCCCCGGCCCCGGCCCCGGGCACGGCCCCGGGCACGGCCCCGGGCACGGCCCCGGGCACGGCCCCGGGCACGGCCCCGGGCACGGCCATGGGCACGGCGGTTTCGGATTCGATCACGGCCATGGGCACGTTCACGCCCGCTGACACGTTGGGGAACTAGTGAACCTTGAGGCACTGACCGGCGACGATGTCGATCTCTCCCACCACGGCGACGCCGAGGTGGTGGACGGCCTGCGCGACTTCGCGGTGAACGTGCGGACCGCGACGCCGCCGGGCTGGCTGGCCGAGCGCATCCGCGCCTCGATCGCCGACCTCGCGGCCTACCCCGATCCCGAGCCCGCCCGCCGGGCCGTCGCGCGGCGGCACGGCCGCTCGCCGGACGAGGTCCTGCTCACCTCCGGGGCCGCCGAGGCGTTCGTGCTGCTCGCCCGCGTCCTGCAGCCGCGCCGGGCCATGGTCGTCCACCCGCAGTTCACCGAGCCCGAGGCCGCGCTGCGCGCCGCCGGGCACCAGGTCGAGCGGGTCCTGCTCGCCAAGGACTTCACCTTCGACCCCGCCGAGATCCCGGCCGACGCCGACCTGGTGGTGATCGGCAACCCGACCAACCCGACGTCGGTGCTGCACCCCGCGAGCGCGATCGCCTCGCTGGTCCGCCCCGGCCGGACGGTCATCGTCGACGAGGCGTTCATGGACTGCGTCCCCGGCGAGCCCGAGAGCCTCGCCGGGCGGCTGCCGTCCGGGTTCGTCGTCGTCCGCAGCCTCACCAAGACCTGGGGCCTCGCCGGGCTGCGCGCGGGCTACCTGCTCGCCGCGCCCGACCTGGTGTCCCGGCTGGGCGCGGCGCAGCCGCTCTGGGCCGTCTCGACGCCCGCGCTCGTCGCCATGGAGGCGTGCAGCGCCCCCAAGGCGCTCGCCGAGTCGGACGCCTGGGCCGCCGAGATGGGCGCCGAGCGCGACCGCCTCGCCACCGAGCTCACCTCCCGCGGCCTGTACGTCGTGCCGTCCCCGCGGGCGTCCTTCCTGTGCCTGCGCGTCCCGGACGCCCTGGGCATCCGCGTCCTGCTGCGGCAGCGCGGCTTCGCCGTCCGGCGCGGCGACACCTTCCCAGGCCTCGGCCCGGACTGGCTGCGCATCGCCGTCCGCGACCGCGCGGCCGACGACGAGCTTCTCGAGGCCCTGCGTGACCTCGGCACCTGACGCGAAAGACCGGTAGAGGGACCAGTACTGAGAAAGACCGGTGCTGAGAAAGACCGGCAGTGAGAAAGACCGGCGGCGCGCGCTGCCGGGGGAGGACTCCGTGGACCTGATCGCCGAAACCGTCGCCGCCGTCCGGCCGCTCGACGCGTCCGCCATGCAGGACGCCCGTGACCTGCAAGGACGGCTGACCAAGCCGCCCGGCTCCCTCGGCGTCCTCGAGGACGTGTCGATCCGCCTCGCCGGCCTCGCCGGGACGTGCCCGCCGCCGCTGCCCCAACCGGCCGCCGTCGCCGTCTTCGCCGCCGACCATGGCGTCCACGCCCAGGGCGTCACGCCGTGGCCGCAGGAGGTGACCGCCCAGATGGTCGCCAACTTCCTCGCGGGCGGCGCGGTCGTCAACGCCTTCGCGGGCCAGGTCGGCGCCGCGGTCACGATCGTCGACATCGGCGTCGCCACCCCGCTGGCCGTCGCGCCGGGCCTGCTCCCGCGCAAGGTCACGCCCGGCACGGCCGACATGACGCAGGGGCCGGCGATGACCCTGGAGCAGGCCCGGCGGGCGGTCGGGACGGGCATCGAGGTCGCCCGCGAGCTGGTCGCGTCCGGCGCGCGCTGCCTGATCACCGGCGACATGGGCATCGCGAACACCACCGCGTCCGCCGCCCTGATCTCCGCCTTCACCGGCCTCCCGCCCGAGGACGTCACGGGCCGCGGCACCGGCATCGACGACGCGACCCACGCCCACAAGGTCGAGGTCGTCCGCGCGGCCCTTCACCGCCACGACCTGGTGGCACCGATGCCCGGACGTGATCCGCTGGACGTCCTGGCGGCGGTCGGCGGCCTGGAACACGCCGGGATCGCCGGGTTCGTCCTCGGGGCCGCGGCGCTGCGCGTCCCGGTCGTCCTGGACGGCGTGATCGCCGGGGCCGCCGCCCTCGTCGCCGCCGCGATCTGCCCGGACGCCCTCGGCGCGTGCGTCGCCGGGCACCGGTCCGCCGAGCCCGGCCACGCCGCCGCCGTCGGCCACCTCGGCCTGCGGCCCCTGGTCGACCTGGAACTCCGGCTCGGCGAGGGCACCGGCGCGCTGCTGGCGCTCCCGCTGGTCCAGAGCGCCGTGCGGGTGCTGCACGAGGTCGCGACGTTCGACTCGGCCGGCGTCAGCGGGAAGTCGGCCGGCCTCAGCGAGGACCTGGCAAACGTCAGCGAGGATCCAGCAGGCGGGAGCGAGAAGTCGGCAGGCGGGAGCGGGGATCCGGTGGGTGTCCGTGAGGAGTCGGCCGGGGGTGGCGGGAACGACTCGGGCGCGTAACACGATGATCACGCTTTGAGTCACGCTCGGGTGTCGAGTGCCGGGGACGGCTCGGCACGGGCCCCCGGGGCCGAGTACCTTTGGTCCACAAACAGCCTTGTCCGTCACCTGGTCCACCGAACGAGAGATTTCCGTGCCTCCGTACCTGCTCGGCCTGCGACTCGGCGGGCGACGCGTGCTCGTCGTCGGCGGCGGGCGGGTCGCGCAGCGCCGGGTTCCGGCCCTGCTGGCCGCCGGCGCGGACGTCATGCTGATCGCGCCCGAGATCACCCCGGCCCTGGACGACCTGGTCTCCGGCGGCCGCGTCAGCTGGCAGGCGCGCGCGTTCGAGACCGGTGACTGCGACGGCGTCTGGCTCGTCCAGGCGGTGACCGACGACCCCAAGGTCAACGCGGCCGTCGCAGCCGAGGCCGAGGCCCGCCGCGTCTGGTGCGTCCGCGCCGACGACGCCGAGGCGTCCGCGGCCTGGACGCCCGCGTCCGGCCGGGTCGGCGAGACCACGGTCGGCGTCCTCGCCGGAGGCGACCCGCGCCGCGCCGCCGGGATCCGCGACGCCGTCCTCGACGGCCTGCGCGACGCGACCCTCGAGGCCCGGCACTCCCGCACCAAGCCGACCGGCGTCGCCCTGGTCGGCGGCGGCCCCGGCGACCCCGGCCTGATCACCGTGCGCGGACGCCAGCTCCTCGCCCAGGCCGACGTCGTGATCACCGACCGGCTCGCCCCGCGCGAGCTGCTGGACGAGCTGCCCGCCGACGTCGAGATCATCGACGCCGCCAAGATCCCGTACGGCCGCACCGTCACCCAGGACCGGATCAACGAGCACATCGTCGAGCAGGTCGGGCTCGGCAAGTTCGTCGTCCGGCTCAAGGGCGGTGACCCGTTCGTGTTCGGACGCGGCGGCGAAGAGGTGATCCACTGCGCGAAGCACGGCATCCCCGTGCTGGTCGTCCCGGGCATCACCAGCGCCGTCGCCGTTCCGTCCGCCGCGGGCATCCCGGTCACCCACCGCGGCGTCGCGCAGGAGTTCCACGTCGTCTCCGCGCACGTCGCTCCCGGCGCCCCCGGGTCCACCGTCGACTGGGAGGCCCTCGGCCGCTCGCACGGCACCCTGGTGCTGCTGATGGCGGTGGAGCGCATGGATCGCATCGCTCCGACGCTCGTACGCTATGGTCGTGCGTCCGACACGCCGGTGGCCGTGATCCAGGACGGCACCCTCCCCGGTCAGCGCGCGCTCACCGCCACACTGGGCACCGTGACCGAGGAGATGGCGGCAGCCGACGTCCGGCCTCCGGCGATCGTGGTCGTGGGCGACGTCGTCACCGTGGCGCAGCAGGTCGACATCATCCGAGCGGACATGGGGCGGGATCCGTGAGACCCCCGGCAGAGCAGAGCGCGGCCTCCGGCGGGGAGGCCTTCCGAGCGGGCGACCGGCCCGCCGACCCGGACGTCCGGCAGGGCGCTCCGTCTCCTCGCCATGCCCGCCCGTCCGCCGAACCCGAATCGCCCGCGGACCTCACGTCGTCGGCCGGTCCCGTATCGCCTGCGGACCTCACGCCGTCCGCCGGTCACGAATCGCCCGTATCACCCGCCGCTCAGGCAACCCCCGCCGCAATCCCTCCGTCGCCCGAGGACCACACGTCCAACATGAGCGTCCACCCTGACTCCGCGCCGGTCCCCGCACCCGCTCCCACCGCTGACACCGGCGCCTTCTCCGAACCGTCCACCGGCACGGGCGCCACGGCCGCGCCCGAGACGGACGTCTGGTTCGGCACGCGCAGGCCGAAACCGGCCCCGGACGCCGATCCGGCGGGGAACACCGCCGAGCAGACCCCCGACGACGTCGACCTGGCCGGCATCGGCGGCTGGACGAACGGCGAGAGGCTCGTCGCGGCGGCGAAGGCGGCCGAGGCCGCGACGCTGCCCGGCGTCGGGACGCGCCAAGGCGAGCTGACCCGGGCGCTGTCGGCGCTGCGCGACCAGCTCGGCGCGTTCGAGCTGGTCCTGGACGTCCCCGGCGTCGAAGAGGCGCGCGAGCAGAAGCTCGACCTGCGCAACCAGCTCGTCGACTACGCGCTGCCGCGCATCGAGGGCGCGAGCGCCCCGATGCTGGTCGTGCTCGGCGGATCCACCGGCGCGGGCAAGTCCACGCTGGTCAACACGCTGGTCGGCAGCCGGGTCAGCGCGACCGGGGTGCTGCGTCCGACGACGTCCAGCCCGATCCTGGTCTGCCACCCCGAGCACTTCGAGTGGTTCATGGAGGGCCCGCTGCTGCCCGGCATGGGCCGCGTCAAGGGCCCCGCGCCGGACGCGATCGCGGGCGACCAGCTCGTCGTGATCACCAGCGACGAGATCCCGCCGGGCCTGGCCCTGCTGGACAGCCCCGACTTCGACTCGGTCTTCGAGGACCACTACGAGTTCGCGACCAAGCTGATGGCCGCCGCGGACGTCTGGCTGTGCGTGGTCACCGCGTCCCGGTACGCCGACGCGATGGTCTGGCAGATGCTGGAGCGCGCCCGCGAGAACGGCGCGACCATCGGCGTCGTGCTGTCCCGCGTCCAGGACGGCGCGGGCGCCGAGATCGTCGAGCACTTCGGCGAGATGCTCGTCGAGCAGGGCGTCGGCGACGCGCGCCGGTTCACCGTCCCCGAGACCCGGGTCGAGGAGAGCCGCCTCCCCGAGGAGGCGATCGAGGAGATCCGCGCCTGGATGACCGGTATCGCCGAGGACCCCGACCACCGCCGCGTGGTCATCGGCGACACCCTCGGCGGCGTCCTGGACAGCCTCCGCACCCGCGTCCCCGAGCTGGCCGAGCACGTGAAGGCGCAGGTCGAGGTGCGGGGCGAGCTGGCCGGGCTGGTCGACTCCGCCTACGGCGACAACCTCGCCGAGCTGGACGAGGCGACCCGCAACGGCTCCCTCCTGCGCGGCGAGGTCCTCGCCCGCTGGCAGGACTTCGCCGGCACCGGGGACCTCCTGCGCGCGCTCCGCACCCGCCGCAACAAGCTCGGCTTCGGACGGCGCTCCTCGCGACGGCACCGCAGCCCCGCTCGTGTGCGCGCGTTGAAGGGCGCCCTGCGCAGCGGCCTGGAATCGCTGATCGTCGCGTCCGCCGAGCACGCCGCCGAGCAGGCCGTCACCGCCTGGCGCGAGCACCCCGCCGGGTCGCAGGTGCTGGCCGGATCGTCGGTCTCCGGCCTCGGCGAGGTGTCGCCCGAGCTGTCCCGGCGCGTCTCCCGCGCGGTCAGCTCCTGGCAGGACCACGTCCAGGAACTCGTCCGCACCGAGGGGGTCACCAAGCGCTCGGTCGCCAAGGTCGTCTCGTTCGACACCGAGGCCCTCGCCCTGGTCCTGATGATCGGGCTGCTCGGCTACGGCACGTCCGAGGTGAACGTCGAGGGCGGCACCAGCGCCGTCCCGCAGCGGCTGCTCAAGGCGCTGTTCGGCGCCGAGTCGCTGCGCGGCATGGGCGCCAAGGCCCGCGCCGACCTGCGCAGCCGGATCGCGATGCTGTTCGACGAGGAGGGCCTGCGGTTCGGGCAGGCGCTCGATTCCGCGGGCATCCCCGACGAGACCGTCCCCGTCCGCCTCTACCAGGCCGTCTACAACCTCGAGGTCGCCCGATGACCACCTCGGCCCCGCCCGCCGTCGCCGACCTGCCGCGCGACCCGGCCGCCGCGCCGGGCCTGACCGCGAGGCTGGACGCGCTCGACCGGGTCACCACCGCCGGCGCCGGCCGCCTCGACACGGCCCTGCTGGACGACGCCGCCGTGCTGCTCGACCGCGCGGGCCAGCGGCTCCGGCTGTCCGGCGAGCACACCGTGGTCACCCTCGCGGGCGGCACGGGCAGCGGCAAGTCCTCGCTGTTCAACGCCGTGTGCGGGCTGGAGCTGTCCCCGACGGGCATGCGGCGTCCGATGACCTCCCGCGCGCACGCGTGCGTCTGGGGCCTGGACGGCGCGGGCCCGCTGCTCGACTGGCTCGACGTCGACAAGCGGCACCGCTACGCGCGCGCGTCCGCGCTCGACCTCCAGCGCGCGGACGACTCGCTCCAGGGCCTCGTCCTCATCGACCTGCCCGACCACGACTCCATCCAGGCCATGCACCGCGCCGAGGTCGACCGCTTCGTCTCGGTCGCCGACCTGCTGATCTGGGTCGTCGACCCGCAGAAGTACGCCGACGCCGCGCTGCACCGCAACTACATCGTCCCGTTCGCGAGGCACGCGGGTGTGACGCTGATCGTCCTGAACCAGGTCGACCGCCTCGCCGCGGACGAGGTGGACGAGTGCGTCGCCGACCTGCGCCGCCTCCTGGAGGCCGAGGGCCTGGCCAAGCCCCGCATCGTCACCACGTCCGCGGTGTCGGACGAGGGCGTGCGCGGCCTGCGCGAGGTCCTCGTCGACACCGTCGCCGCCCGCCAGGTCCGCGGCGACCGCCTCGCCGTCGACGTCACCGACATCGCCGGGCGCTTCGCGTCCTACAAGGGCGAGGCCGAGCCGCCCACCGCCGTCGACGACCAGCACCGCGAAGGCCTCAAGCGCGCGCTCACCGACGCCGCGGGCGCCCCCGCCGTGGCCGAGGCCATGGAGAGCGCCTACGAGCTGCGCGCCGCCGACTTCATCAACTGGCCCGTCCTGTCCATGGCGTCCCGCCTCCGCAGCGACCCCCTGCGCCGCATGCGCCTGGGCCGCCTCCGCGAGGAGCTGCGCGACGCCTTCACCGGCCCGACCGGCGCCCAGCAGGGCGAGGTCGACACGGCCCTGCTGGACGTCACGGACGACGTCGTCACGGACCTCCCAGCCGCCTGGGCCCGCTCCGTCCGCGCCGCCGCGCGCCGGAACGCCTCCGACCTGCCGGAAGAGCTCGGTGAGGCCATGCGGGACGCGCTCCCCGGCTTCAACCAGGTGCCGCGCTGGTGGTGGCTGGTGAAGACGTGGCAGTACTTCCTCGTCCTGGTCTCCGTCCTGGGACTGGCCTGGATCGGCCTGCTGGTCGCCTACGGCGTCGCCCACGTGGCCAAGGCCCCGAGCGGTTGGATCGGCGAGGCGGGCCTCATCCCGTACGTGGCCGTCCTGGTGGTCTGCACGCTGGGCATGGGCTGGCTGACGACCGCGACCTGCCGGAACCTGGTGGCCCTGTCGTCCGGCAAACACGGCGAACGCATGGAACACCACATGCGCGACCGCATCGCTACGGTGGCCGAGCAGAAGGTCCTGGAGCCCATCACCGAGGAACTGGCCCTCTACGCCGCCTTCCGAGACGACGTGGACTTGGTCAGAGGCATCTGACCGGGCAGATCCTGTAGCCGCGGCCTAAGCCTCCGCACTGGTTGTCCACACCTTCGCAGCCGGCTTTCCAAGGGCCTTCACCCTCCGTGATCGTGGAGTACGGGAGCGTCACAAGCGACGCTTCCGCACACCACGAGACAGCGGAGGATTCATGAACGAGGCCCAGATCACCGTCATCGGCTGGGTTGCCGACATCCCGCAGTACCTGATCACCGCGAACGGCACCCCGTACCTGTCGATGCGCCTGGCCTGCACCCCGCGCCGGTTCGACCGCTCCACCGGCCAGTGGGCGGACGTCGAGACCATGTTCCTGACCGTCAACTGCTGGCGCGGCCTGGCCGAGAACGTCAACGCCTCGGAGTTCGCCCGCGGCCACCCCGTGATCGTCACCGGCCGCCTGCGCATCCGCCAGTACGAGCGCGACGGCCAGTGGCGCTACTGCGCCGAGATCGAGGCGACCACCCTGGGGCACGACCTGACCCGCGGCACCGCCGACTTCCGCACCGCGTCCCGCTCGTCGTCCCTCACCGAGTCCGACCGCCGCGAGGCCCAGGACCTCTCGGACCTCTTCGCCCTCACCGGCGACCAGCCCAACGAGGAGGCAGCCGAGACAGCCAAGGCCGCCTGACCACCCGGGACATCGATCACCCCTTGCGAAGCCGGGCCGCCATCCCCAACGGCGGCCCGGCCCCACCCCGGCCAAACCGTGCCCACCCGCCTGAACAGGCCACCCCGAGGCCACACCAAGCACCCCTCGGGGAGGTGAACAAGGCAGGCGCCCACCTCGTTCTGAAGGAAGAAGCCCAAACCGACCGGAAGGAGAACGGCATCAGGAAGCGAACGGTGGGGACGTGCGTGCGAGGAGCGTGATGAGGGGTGAGGGGGCGCGAGGGGATATGAGAAACAGGGCGTGGGGTGGCCCGGTGGGCGCGCGGTCGGCCGGAGTGGGCGGTACGCCGCGGAGGCGGCGCGACCCCTCAGGGGAGGGCGCGGCCACCGGGCCTGGCGGTCTCGCAGAGGCCGGGCCGCTTGCCGGGAGGGGAATCGTCGCGGGGGCTCAGGGGGCCGGCGCGGGCGACTCGCTCCGGTGCGGCGGGGCCTCGGTCAGGAGGGCCGCCCACCGCGGAACGGTTCCGCGGCGAAGGCACACTGTCGTGATGCCACCACAGTGCGCAGGGTCCAGAGGGCTAGACCCAGGAAACGCCGCGCATGGTGGATTCCCCCTCCAGATGTGCGGGGGACCGCGGAGCCCCGCGGCCCCTATGGACGGCCACGGCGGCCGTCCGCCTGTTGAGGTATCGAAGGTACCGGTTTCCGGCGCACTCCGCACACGTTGCAACTATCGTGTTACACAACGTGATGCATAGGGGGGAAGGATGACGGCAGTGCAGTCGTCCGCCGAGGACCGAGGTGGCGACCTGACCCACACGCCCCGGCGCCCAGGGGGATCCGGGCGGCCGTCCCTGCTGGCCGTCTACGTTCCGGCGGTGGTGCTGCTGCACCTGGCGCTGACCGCCGCGGGGCTCTGGCGCACCTCGTACCGGGTGGAAGATCTACTCACTTTTACCGCTCTTTTGGCTTGCGGCGCGGTCTGCATCGAGGCGTCCCGGAGGCTCGGGATGCCCGCGGGCGTCGCGCGCGACCTGCTGTCGGCCTGGTGGCTGCCGGTGGCGCTGCTCCTCCCGCCGGTGTACGCGCTGCTGATCCCGATCCCGCTGCAGACGCTGCTCCAGTTCCGCGTCCGCCGCACCCTGCTGTACCGGCGCGTCATGGTGACCTCGGCGCTCGGCCTGGCGGGGGCGTGCGCGAGCGTGGTCTTCCACTCGGTGGTGCCCGAACCGCTGGCGGACGGCCCGGGCTGGGTCGTCGACGGCTATCCCGGCATCCCCGTCGCGATCGCGTGCGCGGCCCTGTTCACCGTCCTCAACACGGGGATCGTCGCCGTCGCCGCCCACGCGGCCGCGCCCGAGAGCCGGTGGCGCGAGGTCCTCTGGAACCGCGAGAGCCTCCTGCTGGACGTCGTGGAACTGTGCGTCGGCGTGATCGTCACGATCACCAGCGCCGTGTCCCCGGCGCTCCTGCTGCTCGCGCTGCCCCCGGTCGTCCTGTTGCAACGCAGCCTGATGCACCAGCAGCTCCAGGCCGCCGCCCGCACCGACGCCAAGACCGGCCTGCTGAACGCCGCCGCCTGGCAGCGCGAGGCCGACACCGAACTGTCCCGGGCCCAGCGCACCGACGAGGCGCTGGCCCTGCTCCTGATCGACATCGACCACTTCAAGCGGGTCAACGACAACCACGGCCACCTGATCGGCGACCAGGTGCTGATCGGCGTCGCGACCACCCTGTGCGGCCAGGTGCGCGACTACGACGTCGTCGGCCGCTTCGGCGGCGAGGAGTTCGTCGTCCTGCTCCCCGGCGCCGACACCGTCGAGGCATGCCGCATCGCCGAACGACTCCGCGGCCGCGTCCGCCGCCTCGCCGTCCCCGCCGAACGCGGCACCGTCGCCGTCACGATCTCCGTCGGTGTGGCCCTCCTCCACACCCACGGCTCCGACCTCATCGAACTCCTCGCCGCCGCCGACCTGGCCCTCTACCGAGCCAAGGAGTCCGGCCGAGACCGAGTCTGCCTCCCCGCCATAGAAAACCCCCACCCCTCCGAAGACTGACCCACCCCAACCCCCACCCCGCCGGCGCTCCCCCTCTACCCCGCCCCCCGCCCTATGCCCCGCGCCATACGCCCCGCCCTGCCCCGCCCCTCACGCCCCGCACTCCGCCCCGCTCCCCGCATTCCGCCCCGCTCCACGTGCCGCGCCTGCGCCCGCTCCGCGTGCCGCGGCTGCGCCCGCTCTACGTGCTGCGCCCGCTCTACGTGCCGCGCCCGCTCTACGTGCCGCGCCCGCTCTACGTGCCGCGCCCGCTCTACGTGCCGCGCCCGCTCCGCGTGCCGCGCCCGCTCTACGTACCGCGCCCGCTCTACGTGCCGCGCCCGCTCCGCGTGCCGTGGCTGCTCTGCGTGCCGCGCCCGCTCTACGTGCCGTGGCTGCTCCGCGTGCTGTGCCCGCTCTGCGTGCTGCGCTCCGTGCCGTGCCGTGCCGTGCTGCGGCTGCTGCGCGCTCTGCTCCGCCTTCGCCTCGGCCCCAGCTCCGTGCCGCGCTATGGCCCATGCTGGACACCCGGGGGCCTGGAGAGGTTCAGCATGCGGCGGCTGGGCGCGGCGCTGGAGGCGGGAGCGGCGTTGCTGTACTTCTACGTGGACGCCAAGGACGAACGCTGGACGTTCCCCACGCCCCGTGTTCCGCCCCGCGTTCCGTTCCGCGGGTTGAGCCCTTGCCTTGCGTTCCGCGTTTCGCCCCGGCCCGCTCCCCGCGTTTCGCCACGGGCTGTGCACTTGCTTTGCGGTCGTGTTCCGCGTTGCGCGGGGGCGCGTTCGGGTTCGCGCTGTGGCTCACCTTGCGTTCTGCTCAGTGCCGGGCCGTGCAGCACCCGGCGTTTCGTGCACTTCATGTTCTGCCTGCGCATACGCCCCCGGGGGGTGCAGCTTGCGCCTCGTGTGACTTGCTCGTCCGCGTTGTTGGTGTGGTCCTTGGGCTCGGGCATAGGGGCTGGCGTGCCGGGTGACAGGCAGTTCGAGTCCTCAATCTGCGTGCCTGGGGCTTCGAGTTCGCGTGTGAATGGGTGTGGGCGCGCTTGTCGATCTTGGGGGCTTGGGGTGGTGGAGCGGGCTTGTGGTCGAGGTTTTGGGGCTCTGCATTGAGGGCTGCCCTGGATGGTGGGTGTTGGGGACGGCCCGGGGTGATGGGGGTGGTCTCTGCCACATTTGTGGGGCGGGCTGGATGAGGTGGGGAGTCCGGTTCCGAAGTCAATTCGGGTGGTGAGGGGATGGCATTTTGGGGGGCTTTTGGGGGATTTGTGTGGGCGGACGGGCTTGGGGTGGGGTGGATGGGGTTCGGGTGATCAGCGGGCGCGGTGGGGCAGGGGGTTCGGGGTTTGGGGGCCGGGGGCTTGGGGGTGGGGGGTCGGGATGGGTTTGGGGGAGGGGGTGGGGTCTTCGAAGGGTGCGACGAACGGTGCCCGGGACCCAATAGGCTTGAGGATTATGGCCGAGTACATCTACACGATGCAGCGTGTGCGCAAGGCACATGGCGACAAGGTCGTCCTGGACGACGTCACCTTGCACTTCCTGCCCGGCGCCAAGATCGGCGTGCTGGGCCCGAACGGCACCGGCAAGTCGACGCTGCTGCGGATGATGGCCGGTCTGGAGCAGCCGTCCAACGGCGATGCCAAGCTCATGCCAGGGTTCACGGTGGGCATCCTGCAGCAGGAGCCGACGCTGAACGAGGAGAAGACCGTCCTCGGCAACGTCGAGGAGGGCGTCGCCGAGACCAAGGCGATGCTCGACCGGTTCAACGAGATCGCCGAGCAGATGGCGACCGACTACACCGACGAGCTGATGGCGGAGATGGGCAAGCTGCAGGAGCAGCTCGACCACCGCAACGCCTGGGACCTGGACTCCCAGCTCGAGCAGGCGATGGACGCGCTGCGCTGCCCGCCGCGGGACGCCGACGTCACCAAGCTCTCGGGTGGTGAGCGCCGCCGCGTGGCGCTGTGCAAGCTGCTGCTGCAGGCCCCCGACCTGCTGCTGCTGGACGAGCCGACCAACCACCTGGACGCCGAGTCCGTCCTGTGGCTGGAGCAGTTCCTCGCCAAGTACGAGGGCACCGTCCTCGCCGTCACCCACGACCGGTACTTCCTGGACAACGTCGCGACCTGGATCCTGGAGCTGGACCGCGGCCGCTGCCACCCCTACGAGGGCAACTACTCCACCTACCTGGAGAAGAAGGCCGAGCGGCTCAAGGTCGAGGGCAACAAGGACGCCAAGCGCAAGAAGCGCCTCGAGGACGAGCTGGAGTGGGTCCGGTCGAACCCGAAGGCCCGCCAGACCAAGTCCAAGGCCCGTCTCGCGCGGTACGAGGAGATGGCCTCCGAGGCCGCCAAGACCCGCAAGCTGGACTTCGAGGAGATCCAGATCCCGCCGGGGCCGCGCCTGGGCAACACGGTGATCGTCGCCGACAAGCTCAACAAGGCCTTCGGTGACCGGGTGCTGATGGACGACCTGTCCTTCAACCTGCCGCCGAACGGCATCGTCGGTGTCATCGGCCCGAACGGCGTCGGTAAGACCACCCTGTTCCGCATGGTCATCGGCGAGGAGCAGCCGACCGACGGCGTGCTGCGCGTCGGTGAGACCGTCCAGGTCTCCTACGTGGACCAGGGCCGTGGCGGCATCGACCCGAACAAGACGGTGTGGGAGGTCGTCTCGGACGGCCTGGACCACATCAACGTCGGCCAGGTCGAGATGCCGTCCCGCGCCTACGTCGCCGCGTTCGGCTTCAAGGGCCCGGACCAGCAGAAGCCCGCCGGCGTCCTGTCGGGCGGCGAGCGCAACCGGCTGAACCTCGCGCTCACCCTCAAGCAGGGCGGCAACGTCCTGCTGCTGGACGAGCCGACCAACGACCTCGACACCGAGACCCTGTCGAGCCTGGAGAACGCCCTCCTGGAGTTCCCCGGCTGCGCCGTGATCACCTCGCACGACCGGTGGTTCCTGGACCGCATCGCCACGCACATCCTGGCGTGGGAGGACGGCTCGAACTGGTTCTGGTTCGAGGGCAACTTCGCCGACTACGAGAAGAACAAGATCGAGCGCCTGGGCGCCGAGGCGGCCCGTCCGCACCGCGTGACCCACCGCCGCCTCACCCGCGACTGACCGGACGCGCGACCGCCGATTCCGTCGGCGGTCCCGCCCTGGCCGTCCGAAGCGCCGCGTCCTCCTGGAGGGCGCGGCGCTTCTGCGTTCCCGGCCGGGGGATTGTCCGGGTATGGCAAGGGGTTGCCGGACACAAACCCCGGCGGGTTGTTGTGGGACGGGCGCATGAAGGACGGGCCGGGGCGGCGGGTAGCATCGGCGCCCGATCCACTTTCGACGACCCGGGCGAGGACATGCAGAGCGGTGACGAGCGGCCCATGGCGGACTTCCGGCACGTTTACGAGTTCCACCTGCGGTTCGGCGACATCGACTCGCAGGGGCACGTGAACAACGTGAAGTTCCTCGGCTACCTCGAGGACGCCCGGCTGGAGATGTTCCACGCCGATCCCCTCCGCAAGGGCGAGGAGCCCGTCCGGGGGATGGTCGTCGCCCGGCACGAGATCGACTATGTGACGCCGCTGCTGCCGACCATCGAGCCGGTCCGGGTGGAGACCTGGATCACCCGGGCGCGAGGCGCGTCGTTCACGCTTTCCTACGAGGTGCGGAACGACGAGACCGTGTTCGCGCGGGCGACCTCGGTGCTCGTCGCGTTCGACGTGGAGAACAACCGGCTGCGCCGCTTCACCCCCTACGAGCGCGACTTCGTCGCCCGCTACCTCGCCCCTGTCGAATAGCCGAACGACCGAGCGGCCACGCGACGAATCGCCCAGTGGCGAGCGCCGAGCCCTCAGCGCCGAGCTCGAGTGGCGAGCGCTGAGCGTCGAGCGCCCAGCGTCGAGCGGCCAGCGTCGAGCGGCCACGCGTGGTTCGCGTGGCCGCTTCGATGTGGGCTGGTCGGGTCAGAGTGAGATCGTCGTGCTCGCCTGGACGTCGAGGATCTCGGCGAAGGTCCGGACGAACAGTTCGGGGTTCTCGAAGGGGAGGCCGTGGCCGCCGGGGACCTCCACGAGGCGGGCGCCCGGGATGGCCTCGGCCAGGTGGCGCTGGTGGTGGGGCGGGACGATCCGGTCGTCCAAGCTGGAGATGATCACGGTCGGCGCGGTGATCCTCGGGAGCAGGGCGGTGATGTCGACCGTGAGGTCGGTCTCGACCTGGCGGACGTAGCCGTCCGACATCGCCTGGATCGCCTGGATCGCCTGGGTGAAGCCGGCCGTGGCCGCTTCGAAGTCGGCGTCGGTGCGGCTCCGGAGGGCGGCGTCGCCCATGGCGGTGAACTGGAGCAGACGGGCCTGGAGTTCGGGGTCGATGCGGGTGAGCCGGGCCCAGAGGTCGAACTGGAAGGCCATCCAGGGGTCGGTCTTCGCCCATCCGGCGTGCGGGGTGAGGGACAGGACGCGGTCCGGGGCGGTTCCGGCGACGGCGGTCGCGACCGTTCCGCCCAGGGAGTGGCCGGCGATGTGGAAGCGGTCCATGCCGACGTGGTCGGCCGCGCCGAGGACCTGCCTGACCAGGTCTTCCAGGTGGATCGGGCCGCCGGAGTCGCGGGTGGCGCCCGCGCCCGAGAGGTCCAGGGCGAGGAGGGTGAAGCGGTCGGCGAGGGCGTCGATCAGCGGGCCCCAGTTGCTGGGGCCGTCCGCGCCGGTGCCGTGCACCAGGACGAGTCCGGGCCCCATGCCGGTGATGAGGTAGTTGACGGTGCTGGGACCGGTGCTGAGCTGGACGTCGACGGTAGGCATTCTTTCGGTTCCTTTCAGAGGACGGGTTCGGCCACCGCGCGCCGCTCGACGGCGATCGCGGGGGCGGTGTCAGAGACAGAGACAGGGGCGGGACGGAGGAGGCGGGCGACGACCAGCGCTCCGACCAGGGACAGGGCGGAGAGCGCCCACAGGACGTTGTGGAGCGCGCCCGCGTACGCGTGCGTCGCGGCCTCGGCGTAGCCGGTCGGCGTGATGCCGTCCGGGGGAGTCATGTCGCCCTGCAGCAGCCGGGACGTGGCGTCCGACGCGGTGCGATCGCCGTAGCGTCCGGCCAGGTCGGAGCGGGTGAACGTGGTGAGCAGCGCGCCGAGGACGGCGACGGCGATGACCTCGCCGCTGATCCGGGCGGTGTTGAACACGCCCGCGGCCATCCCGGCACGGGCGGGCTCGACGGCGGAGATCGCGGCGCCGTCCATGATGGCCAGCGAGATCCCGAAGCCGGTGCCGATCAGCAGCAGCGGCGCCGCGAGCGACCCGGCCCCCGCGCCGCCCGGGACGAGCGCCAGCAGCGCCGTTCCGGCCGCGACCAGCAGCAGCGTCAGGACGAGCAGGGTGCGCTGGGACAGCCACCGGCCGAGGACGCCGGTGAGCGGCGGCAGGACGAGCGCCGGCCCGGTGAGCAGCATCAGCGTCAGGCCGGCCGTGCTCGCCGACGCGTGCAGCGTCGCCATGAGGTACGGCGGCAGGACGATGGTGAGCGCGACGAACCCGAACGCGAGCAGGAAGGGCATCGCGGAGATCGCCACGAAGCGCGGACGGGTCAGCAGCGCGAGGTCCACGAGCGGGCTCGGGTGACGCCGTTCGACGATGCCGAACGCGGTCAGCAGGAGGACGCAGGCGGCGAACCCGCCGAGGACGGCCCCGTGCGTCCAGCCGAGCGCCGGGCCCTCGACCAGCGCGAACGTGAACGCGGAGAGGCCGAGCGTGAAGGTCGCGGCGCCCGTCCAGTCGATCGGCCCGGACGCGTCCTGCCGCGACTCGGCGAGCAGCGGGACGGCGAGCAGGCTCGGCAGCAGCGCGACGGCGGCGGCGCCGAAGAACGCGCGCCAGCCGAGGCCGGTGACGAGCACGCCGGCGATGACCGGGCCGAACGCGAGGCCGAGGCCGAGGACGGTTCCGAACACGCCGAACGCGCGGGCGCGGGACGGTCCGTCCGGGAAGGCGGCGGCCAGCAGGGCGCTGCCGCCGGTGGTCGCTGCGGCGGCTCCCGCCCCGGCGAGCAGGCGCGCGCCGACGAGCGTGGCGATGTCCGGCGCGAGCGTCGCGACCAGCATGGACGCGGTGAACACGGCGAGTCCGCCCGCGAACATCCGGCGCCGTCCGATCCGGTCGGCGAGCGAGCCGGTGGTCGCCATGAGGCTCGCGAAGGTCAGGAAGAAGGCGTTCACGACCCACTGGGAGGCGGCGAGGCCCGTGTGCAGCGACCGTCCGACGTCGGCGGTCGCCTCGGCGGCGCCCGTGGCGGTGATCGGGATGAGCAGCAGCGCGCCGCACACCACGGTGAGCGTCACAGCGGGCGAGGGCCGCCGGTGTGAGGCCGGAGGCGAGGAGCGCCGGGCGGAGCCGGACATGGATGCGTCCCTTCGAGGTCGAATAACCATAAGAACCCTGATGGAGATAAAAGATCTGACATGGATGCGTACCTTGTCAAATCGTCGAGGGTTGGTAGGGTTCCCTGCGGAGGGGAGGTCCGATGGAGGCCGACGAACGGATCGAGCGGGCCACGGCATGGCGTCCGGGCTCGCTGATCAAGCGGGCCGAGCAGGCGCTGATCGCCGAGAAGAGCAGGGTGTTGAGGCCGTTCGGGCTGACCGTCCCGCAGTACGCGGCGATGTACGCGCTCTCACTGGCCCCGGGCATCTCGGGCGCGAGGCTCGCCCGGTACTGCGCGGTGACGCCGCAGAGCATGACGACGGTGCTGAAGGCGCTGGAGGGGCGTGGCCTGGTCGAGCGCCATCCGTCCGAGGACCACGCGCAGGTGCTCGTCACCCGGCTCACCTCCGAGGGCGAGGCCCTCCTCGGGGAGGCGGACGCCGAAGCCGTCGCGGTCGAGCGCCGGATCGTGGGCGCGTTCGACGCGGACGAGCTGGAGACGCTCCGCGCCCTGCTCCAGCGGGCGGTGGACGTCCTGATCTGACTTTCCGGAGCTTTCCGGAAATAGTGCTCCTGAACTGGGGTAACGATCTCGCCGAACGGGGATCAATCGGACAGAAGCCACTCCCCTTCGAGGTTCCGATGTCCCCCTATGTCTTCGGCTGGATCCTGTGGGTCGCGATGTTCTTCGCGATCGAGATCCCCGCGCTGTTCAACCGGCAGCCGGGCGACACCCTGTCCGAGGTGATCTGGAAGGTGTTCGCCATCCGCGGCAAGCCGATCGGCTGGCAGCTCCGCCGCCTCGTGCTGGTGCTCGGGCTCGCCTGGCTGGTCACCCATCTGCTCAGCGGCGGCATGGTCTGACCGTCTCGCCCGCCACCCACTCGGTGGCGCCGTGGTTCGCTCGTCCCGCTCGCGCTGTCGATCTTCTTCGGCCCGTTCACCTGCGGTTTCGGCGTGTCGTGTGCGTCCGTGCGGGGATGGCCTGGTCTGATGCCGGGAGAGCGCCACACGGTCACGGGTGTGTAACAAGCGTCCCTGCGGTATGTTTTCGTCCCGCTTCTTACCTCTACGGTCGCAACGCGAATTGTGGCGACCCCACGTGAAGGTGAGAAGATGCGGCGCTTTTCCCACAGGGCGATGACCCTGCTCCTGGCCGGTGGCCTGACCGCCTCCGGACTCGGCCTCGCCGGCGCGGCCCAGGCCGCGGCCCCGGCTGCGAGCGGCGACATCCTGGCCCAGCTCAAGGCGATCCCGGGCATGACCGTCCAGGAGAAGACCTCCACCCTGAACGGGTACCGCTGGTTCTGGCTGACCTACAAGCAGCCGGTCGACCACCGCAAGCCGAAGGGCCAGTGGTTCGAGCAGCGCATCATGCTGGAGCACCGGGACGCGAGCGCGCCGATGGTGGAGTACACCAGCGGCTACAACACGCCCGAGACGATGTTCCAGTCGGAGCCGACGGCGCTGCTGAACGCCAACCAGATCTCGGTCGAGTACCGGTACTTCTCGCCGTCCCGCCCGGCGGACGCGAACTGGAAGAACGACAACATCTGGCAGGCGGCGACCGACGAGCACCGCATCGTCCAGGCGCTCAAGCCGATCTACAACTCCAAGTGGATCAACACGGGGGCCAGCAAGGGCGGCATGACCGCGACGTACCACAAGCGGTTCTACCCGAACGACGTCGCCGGTTCGGTCGTCTACGTCGCGCCGAACGACTTCAACAACAAGAAGGACGCGGCGTACGACAAGTTCTTCCAGACGGTCGGCACCGACCCGCAGTGCCGCGCCCACGTGAAGGACCTGGCCCGCGAGATCCTCAAGCGCCGCACGGCCATGGAGACCCGGCTGGGCGCGGACGCCAAGACCAACGGGTGGACGTTCTCCCTCCTGAAGGGCGTCGACCGCGCCTTCGAGAACTCCGTCATGGACTTCGAGTGGGGCTTCTGGCAGTACCACCTGCAGTCCGAGTGCCCCTCGCTGCCCGCGACCACCGCGTCCGACGACGACATCTACAAGGTGTTCATGGACGTCGCCGACGGCTCGTCCTACGCCGACCAGAACCTCGAGGCGTACATCCCGTACTACTACCAGGCGGGCACGCAGCTCGGCTGGCCGTCGCCGAAGTTCCCGAACCTGCACGACCTGCTGCGCTACGAGAGCAGCTACGTGCCGCGGACGTACGTCCCGAGCGACATCGCCATGAAGTTCGACAACGGCAAGGCGATGCGCGACGTCGACTCGTGGGTGCGCGGCAACGCGAACCACATGCTGTTCGTCTACGGCGGGAACGACCCGTGGGGCAGCAAGCCGTTCCGGCTCGGCAGCGGCAGCCGTGACTCGGCCGTCTACGTCGCCCCGGGCATGAACCACAGCGGCAGGCTGATCGCCAAGCTTCCGGACGCGCAGCGCGCCAAGGCCGTCGCGGACCTGCAGCGCTGGGCCGGCGTCGCGCCGACCATGATGAAGGCCAGCTCCGAGGTTCCGATCCCGATGGGCGAGGACCCGACCCTGGCGCAGCGCCCCCCGCTGTAGCCGCAGAGCCGTGAGCCCCTCGCGGGCTCCGGTTCCCACCCCCGAGGCGTGGGACATGGACCATCCCCCAGGTCCACGTCCCACGCCTCGTCATTTCTCCACGCCTGGCCTGTTCTCCACGCCTGGTTCGTCGTCGTCGACGATCCAGGCGGACGCGTCTCCGGGCAACAGATCGCCCAGCAGCTCCTGACGCAGCGCCAGGATCGCGTCATAGCAACGATCTACCTGGAACCATCCGAAACTTCACTCGACCGGCCCCGCGCACGCCGAGGCCCCGGGCTCTGCGCCGCGGGGCCGGGGTCGGGTCGTCGGGAAAGTGCCGGGCGCGCCCGGTCAGGAGGGGGAGTTGATCATGGCCTGGGCGGCCATCGTGAAGTAGTTCCAGAGCATCCGCTCGGCCTCCGGGGGGAGGTCGCGCTCGGCGACCGTGTCGTCCAGCGCCGTGCGCATGTGCTTGAGCCAGGCCTCCTTGGCCGTCTCGTTCACCACGAACGGGACGTGCCGCATGCGGAGGCGCGGATGGCCGCGCTCCTGGCTGTAGGTGTTCGGGCCGCCCCAGTACTGGATGAGGAACAGCCGCAGGCGGTCCTCGGCGGGGCCGAGATCCTCCTCCGGATACATCGCGCGCAGCGCCGGGTCGTCCGCGACGCCCTGGTAGAAGCGGTGCACGAGGAGGCGGAAGGTCTCCTCGCCTCCGACCGCCTCGTAGAAGGTCACCTGCTCGGGTTCAGCCATAACGACCCAAGCCTATGCGGTGGGGACCCCCTTGCGCCTCTTGATCGTCCGCCACATGGAAACGGCCGTCCGCGCGCGTGGGCGGGACGGCCGTGAAGGAGGGCGGCTCAGGAGACGGCGGGAGCCACCGAGACACCTGCCTGGTCGAAGGCGAGCTTCACGCGCTCGCGCAGCTCGCGGGCGCAGGCGCCCTGCTGGCCCGGCGCGGTCTTCAGCACCACGCGGATGACCAGCGCGTCCGCGGCGAGGACCTGGACGCCCCAGACCGAGGGCGGCTCCAGGATGAGGTCCTTCCAGGCCGGGTCCTCGGCCATCGCGTCGGCCGTGCCCTGCAGGATGTCCTTGACCTTCTCGACGTCCTCGCCGATGTCGACGGGGATGTCCAGCACCGCGCGGCCCCAGTTCTGGGACTCGTTGCCGACCTTCTTGATCTCCCCGTTCGGGACGTACCAGACGACGCCGTTGACGTCCCGCATCCGGGTGACCCGCAGGGTGACCGCCTCGACCGTGCCCTTGGCGCTGCCCACGTCGATCACGTCGCCGACGCCGTACTGGTCCTCCAGCAGCATGAAGATGCCGGCCAGGCAGTCCTTGACGATGTTCTGCGCGCCGAAACCGACCGCGACGCCGATGACGCTGGCGCTGGCGACGATCGGGGTGAGGTCCAGCCCGAGGTAGCCGAGGATGCTGAACAGGGCCGTCCCCATGATCACCACGGACGCGACCGAGCGCAGCACCGAGCCGAGCGTCTTGGCCCGCTGCGCGCGCCGCTGGGACAGCAGCGCCTGGCTGCCCTCGAAGATCGTCCGGCTCTTCTCGCGGGCCTTCTCCGAGATCGTGCCCTCGGCCATCCGGTGCGTGATCTTGGTGATCATCCGGTGCGCGATGTTCCGGACGATCAGGGCGATCACGAAGGTGACGACGATCGAGACGAGCTTGCCGGTCCAGACGTCCATGCGGTAGTCGTAGACGAACTTGGTGGCGCCGGGGCTGTGGGTGACGTTCCAGAACAGCCGGCAGGCGGCGTTCGGATCGGCGCCGCAGTACTGCTCCGCCTTGCCGTCCATCTTGACCAGGGGCTCGCTCAGCGCGACCGCCGCGTGGACGGGCGCGCTGGACGCCACTGTGCCGTACATGGGGGCAGACCCTCCCGACCGATGGTGGATGCCGCGTCACATCGTCGTGGACCTGCGGCGGTACGAGCCCGATCGTAGGGGACGGTGACGACGGGTTCGTCCAACGCCGGACGATCGACGCGCATCGGACGGTGAGGGTCTGCCCTTGACCGCGGGCCCGTTCGGACGGGCATGGGAAGTGGACCCGCGGTCGCTCAGTGGGGGTGGGGAAAGAGGCGCTGGTCACATCGCCGCCCGCCCGGCCCGGGCTCCCGGCGGCCTGCGGGCGGCCTGCCCGGCAGGTGAGGACCCGGTGGCCGGCGGGCGCCGTCTCGCTGTCCGGCCGGTTCCCCCCGGGCCGGGGTGCGAGATCGGCGGCCCGCCTCTGCCGGACCGCGGAAGATCAGGAAGGCGGACGGTCCGGCGTGTCGGAGGCTCCGGCACGCCGGATGGGGCTGAGGGGCGGGTCCCGCGGGGGCCGTGGCTGCCGCGCCGTGTCGGCCACGGCCCCCGGGGACGCTTCCGGCCCCGTCAGGGACGGCCCGAGAGCCTGATCCCCGCGGTGGCCGGATCGCGGATCTCGAAGCCCTGCGCCTCGAGACCGCGCGTCTGTTGTCGCAGCGGCTGCAGGACGTGCGCCAGTTTCGACGCGGCGCCGTGCGGGTCGTCCACCCGGTGCATGCGCTCCCCCCAGGACCACCAGTAGTAGTGGTCGCGCGTCTCCGGCGCCGGAGCGCAGGTGACGTCCTCGGCCAGGCTCGCCGCCTCCGGGTTCACCACCCGCAGGAACGCGGGTCCGGACCGGGTCCGGACCACCCGCGCGACCAGGCCGCGCGTGTCGAGTTCGTGCTCCAGCTCCTCCAGGTAGCCGACGCGTTCGTCGTGTGCCACCTGCGCACCCCCTCCGTCATCCGTGCTCTCCGAGGACCGCTCGTGCCGTTCCCGCGTGGCCGAACGCCCTCGCGCCACGGGTTGATGATCTTCATCCCGGCCGGGGCCGGACCCCCACGTGATCGAACTCAGTGCTTCCGTACCACTACACGCGGCGAGAATCGCAACCCCGACGGTGGTGGGTCAAGGGCCCGGCCGTCCTCCGAAGTACGGGTTTCCCCATCCCGGGCGGAGGTCCACAGACCTTGGAGGAGAAATCTCTACCCGGGGGAGGGAAGGCGCCCCCGACGCACCCGTGTTTCTTGGGAATCGCTTGGCCCGCCCTGGCATGGGCGTTACGCTGCGTGCGCAAGAGATTATTTCTCGTATCGCCAGCTCACCGCCGGTGTGCGGGAAATCCCCGTCCGATGAGGTTGACCTAGCTACCGGTCGCCGTGGCCCCGAGGTCAGGCCCTCGCTCCCGAGGACCTCCCCGGCCCAGCGGTGAGGAGGCCGGAACGATGTCAGACCCCCCGAAGAAGGAGACGGACATCGCGCGCCGGATCAGGGCGCGTGGTCTCGCCAGGGGACGCGCCCCCGCCCAGATCGCGGTCGACATTCACGATCAGTGCGGGCCGCTGTTCGGCATCACGCCGATCAAGGCGCACCGCCTCGCCCACGGCGTGGCGCTGTCCGACATCGTCGCCCAGGTCCGGGCGCTGTTCGAGATCGACGGCAAGCCCGAGCCCAAGCTCGGGGACACACTGCTGTCGGCCTATGAGAGCGGTTACAAGCGTCCCGGCCCCGAGTACCTCCACTACCTGTGCTCGGTCTACCGGGTCGAGCCCGATGACCTCGGGTACCGCAGCCCCTGCATCTGCGGGCGTGGCCACGCGACCCGTCCCGCCGAGGCCGGAGGCGGCCCGCTGCCCGCGGGCGTCCCGTCCCCGCGGGATCCGGGTCTCCGCTCTCCGGCCGACACCGAAGCCCTGATCGGGGCGGTGGTGGTCCCGGCACCGGACGATCGGCACTGGATCTCCGTCAGAAACCCCAGGGGTCCGGACCGCGCTGACGGCCCCGCCTCCATTGATGTGGGAGAGGAGGACATCGTGCTACGTAGGACCCTGCTGAGCCTGCTGGCCGGATCGGGCGTGGTGACGCTCGACGGCCAGTTCCTCGGCGCCGTGGACAACCTTCGGCGCAAGATGGACGACACCCTGGTCAGCGCCACCGTGTCACCGACGATGCTCGACCAGTGGGAGGAGACGACGCTCGGATACGGGCAGCAGTACCAGGCGACACCGTCGCTGCGCATGCTCTGCGACGTGCTGCTCGACTTCTCCGAGGTCCGGCGGATGGCCGACAAGCGCCAGCCCGTCGAACTCCAGGAGCGGCTGCTGAGGATCGCGGCCCAGTTGTCCGGGCTGTCCGGGCTGATCATGATCAACCTGGGCGACCACCGGCTCGCGCGCTCGTTCTTCCGGACGGCGCGCACGGCCGCCGACGAGACCGGCGACCGCAAACTGCGCGCCTGGGTGACCGTCCGCGAGGCGCTCGTCCCGATGTACTACGGCGACCCGCGCGAGGCCCTGCACCTGGCCCGAAAGGCGCAGGACCTCGCCGGACGCGACCCGAGCGTGGCCGCCGCGATGGCGCCGGCGGTCGAGGCGCGCGCCCTCGGCCAGCTCGCGCTGCGAGGCCGCGGCGACGCGGCGCCGAGCGCCCGCCGCGCCCTGCTGCGCGGCCGGTCGGTGTTCGACCAGTTGAGCAAGGAGCACACCGGTGACCTGGTGTTCGGCTTCACCGAGCGGCAGATGACGTTCTACGAGGGTGACACCTACACCAACCTGGGCGACCACAAGGGCGGGGAGGAGTCACTGAGCAAGGCGCTCACGCTGTACGCGCCGACCGACCGGGTCGACCTCACACTGGTCCGGCTCGACCGGGCGTCCTGCAAGCTGCACGCGGGCCAGCCGGACGCGGCGCTGGACGCCGCCCGGGAGGCGATCATGGATCTGCCCTCCGAGCACCGCTCCGACATCCTCGTCCACCGGGCGCGGCAGGTCGGCGCGGCGGTCGGCGCCAAGCACCCGGGCCTGCCCTCGCTGAACGAGTTCTACGAGTCGTTGTCCGGCCCGAACGTCCAGGGCCCGTCCGGCGCGCCGCCCGCGCCGTCCAAACCGTCGGTTCCGCCGGCCGAGCAGGTCTGATGCGCATGCCACAGTCAGAGGGCCAGACGCCGCCCGGTTCCCAGGCCGTCCCGGCACGTCCGGAGGCGTCCGGCGACCGGGCCGCCCAGGCCGCCGACGGAGCGCCCGCCCCGGAGCACACCGGGGCGGGACACGCCGAGGGCAGGCATGCCGGGGTGGAGCACGGCCCCGTCCCGCGGCGGCGCCGCGCCGAACGACCCGACCTCGTCCGCGTGGGGGGTGACCCGCCGTCCTGGGAGTACGGCGGGCTGGTCCTGCGCCGGTACACCGAGGCCGACCACGCCGCCGTCCTCCTGCTGCACCGGCAGGGCCTCGCCCAGGTCGGACTGCGTCCGGGCGACGGGGTCTACTACGATCACGACTTCTTCCGGATGCAGGAGATCTACCTCCGGGGCGACGGGGAGTTCCTCGTCGGCGAGGTGGACGGACGGATCGTCGCCATGGGCGGCCTCCGCCGCGGCGACCTCGTCCCCGGCGGCGCCGAGCGCGCCCAGGGGGCCGGGGCGCCGGTCGCCCGGGTCCGCGACGAACCCGCGGTCGAGATGGTGCGGCTCCGGGTGCGGCCGGAACTCCAGCGCCGCGGCTACGGCGAGGCCGTCGTCCACGCGCTGGAGGAGCGGGCCGCCGAGCTCGGCTACCACCTGCTGCGGGCCGACACCACGTCCCGCCAGGGCCCCGCCCTCGCGCTCTACCGCAAGTTCGGCTGGCGTGAGACCAACCGCGAGGTCATCAACGGCATCGTGAACATCTATATCGAAAAACGGATTCGCTGAGAAACCCACTGAAAAGACTCCGCTGAGCACCAGCGGACCCCCGGGACGACGGCCTCCGGCGGAGGCGCGGTCCGCCGAAAGGCCGTCGTCCCGGGCTTTTTCATGCCCTGCCCGATTCAGCTGGGCTGGGGCTATTTCAACTCAGCAGCTATGAACTGCATCAGGGGGTAGCGGCGGTGGTGGAGGACGGTGAGGCCGCGGGCGGTGAGCTCGTCGGGCAGGTCGTCCTCGAAGACGGTGATGCCGGTGGCGCGACCGAGGAGGTCTCCGGCGACGCGGGTGGCGGGGAGTGTCGGACGGCGGCTGGTGAGGATGACCAGGCGTCCGCCGGGACGCAGGACGCGGGCCATGCCGTCCAAGGCCGTCCAGGGGTCGTCGAACAGGTAGAGCGCGCCGAGGCAGCTGACCGCGTCGAAGACGCCGGTGCGGAACGGCGGGTCGATCGCGTTGCCGCGGACGTAGGCGATGCCCTGGCTGTCGGCGGCGGCGCGGGCGAGCATGGACGCGGACGCGTCGAGCCCGACGACCAGGCCGTTCTCGCCGACGCCGGTCGCGACGGCGCGGGTGGTGTTGCCCGGCCCGCAGGCCAGGTCGAGGACGGTCGCGGCGGGCTTGGTGATGTCGCCGGGCTGGGCGAGGCCGAGCCAGTCGCGGGCGAGCGCGTGCTCCTCGGCGGTGCCCGGCCCGGACGGCCAGCCCTTGGCGATGTTGAACGCGACCGGGCGCCAGATCCTCTCGTAGATCTGCGGCAGCAGCGTGGACTGCATGGCCCGCTGGGCGAGCGTCGGCGCGGGCTCGGCCTCGAGGAGATCCAGGTAGCCGTCCGGTGCGGCGGGCGCGTCCGGCGGGTCCGAGAGCAGTGCGCAGACCCGGTCGAGCAGGTCGTCGTCCTGGGGTGTCGAAGAGGGCACGAACGAATTCGATCATGCGTCGGGGCCCGGTGTCCCGGTGGGGGCGGCGGTGTGGCCGACCCCACCGAGGGCCGTCTCAGGACAGGTCCAGCCCCGTCTCGTGGGCGAGGAAGGAGAGGTTGTCGGTCATGAGGGCGGCGGAGCGGCTGACGGAGCGGGCGGCGTGGCCGACGTCGGACTCGCGGCGCAGCAGGACGGGCTCGTCCGAGGACGTGGCGTGCTGGAGCGCGGCGCACATCTTGCGGGCGTGCAGCGGGTCGACGCGGCCGTCGCTGTCGAAGATGGTGAACAGGACGGCCGGGTACGCGACGTCCTCGTGGACGTGGTGGTACGGCGAGTACGCGAGGAGCCACGCCAGCTCGTCCGGCTTGTCGGCCGAGCCGTACTCGTCGTTCCAGATCTGGCCGATGCCGAACTTCTCGTAGCGGACCATGTCGAGCAGCGGCGCGGAGCAGATCACGGCGCGGTACAGGTCGGGACGCTGCGTCAGGGCGGCGCCGACGAGCAGGCCGCCGTTGGAGCCGCCGGAGATCGCCAGCTGGGACGGGGTGGTCAGGCCGTCCGCGATGAGGCGCTCGGCGGCGGAGTGGAAGTCGTCGAAGACGTTCTGCTTGCGGTCGCGCATTCCGGCGCGGTGCCAGTCCTCGCCCTCCTCCGAGCCGCCGCGCAGGTTCGCGATCGCGTAGACGCCGCCCGCCTCGACCCAGGCGAGGATGGACGCCGAGTACGCCGGGGTCAGCGAGACGTTGAAGCCGCCGTATCCGTACAGGACGGTCGGACGCGGGCCCTCGCCGCCCGGACGGGAGATCACCAGCATCCGGACGGGCGTCCCGTCGTAGGACTCGTAGGTGACCTGCCGCGTCTCGATCTCGGGCACGGTGACCGAGCCGGGCGCGGACGCCCACACCCGCGTCTCGCCCGTTCGCGCGTCGTAGTGCAGCACCGACGACGGCGTGACGTTGTCGGTGTAGCCGAACCACGCCTCGTGCCCGCCCTCCGGGCGTTCGACGATGCCGCCGACCGAGCCGAGGCCGGGCAGCGGGACGGCGCCGAGCCGCTCGCCGGTCGCCAGGTCGTGCACGGTGATCTCGCTGATCGCGTGCCGCTCCCAGCCCGCGAGCAGGACGGGCCGGTCGAGGTCGTCCAGGATCGCGTAGTCGGTGAGGACGGCCTCCGGGTCCTCGGGGACGAGGTCGCGCCAGGTCTCGTGGGACGGGGCGGACGGATCGGTCACGCAGATCCGGGAGCGCGGCGCGTCCCGGTCGGTGAACACGTAGGCGCGTCCGTCGCGTCCGACGTGCAGGCCGGTCGAGGCGTCCACCCCGACCTGGACGGGACGCAGTCCGGGGCTTTCGAGCGGCGCGGCGGCGAGGTCGGCGATCCACAGGTCGTTGCGCGGCGCGGTCCCGGCGGACGCGGTGACGGTCAGCCAGCGCCCGTCGCGGCTGACGGCGATGCCGTAGTAGTTCGTCTTGTCCAGCCCGTCGCCGAAGACCAGGACGTCGTCGGTGTCCGGATCGGTGCCGACGCGGTGCAGGTAGACGCGGCGGTGGAACTGCTCCTCGCCGTCCGGGACGTCGCCCGGCGCGAGCCGCCGCACGTAGTAGTACGC
The DNA here is from genome assembly GCF_040679435.1 of Spirillospora sp. NPDC052269. Taxonomy (NCBI): domain Bacteria; kingdom Bacillati; phylum Actinomycetota; class Actinomycetes; order Streptosporangiales; family Thermomonosporaceae; genus Spirillospora; species Spirillospora sp. NPDC052269. The sequence goes on from NZ_JBFAUU010000014.1 coordinate 114,523, forward strand.
CTCCCCGCCCGGCAGCCACGCGACGACGGAGTTGCGGGTGCGGTCGATCGGCCCCTCGACGCGCTCGCCGGACGCCACGTCCAGCACGTGGAGCAGGGACTCCTCGTCGCCGCCGTGCGAGACCTTGTAGGCCAGCCGCCGCCCCTCCTTGTCGGGCTGCCAGCCGTCGAGCGTGGTCGTGCCGTCCGGGTCGAGCGCGGTCGGGTCGACCAGGACGCGCTCGGCGCCGTCCGCGTCGACGGTGTAGAGGACGGGATGCTCCTGCTCGGCGGTGCGGCGGGTGAAGAACCGCCGCCCGCCGCGCCACACCGGCGCGCCGACGCTGCCCGCGCCGAGCAGCTCGCGGAGGCGGGCGCGGAGCCGGTCACGTCCGGGCAGCCCGTCCACCGTGTGGTGGAACAGGTCGTCCTGCGCCGAGAGCCACTTGGCGGTGTCCTCGGAGTCGGCGTCCTCCAGCCAGCGGTACGGATCGGGCACGCGGTGACCGTGCAGGTCGTCGGCGACGTCCAGGCGGAGCGCTGAGGGATATTGCGGTCGACTCATGCGAAGCACTGTATTCATCTCGACCTGAGCTTGATCCCAGATCAATTACCGTAACGAGGTGTACACGCACAGTGACATCGGTAGATAGGCAAATGATCACTGGGTTCATCAACAACGGGGGAGTACATGAAGAACAGCAAGGCCGTTCGCGGGACTGTCCTGGGTGGAGCGCTGGCCGGCGCCGCGCTGCTGGCCGCCGGACCCGCACAGGCCACGCCCATACCCGTCCCCGGCCACGCTAACGCCACGCCGGGGTTCATTCCGTCGCACGCCACCCACGATCTCACTCCGACTCCGACATCGGCACAAATGCAGGACACGCCCGCCATCGCGGCCGCGAACCCCGCGGGCGCGCACACAACGGCACAGAACACTCCGCGGACCCGGCCCACGAACCTCACGCACCCGGGCGCGCCGTCGAACTTCGCGCCGGGCCAGGCGCCGCACACGACGCCCGCCGACCCCGCGCCGATCACGGCGCCCGCGAACCTCGCGCCGCGCACCGCGCCCGTGAACCTGGCGCCGCGGGCCAAGCCGCTGAACCTCGCGCCGCGTACGTCGCCGTTGGGCATGACGCCGCGCAAGCCGCTGAAGTTCGCGCCGAGGACCACGCCCGCGAACCTCGCTCCGCGCACGACGTTCACGAACCTGGCGCCGGGCCAGGCGCCGAACCTGGCGCCGCGGACCACACCCAGGAATCTCGCGCCGCGTACGTCGCCGTTCGGCATGACGCCGCGCAAGCCGCTGAAGTTCGCGCCGAGGACCACGCCCGCGAACCTCGCTCCGCGCACGACGTTCACGAATCTCGCGCCGCGGACCACGCCCTTTTTGAGCGTGACGCCGCAGTCCGCGAACGCCGTGCCCCGCACGACGCCGAACTACGTCCCGAGGACGACGCCGAACTTCGTGCCGCGTACGACGTCCAACCTCGTGCCGCGCACGACTCCTAACTTCGTGCCGCGTACGACGTCGAACCTCGCCCCGAGGACCGCGCCCGCGAATCTCGCGCCGCGCACGACGCCTCTGAACCTGGCGCCGCGGACGGCGCCCGCGAACCTGGTGTCTCGGGCCACGCCCGCGAACCTGGCGTCGCGGGCGAACTCCGCGCCGCGGACGGCGTACAACCACGCGCCGCGGGCCACGCCCGCGAATCTCGCGCCGGGAGGTGGGGCTCGCGGGGCGGGCCCGGAGACCGGGCAGGTCGTGGTCTCCTACACCGCGCCGAAGATGGCGCAGGCCGGCGGGGCGGTGAAATGGGGCTGGACGGTCCGCAACGCGGGCAGCAAGGCCGTGAAGGACGTCGTCCTCGTCCACTCACTGACGCCGCGGCTCAAGGTCGGCAAGCTGCCGAAGGAGTGCAAGGAGGCCGGGAGCGAGGTCCGGTGCTCCTACGGGGAGCTGAAGGCGGGGGCGACCTCGTCGGGTGACCTCGCGGCCGCCGTGCCGTCGAACGCGACGGGGACGGTCAAGATCAACGGCAAGGTGACCTGGCAGCCGGGCGTGGCGGCGGACCCCGCGCCGCCGACGCCGAGCTCGAACGGCACGACGGGTGCGAACAACGCGACCGGCGCGGACAGCTCGACGGGTGCGAACAGCGCGAACGGTGCGAACGGCGCGAACGGCGCGGACAGCTCCATGGGGGCGAACAACGCGAACGGTGCGGACAACGCGACCGGCGCGGACAACGCGACGGGGGCCGACAGCGCGACGGGGGCGAACAACGCGACCGGTGCGAACAACGCGACGGGTGCTGACAGCGCGGCCGGTGGCGACAGCGTGATGGGTACGGATGCTCAGAATGGTCAGACCTCGGCGAATGGCCAGGACGCGTCCAACGCTCAGACCACGCCGAACGCTCAGACCATGCCCACCGGTCAGGCTTCGCCGAACGGGCAGACCACGCCCAACGGGCAGGCTTCGCCCAATGGCCAGGGCATGCCGAGCGGTCAGCAGGCGCCCAGTGGTCAGGCTTCGCCGAACGGTCAGGCCGCGGGTAACGGTCAGCAGGCGCCGAGCGGTCAGCAGGCGTCCAACGGTCAGGACTCGGCCAGCGGTCAGGACTCGGCCAATGGTCAGGACGCGGCGGGCGGGGCGGGGGCTTCGTAGCGCCGGTCCGGCCGGGGTTCGGGGGTGATCCGGTCCGGCCTTTGGGACGGACCGGGCCGCCGGGCCCGCGCGATGGCCCATGGCGCCGGAAAAATCCCGGCGCCGTGGGCCTCGGCCGTTCGAACCGTCGTGATCGTGGGGATGAAAGGGGGTAGCGGGCGGTCAGCTCAGGGGCCACACTGATTGCGGGCCGGCCGTTTCGGTCGGCTGCCACCGCCCGCCCCCGCGGGCCGGGCAGTGGACGGCAGGGCAGAAAAAGGACGGACCGGAAACGCCCCTGGGGAGGTCCTCGTGGCGGGTGCACAGGTGCCGGAGACGATACTCGGGCCTCGGACCGGGGCGCGTGCGAGTCGTGCGCCCGCCGAGGCGAAGAAACGAACAGCACATCCCCTGACGACGGCCGCGCTCACCCCGGCGGAGGCCGTCTGATGCGCCAGGTCCTGCTCCTCAACGCGACCTACGAACCCCTCACCACCCTCCCGCTCCGCCGCGCGGTCGTGCTCGTCCTCCGCGACAAGGCCGAGATCGTCCACCACGACGCGTCCGGCGCGGTGCTGCACTCCGCCGCGATGACGGTGGAGGTCCCCTCCGTGATCCGGCTCCGCCGGTACGTGCGGATCCCGTTCCGCACCCGCGTCCCGCTGACCCGCACGGCGCTGATGCGCCGGGACAACCACCGCTGCGTCTACTGCGGCCGCCGCGCCGAGACCATCGACCACGTGCAGCCGCGCAGCCGGGGCGGCAAGCACGTCTGGGAGAACTGCGTCGCGTCCTGCCAGACCTGCAACCACAGCAAGGCGGACCGGCTGCTCGAGGAGCTCGGCTGGACGCTCCCGATCACGCCCGGCGTGCCGCGCGGCGCGCACTGGCGGCTGATCGGCATCGTCAACGACGGCGATCCGCAGTGGGCTCCGTACGTGACCGAACCCGCGGCCTGACCCCTCTGTTCACGTGGGCGTCCCCACGTATCCTGGGGACGTGCCACGGTATGACTATCGCTGCCGCGCGTGCGGCTCGACCTTCGAGGTCTCGCGCCCGATGATCCAGGCGTCCGATCCGGCCCCGTGCCCGGCGGGCCACGACGACACCGTCAAGCTGCTGTCCACCGTCGCGGTGACGGGGCAGGCGTCCGCGCCCGCCCCGCGCGCGGGCGGTGGCGGCGGGTGCTGCGGCGGAGGCTGCTGCTCCTGATTCCTTCTCACCCGAACGCCCGTCCGGACGGCGACGTCCAGGCGGGCGTTCCGCGTTGTCGCGATCACTCGGCGGCCGCGTCGCGCTGTTCGCGCAGCGCGGCGGCGGTCTTGGCGATGTCGTAGCCGGCCTCGACGCCCTCGACGATGAACAGGTCGCCGGGGATGTGGTCGGCGCGCTTCCGCAGGATCTCGGCGTACGGCTCCGACGCGTACCAGGCCTGGGCGGCGGCCGCGTCCGGGAACCTGATGATCACCAGGACGCCGGGGAAGTCGCCCTCCTTGACATCCGGGACGCCCCCGTGGACGAGGAACTCCCCGCCGAACGGGTCCATGGTCGCCTGGATGCGCTCCATGTACTCGAGCGCGTCGTCGTGGATCCGCGGCTGGGGGTCCATGCGGGCGATGGCGAAGGCGGCGGGCATGGCGGGCTCCTCTGATCCTTCCGGGCGCCCGGTGCGTCCGGTTGGTGATCTAACTCTGGCCCGTGAACCCGCATTCCGGCGATGACGTCGGACGTCATGCCGCCGCCTACCTCCGAGGGAAGCCCGGCTCGGCACGCCCGGCGGCCCGAGCCGATCGCCCGCCGGGCGAGCCCTGCCGCCTTCCGCCGGGCGAGCCCTGCCGCCTTCCGGCGGGCGGGACCGCTGCCTCCTGCTGGGTGGCCCTGGCGCCCGAGCCCGTGCGGTCATGCGCCTCGGAGAATGCGAAACGCCCGTCCGGACGGTGTCGTCCGGACGGGCGTTCGGGCGAGACGGGTCAGGGGGCGAGGAGGCTCACGTCGCGGGCCGCGCCGGTGGACGCGGACGTCGCCATAGCCGCGTACGCCTGGAGCGCCGCGCTGACCTTGCGGTCGCGGTCGCGCGGGCGGTAGCCGCCCAGCTCCTCCAGGAGCTCGGCGCGGCGCGCCTCCAGCTCCTCCTCGGGGACGTCCAGCTCGAGCACCCGGTTCGGGATGTCGATGACGATCCGGTCGCCGTCCCGGACGAGCGCGATCACGCCGCCGCCCGCCGCCTCCGGCGAGGCGTGCCCGATGGACAGCCCGGACGTGCCGCCGGAGAACCGGCCGTCGGTGATCAGCGCGCACGCCTTGCCGAGGCCCCGGCCCTTGAGGAAGGACGTCGGGTAGAGCATCTCCTGCATGCCCGGCCCGCCGCGCGGTCCCTCGTACCGGATGACGACGACGTCGCCCGCCTTGATCTTTCCGCCGAGGATGCCCTCGACCGCCGCGTCCTGGGACTCGAAGACGACGGCCGGGCCGGTGAAGGTCCACAGCTCCTCGTCGACGCCCGCGGTCTTGACGATCGCGCCGTCCTCGGCGATGTTGCCGCGCAGGACGGCGAGGCCGCCGTCGGTGGTGTAGGCGTGCTCGACGTCGCGGATGCAGCCCTCGGCGCGGTCGAGGTCCAGGTCGTCCCAGCGCGCGGACTGGCTGAACGCCGAGGTCGAGCGGACGCCGCCGGGCGCGGCGTGGAACATCTCGACCGCCTCGGGCAGCACGTCGGGGGAGCGGACGTCCCACTTGGCGAGGTGCTCGGTCAGCGACGCCGAGTGGACGGAGGTGACGGCCCGGTGCAGCAGCCCGGCCCGGTCGAGCTCGCCGAGCAGCGCCGGGATGCCGCCCGCGCGGTGGCAGTCCTCGACGTGGTACTTGCCGGTCGCGGGCGCCAGCTTGCAGACGCACGGGACGCGCCGGGACAGCTCGTCGATCTCCTTCAGGCCGAAGTCGACGTGCCCCTCGACCGCCGCGGCGAGCAGGTGCAGGATCGTGTTCGTCGATCCGCCCATCGCGATGTCGAGGACCATGGCGTTCTCGAACGCCTCCTTGGTCGCGATGTTCAGCGGCAGGACGGACGCGTCGTCCTCGTCGTAGAAGCGCTTGGCGATGTCCACGACCGTCCGGCCCGCGTCCTCGTACAGGCGGCGGCGCGCGGTGTGCGTGGCGAGGACGGTGCCGTTGCCGGGCAGCGCCAGGCCGATCGCCTCGGTGAGGCAGTTCATCGAGTTGGCGGTGAACATGCCCGAGCAGGACCCGCAGGTCGGGCAGGCGTTCTCCTCCATCTCGGCGAGCGTCGCGTCGCTGACCGACTCGTCCGCCGCCGCGATCATGGGGTCGATCAGGTCGAGCTTGTTGCCGCCGGAGACGCCCTGGACGGGCTTGCCCGCCTCCATCGGCCCGCCGGACACGAACACGGTCGGGATGTTCAGCCGCAGCGCGGCCAGCAGCATCCCCGGCGTGATCTTGTCGCAGTTGGAGACGCAGATGAGGGCGTCCGCGCGGTGGGCCTCGACCATGTACTCGACCGCGTCGGCGATCAGCTCGCGGGACGGGAGCGAGTACAGCATCCCGTCGTGGCCCATGGCGATGCCGTCGTCGACGGCGATCGTGTTGAACTCCCGCGGCACGCCGCCCGCCTCGCGGACGGCCTTGGCGACCACGTCGCCGACCTCGCGCAGGTGGACGTGCCCGGGGACGAACTGGGTGAAGCTGTTGGCCACGGCGATGATCGGCTTGCCGAAGTCCTCGCGCTGTACGCCGCTGGCCCGCATGAGGGCGCGGGCGCCCGCCATGTTCCTGCCGTGGGTGACCGTACGTGACCTGAGCGGTGGCATCGGGACCTTCTCCAACCGTGGACGAGCGTGGACGGCGAGCTGACGGCGAGCGGGGACCTCGTCCGCGGCGGGTGGGGCGGGCGCGGGCCGGGCTCGGGCCGCAGCGGGCGGGTCGCGCGGCGCTGCCGCCGGTCGGCGCGGGGCCGGGTGTGCCCGATCCGTTCGGGTGCGGGGCGGACGTCCCGGACGCGTCGGACGGGCCGCCGCGCGCGGACGCCGGTCCGCGGAACGGGTCGGCCGGCCGGTGTCGTCCGATCGTACCAACGCCCTGCGTGTGCCCGGCATGACGTGCGCCACGCATGAGAAGACGGCATGGCGAGGGCGGCACGGCGAGGGCCCGGGTGGCGCCGCACGGCGAGAGCCCGGGTGGGGCGGCGTGGCGGGGCCCGGTGGGGCGGGTGAGGCGAGGGGCGCGTCCCGGGGCCGGGGAGGGGGCTTTGCAGGACGGCCGGGAGTGGGAAGCGGCACCCCGAGTGGCGGGGTGCCCCTCCGTGGCGGCCGGAGAGCGTGGTCCGGCGGCCGGGGGCTCGTCGTCGAGCCTGGTGGGCGGCCCGGTCCGGCTGGACCGCCCGGGCGGTGCGTAGTGATCGATGGCGGACCAGGCCCGTGGACGGGCCCGTGGATCGGTCCGATCGGATCAGTCGGAGTCGGGATACTTGGGCGGCAGCGAGTCCTCGGCCGCCTGGAAGATGCGCTCCACGTCGGTGACGGTCAGAATGCGCGGCCTGCGGCGCAGGTAGCCCCGCGCCCGGTTCCCCGCGTAGACGTCCACGTCGCGGACCCGCATCACCTTCCAGGGGATGGACGGACCGTAGATCGCCACCGAACCCTGGACCGGCACCTCGAAGCCGACCTGCTCGCTGATGATCTTGCTGGCCAGTCCCGCCTCCCACGCCGTCTCGTCCAGCCGGTCCTTCTTGTTGAAGGGCCCGTGGAAGAGCTTGCGGTGGGAGAGCGTGCGGACCGGCAGCCGCTTGTCCCAGGCCTCGGAGTCGATCGCGTACACCCCGCTCGGGCCGATGACCAGGTGGTCGATCCGCCCGTCGCTGACACCTTCGTCATCGCGGGGGACGGCCCGGGCGTGCAGTACCCGGTATCCGTTCTTCTCCAGGGACTTCAGCTGCCGTTCGGTCCTGCGCTCGACCGCCGACGCCTTCTGCCACGCCTCGACGCTCGACGCGGTGCGGGCGCGGCGGACCACGTCCCCGACCACGACGAGGACCGCCGCGACGATGCCGAGCAGGAGGCTGGACGCGACCGACACCACGATCAGGACCACCAGCGCCGCGACGCCGCGCTGGATCCAGGGCCGGATCATGGGGTCGGCGAGCATCTCGCCGAACGAGCGGGGGCCGGGGGGCCGGTCGGGCGGGCCCTCGGGAGGGCCGTCCGCGACAGGTTCGCCCTCGGGTGGACGTTGTTCTGCGGCCGGGTCGGGCTGGCCGCGGGCCTGCTGGCCGTTGCTCCGTTCCGTGATCGCCATAGGTGACGCTCCGTGTTCCTTTCGCGCCGGAATCATGATCCTCCGAGCGCAGAGTAATCAGTTCGCGGGTCCCCGACCAGACGTGCCGGGTTAATACTTTTGTCGCCGTTTCCGTGCGGTTCGCGGACCCGGCGAGCGGGTACGTTCATTCTCCTCCCGGGCCTGCGGCTAGCGTTCGACTCTGTGACTCATACCCACGACCTCACGGCCGAACAGACCGCCGCCGCCGTCCGTTCCCGAGAAATCTCCCCCGTCGAGCTCACCCGGCACTACCTCGACCGCGCGGAGCGGCTGAACGACCAGGTGGGCGCCTACGTCACGCTCACGCCCGAACTCGCTCTGGAGCAGGCGCGGGCGGCCGAGAAGGCGGTGGCCGCGGCGGACGACCCGGCGGACCTGCCCCCACTCCTCGGAGTCCCGGTCCCGGTGAAGGACCTCAACATGGTGTCCGGCGTCCGGATGACGCTCGGCTCGGCCGCGCACGCCGACCTCACCGGCTTCGCCGACGACACCGTCGTCGTCCGGCTGAGGGAAGCGGGATCTGTCCATCTGGGCAAGACCAACACCCCCGAATTCGGCCTGCCCTGTTATACGGAAAACGACGTGGCGTCCCCGGCGCGGACGCCCTGGGACACCTCCCGCTCGGCGGGCGGCTCGTCCGGCGGGGCCGCCGCGGCGGTCGCGTCCGGTCTCGCCCCGGTCGCGCAGGGCAGCGACGGCGGCGGCTCGATCCGGATCCCGGCGTCCGCGTGCGGCCTGTTCGGGATCAAGCCGAGCCGGGGCCGGATCTCGCACGGCCCGATCGTCCCGGACCTGTTCGGCCTGTCCACCAACGGCCCGATCGCCCGGACCGTCCGGGACGCGGCGCTCCTGCTGGACGTCATGGCGGGCCCGCGACCGGGCGACATGTTCCACGTTCCGTCCGGGGAGGGGACCTTCCTGGCGGCCGCCGAGCGCCCGCCGGGCCGCCTGCGCATCGCCCGCAGCATCGAGGCGGGCGTGCCGGGCGTGGAGATCCACCCGGACGTCCGGGCCGCCTACGACGCGGCGTCCGAGCTGCTGGAGGAGCTGGGCCACGAGGTCGTGGACGTTCCGCTCCTCTGGAACGCCGACCTCATCCCGCATTTCGAGACGCTGTGGGCCGCGATGGCGACGCTGACGCCGGTCGCCCCTGATCGTGAGGAACTGCTCCAGCCCCTTACGCGCTGGCTGCGCGCCCGCGGCGAGGCGACGAGCGCGGCGCAGCTGATGATGGCCCACGCGTCCCTGCAGGGCGCGATGCGGACCGTCCTGCCCGTCCTTTCCGCCTACGACGCCGTCCTGCACCCCACGCTGGCCCAGCCCCCGGCCCCCGTCGGCCACTTCCACGACCAGACCCCCGAGGAGAACTTCGAGCGCCAGAAGCTCTTCACCCCCTTCACCTCCGTCTACAACATCTCCGGCCAGCCCGCCGTGAACGTCCCCCTCCACTGGACGGACGAGGGCCTGCCCATCGGCGTCATGCTCGCCGGACGCCTCGGGGGCGAGTCCACCCTCATCTCCCTGTCCGCCCAGCTCGAGGAGGCACGTCCCTGGGCCCACCGCAAACCGGAGATCTGGCACGCCTGACACTTGCCATGCCCCCGCCCGGCAAGGGCATGGTTAGGGGTGACTGACCGGGATTTGAGGGCTTTGGCCCGCTTTCATAATGTTTCGACGGATTTTGTCGACTGGCGGGGACGGAGCGGAGCGGTGTCCGCCGAGACACTCCGGGCCGTCCTGACGTCGCTCGGAGTGGACGTCTCGACGCCCCGGGCCGTCCGGGACGGGCTGGCGGTGCAGTCCGCTGAACAGCGGAAACTGCCGCCGGTCGTGGTGGCGCGGCCAGGCCGTCCGCCGCTTGCGGACGGCTCGGTCGAGCTGGCGGACGGCCGAGTCCTCGATCTTCCGGCCGACGAGGAGCTGCCGCTCGGCTGGCACCGGCTGACCGTCGGCGGCGAGGAGGCGGCCCTGCTCGTCGCGCCGGAGCGGCTCGGCGCCGCGCCGCGCGCGTGGGGGGTTGCGGCGCAGCTGTACTCCGTCCGGTCGCGGGCGTCCTGGGGGATGGGCGATCTGCGGGACCTCGCCGACCTCGCGGTGTGGGGCGCGCGTCAGGGAGCGGGGTTCGTCCTGGTCAACCCGATGCACGCGTCCCAGCCCGTGCCGCCGGTCGGGCCGTCGCCGTACTCGCCGATGAGCCGGCGCTTCACGAGCCCGCTGTACCTGCGGATCGAGGACGTCCCGGAGTGCGCGGCCCTCCCGCCGGACGAGCGCGACCGTGTGGACCGCCTCAGCGTGCCCCTGAAGGCCCGGAACGCGACCCTGGACGCCCTGGACCGGGACGCGGTCCACGCGGCCAAGATGCGCGCCCTGGAGATCCTGTACGCGGCTTTTGAGGGACATGCCTCGTATGCGGAGTTCAGGCGTAAGGAGGGCGCGCCGCTGACGGCGTTCGCGACGTGGTGCGCGCTGTGCGAGGAGCAGGGACCCGACTGGCGCGCGTGGCCCGCCGAACTGCGCGACGCCGACGGCGGGGCCCTGGCGCGGGCCTCGCGACGGCTCGCCGGCCGGGTGGACTTCCACGCCTGGCTTCAGTGGCGGCTCGAGGGGCAGATGGGCGCGGCCCAGACCGCCGCGCGCGAGGCCGGGATGACGGTCGGGATCGTCCACGACCTGGCGGTCGGCGTCGACCCGGCCAGCGCGGACGCGTGGATGTACCGGACATTGTTCGCGCCCGGCATGAGCGTCGGCGCCCCGCCGGACGAGTTCAACCAGCTCGGCCAGGACTGGGTCCAGCCTCCCTGGCACCCCGGACGTCTCGCCGAGGCCGCCTACCTGCCGTTCCGCAGCATGGTCGCGGCGGCGCTCCGGCGCGGAGGCGGGCTCCGGCTCGACCACGCGATGCAGGTCTCGCGGCTGTGGTGGATCCCGGACGGCGCGTCCCCGGCGGACGGCACGTACGTCTCCTACGACCGGGACGCGATGCTGTCCGCGCTGACCTGGGAGGCCGCCCGCGCCGGCGGCGTGATCGTCGCCGAGGACCTCGGCACGGTCGAACCCGGCCTCCGCGAGGACCTCGCCGCGCGCGGCCTGTACGCGACGTCCCTGCTCTGGTTCGAACGCGACGACCAGGGGCGTCCGAAGCGGCCGGAGGCGTGGCGCGAGGCGTCCCTGGCGACGGTCGGCACGCACGACATGCCGCCGATCACCGGGATGCTGCACGGCGACCACCTCACGCTGCGCGACCGGCTCGGCCTGCTCACCCGCCCGCTGGCGGACGAGGTCGCCGAGCACCGCCGCGCCCTGGCCGGATGGCTCGACCTCCTCGCCGCCGAGGGCCTGCTGGCCTCGTCCCCGGCGGCGATCCTCGCGGCGCTCGACTCCGGCTCGTCCGAGCACGACGCCGAGGTCGTCCAGGCCATGCACGGTTTCCTGCGCCGCACCCCGGCCCGCCTGGCCGGGTTCTCGCTCGCCGACCTCGTGGGGGAGCGCCGCACGCAGAACCAGCCCGGCACGATCGACGAGTACCCGAACTGGCGGGTTCCGCTCGCGGACGCGTCGGGCCGTCCCGTCCTCCTGGACGACCTGCCCGCCTAGGCGCCTCCTCGCCGCTCAGGCGAGGGCGACGAGGAGACGGCGCGAGACCTCGTTCAGCAGGTCGTCGGGGACGAGCTCGGTGGCGCCGAACGCCGAGAACAGGCCGGGCATACCGGGCAGCGGGTAGTCGTCCTGCTCGTCGTTCTTCAGCGCCTCCTCACCGAGCGGCTGGTGCCGAAGCGACGCCCGGGCCCGCGCCCACGCCGTCTGCACCTCCTCCGGCGACGGCACGCCGAAGCCGTGCCCGACCGGCGCGGCGTGCCGCAGCCGCACCAGGGCGCTGTCGGCGAAGTCCGCGGCGAGGCGGCAGCGGTCGACCAGGTCGCGCCGGGTGTCCTCGTCCATGCGGGTCATCACGCTGCAGGGCGTCCGGCAGCGCGCCGCGCAGTCGCCGAGCGCCCGCGCGACCTGGCTGTGCTGCCGGTCCAGGTAGGCGCGCCAGCCCGGTCCGGGCTCGTGCGCGACCCGCAGCGTCCGCTCGCACGCGGACCGCTCCGGGCGGGTGTGGTCGCAGTTGCGCTCCGAACCCGGCTCGACCGGCACCCCGAAGCGGCTGCCCGGCCCGGTCACCGACCGTCCGATCAGGGCCGGGTCGCCGGCGTGCCCGAGCACCGGCTCCCACGCCAGCATCGGCGCGTACTCGCTCGCGATGTGGACGGCCGCGACCAGCGGCGCCATCTCCCGCCGCCGCCACCGGATCTCGATGACCTCCAGCAGCAGCCGGTACGCCGGACGCAGGCTCGCCAGCGCTCCGCGCGGCCGCTCCTTGGCCGTCTGCGGCATCCGGCTCGCGCGCGCTCGGTCGAGCAGGTCCTTCGGGACCTCCCCGGCCTCCTCCGGCATCCCGAAGTCCTCGGCGTCCAGGTCGAGCACCCTCTGCCCGAACGCGCACAGCGGCGCGACCGGCCCCCGGCCTCCCGTCGTCAAGGCCTCCAGATCTCCGAAGGCCTGCCGCTTCGCCAACACCCTGAGCACGTCCCGCGCGGTCTCCACCCCGTCACTCTGCCACGCGATTTCCCCGCCCGGTCCCGCCCGTCCGTGGAAAACCTCCGCCACCGCGGGCCCTTGCCCTCCCGCGGCCGCCGTGTCACCATCGGCTCGTGATCAACCGAAGGGGGCTTGACGCCCCGGTGCGATGACGCACCCCACGCCGCGCACGCGCGGCGACCAGAGAACCGCGGCGGACGCCAGACTGGACGCACTCGACAACGTGCGCCAGGCGATCCGGATCCGCGACGAATGGATCGAACAGGGCCTCTGCGCCCTCCCCGCGGACCGTCCGGCCGCCGAAGCGGCCATCTCCGAGCTGTACGCACGCGTCCGCAGACCCACGCCCCGCTTCGTCTGGGTGCCGTCCCCGGCCGCTGTCCGTGACGCTGGCGCCTCCGTGCGGCAGATGCCCCCGCCCCGCTACGACGAGCTGCCGCGCCAGCGCGACGATTGGCCCGCGGCCAGCCTCATCTCGGCCCTGAACGCGCGGCTGAGCCTCCGCATGGGCGAGGCGCTGAGACTGCAGCACCAGCGCTTGAGCCGTTTCCTCTCCGACCCCTGGCGGAGGGAGGCGCCGGAGCAGGCCGTCCGGCAGGGCACGGACGTCCGGCTGGTCGTCTCCGAAGCGGTGATCCCCGCGCTGGCCCGGACCGTCCGGGACTCGCTGCTCTTCCCGCTCCGCGACGTCCTGGGATCGGAGGCCGGCGACCCGTTCGGGTACGCCTGCTACGGCCAGCACAGCGCCCACCAGGTCGGCGAGTACGACATCTGGCGTCGCAGCGGGCTGCTGCGCCTCCGCCCGGAGGAGGTGGAGCAGCTCGAGGTGTGGATGGCGCTCGCGCGGTCCTGCGGCTGGTGGTGGCCGGGCGACGACGTGTGCGTGGTGTCGGAGCGTCCCGTGGACGTCCGCTCCGAACCCGCGCCCGACGGCGGACGGCGTCTCCACAGCCTCGACGGCCCGGCCGTCCGCTACGCCGACGGGTGGGGATTCCACGCGGTGAACGGCACCCGCGTCCCGGAATGGGTCGTCACCGACCCGACCCCCGGGCGCATCGCCGCCGAACTCAACATCGAGGTCCGCCGCTGCGCCATCGAACGCATGGGCTGGGACGCCTACATCGAGGCCGCCGGCCTCCGGCTCCTCAGCACCGCCCCGGACCCCGGCAACCCCGCCTCCGAGTTGTGCCTGTTCGACCTGCCGAGCCACACGTGGGGCAGCCCCGCGCGGCTGCTCGTCGCCGTCAACGGATCCCTCGAACGCGACGGCACCCGCCGCCGGTACGGCCTGACCGTCCCGGCCGACCTCCCCGACCCGCTCGCGGCCGCCGCCTGGACCTACGGCCTCGACTCCGACCAGTACGCCCGGCTCCAGCGCCGGACCTGAGACCTCCCAAGGTGATGCCCATGACCCTCACCCTGTCCGACCTCACACGGCAGAGCGGCCTGGACGTCCTCGACCACCTCGAGATGGACGTCGCGATCCCCGTCCTCGACGGCCTCCAGGCCCAGGGCGACCTGCTCATCGTCCCGCTCGAAGATCTGGCCGGCGCCGTGACCGTCCTGGAGTGGGCGCGCTGGCGCCCGGTCCCGCCGGACGGCGTGGAGGTGCTCCGCGGCGGCGCCGGCGGCAACCCGCACACCCTCGTCGCCGAGCCGCACACGTGCCGCTGGACCGAGGACGTCCGCGACCGCACCGGCCTCGCCCTCGGCGTACTCTGGGCGGACCAGCCCGTCCACCTGATGCACCCCGAGCACGGCGCCTCCGGCATCGCCTCCGGCGCCTACGCCATCCGCCGCCAACGCGAAGGCCGAGGCATGACGTCCGGCTCCGTCCAGCGCACATACGTCTACGACTGACCGCACAAAAAGGCCGCCCGGCGGGTGCCGGGCGGCCTTTTTGTGGGTGCGTTAGGAGGCGGTGGCGTCCTTGGCGCGGGCGTTGAGGGCGCGGGTGATGCCGTCGCGGCCCTCGGAGAGGAGGCGGACGAGGGCGGACGGGGGGTTCTCGTCCGCGATGTACGCCTCGGTGCGGTCGACGGTGGACTGGTCGATCACGAGGAAGGGGTAGCCGACCTCGGCGAACGTCTGGGACGTGTCGCTCGACCACTCCTTCCAGACGCGGCCGACCTCGGCGAAGTACCTGTCCACGTACGGGACGAGCAGCTCGGTCTGGTCGGGGTCGACGAAGCCGCCGATGGTGGCGCGGAAGACGGCGTTCGGCAGCGTGCCGGAGACGATCTTGTCCCAGGCGGCGGCCTTGGCCTCGGCGGTCGGGATGGCGGCGGCGCCGGCGGCGGCGTGGCGCTCGCCCGCGGCCGTCGGGTCGCGCTTCAGCTCGGCGTCGAGCTCGGCCTGGCCCGCCTCGCCGGTGACGACCAGGCGGCGCAGGAGGGTCCAGCGCAGCTCGGTGTCGACGGTGAGGCCGTCGAGGACCTGCGTGCCGTCCAGGAGGCCCTTGACGTACGCCAGGTGCTCGGCCGAGGACGCGACCGCGGTGAACGCCTGGACGTAGGCGAGCTGGAAGTCCGAGCCGGGCGCGGCCTCGCGGGCGAGGTCGTGCAGGGCGTCGGCCATCAGGCGCAGGCCCTCGGGACGCCACGCCGGGTCCGCGTACTGCTGGACGGCCGTGCGCGCCTGCCGCAGCAGGGTCTGGGTGACCATGATGTCGGTGACGCCGCGGATCCCGGACAGGACGAGCCGGACGTAGTCGCGGGTGGCCATCTCGGCGTCGCGGGTCATGTCCCACGCGGCCGACCAGCACAGCGCGCGGGGCAGGCTCTCCCGGATGTCGCCGATCCCGTCGACGAGGGTCTGCAGCGAGTGGTCGTCGAGCCGGACCTTGGTGTAGGTCAGGTCGTCGTCGTTCACCAGGACCAGGTCCGGGCGCTTCTCGCCGACGAGCTCGGGGACCTCGGTGCGCGCGCCGACGACGTCCAGCTCGACCCGGCGGCGGCGGACGATGCCGTCCGGCGTCCGGTCGTAGAGGCCGATCGCCAGGCGGTGCGAGCGCAGCGTCGGGTAGTCGGCCTTGGCCTCCTGCAATACGGCGAACGAGGTGAAGTTGCCGTCCGCGTCCAGCTCGTACGCCGGACGCATCGTGTTGACGCCCGCGGTCTCGAGCCACTCCTTCGACCAGGACGTCAGCTCACGGCCGGACGTCTGCTCCAGCGGGCCGAGCAGGTCGGTCAGGACGGTGTTGCCCCACGCGTGCCGGTCGAAGTAGTGCCGGACGCCCTCGAGGAAGTTGTCCCGCCCGACGTAGGCCACCAGCTGCTTCAGGACGCTCGCGCCCTTGGCGTAGGTGATGCCGTCGAAGTTGACCTCGACGGCCCGGATGTCGGGGATGTCGGCCGAGATCGGGTGCGTGGACGGCAGCTGGTCCTGCCGGTACGCCCACGCCTTCTCCAGGTTCGCGAACGTCGTCCAGGCGCCCTTCCACTTGGTCGCCTCGGACTGGCACAGGACGCTCATGAACGTCGCGAACGACTCGTTCAGCCACAGGTCGTCCCACCAGCGCATGGTGACCAGGTCGCCGAACCACATGTGCGCCATCTCGTGCAGGATCGTCTCGGCGCGGCGCTCGTAGGCGGCGTCGGTGACCCGCGACCGGAAGACGTAGTCCTCCAGGAAGGTGACGCAGCCCGCGTTCTCCATCGCGCCCGCGTTGAACTCCGGCACGAACAGCTGGTCGTACTTGCTGAACGGGTACGGGCGGCCGAAGACCTCCTCGAAGAACGCGAAGCCCTGGCGGGTCACGTCCACGATCGCGTCGGCGTCCAGGTGCTCGGCCAGCGACGCGCGGCAGAACACGCCGAGCGGGATGACCGAGCCGTCCGCGCGCCGGTACTCGTCCTGGACGACGTGGTACGGCCCGGCGACGAGCGCGGTGATGTAGGTGGAGATGCGCGGCGTCTTCGGGAAGTGCCGGACCTTGCCCGCGACCTTGTCGGGGGCCTCGTTGGACACGACCTGCCAGTCCTCGGGGGCGGTGATCGTGAACTCGTGGGTGGCCTTGAGGTCCGGCTGGTCGAAGCAGGTGAACATCCGGTGCGCGTCGGCCGTCTCGAACTGCGTGTACAGGTAGACCGACCCGTCGACCGGGTCGACGAAGCGGTGCAGGCCCTCGCCGGAGTTGGAGTACGTCGCGTCCGCCGCGATCCGCAGCTCGTTGTCGGCGGCGAGGTCGGGCAGCGGGAAGCGGCCCTTCTCGGCGTCGTAGGACGCCGGGTCGAGCGCCCGGCCGTTCAGCGTCACCTCGTGCACGACCCCGCCGTGCAGGTCGACGAAGGTCGAGGCGCCCGGCTCGGCGCAGCCGAACCGGATCACGGTGGTCGAGCCGAACCGCTCGGCGCCGGCCGTCAGGTCGAGCTCCACCTCGTACGACTCGACGGTGAGCAGCCGCGCCCGTTCCCGCGCCTCGTCGCGCGTGAGGTTGCCTGCCACGTGTACTCCCTGGTGGTCAAAGAACGTCGTCAAAGAACCCTGTCCACCCCATGTCTACCAATGCCCGGGGCCCTGCGGCGTCGGCGGCGCCGCCCAAGGTTCGCCAGGGGCGCCTTGTTCGCCGAGAGCGGGACGAAATGTGGCGGTGGGAGGTCGCGCGGACACCGCCCGTACGCTGGTCACGGCGCCGCGGCGGGGCCGTCCGCGGGGAATGCGGATGGACGGGCCGGGGTTGCCGATGACGAGCTTTCGCCTGCCCCTGAGGAGGGATGACGATGTCCCAGCGCGTGGACTTCTGGTTCGACCCGCTGTGCCCGTGGGCGTGGATCACGTCGCGGTGGATCCACGAGGTGGCGGAGCACCGCGACCTGGACGTCCGCTGGCACGTGATGAGCCTGTCGGTCCTGAACGAGGACAAGGACGTCCCGCAGCAGTACAAGGACATGATCGACCGCGGCTGGGGCCCGGTGCGGATCGCGATCGCCGCCGAGGAGAGGTACGGCTCGGAGGCGGTCGGACGGCTCTACACCGAGCTCGGCACGCGCCGGCACAACGAGGGCCGCGAGTGGAGCCCGGAGCTGTTCCGCGAGGCGCTGGCCGCCGCGGGCCTGGACCCGGAGCTGGCCTCGGCCGCCGAGGACGCCTCGCTCGACCCGGCCGTCCGCGCGTCCCACAAGGACGGCATCGACCGCGTCGGCCAGGAGGTCGGCACCCCGGTCATCGAGATCGACGGGCACGCGTTCTTCGGCCCGGTCGTCACGCCGATCCCGCGCGGCGAGCAGGCGCTGACGCTCTTCGACGGCGTCCTCGCGGTCGCGTCCGTGGACGGCTTCTACGAGCTCAAGCGCACCCGCACCCGCGACCCGATCTTCGACTGATCCGCGGCGCGCGGACGGAGGCCGGGCTCGGGGGCGGCCCGGTCAGGCGCCGGTTCGCGCGGGCTCACCGTCGGCTTCGGCGAGCCCCGCGGACCAGCGCTCCTCCACCCGGCCGAGCTTCCAGTAGAGCAGCGCGCCCGCCCACAGGACGAGCAGCAGGCCGGTGACGACGAACCCGGCGATGTTGAGGTCGAGGCGTCCGATCCAGTCCCAGAAGCCGCCGGTGAGCCCGGCCCGGTCCTGGAGGACCTGGAGCAGCTCGGTGCCGCCGATGACGAACGCGAACACGACCGAGACGCCGGTCAGCGTGATGTTGTAGAAGACCTTGCGGACGGGGTTGGAGAACGCCCAGCCGTAGGCGAAGTTCATGAACGTGCCGTCGATGGTGTCCCAGAGCGACATGCCGGCGGCGAAGATGATCGGCAGGCACAGCGCCGCGTACCAGGGGAGTCCGGCGCCCGCCGCCGCGCTTCCGGCGAGCGCGAGCAGCGCGATCTCCGAGGCGGTGTCGAAGCCGAGCCCGAACAGGAAGCCCAGCGGGTACATCTGCCACGGCTTGGTGATGAGCCGGGTGAACCGGCCGAGGATCCGGTTCATGAAGCCGCGGTTGTTGAGCTGGTCCTCCAGCGCGGCCTCGTCGTACTCGCCGGCCTTCATCCTCCGGAACACCTTGATGATGCCGACGAGGATGACCAGGTTGATGGTCGCGATGGCGGCCAGGAAGGTGCCGGAGACCGTCGGGCCGATCGTCCCGGTGATCTGGTGCAGGCCGGAGTTCTCGTCGGAGATGCCGTTGGCGAGCGCCTTCACGCCGAGTCCGAGCAGGACGCACGAGACGAACACGACCGAGGAGTGCCCGAGCGAGAACCAGAAGCCGATGGACACCGGGCGCTTGCCCTCGTTCATCATCTTCCGGGTGGTGTTGTCGATCGCGGCGAGGTGGTCGGCGTCGAACGCGTGCCGCATGCCGAGCGTGTAGGCGGTCAGGCCGACGCCGATGCCGAACAGCTTGCCGTCCCCGAGCCGGTAGTGACCGGGCAGCACCAGCAGGAGCAGGATCCCCCACCCGACGACGTGCAGCGCGAGGATGAAGGCGGCCATTCCGCCGAGCCGTCCCCACTCGCCCGCGCCGAGTGAGCGCCGCACCCCGACGCCGCTCTCACTCATCCGGTCCGCCTTTCTCGCATGGTCACCGCTGTGGCCAAATCTACGCAGTTGCAAGAGATTTGCAATACCTCGGACCGTGACATTCACCCGGGATTCGGGCATCCGCTTGCGCGGGAGCGGCGGGTGTGAGCGGCGTCCTGCGGGGTGCCCGGGGATTCTCCTTGCCTCTTGATCGCCACTGGACCAGACTCGGCCCTCCGCAAGTGGCAACGGTTTTCATATCCGTTTCGGGGGCATCGGGGGCATTTCGTGAAGGTAGCGCTCGTCGGCAAGGGGGGAAGCGGCAAGACCACCCTGGCCGCACTGTTCGTCCGGCACCTCACCGAGCGGGCCCTGCCCGTGGTCGCGGTGGACGCCGACATCAACCAGCACCTCGGGGTCGCGCTCGGCCTGGACGCGGAGGTGGCCGCCAAGATCCCGGCGCTCGGCGACCGCCTTCCGGAGGTCAGGACGCATCTGCGCGGCCGGAACTGGCGGATCCCCTCGCCGTCGGCGATGGTCCGGACCACCCCGCCCGGCTCCGGCTCGCGGCTGCTGTCCCTCGCCGGGGACGACCCGGTGCACGCCCTCGGGGAGGAGGTGGACGGCGCGACCCTGCTGGTCGCCGGCGGGTTCAACGACGACGACCTCGGCGTCTCCTGCTACCACTCCAAGACCGGCGCGGTCGAGCTCTACCTCAACCACCTCGTGGACGGGCCGGGCGAGTACGCCGTCGTCGACATGACGGCGGGCGCCGACGCGTTCGGGTCCGGCCTGTTCACCCGGTTCGACCTGATGTTCCTGGTCGCCGAGCCCACCCGCAAGGGCGTCGCCGTCTACCGGCAGTTCAAGGCGTTCGCCGACGACCACGACGTCGCCGTCACCGTCGTCGGCAACAAGATCCAGGGGGACGGCGACATCGCCTTCCTGCGCGAGGAGGTCGGCGACGACCTGCTCACCTGGGTCGGGCAGTCCGCCGCCGTCCGCGCCCTGGAGCAGGGCCGGTACGGCGTGGACCTGGAGTCGGCGAACGAGGCCGCGCTCGACTGGATGCTCGCCGCCGTCGACGCCCGCCGCAAGGACTGGCCCCGGTACCACCGGCAGGCCGTCGAGTTCCATCGCCGGTACGCCCGGAGCCTGCCCGACACCGCGGCCGCCGAGTCCCTGGAGCGGCAGGTCGACCGGGACTTCCGCTACCCGGCCTGAACCCGTTCGACGTGGCCTGAACCGGCCCGTTCCGCACGCCCGGAAAGGGCTGCTGTGCCGGAGTGGTCAGAGTTACAGTGCGCGCATGACCGTCCGGCGGATGCTCGTCGTGACGGTCGGCGCCCTGGTGCCGACCGTCCTGTACGTCCTGGTCTTCGGGAACCAATGGGTCGTCGACGCGACCTTGAGGGACGAGTCGCTCCACAACGTGGACATGGGCGGCTTCCGTCACCTGATCACGGTCGGCCAGAACCCGGCCTGGCGCTTCACCGACGGGATCGGCGACAGGCGCGGCCTGAGCGACAAGGCGGGCGAGATGATCTTCGGTCAGGATCTCTCGACGTTCCTCCTCCTGCTCGTCCTGGCCGCCCTGGTCTTCGGCGGCGCCCGGGCCCTCAGCACGGAAAGCGGTCCGTTCGCGGCTCTCCCCCTCGGTTGGTGGGCCACCGTGATGGCCTCGGGCCTGGCCGGCCTGGTCCGCGGCCTCTTCTACAGCAACACCAGCGGCATCTACACCAGCACGGGCGGGTTGCCGCTGTTCAACAACTTGGTCTGGCGGGAAGTCGCCAACGGCACCGAGTTCGGTTTCTGGTTCGGTTGGGTGGCGGGGGTGGGCGCGCTCCTCGGCGTCGTCTTCCTCCGTGCCAATCAGAAGCGTCCGCAACCGGCCATGGGGCAGGGGCCCGCCATGGGGCCGGGGCCCGCCATGGGGCCGGGGCCCGCCGCTGCGCAGCCACCTGTCGCCGGCCAGCCGCCCGCCCGGTATCCGCAGGCGCCGCCTGCCGCCGCTCCGTACGCTCCGCCCGGATTCCCGCAGTGGGCGCCCAACGTCCCGCCGCCCGCTCCGCCCGCGCCGATGCCGCAGCCCGCTCCGGCTCCCTCGCCCACGCCGACGGCCCCGGCCGAGGGGGAGGACGAGGGGTCACCGGGTCCGCCGGCGTAAATCCCTCACCGCCGTCTCAAGATCGTTCACGACCTGCGAGAATCGGCGCATGCGCGTGTTTCTTGGAAGCGACCATGCCGGGTACGAGCTGAAGGAGCACCTGGTCGACTGGCTGAAGAACAACGGCCACGAGCCCGTCGACTGCGGTGCGTTCGTCTACGACGCGGTGGACGACTACCCGCCGTTCGTGCTGCGTGCCGCCGAGCGGACCGTCGCCGACCCCGGCTCCCTGGGCATCGTCATCGGCGGCTCGGGCAACGGCGAGGCCATCGCCGCGAACAAGATCAAGGGAGCCCGCGCGGCCCTGGTCTTCAGCGACGACACCGCCCGCCTGGCCCGCGAGCACAACGACGCCAACATCATCAGCCTCGGCGCGCGGCAGTACAGCGTCGAGGACGCCACGCGCTTCGTCGAACTGTTCCTGGGCACTCCGTACTCCAAGGAGCCGCGCCACACCCGCCGCATCACGATGCTGAGCGAGTTCGAGAACACGGGCGAGCTTCCGCCCCTCCCGCCCGAGTCCTGATCCGACACCAGATTCGTCACGGGCTGATGGGCTGAGGCGGGCCGGGAGGCCCCCTCAGCCCATCGGTGTTTCCACGGTGGCGCGGCCGAGGTGGCGCAGGCGCCCCTCCACGTCGCGTTCGACCAGGTCACCGGTGCCGTACCAGCCGTCGCCGTCGTCGGCGCACCACACCTGCTCGCGCGTCCGCAGGTCGATGACGCGGCGGCACAGTCCCGGCGACCGGACCTCCAGGCGGCCGAGGTCGGCGGCCCTGGGGTTCCGCTCGGGACGCAGGCGGACCTGGACGCCCTCGACCGGACGGCCGAGCGTCTCCTCGGCGATGTCCAGCGCGGGCGAGGACGCCGTGAGCATGCCGGTCTCGGTGGTGCCGAAGCCGTTGACCAGGTGCGGGGCCAGCGTTGTGCGCAGTCGCGCGGCGAGCCGCGGGGGAAGCCGGTCGCCCACGCTGACGACCTGCTGAAGGCCCGGTAGGCGGTCCTGGCGGCGCGTCCGGGCGGTGACCAGGTCGTCCAGGACGGACGGTGTGGACACCACGCATCCCACCCGCTGGTCGGCGAGCAGGTCGAGCCAGCCCTGGAGGTCGTCGTCGTCGCGGAAGACCGAGGGCCGTCCGGTCATCAGGGGCGCGAGCGTGGTGAACATCAGGCCCACGGTGTCGGTCAGGTCCGCGATCGCGGCCGTCGCCGTGTCGGACGGGACCAGTCGCATCGCCACGCGCAGGGCGGCGTACCGGGTGTTGAAGGTGTGCGCCACCGCCTTCGGACGTCCTGCCCTGCCGGACGTGAAGGCCAGCTGGCACACCTTGTCCGCGTGGATGGGCGACAGCGGCTCGACGGGCCTGGTCTGGACGGCGGCCTCGGCGACCAGCTCGTCCAGGGCGACGGGCTTGCCGACGGGGGCGCCGTTCTCGAGCCGGTCGGGAAGCCTCCCGTCCGTGCCCACCAGCAGCGCCGGTGATATCGCGCCGAGGGCGAGGTCGCGCTGCTCGCGTCCGAGCCGCGGAGGGAGCGCGGCCGCCACCGCTCCGGCGCGTCCGCACGCCAGCCAGAGCGCGGCGGTCTCCCAGATGTTCGGGAGCTGGAAGGCCACCACCTCCCCGCGGCCGACCCGCCGGGCCCGCAGGGCGGCCGCGAGGCGCTCCACCCACTCCGCCAGCTGCGCGAAGGTGACTGTGACCGTTTCGCCTCGCCGATGGTTCACGTACGCGGGAGCGTCCGGAGTATCGTCCGCGCGGGCCGCCAGGTCGTCCGCGAACACCTCTTGCCGCCACCAGCCCGCCGCGTGGTGGTCGTCCCGGGAAAGGGCCGGATCCGGTTCGGGCGACGTCTGCGGCTTCATGTTGATGCGAACTCCTCTGATGCGTGACGATCAACGAACCGACCGTCTGTTGCTTATAATAGTTGAGCGACCACGCTGAGTATCCGTTTCGTTGCAGGCGACGGCGTGTACGCGCACGTCAGGAAGGGCGGGCGGCGCGAGGTGGACGACCTGGTCGAGGCCCGTGTCGCGGGCCGGGCCGAGGGGTCAGAGGGGCGGGCGGGCGCCTCGTTTCTCCAAGCGGCGGCGTTCGTTCTTGGCGGCGCGGGACTGGCGCGGCGGGTCGGCGGGGGCGTTGGCGGGGGTGGCCGGGGGCTGGACGCCCTCCGGGACGGGGCGGGAGACGTCGCGGGCGCGCATGGCGGCGTCCACGGTGATGCGCATGCTCGGCTGGGACATCGCGGCTCCTGATGTCGGGCGTTCACCCATTGGACACCTGCGGGCGGGGGGCGCCGCAAGGGGTGGACGGTCCGATGATCGCGTTTCGGTGATCCTGCGTCGCCCGGACGTCGCGATCGGTCATGGCGGGCGCGGATGTCGGGCCCTTCGTGCCGATGCTCGGTACAGTGCCAACGTCATGCTTCAACGTCTGGTGCACCTGCTTCCGCCGCGAGTACGCGCGTTCCTGCGAAGGATCCCCGTGCTCGTGGCGCTTTACAGGTGGCTGCGGCGGGGGACCCAGTCGCGCGACCGCTACCTCTTCGCGGGCCTCGCCCTGTTCGCCATCGTCCTCGGCTTCGGCGCGGTCGAGTCGCAGCGCTGGTCGCCGTCCGGCGCGCTCGTGCTGACGCTGCTCGGCGGCGGACTGCTCCTCCGGGTGCGCAGCCTGGCCGTCCTGCTCGGGGTCGTCGCCGTGATGGTCGGCTACGACGCGTGGAACGCGCCGAACCAGACCGGGCCCGGGATCGTCGCGACGCTCGCGGTGACGGCCGTCCTCGCGGTGACGCTGGCGCGGACGCGGCAGCAGCTCGGCGTCATGGGGCTGCGCGGCGACTCGATGCTGCTGGAGCTGCGCGACCGGCTGCGCAGTCAGGGGCAGATGCCCAAGCTGCCGGACGGCTGGGACTCGCAGGTCGTCATGCTCCAGGCGGGCGGGTCGTCCTTCGGCGGCGACTTCGTGGTGTCGGCGCTGCACGACGGCGTGCTCGAGGTCGCGCTCGTGGACGTGTCGGGCAAGGGGACGGACGCGGGCACGCGGGCGCTGATGCTGTCCGGCGCGTTCGGCGGGCTGCTGGGGTCGGTCCCGACGGAGCGGTTCCTGCCCGCGTGCAACACCTACCTGCACCGGCAGCAGTGGGACGAGGGGTTCGTCACCGCCGTCCACGTGGTGCTCGACCTGGCGACGGGCGAGTACACCGTCGAGTCGGCCGGGCATCCGCCGGCCGTGCAGTTCGACGCGAGCAGTGGAAAATGGCAGGTCAGCCCGGCGAAGGGCGTCGTCCTCGGGGTGATCCCCGACCTCGCGGCCCTGCCGGAGCGCGGGAAGCTCGGCGCCGGGGACGCGCTGCTCCTCTACACCGACGGCCTTGTCGAGGCGCCCGGAAGCGACTTGGACGCCGGAATCGACCGGCTGCTGGGCGAGGCGGAGCGGCTCGTCCCGAACGGGTTCCGCAAGGGCGCGCGCGAGCTGGTCGAGCTGATGTCCGCCGAGCGGGACGACGACTGCGCGCTGCTCCTCATCTGGCGAACCTGACGCCGGTCCCGCGAGTTCGGCGCCGCTCTAGTGGTGGCGCTTCTTGTGCTTGCGCTTCGGTTTGTGCTTGGGCTTCGGTTTCGGTTTCGGCTTGGGTTTCGGCTTCGCCGTGGGCGCGGGCGGCTTGGGGGCCGGAACGGTGGCGGTCGGCGACGGCTTGGGCGGGGGCGCGGCCGCGCTCTGGTCCGTCAGGCCGATGGCCACCGCGCCGACGAGGACGGTCGCGGCGGCCGCGCCGACTCCGATGAGGACGCGCATCCGGAGTGGCGAGGACGTCGTGTTCGTCCTGGTGGGGCTGAACGCCTGCGTGTGGGCATTGTCGTGAACCGGGTTGAACGTCTGCGTGTGCGCGTTGTCGTGGACGGGGCTGAACGTCTGGGTGTGCGCGTTGTCGTGGACGGGGCTGAAGACCTGGGTGTGCGCCGACGGGTCGTCCTCGTGCGCGCGCGGCGTGGACGGGACGGCGCCGAAGATCTCGGTCTGGTCCTTCGCGTCGGAGGCCGCGGAACCGGTCTGCTCGACCAGGGACATCAGCAGCTCGGACGAGGCGGGCCTGTCGTCCGGGTTCTTGGAGAGCGCCGAGCGGACGGCGGACAGGAGCTGCGGGGGCAGCCCGGCGAGGTCCGGTTCCTCCTTGGCGGCCCGCAGGGCGATCTCGGGGGCCGCGCCCTCGCCGAAGGGCAGGCGTCCCGTGCCCGCGTACGCGACGAGGCAGCCCCAGGAGAACACGTCCGCCGCGGGGGAGGCCGGGCCGCCCGCGATGACCTCCGGGGGCATCCAGCCGGGCGTGCCGAGGACGGTCCCGGACGTGGTGGCCGAGCCCTGCGAGCCCTGCGTCCGTGCGATGCCGAAGTCGATGACGCGGCAGCCGGACAGGGTGAGCATCACGTTCGCCGGCTTGAGGTCGTGGTGCACGAGCCCGGCGGAGTGGATGGCGGCCAGCGCCGTCGCGACGCCGACCGCGACCCCGTGCAGGTCGGCGGCGGGCAGCGGGCCGCCGGAGGTGATCCGCTGCTGGAGCGAGATCCCGGCGACGTACTCGCTGACGATGTAGGGGCGGCCGTCCTCCTCGCCGTGCGCGAGGACGCGGGCCGTGCAGAACGACGCGACGCGTCCGGCGAGCAGCGCCTCGTCCCGGAAGCGGCGCAGGAACCTGGGGTCGTCGGTCAGGTGCGGGCGCATGACCTTGACCGCGACCCGGGCCCCGGAGTTCGGGTCGACGCCCAGGTAGACGGTGCCCATGCCGCCCGCGCCGAGCCGTCCGAGCAGCGCGTACACGCCGACCGCCCTGGGGTCGGCCAGTTCGAGCGGCGTCGCCGAGGCGTCGGCCGGGTCGGGCCGGACGGGCGCGGGCGGCGGCGCCGGCCGGGGCGGAGGGCCGAGCGGAGCCAGCCCGCGGGGAGGCTCCGAGGGAGCCGGACCGCGGGGAGGCGGGGGTGGGGCGTGGGGCGGCTCGGGCTCGTGTTCGTCCATGCCGTCCCTGGGGCCCTTTCGTCGCTCTGGTCCGGTCCGCCTCCCGGACGTCCGGCCCAACATGGTGCCCCCTTTCGCACGAATGCGCGAAACGTGATCGTCATCTGGATGTAGCGGGCAGTGCACGAAGGCGGGGCAGAGTGGGGGGTGTTCGACGATCGCCCCGGCTCTCCCGGCGGAACCTTCTCGGCGCGGTACGGGCGGGCGGTCGGCGGCTCCGAAGGCGGTGTTCGCGCGGACGGGTCCCCAGGGGTGGGAGGTCCCGGACCGCGCGGGCATCGGCTGCCGGATTCCCTACAAAATCGGTTGACTTTATAGGGAACCCGGTTCACGATGGGAGGCGCGAAGTCGGGTCCGAGGCAGGGCCTCCCCGCCGTTGGGGCGCTCTTTCGGCGGGCGCGCGGTGGCCGGGACGGCGTTGGCACGGCCCGTCCCGGCCACCGGCACTTCTCCCCGGACCGGGGCCCGAACGGTCGGCCGCCGCACAAGATTGCGTAACTTGATCGTTCCGGTACGGCCAGTCCCCGCCCCCGGTGGTGGCGTCCCGCCGCCGCAACCCCCAGCGTGGATCTTCGGGCGGCCTGGTGCCGCATGGCGCTGCGACGGGGGAGGACGCGAACGATGTCGGGGCGCTGGCCGCCGGGTCCCTGGTCACTGCGCACCCGGGTGTCGGTGGTCGCGACCGTGGTGGTCGGGGTTCTGCTGATCGCGGGGGCGGTCGGCTTCTACGAGACGCTCCGGAAGGCCGTCTACGACTCGTTGCGCGAGCGCGGCGACAGCGCCGTGTCCACGCTCGCCGAGACCGTCCGCACCGCCGATCCGCAGGGCGAGGGCGTGCTGAACCCCGGCGACACGGGCTTCCCCTTGCTCCAGGTCCTGGACGGCACGCGCCGCGTCCGCGCCTCCAGCCCGGCCCTCGACGGCCTTCCGCCGATCAGCGGCCTGCGCCCGGACACCGCGCACCCGACGGTCAGCGGAACCACGAAGCTGTCCGGGGAGCAGGTGTTCGTCGTGGCGTCGCGCGAGTACGCCCCGGGCGGATGGCGGGTGCTCTACGCGGGCGTGCCCATGCCCGGGTTCGTCCAGACGCGCGAGTACTTCACGTTGCTGCTGGTGCTCGCGGTGCCGCTGGGGCTCGCCCTGGTCGCCCTCTCGGTGTGGCTCGCCGTGCGGAGCGCGCTGCGGCCCGTCCGCCGGATGAGCGCCGAGCTCGCCGAGGTGACCGGGACGGGGGAGGGCCGGCCGCGCCGGGTGACCGTCCCGGAGACGCACGACGAGATCTCGCAGCTCGCCTCGTCCGTCAACGTGACCCTGCACCGGCTCGAGCAGAAGGTCACGCGGCAGCGTCAGTTCGTCGGGGACGTCTCGCACGAGCTCCGCAGCCCCCTCACCGGCCTGCGCGCCCAGCTCGAGGTCGCCCTGGAGCATCCCGAGGACGAGGACTGGCCCGCCGTCGCCCGGTCCGCGCTGAACGACGCCGACCGGCTCCAGCGGATCGTCACCGACCTGCTCCTGCTCGCCAAGCTGGACGCGGGCGTCCCGCTCGACCGCGAGCCCGTGGACCTCGGCGATCTGGCGCGGCAGGAGGGGGCGCGGCCACGGCGTGTTCCAGTGGACGTCGACGTCGAGCCGGGCGTGGTCGTCCTCGGCGCCCGGGGGCCGCTACTCCGCCTGATCACCAACCTCCTCGACAACGCCGCCCGGCACGCCCGCTCGCTCGTCAGCATCACCGTCGAGACCCGGGGGCCCGACGCCGTCCTGATGGTGTCGGACGACGGGACCGGCATCCCGGTCGCCGATCGCGAACGGGTCTTCCAGCGGTTCCAGCGCCTGGCCGAGGGGCGCAAGCGCGACACGGGCGGTTCCGGCCTGGGGCTGCCGATCTCCCGCGACATCGCGCAGGCGCACGACGGCAGCCTGGTCATCGCCGACACCAAGCTGGGCGCGCGCCTGGTCCTGACCCTTCCTCTGGCCCCGTAGCGGAGGCGCGGGAAGGGCGGACGTTAGCCTGCGAGACATGAGCGCGTCGCTGGAGCGGCCGGACGCGGCCGGGCTGCTGGACCGGGTCCTGGATCCGGGCAGCTTCGAGT
Organism: Spirillospora sp. NPDC052269; assembly: GCF_040679435.1. Classification (NCBI taxonomy): domain Bacteria; kingdom Bacillati; phylum Actinomycetota; class Actinomycetes; order Streptosporangiales; family Thermomonosporaceae; genus Spirillospora; species Spirillospora sp. NPDC052269. The sequence continues at coordinate 142,778 of NZ_JBFAUU010000014.1, forward strand.
CCTGGGACGTCCCGCCCTCCTATGCGGCGCTGAGTCCGCGGTATGCGGCCGACCTCGCGCGGGCGCGCGAGCGCAGCGGACGCGACGAGGCCGTCCTGACCGGATCAGGGCGTCTGCGTGGACGGCGTGTGGCCGTCGTCGTGTCCGAGTTCGCGTTCCTGGCCGGGTCCATCGGTGTGGCCACGGCCGACCGGATCGTTTCGGCAGTGGAGCGCGCCACCGCTGAGGGGCTGCCGCTGCTTGCGGCGCCGTCCTCCGGTGGGACGCGCATGCAGGAGGGGACCGTCGCGTTCGTCCAGATGGCTCGGATCACCGCCGCCGTCATGGCGCACCGGGCCGCGGGGCTGCCCTACCTCGTTTATCTACGGCATCCCACGACCGGGGGTGTTCTGGCGTCCTGGGGATCGCTGGGGCATGTCACCGCCGCCGAGCCAGGGGCGCTGATCGGCTTCCTCGGTCCGCGCGTGTACGAGACGCTTCACGGCGAGCCCTTTCCGGCCGGAGTGCAGGTGGCCGAGAACCTGGCTGCCAAGGGGCTTCTGGACGCCGTCGTCGGCGTGGACGACCTTCCGGACGTCGCCGCCCAAGCCTTGGACGTCCTGTGCGCCGTCCGGGGCGTTCCGGCGGAACCTCGGTCTGGGCGCGGTGTTCGGGGTGTTCGCGCTGATCTGGGGTTGGCGGACGTTCCCGCGTGGGAATCGGTCGAGCGGTCGCGGCGCGTGGAGCGGCCAGGGGTTCGTGAGCTGCTTCGCTACGGGGCGTCCGGGGTGACACCGCTGTCCGGGACGGGGGACGGCGAGGCGGATCCAGGGCTGCTGCTCGCGCTCGCGCGGTTCGGTGAGGCGTCCTGCGTGGTGATCGGGCAGGACCGGGCGGCGCAGCGGGTCGGACGGCCCATCGGGCCCGCCGGGCTGCGCGTCGCGCGGCGCGGGATGCGGCTCGCCGCCCAGCTCGAGCTGCCGCTGCTGACCGTCGTGGACACGCCCGGCGCGGCGCTGTCGCCGGAGGCGGAGGAACGCGGGCTGGCCGGCGAGATCGCGCGCTGCCTCGCCGACCTGATCACCCTGCGGGCGGCGACGCTGTGCCTGCTGCTGGGCGAGGGCAGCGGCGGAGCGGCGCTGGCGCTGCTGCCCGCCGACCGCGTCCTCGCCGCGCGGCACGCCTGGCTCGCGCCGCTGCCGCCGGAGGGCGCGTCCGGGATCGTCCACCGGACGCCGGACCGCGCGCCCGAGCTGGCCGCGGCCCAGCGGATCCGCGCGACCGACCTGTACGAGGACGGCATCGTCGACGCGATCGTCCCCGAGGAGCCGGACGCCGCCGACGAACCCGAGGCGTTCTGCGCGCGCGTCGCGGACGTCCTGGCGCGCGGGCTGCCCGCGCTGCGCGCCGATCCGGACGGGCGCAGCGCGCGGTACGTCCGGCGGCCGACGTCCTGATCGTCCAGGCGGCCCGGCGGGACGAATTCGTTCGGGCGTGTCCTGTTGGGGCCGCATCGTGTCCCAAGGGGCTGTCACGCGGCGGCTCGGGGCCTACCGTGCTGAGCACCCAGGGATCCGGGTGCGGAAGGCGGACGGTGTGCGGGACGAATCAGCGGCGCGGGGGCGGCCAGGGGATGGGAAGCGTCCGGTGGACGGGACGCCTGTGGAGGGCCGGGCGGGGAGCGGGATGCGGAAGGTGCCGCTCAGCCGTCCGGAGCGGCTGGCGGAGCTGTTCGACGCGGTGCTGGAGGTGCTCGCCGAGGTCGGCTACGAGCGGCTGACCATGGACCTGGTCGCGCGGCGGGCGCGGGCGGGGAAGGCGACGCTGTACCAGCGCTGGCCGTCCAAGGCGCATCTGGTGGTGGCCGCGATGGAGCGCTACCGGCCGGAGGTGCCGGACGGGGACGCCGGGTCGTTCGTCGAGGACATCCGGCAGCTGATGGCGGCCTACATCGCGGGCTGGTCCGGGCTCGACCGGGGCCTGCTCATCGCGATCCTGGAGGGGAGCCGCACCGACCCCGAGCTGGCCCGGCTGCGGCGGGAGCGGCTGGCGACGCCGGTGCGGCGGTCCATCGAGGCCTCGCTCGAGCGGGCGCGGCGGCGCGGCGAGATCCCGGACCGGGTGGACGCCGGGCTCCTGGTCGATCTGCCTTTCGCGATGATCCTCAGTCATGTTCTGGTCAAGGATGAATCTCCAGGTCAGGAGCTTGTCGAGCGCTTTGTGGACGGCATCCTCCGACCGCTTCTGGGTGTCCCGAACCCGCGGGATCCTGGCACATAGAACGAAACAGTTCTATTTTTGGAAGTGAGGCCGCCCTCGTCCGGCGGGCGCCCGCCCGCATCCGTCCGCCGGGGTGCGGCGGCGTAGCGCTCGTCGAGGAAGGGACCTCTCATGCGCGCTCCACAGCCCCCCGCCTCCGCTCCGACGCCCTCCGCGCCAGCCCCCGCCGCGCCGCTTACCGCCGCGGCGGGCGGGCCGCCGAGGCTGCCCGTCCGGCGCGAGGACCCGTTCGACCCGCCGGCCGAGCTCGGCCTGATCCGCGCTGAGACGCCGATCTCCCGGCTGTCCTTCCCCGACGGCGCGCAGGGCTGGCTGCTCACCCGGCACGAGGACGTCCGGGCGGTCCTGGCCGACGACCGGTTCAGCGCCGACCGGGTCACCGCGTCCTCGCCGGTGCGCCGCCTCACCTTCAAGCCCGAGGACCGCCCCGGGCTGCTGCTCACCATGGACCCGCCCGACCACACCCGGCTCCGGAAGCTGCTCACGCCGTACTTCACCACCCGCCGGATGCAGGGTCTGGCGCCGCGCGTCGAGGGGATCGTCGCCGACCACCTCGCCGCGCTCCGCGCCGCCGGGCCGCCCGCCGACCTGGTGCCCGCGTTCACGCTGCCGATCCCGTCCCTGGTGATCTGCGAGCTGCTGGGCGTTCCGTACGCCGACCGCGCCCGCTTCCACGCCTGGTCGGCGACCGTGCTCAGCCTGACCGCGACCGACGAGGAGGTGCTGGCGTCCCGGGACGCGCTGGTGTCCTACATGCGCGAGCTCGTCGACGCCAAGCGCCGCGAGCCGGACGACGCGCTGCTCGGCACGCTGATCAGGGCCGACAACGACCTGACCGACGCCGAGCTCAGCGGGATCGGGCGGCTGCTCCTCATCGCCGGGCACGAGACCACCGCGAACATGCTGGCCCTCGGCACCCTGACGTTCCTCACCCGCCCGGACCAGCTGGCCGCCTTCCGGAGCTCCCCGGACGCCGCCGGGAGCGCGGTCGAGGAGCTCCTGCGGTACCTGACGATCATCCAGTTCGGCACCACGCGCGTGGCGCGGGAGGACGTCGAGGTCCACGGGCGGCAGGTGCGGCGGGGCGAGACCGTGGTGCTGTCGCTGCCCGCCGCGAACCGCGATCCGGCGCACTTCGACCGTCCGGACGAGCTGGACGTGACCCGGCCGCCGTCGCAGCACGTCGCGTTCGGGCACGGCATCCACCAGTGCCTCGGCCAGCAGCTCGCCCGCGTCGAGATGCGGATCGCGCTCACCGCCCTGTTCGACGGCCTGCCGGGGCTGCGCCTGGCCGTCCCGGCGGACGAGGTTCCCATGCGGCATGACATGGCCATCTACGGGGTCCACCGGCTGCCGGTGGCCTGGGAGGAGTGATCGTCATGCGCGTCATCGCCGACCACGACCGTTGCCAAGGGGCCGGTCAGTGCGTCCTGCACGCGCCGGACGTGTTCGACCAGTCCGACGAGGACGGCACCGTCGTCCTCCTGACCGAGACACCGCCCGAGGAGCAGGAGGCGAACGTCCGGGCGGCCGTCCGGATGTGCCCGAACGCCGTCCTCTCCCTTGAGGAAGACGAAGACGAAGAGGAGAAGGACGCGCCGCCGGTCGGCTCGTCCTCCTCCTCAGGTTGAGGCAGCGCTGGCCCGCCGTCAGCGGCGGGCCAGGTCGGCCTCCTGTTCCGTGGCGCCGGACAAGTCGTACAGCCCGGCGAGGATCTCGTAGGAGCGGCGGCGGTCCGCGTGGTCGTGGACCATCGTCGTGACCATGACCTCGGCGGCGGCGGTGGACTCGATCAGCGCGTCCATCTTCCGCCGGACGGAGTCCGGGCCGCCGACGACCTGCGCGTCCTGCCGGGCGCGGATCATCTCGTGGTCGAGGGCCGTGTACGGGTAGGCGTCGGCCTCCTCCGGTGACGGCAGCGTGCCCGGACGGCCCTGCCGCAACCGCAGGAACGACAGCGCCTGCGGACGGGCCAGGCGTTCGGCGGTCGCGTCGTCCTCGGCGGCGGTGACGGACACGGCGATCATCGCGTGCGGCTCGTCCAGGCCGTCCTTCGAGGGACGGAACGACTCGCGGTACAGGGCCAGCGCGGGCAGCGTGTTCTCGGCGCTGAAGTGGTGCGCGAACGCGAACGGGAGGCCGAGCATCCCGGCGAACTGCGCGCTGTAGCCGCTGGAGCCGAGCAGCCAGACCGGCGGCCGGTTGCCCGCCGCGGGGGTGACGGCGCCGCCGTCCTCGAAGTATCCGCGCAGCTCGTGGACCTGCTCGGGGAAGTCGTCCGCCGAGAGCGGGCCGGGCGTGCGGCGCAGCGCCCGCGCAGTCGCCTGGTCGGTGCCGGGCGCCCGGCCGAGTCCGAGGTCGATCCGGCCCGGGAACAGGCCCTCCAGCGTGCCGAACTGCTCGGCGACCACCATCGGCGCGTGGTTGGGCAGCATGATCCCGCCGGACCCGACCCGCATCCGCCGCGTCGCCGCCGCCACCTGCCCGATCAGCACCGAGGTCGCCGAGGACGCGATGCCCGGCATCCGGTGGTGCTCGGCGAGCCAGTACCGGTGGAAACCGAGATCCTCGGTGAGCCGGGCCAGGTCGAGCGTGTTTCGGAGCGCCTGCGCGGACGTCGAACCGGACGCCACGGGCGCGAGATCAAGCACGGAGAACGGGAGAGCCATGCTCAGTGCCAACCCGCGCCCGCCGCCGGATCTTCCCGTCGGGGCCGTCCGTCCTACCTCTTCCGGCCCGGCAGGAACAGTGCGGCGACCAGCGTGAGCCCGGAGAACGCGGCCACCCACCAGAACGTGTGGCCGAAGGCGTGCGCACCCGGGTGACGGACCTCACGCCGCTGGAGGATGACGAACAGGATCGCGCTGCCGAACGCGCCGCCCAGCTGCTGCAGGATCCGCAGGGCCGTGGACGCGCGGGGGATGGCCTCGGGGGCGACGCCCCGCATGCCCGCGGTGAGGATGGTGACGAGCAGCGCCCCGATGCCCGCGCCGTACAGGGCCTCCGCGACGCCGACCGTGATCATGCCGGTCGTGGCGTCCAGGCGGGTGAGCAGGAGCGCTCCGGCCCCGGTGAGGACGGCCCCGGCGACCCCGAGCAGCCGGGCCGGGGCACGGTCGGCGAGCCGCCCGCACGCCGCCAGGGCCACGCCCATGCCGACGCCGAACGGGATGACCAGCAGGCCCGTGTGCAGCGCGTCCTCGCCGCGCGCCTGCTGGAAGTAGAGCGGCAGCAGGCCGAGCGCGCCGAACATCAGGACGCTCGCCAGCAGGATTCCGGCGGCGGGCCCGGCGAACGATCCGGACCGGAACAGCCGCGGATCGATGATCGGGACGGTCCGGGCGCGCAGCGCGTGCGCCACGAAGGCGGCCAGCAGCGCCGCCCCGGCCGCCAGGGACGTGAGCACACGGGCGCCGGTCACCGATCCGAGCCGTCCGGCCTCCGCACAGCCGAACACCAGGGCCGCGCAGCCGCCCGCGAGCAGGACGAGGCCGAGGACGTCCAGGGGCGTCCGGCCGTCGCCGCGGCCGGACGGGACGGCCCGCGGCGACAGGACGAGCGCGGCGAGGCACACCGGGACGTTCACGAAGAAGATCCAGCGCCAGTCGAGGCCGTCGACGATCCAGCCGCCCAGCACCGGGCCGAGGACGGGCCCGAGCAGGGACGGGACGGCGATCGCGGCGGTCATCCTCCCGAGCCGCTCGGAGCCCGCCTCGCGGACGGCGATGGCGTGCGCCAGCGGCAGGATCAGCCCGCCGCCGAGCCCCTGGACGACCCGGAACGCCACCAGCGACCCGACCGACCAGGCCGCCCCGCAGGCGACCGACCCGGTGAGGAACAGCACGAGTGACGTCATCCACACCGCGCGCGGCCCGAACCGCTCCATGCCCCAGCCCGCGACCGGGATGACCACGGCCATCGCGAGCAGGTAGCCGGTGGTCACCCACTGGACGGTCCCGAGCGTGGTGTCGAAGCGGCGCAGCAGGGTCCTGGTGGCGACGCCGGTCATCGTCATGTCCAGCTGCATCATCAGCGACGCGAGCATGATGACGCCCGCCAGCCGCAGCAGCGCGGGGGACAGGCGCCGGTCGTCCGGCGGGGGAGTGAGTGTGGTCTCTGCCATGGTCCGGTGCTCCCGGTTCGAGAGTGCAGTAAATATTTACTGCGCGACGGAGATGCGGGGGTGGATCGGGCTGGACTCAGGTGGATCGGGCTGGACTCAGGGGTTGCGAAGTGGCCGGGGCGCGTGGCCCTGGCCACTTCGGGCGGAGGTCAGGCCCTGCGGGTGAAGGTCAAGGTCTGCGGGCGGAGGTCAGGCCCTGCGGGCGCTCATGCCGTAGAGCAGCTGGTCGATCGCGACCTCGCGCTGCCGGGCCTTGTCGGTGGGGACGACCTCGGGGTTGAACTCGGCGAAGCGTCCGACGAAGACGTTGGTGGAGATGACGATCCCCATGATCGCCGCGTACTGGACCTCGAACGGGACGTCCGGCGCGAAGACCCCTTCGGCCTGGCCGCGCTCGTGGATCCTCCGCAGCTCGGTGGGGAGTTCGTCCGGGCCGGGCATGGTCGAGCGCCACTCCCCGGACAGCGACTCATGCAGCATCACGGCGATCATCTGCGGGACGCTGTCGAGCGCCGTGAACAGGCCCTGGAGGGCGTGCCGGACGCCGTCGACCGGTTCCATCGCGACGGCCTCGGCCAGCACGGGCGCCCAGAGCTCGCCGGTGCGGCGGCGCAGCTCCTGGACGGTCGCCCGGTACAGGCCCTCCTTGTTGCCGAAGTGGTGGTAGATCATGCGCTCGTTCACCCCGGCGCGCCGGACGATCTCCTGGACGCGCGCGCCCTTGAACCCGTGGCGGGCGAACTCCTCGGCCGCGGCGTCCAGCAGTGTGGTCCGGCTGTCGGTCATGAAGTAAATGTTTACTGCAAACCAAGCGAAGTGCAACCCCGGGGGGCGAATGCGTCAGGTCTGTCATGTTCTGGTATGCATTTGACCCCAGGTCATACGCTATGTCCATGCGAGCCCTGATCATTCAGCATGACTCTCATGCCCCCTCCCCCGTCAACGGCCTCCAGTCCGCGCTCACCGCGCGGGGCTGGGAGTACGAAGTCCACACGTTCACCGGGATCGGCGACCGGCTGCCCGATCCGCTCGGATTCGACCTGGTCGTCCCGCTCGGCTCGGTCTGGACCGCGCACGCCCCGGAGATCGCGCCGGTGATCGAGCCGGAGCTCGCTCTGATCCGCAGGGCGCACGACGCGGGCGTCCCGGTGTTCGGGATCTGCTTCGGCGGACAGCTCCTCGCGACCGCGCTCGGCGGCCGGACCGAGCGCGCCGCGTACTCCGAGCACGGGTTCGTGAAGGTCGAGACCGAGGATCAAGGGCTCGTCCCGTCCGGGCCGTGGTTCCAGTTCCACGACGACCGCTGGATCGCGCCCCCCGGCGCCCGGACGGTCGCCGGCACCGGCTCCGCGCCGCAGGCGTTCGTCCTCGGCCGCTCGATGGGCGTGCAGTTCCACCCCGAGATCAACCCGGCGCTGCTGGAGCACTGGATCGCGGGCGGCGGCTCGGCCGTCCTGCGCGCGGCCGGCCACGACCCGGCCGAGCTCCTCGCCGAGGTCGTCACCCGGGCCGAGGAGACGACGGCCCTGATGGACGGCCTCGTCGAGGCCTTCTTCACCCAGGTCGCCACCGCCCCGAGCCCCGCCGAGTCCGAGGTCGCCGACGTCCAGGTCGTCGACGTCCCGGTCCCGGCCGTTCAGGTCGCCACCGCCTAGCAGTCGCACCGATCCCGGCGCCGCCCTTTGTGGGCGGCGCCGGGATCTTTGCTTTTCAGGGGCGGGACGCCTCGACAAATTCGGTGAAGACCGCCTGCTGGACGGGGTCGGACGCGGCGGTGTCCTCGGGGTGCCACTGCACGCCGAGGAACCAGCCGCGCGGGTCGTCCAGCTCGACGGCCTCGACCGTGCCGTCGGTCGCGCGCGCGACCGGGGTCAGGCCCGTCCCGAGGGTCTCCGCGGCCTGGTGGTGGTAGCAGGACGCGGTCAGCTCCCCGCCGCCGGTGACCTTGGCGAGCAGCGTGCCGGGCGTGACGGCCACCGGGTGGACGTGGTGCCGGTGGTCGGGCTCCATGTGCTGGCGGAGCGTCCCGCCGAGGACGGCGTTCACGACCTGGAGGCCGCGGCAGACCGCCAGCAGCGGGAGCCCGGCGGCGAGCGCGTGGCGGGCGACGGCGACGTCGAACGCGTCCTGCTCCTCGTCCACGTCGTAGAGGGTCTCGTGCTCGTCCGTCACGCCGTAGTAGCGCGGGTGCAGGTCGCCGCCGCCCGGCAGCAGGACGCCGTCGCAGCGCGCCAGCCGGGACGCGACCTCCTCCGGCTCGGCCGGGTGCATCATGAACGGCTCGCCGCCGCCGCGCCACACGGCCTCGGCGAGCGCCCGCGCGGTCACCTCGGCCCGGTAGCGGAGCGCCGACGCGGACTCGGAGAAGCGGCAGGGCAGCGCGATCAGCGGCCGGAGGCCGGACGCCCCGGTCACAGCTCGATCCAGGTGGTCTTGAGGTCGGTGTACTTGTCGAGCGCGTGCAGGGACTTGTCGCGGCCGTGCCCGGAGAGCTTCACCCCGCCGAACGGGACGCTGTAGTCGCCCTCCTCGTAGCAGTTCACCCAGACCGTCCCGGCGCGGAGGGCGCGGGAGATCCGGTGCGCGGCGGACAGGTCGGACGTCCAGACGGCGGCGGCGAGGCCGTAGTCGGTGTCGTTGGCGAGGCGCACGGCCTCGTCCGCGTCGGTGAAGGTCAGCACGGACAGGACCGGGCCGAAGATCTCCTCGCGCGCGATCCGCATGGACGGCGTGACGTCCCCGAACACCGTCGGCTCCACGAAGTGCCCCGGACGGTCGATCGCCGAGCCTCCGGCCAGCAGGTTCGCGCCGTCGGCGCGTCCGGCGTCGGCGTAGGACAGGACGCGGTCGCGGTGCCGGGACGACACGAGCGGCCCCATCTCGGTCGCCGGGTCGAGCGGGTCGCCGACGCGCATCGAGGACGCCCGCGCGACGATCCGCTCGACGACGCGCTCGGCGACGTCGCGGTGCACCAGCAGCCGGGACGGCGCGGTGCACATCTCCCCGGCGTTGAAGAAGATGCCCCAGGCGGCGGTGTCGGCGGCGGCGTCGAGGTCGGGGGCGTCCGGCAGGATGATGTTGGGCGACTTGCCGCCCAGCTCCAGCCACACCCGCTTCAGGTTCGAGTCGGCCGCGTAGCGCAGGAAGTGCCGTCCGACCTCGGTGGATCCGGTGAAGGCCAGCACGTCCACACCCGGGTGCTCGCCGAGCGCGCGCCCGGTGACCTCGCCCGGCCCGTTGACGACGTTGAGGACGCCCGGGGGCAGGCCCGCCTCGTCCGCGAGGGCGGCGAAGCGCAGCGCGGACAGCGGCGACTCCTCGGCGGGCTTCAGCACCGCCGTGCAGCCCGCCGCGAGCGCGGGGCCGAGCTTCCAGGTGGCCATCGTGAGCGGGAAGTTCCACGGGACGACGGCCGCGACGACCCCGGCGGGCTCGCGCGTGACCAGTGCCAGCGACCCGGCGGCGGTGCGCGGCGCCTCGTCCAGGCCCTTGTCGGCGATCTCGGCGTACCAGCGCAGGCCGTTGATCGCGGCGCGCAGCTCGATGCCGTCCGCCTCGGCGACCGGCTTGCCCATCTCCAGCGAGATCAGCAGCGCGAGCTCGGCGCGGTCGCGCTCGACCAGGTCGGCCCAGCGCAGCAGGGCGGCCTTGCGCTCGGCGGGCGCCATCCGCGGCCACGGGCCCTCGTCGAACGCGCGGCGGGCGGCGGCGACGGCGCGGTCCACGTCGGCCTTCCCGGCGGACGGGACGCGCGCGAGCACCTTCCCGTCCCGAGGGGAGACCAGGTCGAAGCCGTCGTCGGAGGACGGCGGGGCGTCGGCGCCGTCGATGCGGTGGGCGGTCGCCGGGACGAGCCGGGCGGCGCGCTCGAGCCACTCGGCGTGGGAGACCTGGGGCACGGTCCCTCCTCGGGGTCCGGGGGATGTCATTTGGTCCCGAATGTTAGGGGTGGGGGTTGACCCGAGTCACTCCCGTCCGGAAACTTGTTTGGAATCAAACAACCTGGAGGTGCCGCGTGGCAACGATCGCGGGTGTCACCGTCGACACCGGTCACTGGATCGGCGGTGAGCGCGTCCCGTCGGTGGGCACGGGCGACGTCCCCGAGACGTTCACCGACGTGTCGCCGATCGACGAGCGTCCGCTCGCGGAGGTCTCCTCCGGCGGCGCGCGTGAGGTCGACGCCGCCGTCGACGCCGCGCGCAAGGCGTTCCCGGCCTGGGCCCGCACGTCCCGCGAGGAGCGCGCCCGCCTCCTGCACGCCATCGCCGACGGCGTGGAGAAGCGGATCGAGGACCTCGCGCAGGTCGAGACGCACGACAACGGCGCGCTCATCCGGTCGCACCGGCGCGGGGTCATGCCGCGCGTCGCGCACAACTTCCGGTTCTTCGCCGACTGGCTGCTGAACCTCGGCCACGAGGACTTCGAGACCCGCGGCCACACCAACCACGTCTCCTGGGACCCGGCCGGCGTGTCCGCGCTGATCACCCCGTGGAACGCGCCGCTGATGCTCGCCACGTGGAAGATCGCCCCGGCGCTCGCGGCGGGCAACACGGTCGTGCTGAAGCCCGCCGAGTGGACGCCGCTGACCGCGTCCCTGCTGGCCGACATCACCGCCGAGGCCGGGCTCCCGGCCGGCGTGTTCAACGTCGTCCAGGGCTACGGCGCGCAGGTCGGCGGCCCGCTGACCGCGCACCCGGACGTCCGCCGGATCAGCTTCACCGGCTCCGTCCCGACCGCCCGGACGATCGCCGCCGCGGCCGGCCCGAACCTCACCCCGCTCTCACTGGAGCTGGGCGGCAAGTCCCCGCTGATCGTCTTCGCCGACGCCGACCTCGACCTCGCCGTCACCCTGGCCGTCGAGCAGTACGACAACGCCGGGCAGGTCTGCCTCGCCGCGACGCGGCTGCTCGTCGAGGCCTCCGTCGCGGACGAGTTCACCGCGCGGTTCATCGAGAAGGCGTCCAAGCTGAAGCAGGGCGACCCGCGCGACGAGACCACCGACATCGGCCCGCAGGTCCACCGGAAGCACTTCGAGCGCGTGGACGGGTTCGTCCAGCGGGCGAAGGCGGACGGCGCGGCCGCGCTCCTCGGCGGCGGCCCGAACGACGACCTCGGCGGCCTCTTCTACCGGCCGACGCTGTTCGCGAACCCCGGCAAGGAGATCGTGTCGGAGGAGGTCTTCGGGCCCGTCCTGACCCTCCAGACCTTCGACACCGAAGAGCAGGCCGTCGCGATGGCCAACGAGACCAGGTTCGGCCTCGCCGCGACCCTCGCGACCGGTTCGCCCGAGCGCGCCGAGCGCGTGACGTCCCAGCTGGTGGCCGGGACGGTCTGGGTGAACTGCTTCTTCGTCCGCGACCTGCGCGCCCCGTTCGGCGGCTCCCGGCAGTCGGGCGTCGGCCGCGAGGGCGGCGACTGGTCCTTCGACTTCTACTGCGACCTGAAGAACACGGTGACGGCCCCATGGGAGAAGTAGTCGGCGCGGGGATCCTCGCGCACGTCCCCACCATCGTCCTGCCCGAGGTCACCCGCCGCGAGCTGAACAACGGCGAGGACTCCACCCTGGTCGCGGGCTTGGAGAAGCTCCGCGCGGACGTCTTCGACCGGGACGACTACGACACCGTCGTCGTCCTCGACTCGCACTGGGCGACGACCGTCGAGTTCGTCGTCACCTCGCACGACCGCCGCGCCGGGCTCTACACGTCCGACGAGCTTCCGCGCGGAATGTGCCGGATGCCCTACGACATCCCTGGCGACCCGGAGCTGGCGCACGCCATCGCGGCGCACGCCAAGGCCCAGGGCACCTGGATCACCCCGGTCGACGACCCCTACCTGCCGATCCAGTACGCCACGGTCAATCTGTGGGAGTTCCTCGGCGTCCGGGACGAGCCGTACCTGGACCGCGCGGGCAAGAAGTGGATCTCGATCGGCGTCTGCCAGACCGCCGACGTCGAGGACAGCCTGCGCCTCGGCCGCGCCCTCGCCGCCGGGATCGCCGAGACCGACCGGCGCGTCCTGCTGGTCGCGTCCGGCGCGCTGTCGCACTCCTTCTGGCCGCTGCGCGAGATCCGCGACCACGAGGCCGCGGGCCCCGAGCACATCCGCACCCAGGAGGCCCGGCGCGCGGACGAGGAGCGCATCGAGTGGTTCGGGAAGGGCGACCACGCCCGCGTTCTGGACACGATGCCCGAGTTCCTGAAGCACAAGCCCGAGGCCCGCTTCGGGCACTACCTCATGATGATCGGCGCGCTGGGCGAACGGGACTGCGCCGCCCCCGGACGCCTCTACAGCGAGTACGAGAACAGCGTCGGCACGGGCCAGGTGCACATCTGGTTCGACCGGCCCGAGAACGGATGGACGACCCGATGACCGTGGAATACCGCCGGATCCTGCTGGACGGCGCGGTGACCCGCGTCGTGCGCGACGGCGACGAGCTCGTCGCGGCCGACGGCCGCCGGGTCGGCGTCGAGGACGCGGCGCACCTGCCGCCGGTCGAGCCGTCCAAGATCGTCGCGGTGCACCTGAACCACCGCAGCCGGGTCGAGGAGTTCCAGACCTCGCTGCCGCCCGCGCCGACCTACTTCCACAAGCCGACGTCCGCGCTGAACTCCCACAACGGCGCGATCGTCCGGCCCGAGGGCTGCAAGTACCTCAACTACGAGGGCGAGATCGCGATCGTCATCGGGCGCACCGCCCGCAACATCGCGCCGTCCGAGGCGGGCGACCACATCGCGGGCTACACGGTCGCCAACGACTACGGCCTGCACGACTTCCGCGACACCGACGCGGGCTCGATGCTGCGCGTGAAGGGCTCCGACACGTTCTGCCCGCTCGGCCCGGGCCTGGTCACCGGCTGGGACTTCCGCGGCAAGTACCTGCGCACCTACGTCAACGGCGAGCTCGTCCAGGACGGCTCGACCGACGAGATGCAGTGGGACATGCACTACCTCGTCGCCGACATCGCCCGGACGATCACCCTCGTCCCCGGCGACGTCCTGCTGTCGGGCACCCCGGCCAACTCGCGCCCGGTGGCGCCCGGCGACGTCGTCGAGGTCGAGGCCGAGGGCCTCGGCCGCCTCCGCAACCACATCGTCACCGGCCCCGTGCCGGTCCGCGACGACTGCGGAGCCCAGCCGACCGAGTCCGAAGAGGTCGTCTCCACCGCCTTCGGCGGCGACTGGGAGTTCCGGGGCGTCCGCGCCCCGCGCCGCTGACCCCCGCACGTTCGAGAGGAAACCACCCCCATGAAGATCATCGTGGACATGGACCGCTGCCAGGACCACGGCCAGTGCGTCTTCTCCGCCCCCGACGTCTTCCGCCTGAACGACGAGGGCCACCTGGAGTACGAGGAGACCGCCGACGAGTCGCTCCGCGACGCCGTCGAGGAGGCCGCGGACGTGTGCCCGCTCCAGGCCATCACCATCGAGGGCTGACCGCTTTTCTGATCGAGGAAGGGATGAGCATGCGGCGGATCGTGGTGGTCGGCGCGTCCATGGGCGGGCTGCGCGCGGCCGAGCAGCTGCGCGCGGCCGGGTTCGCGGGGGAGCTGACGGTGGTGGGGGACGAGCCCCACCGCCCCTACAACCGTCCGCCGCTGTCCAAGGAGGTGCTCGCCTCCGAGGTCACGCACGAGGCGGTCGCGTTCCGGATGCGCGCCTCGGTCGAGGACGTGGACTGGCGGCTCGGCGTGCCGGTCGTCTCGTCCGACCTGGCCGCCCGCACGCTCACCCTCCTGGACGGCTCGTCCCTGGCCTACGACGGCCTGGTGGTGGCGACGGGCCTGCGCGCCCGCCGCCTGCCGCAGCCCGGCCTCGCGGACCGGCGCCACGTCGTCCGCACCCTGGACGACGCGACCCGGCTCCGGGCCGTCCTCACTCCCGGCGCCCGCGTCGTCGTGATCGGCGCGGGCTTCGTCGGCTGCGAGGTCGCCGCGACCGCCCGCAAGCTCGGCGCCGAGGTCACGGTCGTCTGCGCGACGTCCGAGCCCCTGATGAGCCCCCTCGGCCCCGACCTCGGGGCGGAGCTGCGCCGCCGCCACGAGGCCCAGGGCGTCCGCTTCCTCCTCGGCCGCACGGTCACGTCCTTCGGCGAGGTCGGCGACGTCCTGCTGTCGGACGGCACCGCGCTCGCCGCCGACGTGATCATCGAGGCGGTCGGCTCGACGCCCTGCGTGTCCTGGCTGGACGGCAACGGCCTCGACCTCTCGGACGGCGTCCTGTGCGACGCCGACCTGCGGGTCGAGGGCCGTCCGGACGTCGTGGCGGTCGGCGACGTCGCCCGCTTCCCCAACGCCCGCTACGACGGCGAGTGCCGCCGCGTCGAGCACTGGTCGATCCCGACCGACACCGCCCGCAAGGCCGCCCGCAGCCTCCTCGGCGTCGCCTCCCCGCCGTTCGCGCCCCTGCCGTCCTTCTGGAGCGACCAGTACGAGCTGCGCATCCAGTCGTTCGGCGCCCCGGGGCTGGGCGGCGACGACATCCGCGTCCTGGAGGGCGAGCCGTCCGGCGAGTGCGCCGTCGGCTACCACCGCGACGGCGACCTGGTCGGCGTCGTCCTGCTCGGGCTGACGTCCGCCATCCCGCGCTACCGCAAGCAGCTCATGGACGCCTTCGCCGCCAAGGTCTAGCCGCCTGAGGAAGGTAGCCCCCCGCCCGGCCGTGCGCCGCGCCGGGCCGCTCGGAGCCGCGTAGATCATTTGCCGGGCGGCAGGCGGCCCTTTGCATGATCATTGAGTGACCGTCGATAGACAGGAAGTCACTGTTTGCGGCGGCGAGGCGGTCTCGTCGTCCGACTTCCGCCCCGGTCGGCCGTTGGCCGCTCGTGGGCGCCGGCGCTGCCGTGACCGCGGGTGTCCGAGCGCCGGTTGAGCGGCACTGGGGGATGCGCGATGACGGTGTGCCCGATCGGCGGGAGGACCAGGGCGGGGAGCACCCGGGGACGGTCCCGGGTGTGGGGAGTGCTGGCGGCGGCGACCGCCCTGCTCATGGTGGTGTGCGTGATCGCGGGACCGGCGGCGGCCCGGAGGCCGTCCGCCGCGGCGCCGCCCACCAGTTTCGCCTTCGGCACCGGCGAGAACTCCGCCGGGCAGTTGGGGAACGGCTCCACCAACAACAGCACCAGCCCGGCGAGGGTGGCCCTGCCCGAAGGCGTCACCGTCACGCACATCGTGGGCCGCGGCAACGGCCACAGTGTGGCGTTGACCTCCGACGGCCGCCTGCTGGCCTGGGGCTCCAACCTCTACGGCCAGCTGGGCGACGGCACCGACATCACGCGGACCACTCCCGTCTTCGTGGAGCTGCCCGACGGGGTCACCATCACTCAGGTCGCCGCCGGTCGTTACTACACCCTCGCGCTGACCTCGGAAGGCAGCATCCTGGCCTGGGGGAACAACGACCAGGGCCAGTTGGGGGACGGCACCACCACCCCGCGCGACACCCCGGCCTACGTGGAGCTTCCCGACGGGGTCACCGTCAGCCAGGTCTCCGGAGGCGAGTACCACAGCCTCGCGGTGACCTCGGACGGCCGGGTCCTGGCCTGGGGCCGCAACTACTACGGCACGTTGGGGGACGGCACCACCACCCAGCGCCTCACGCCGGTGTACGTGCACCTGCCCGACGGGGTCACGGTCGACCAGGTCACCGCGAGCACCACCCACAGTGCGGCGGTGACGTCCGACGGCCGGGTCCTCGCCTGGGGAAACAACGAGAACGGCCAGCTGGGGGACGGCACCCTGACCCAGCGCAACAGTCCGGTGTTCTCGTTGGTGCCCGCGGGGGTCACGGTCACCCAGGCGACCACGGGTGACACCCACACTCTGGCGTTGACCGCAGGCGGCCGGGTGCTGGCCTGGGGCGGCAACACCTACGGGCAGCTGGGGATCGGCTCCACCGCCGGGCCCCAGACCACTCCGGTGGACGTGGATCTGCCCGACGGGGTCACCGTCACCCAGGTCGCAGGGGGCTGGGCCCACAATGTGGCGCTGACGTCCGATGGCCGAGTGCTGGCCTGGGGCCGGAACGCCTTCGGGCAGCTGGGGGACAACAGCACCAACCAGCGCAACAGCCCGGTCTACATGAATCTCCCGGGATACCTGGCCACCGAGGTCGCCGCCGGATTCCAGCACTCCCTGCTGCTGGCCGAGCCGATCACCAGCAGCACGTCGCTGACCGCCGACCCGACCGAGGCGACCGCGGGCCAGCCGGTGAGACTGACCGCCACGGTGACCTGCAGCGCGGGAACCCCGGGCGGCGCCGTCTACTTCTATCTGAACGGCGACACCTTCCTCGACAGCGCTCCCGTGGAGCCCGATGGCACCGCCACGTTCACCATCGCGCTGGGCGAGGGAGAGCACCAGATCACGGCCCTCTACGGGGGAGACGGCAACTGCCCGCGGTCCACGTCCGAGCCCGTCACGGTCACCGTCAGACCCGTCGTGAGCCCGGCGCTCACGATGACCAAGTCGGCCGACCGGACGACCTTCTCGGCCGCCGGTGAGGCGATCGTGTACTCCTACCGGGTGACCAACACCGGCGATGCGCCGCTGACGGATGTGGGCATCAGCGACGCTCTGCCAGGCCTTTCGGAGATCACCTGCGCGGAGACGACGCTGGCACCGGGGCAGGGCACGGACTGCTCGGCCACGTACACGACCACTTCGGAGGACGTGCGGAACGGCTCGGTTCGCAATGTGGCGACGGCGCACGGCACTCCGGAGGGCGCGACCACGCCCATCGAGTCGTCTCCGGCGGGGGCCACTGTGAGCCTCAGGGTGCCTCCCGCCGCGAAGCCCGCGATCAGGCTGCGCAAGTCGGTCCGTCCGGCGCACTACTCCGCGGTGGGCCAGGTGCTCCACTTCGGCTACCGGGTGACCAACACCGGCAACGTCGCGCTCCAGCACGTCCGCATCGACGACAGGCTGCGCGGCCTGTCCGCGATCCGCTGCCCGAAGGCGACGCTGGCGCCGGGCCGGTCGATGACCTGCACCGCCACCTACCGCATCCGCGTGGGGGACGTGAGGTCGAAGATCGTCCGGAACCGCGCCACCGCGCAGGGGACACCGCCCGGATCCAGCCGTCCGGTGACCTCCAGGCCGTCCGTGGCCAGGGCCTACGGCCACGTCCCCGTCACGGGATAGCCGGGCGGGTGCCCCGCGCCGTCCCGCGCTCCGGCGGGGCGGCGCGGGGCGGCGATATCCAGTTGAACGGCCGTTCCACGCGCTGGTACAACCTTGCCCAGCGTCGCGTGCACCCGGCAGGAGAACGTCGCGGGCATGGAGGCGCGGTAGCAAGGGACGACCTTGTCTTCACCCCGTGAACGCCTCACGGCGTTCGGCGATCAGCTCATCGAAGTGCACCTCTGGCTCCGCGACGAACTCGACGCGCTCCGCGAGAGCGTCGAGGAACACCTGTCCGGCGGAGCCCGTCCGCGCGAACTCAGAGCCCACTGCCTGACGTTCTGCGCGGCCCTGAACCGGCATCACCAAGGGGAGGACGGCGGCGCTTTCCGCACGCTCGCCGACCAGTTCCCGGAACTGCGTCCGGTCCTCGAGGAACTGGCTCGGGACCACCGGATCATCGAGGATTCCCTCCGCCGGCTCCAATCCCTCCTGGACACCCTGACCCCCGAAAGCGACCCCGTCGTGGTCGGGCGCGAACTGGACAGTCTCGCCGCGTTGATGGAGACCCATTTCCTCTACGAGGAGAAACGCATCGTCGCGGCCCTCAACAGCCTGGACGCTCCTGAATGGCGTGACAGCCGTCCGGACTTCCTCAGCACCACCGATTCGACGAAAGGCATGGCTTGATCCGCACGACCATCGAAGAACACGCCGTCTCCGGCCCGGAGGACGGCCCCTACGCGATCACCACCGGCCCGGACGGCGCCCTGTGGTTCACGCTCGTCGAGGCCGCGAGGATCGGCCGCCTCGTCCCCGGTGAGGAGCCCAAGAGCTTCGCGCTGACCCCGGACAGCGGCCCCACGGTCATCGCACCCGGCCCGGACGGCGCGCTCTGGTTCACCGAGTACCGCTCGAACCGCATCGGCCGCATCACGGTCGACGGTGCGGTGACGGAGTTCCCGCTCCCGGCCGCCGACGCCAAGCCGTTCGGCATCGTCGCAGGTCCGGACGGTGCACTGTGGTTCACCGAGACCGCTGCCGACGCCATCGGCCGCATCACCGTGGACGGCGAGGTGACCGAGTTCCCGCTGCCGCTCAAGGGCGCGTTCCCGTCCGCGATCACGGCGGGCCCGGACGGCGCGCTCTGGTTCACCATGAACATGGCCAACGCCATCGGACGCATCACGACCGATGGCGAGGTCACCGTGCACGAGCTGCCCACCGAGGGCGCCGCGCCGGTCGGAATCGCGTCCGGTGACGACTGCCTCTGGTTCGTGGAAATCGGCGCGGGCCAGATCGGGCGCATCGAACTCGACGGCCGGATCACCGAATTCCCGCTGCCCGATCGTGCCGCTCGTCCCCACGCGGTCATCGTGGACGGCGACGGAACTCCCTGGTTCACCGAATGGGCCGGAAACCGCCTCGCGAGCATCGCTCCGGACGGCGCCGTGACCGGCCACGACCTCCCGACCGCGAAGAGCGAGCCGCACGGCCTGGCCCTGGGCCCGGACGGCGCGATCTGGACGGCCCTGGAGATCGGCTCCCTGGCACGGCTCGCCTAGGGGATCAGAGGCGGGGGCGGCGGCCGGAGCGGCGCGGCGGGGGCGGGGAGCCCGCGAGCAGCGACTGGCGACGGTCGTCGCCGTCGGCCTCCAGGTGTTCGACGATGGCGCGCAGGGAGCGCGCCAGGCTCGCGCTCTCCTCGGTCGAGAGCGGCGCCGCGACGAAGGACTCCTCGGCGTTGAACGCGGGGAACAGGTCGCACATGAGGGTCTCGCCCTCGGCGGTGAGGCGGAGCAGGACGAGCCGTCCGTCGGTGGCGTGCTGGTGGCGTTCCAGCAGGCCGCGGCCCTCCAGGGTGCGGACGACGCCGGTGAGGGTGCCCTTGGAGATGCCCGCCTCCTCGGCGACGTGGCGGGTCTCCATCTCCTCCCAGATCCACACCACCCACAGGACGACGAAGGCCGTCCAGGTGAGGTCGGCGCGGCGCAGGACCGAGCCCTCCACGTGCTGCCGGATGGCGGTGGCGGCGCGGTAGATGTTGGAGACCGCCATCATCGCCTCATGCCGGATGGGCACGTCGCCCAGCCGCCGCTGGATCGCCTGCTCGGTCTCGCCGAGGGTGTGATGCCCGGTCACGCGCTCTCCATCCGTCGTCGGCTCCCGACGAACCTACTCTTGTCGGCGCTCGTTTGAATCCGTACGATCCCTGCAACCCGGAAGTCGTGCGGGGCCAAATGACCCCTTTTGTCCTGCATGTCGGGCAATGGCGAGCGATCCGCGCCCCTGCCCCCGACACACCCGCCGGGCGATCCTTCCGCGCCCAGCCTGGAGCCGCTGATGGCGATCTCAGATGTCGCATCCCCCCTGTCCGCTCCCGCCGACCAGCCCGGACGCCGCATCGGCGTGCCCGGCATCGTGTTCTTCGTCGTCGCCGCGTCCGCGCCCCTGACGGTCGCCGCGGGCGGCATGCCCACCTCGTTCGCGGTCTCGCGGACGCTCGGCATCCCGGCCCTCTACGTGGTGCTCGGCGCCCTGCTCGTCCTCTTCACCGGCGGATACGCGGCGATGAGCCGCTCGATCGCCAACGCCGGGGCCTTCTACGCCTACGTCACCCACGGCCTCGGGCGCGTCGCCGGGGTCGGGACGGCGTTCATCGCGCTGCTGTCCTACAACACCATGCAGGTCGGCCTGTACGGGATCTTCGGCTTCACCACGGCCGACCTGCTCAAGAGCAAGCTCGGCTGGGACCTGCCGTGGTGGGGCGTCGCGCTCGCCGGGGTCGCGGTCGTGGCCGTCCTCGGGTTCCGCCGGATCGACCTGAACGCGCGGGTCCTCGGCGTCCTGCTCGCGATCGAGTTCCTGACCGTCCTGGTGTTCGACCTCGCGCAGTTCACCGACGCGCCGGACGGCGTGACCGCGCAGCCGCTCGGCTGGGACGCCGTCCAGACGGGCGCGACCGGCGCGGCGATGGTCGCCGCGATGGCCAGCTTCATGGGCTTCGAGGCCGCCGCGATCTACGCCGAGGAGTGCCGCGACCCGCGCCGGACGGTCGCCCGCGCGACCTACATCGCCGTCGCGGTCATCGCCGGGTTCTACGCGTTCACCGCGTGGGCGATGACGATCGGCGCCGGCCCGAGCCAGATCATCGACCGGTCGGGCAAGGAGGGGCCGGGGATGGTCTGGGGCCTGGCGACCCAGCACGTCAACAAGACGTTCTCCGACACCGCGCAGTTCTTCCTGGTCACGAGCCTGTTCGCGGCTCTGCTCTCGTTCCACAACGCGGTCGCGCGCTACTTCTTCTCGCTCGGACGGGACGGCGTGCTGCCCGGCCCGCTCGCCCGGACGCACGCCAAGCACCGGTCCCCGCACGTGGGATCGGCGACGCAGACCGTCCTCGCGATCGTCGTGGTCGTGGCGTTCGCGGCGTCCGGCAAGGACCCGGTGCTGACGCTGTTCAACTGGTTCACCAACCTCGGCGCGCTCGGCGTGATGCTGCTGCTCGCGCTGACCTCCGCGGCCGTCGTCGCGTTCTTCTTCAAGGACGCGCGGAACGAGAACCTCTGGAACCGGCTCATCGCGCCCGTCCTCGCGGGGCTCGGCCTGGCCGCCCTGTTCGTCGTCTGCCTGCGGAACTTCGACGCGCTGCTCGGCGCGGACAAGAACTCCCCGCTGGTCTGGGTCCTGCCCGGCATGATCTTCGTGTCCGGGCTGGTGGGCGTGGCGTTCGCGCTCTTCCTGCGGGTCCGGCGACCCGAGGTCTACCAGCGCATCGGCCGCGGCTGACGTCCGCGAAACGAGGAAGCGGCGTGCCGGGAGGTCCGGCACGCCGCTCTCTGTATTCCGCGGTCAGGCGAGCTTGCGGCCGCCGTTCCAGACGACGCCGACCTGCCGGTAGTAGGCGCCGATGATCTCGTCCACCTCGAGGGACGCCAGCTCCTCGGTCGGGGCCTCGAAGAGCCGCAGCTCGGCGTCGCCGCGCCACGCCTGGCCCGCCTCGAACGAGGACGCGCCGGACTCGATCAGCTCGTCCAGCGCGGGCCCGCCGCCGAGCTCGATGCTCGGCAGGTAGCGGTGGTGCGCCATCGGGTGGCCGTTGACGAACCCGTTGGTCTCCGACGGCTCGCGCAGCGTCACCACGGCCTCGGCCAGGCGCCGGTCGGCGGCGGCGAGGGTCGCGCCGAACCGTCCGCCCTCGGCGATGCGCGGCGCGGCCCCGCCGAACGGGTGCGGACGCGTCTGGTGGATCGAGCCGAGCTTCTTCGGGTAGCCCTGGTGCAGGCCGCGCGCGATGGCGAAGTCCTTGTCGACCCAGATGTAGACGCAGCGCGAGTACGTCCGTCCCTCGAAGGAGCAGCGGACGACGACGAAGCACTCCTTGTACTGCGCGCGCACGGGGTCGAGCAGCTCCTCGCCCGAGGCCGAGCTCGACTGCCAGTCCGCCCAGATCAGCGCGACCGCGCCCGGGTCCTCGTCCGCGAGGGACAGCGGCGCGGGCAGCAGCTCTGCCACCCGCGCCGGGTCCGTCCGGTACTCGATCGTGAGCAGGTCGCCGGAGTAGTGCCACGGCGGGCCGGGGATCAGCGACGACCGGCCCGTCGCGGTTCGGGGGTGCAGGAAGCCGTGCACGTCCATGCTGCTCCTTCGGGGGTTCGTTTGGGTCCGTACGTTATCTGCGGGCCCGGGACATGACCAGGGCCGGGACGGATTTCGGTCGCCACGAGGTCTTGTCAGCGCTTACTTCGGCCCATATGGTTTGGGCTCAAATGACCCCCCGTGCAGGGAGTGTTCGACGGTGAACAACCCACTCGACGCGGCCCGTGACCACGCCGCCCCCGGTTCCGACACGGATGTCGCGTCCGTCGTGGAGCGGCTCGTCGCGGACGGGATCGACGTCGTCCGCGTCGCCTACTCCGACCTCATCGGCACCGAGCGCGCCCGGGACGTCCTGGTCGAGCAGCTGCCCGGCGTGATGGAGCACGGCCTGGCGTTCTGCCGGGCGGTGTACCACACCTCGCCGATGGGCGACGTGGTCCCGGTCCCCGAGGGCCTTGAGGCCGGACTTCCCGACATCAAGGTCGTCCCGGACCTGTCGACCCTCGCCCCGATCCCGTGGGAGCCGGGCGTCGCGCACTGCCTCGGCGACGCGCACGAGCCCGAGGGCGAGGAGATGTGCCCCGAGGGCCCGCGCGAGGTGCTCCGCCGCGTCACCGCCGCGCTCGGCGCGACCGGCATGACCGCCGTCGCCGGCCCGGAGCTGGAGTACTTCCTCTGCGAGCCCGACGCGCAGAGCCCGACCGGATGGCGCCGCTACGGCGACGCCACGGGCAACGTCTACGTCGCCGGACGCAAGGGCGACCCCGACGGCCACCTGCTGTCCACGCTGCGCCACCTGAAGAGGTACGGGATCGGCGCGACCATGGGCAACCACGAGTTCTGCGGCGGCCAGTTCGAGATCAACCTGAACCACTCCGAGGCCCTCGACGCCGCCGACCGCGCCTTCCGCTTCAAGTCCGCCGTCAAGGAGATCGCCCGCCAGGACGGACGGCTCGCCACGTTCATGGCCAAGCCGTTCAACGACGAGGGCGGCTCCGGCTTCCACGTCCACCTGTCGGTCTGCGACGAGGACGGACGTAACGTCTTCGCGGACGAGACCGGCGAGCACGGCCTGTCCGACACCGCGCGGCACGCCATCGCGGGCGTCCTCGCCCACGCGCCCGCGCTAGCCGCGCTGTTCAACCCGACGGTCAACTCCTACAAGCGGTTCGGGCCGGACACGCTCGCGCCCTGGCTGATCGACTGGGGCCTGGACAACCGCAGCGCGATGGTGCGCATCCCGCCGGAGCGCGGCGCCGCGACCCGCCTGGAGGTCCGCCTCGGCGACGCGACCGCCAACCCCTACCTCGGCATCGCGGGCCTGGTCGCCGCCGTGCACCTCGGCGTCCGCGACAAGCTCGAGTGCCCGGCGCCGCTGGAGGGCTACGGCTACGACGCCGAGCGCTCCCCGCTGCTGCCCGCCGACCTGCCCGCGGCGCTCGACGCGCTGGAGGCGGACACCGACCTGACCACCGTGCTCGGCGAGGCGTTCGTCCGGGCCTTCCTGACCTACAAGCGCGACGAGGTGGAGCGTTTCCAGCGGTACGTCACCGACTGGGAGTTCCGCGAGTACGCCTACCACCTCTGAGAAGGAGCACCGCTTGAGCACCGCGACGTCCCTGGACCTCGCCGACCCGGACCTGTTCCTGGACGGCGCGACCCCCTACCGGATCTTCGCCGACCTGCGCCGCACCGACCCCGTCCACTGGACGCCCGAGCACGACGGCGGCAGCGGCTTCTGGTCGCTGACCAAGCACGCCGACATCGTCCGGGTCGACCGCGACGCCGAGACCTTCACCTCCACCAAGTTCGTGAACCTGGAGGAGGTGGACGAGCGGCAGGCGGGCATCCGCCGCTCGCTGCTGGAGACCGACGGCCCGCGCCACCACGCGCTGCGCCGCGTCCTGCAGCGCCAGTTCACCCCGCGCGCCGTCGCCGGGTACGAGACGTTCCTGCGCGGCCTCACCGCCCGGACGCTCGACCGCGCCCTCGCCAAGGGCACGTTCGACTTCGTCAAGGACGTCGCCGCCGACTTCCCGATCAACGTCCTGGCCCGCATGATGGACGTCCCGGAGGACGACACCACCCGGCTCATCGAGTGGGGCAACCGGATCATCGCCAACCAGGACCCCGAGTACGCCGACGTCGTCATCCACAGCGCCGAGTCGGAGAAGTACAAGGACCTGCCGTTCCGCTCGCCCGCCGCCCTCGAGGTCTTCGAGTACGGCCGCGACCTCGCGCAGAAGCGCCGTGGCGGGAACGGCGAGGACCTGGTGTCCAAGCTGGTCAACGAGATGCCCCTGGACGGCGAGCCGCTGTCCGGGCACGACTTCGACAACTACTTCCTGCTGCTGGTCGTCGCGGGCAACGAGACCACCCGGCACGCCATCACGCACACCATGCGCGCCCTCATCGACAACCCCGGGCAGGCCGACCTCCTGCGCGCGAACCCCGCGCTCATGGAGCAGGCCGTCGAGGAGTTCCTGCGCTTCGCCTCCCCGGTGTACCACTTCCGCCGGACGGCCACCCGCGACGTCGAGCTGCGCGACAAGACGATCCGCGAGGGCGACAAGGTCGTCCTCTGGTTCGCGTCCGGCAACCGCGACGAGGACGTCTTCGAGAACCCCGACGTCTTCGACGTGACCCGCACGCCGAACGACCACATCACCTTCGGCAAGGGCAGCCCGCACTTCTGCCTGGGCAACGCGCTCGCCCGCCTTGAGCTGCGCGTCATGTTCGAGGAGCTGCTGCCGCGGCTCGCCGACATCCGCCTCGCGGGCGACGTCCGGCGCGTCCGCTCCAACTTCGTGAACGGCATCAAGGAGATGCCGGTCACCGTCACCCTCGCCTGACCGGCGATCCGGAGGGCGGGCCCGCCCGCTTGGCGGAGGGCGGACCGCCCACGCGATGGGGCGGACCCGCCCGCACGGGTCCGCCCCTCCGCTATCTGCGGCGCGCGAGGACGACGGTCGCGACCGCGCCCGCCGAGAGCAGCACGGCGAACCACACCATGGACGCGTTCAGCCCGAAGTGGCGCTGCGCGGCCGAGAACAGGATCGACGGGAGCCCCAGCCCCACATAGGCGATCGCGAAGAACACCGCGAGGACCCCGGCCCGCGACTCGGGCCGCGCCGCCTCGGCCGCGTCCGCCAGCGACGCCTTGAACAGCAGCCCGGCGCCCGCACCCGTGACCGTCGCCGCGACCAGGAACACCGCGAGCGACGGCCGGTACAGCGACAGGACGGTCAGCGCGAGCCCCGCCGGGAACAGCACGACACCGAACGCCGACATCCGCGCCCCGGACCAGCCGCCCGCCGTCAGCTGGACGACCGCGCTCGCCGCGAACAGCGCGAAACCGGGCATCCCGGCCGCGAACACCGACGTCTCGCCGAGCTCGCTCCGCAGCATCACCGCGCTCAGCGACGAGAAGAAGCCCATCACCCCGAACGCGAACGCGCCCGTCCCGGCCGCCCCGGCGAACATGGCGCCCGCTCCGTCCCGCAGCCCGAACCGGCGCGGCACGCGTTCCGACCCGTCCACCGTCTCCGGCGCGTCCAGCCAGAGGACGACGGCGAGCGCCGTCATCGTCACCGCGAACACCACGAACGTCGTGGCCAGCGGCCTCGGCGCCCACGCGCCCAGCACCCCGGCGACCAGCGGCCCGAGCGCCAGCCCGCCCAGGTTCGCCGACGCCGCGACGACCCCCGGAACCCGCGAAAGCGGACGATCCGGATGGGCGCGCCGATACAGATCCGCCAGATAGGCCGTCGCGGTCGCCGCCATCAGGCCCGTCCCGACCCCGTTCAGCACCCGCGCGACGATCACCCCCGCCAGCCCGTGCCAGACCACGAACAGCACGGCCGAGGCCGTCGTGACCAGCAACGCCGGGACGATCACCATCCGCCGTCCGTGCCGGTCCGACAGGTGCCCGAGCAGCAGGAACCCGGTGGCCGTCCCGACGACGATCGCCGCGAACGCCACCGTCACCATCGTCGGCCCGAACCCGTCCCGTGCCGCGAACAACGGCCACAGCGGCGTCGGCGCCGTCCCGAACGCCATCACCACCGCGAACGCCGCAGCGGTGACCCAGAACGCGCGCATGGGCGCCCGCGCGTCCTCGCGCGCAGGGCTCCGGATCAGGGAAACAACGGGCATACCAACTCCATTCGAACGGGAACCCCTCCAGACAAGCAAGCCCCCGCGCCCCTTCCAACCCCCTCCAGAACAGCAAGTGGAGATACTTTTCATCTCTCCTGGAGATAATGAGCCCATGGAGCTACGCCACCTCCGCCATTTCGTCGCACTCGCCGAGGAACGGAACTTCACCCGCGCGGCCGACCGCGAACTGATCGTCCAGTCCGGCCTGTCGTCCTCGGTCCGCGCCCTGGAACGCGAGGTCGGCGCGGAACTCTTCGTCCGCGGCAGCCGCCCCGTCCGGCTCACCGCCGAGGGCGCCGCGCTCCTCCCGGCCGCCCGCCGCACCCTGGAATCCGCGGAAGCCGCGCGTCAGGCCGTCCAGGACGTCCGCGGCCTGCTCTCCGGCCGGCTCCGGATCGGCACCTACCCGATCAACCCGCGCCTGCTCCCACTCCCGGAGCTCCTGGTCGCCTTCGCCCGAGCCCACCCCGCGCTGGACGTCTCCGTCCGCCAGATCCCCGGCACCGGCCTCGCCGCCAAGGTCGCCGACGGCGAACTCGACTGCGCGATCTTCGACCAGATAGGCCCCCTGCCCGAGGGCCTCCGCGCCGTCCACCTCCTATCCGAAGAACTCCAGGTGGCCGTCCCCGCGACCCACCCCCTGGCCACCCGCGCGACCGTCACCCTCCAAGACCTCGCGAACGAACCCTTCGTCGAAACCGACCCCGCCTGGACGACCCGCCTCCGCACCGACGCCGCCTTCACCGAAGCCGCCGTCCCCCGCCGCATCGTCTGCGAGGTGGCCGACTGGCAACTCCTCCGCGACCTAGTCGAAGCGGGCCTCGGCATAGCCCTGGCCCCACCCACCCAACTAACCCCAAGAGCCGACGACCCGACCGACACCCTCCGCCTGATCCCCCTGAAGGACGCCAAGGTCGAACGTCACCTGGCCCTCGTCCTCCCGACCACCCCGTCCCCAGCCGCCACCCACTTCGCCGCCCACCTCACCACCTGGACGAAAACCCCCACCACAAACCACTGACCGCGCCCCCGAGAACCCTCAGGAAGCGCGGTCAGTCACTCAAGCTCGGGTCAGTCGAACAGCGCCTCAGCGTTCCCGACAAAGGCGACCTTGCGAAGCCACCCATCGAGCACGTCCAGGTCGGTGCACGCGTTGATCCGATCGGCCGCCGCGGTCGGAACCTCGATCCCACGCGACCGCAGCACCGCCAGCAGCGCCGTGGCCTTGCCCTTGGCCTCGCCCGTGGCTTCGCCTTCGGACCAGATCTGGCGGCCCCAGTCGCTCTGCGGCTTGTAGGCGTCCGTCTTCATGATGGCCTCCAGGGTGCGTCGTGCGGCTTCCGACAGGTGGCCCAGCACGTAGTCATAGTACTGTCCCCGAAAATCCTCGTTGGTGACCTGCAGGGCTGCGGCCATCGCCTCCAGGACGGGCGGTCCGCCTTCGTCGGCGTGTGCCGGGGCCGAGAGGAGGACCCATTCCGGACACTCCTTGGCCTGGGCAGGATCGACGATCGGCTTGAGGTCGTGCGGTGTGTAGGCCAGCACCTTCAAGTCGAACCCGGGGTGGCCGGTCTTCATGGGAGCGCGGACGCGCTGCGCGATGGACGAGGTCGGGCAGAGGGCCATGATGGTCGTCGGGCACTGGAAACGGCGCCGGATGCTGGTCACGTACTCCGGCCACGAGTAGGAGATGCGTTCCAGGTCCTTCCGGCCCGCGCTGCGCTGCACCTCGTGAACGATCGCGCGCCGGGGATTCTTGGCGGACGAGCCGATCAACGAGATGTCCAGGGTGATCTGCTGCGGCCCGAGGTCGGTGACGGTCTCGGGGCCCATCTGCCAGCTCAGGTCGTCCGGTACGTCCAGGCCGAACACGTCGGTCGCGACCTTCCGGGCCAGCTCGGGCCGGTTCCGGAAGTATTCGAGAGGAATCTCGTGATCTTTTGAAGGGGGCATGTGGTGAACGTTAATGGTGTTCGAGTCAATACGTTGTGCGATTTCGGCAAGTGGGCCACCGAATGCAGTTTCGTTCGAACAAACGTCCGTTCTTGTCGCCCATAAAGTCGGGAGCGCCCGTATATGTCTGCTTGAATGGTGGTGTCATGGCATGGGTCGCGGACGGTCGAACGGGGCTTGTCTACTTGGACCCCCGTGTGCGCTAAGGCGGGTTCGCCTGGGCAAAGCGAAACGGGCCCGCCTTGAGGGCGGGCCCGTTGATGCTTCGGGGTGGACGTCAGGCTGGGGTGTGGGCCTTGACGGCGCTGACGAGGTCCGCGAAGCCCGTGGTGTCCAGTTCGAGGCGTGGGCCCTCGGGGTCCTTGCTGTCGCGCATGCCGACGGTGGTTCCCAGGCCGGCGAGTTCGACGCAGTCGCCGCTGCTGCTGCCGCCGCTGTGGCTGCTCTTTCGCCATTCGGTCACTGCAAGCTCTCCAACTTCTGCATGAGGCGATCCCGCGTGGCCGACTCTGAGAGGGCCATCGCGCTCATTCGGTCATACCGTAGCCCGAGTTCTCTCACTTCGAGCCCATCAAGTACGACTTTTCCGCCCAGTTGGGCCCACATGTAGCCCACCAGCGTTCCGGCGAGTGTCGTGATCAGCTCGAAACTCCCCGAGTATCCGACGTGCCATTCCGAGGCGGGCAGGATTCGGAGGCTGGCGCGCTCGCTGAGATCCAGGAGTGCCTGCAACTGCTCGCGGACGACGTCGTCGCTGATCGGCGGGGTGAGGGCGGCCTCGTCGAGTGCTTCGACGTGCAGTTTGGTGAGCTTCAGGCGTCCGGCTTCGTAGTTTCCTACGCGCTGCCGGTCGGCGTCGATGATCTTTGCGACATCGTCCAGCGTCACTCCTCGCAGCTTCCGCTCGTGCCGCAGCTGGACGCCCATGGCGTTCCAGAGGGAGGCGAAGGGGTCGAGAAAGTCGGCGGCGGGCATCGGCGACTCCCATTTGTAGTAAGGGGGTCCCTCCAGGGGGCTTCGTGGAGCAGCTTAAGTCGGGCGTGGTGGGAGTGGGGCGCAGTCGAGCTGAATTTCCTTGGATTCGAGCAGCGAATCGGCGTGGCGTTCGAAAATGGCGCAATAAATTGGATGGAAGTCAGGCGAAGGAGGTTATTTGGGGTACTGCAGGGCCTCTTGCAGGGAGGTGGGGAGTCGGCGGGCGTTCTCCGGAGAGCGCAGCAGGTGGGCGGTCTCCCGCAGGGCCTCGTACTCGTCCGCCGGTACGAGATAGGCGCTTTCGGTCGGGGAGACGATCTTCATCGCCTTCGCGTCGTCGTTGACCTTTTGGATCAGAGCTTCCAGGTGTTCGCGTGCTTCGCGCGCGGTGATGGCCACGGCTTCGCCTTCTCGTCACGGGGTGGTGAGGAGGTTTCGCATTTCGTGGGGTGGGAGGGACGGGTTGGAGGCGGCGGATTCGGCCACCTCTGGGATCGGGTCGCTGAGCAAGGCGACGATGGTTTCGAGCGGGAGTGTGGGGTGGGCCGCGGCGAGGTGTCTGGCTCTGGGGTCGGCCAGGCAGGCCGTCAGGGCGGGTGGGGTGGCGTTGGGGTGTTCGGCGATTGTGGCGAGGGTCTTTCGGGTGGGGTGCTGGGCGGCCAGGGTCTCCAGGACGTCGGATGGGGTTTCCGGGTTGGACGCCAGTTTGATCGCGATGCGGAGGCCGTGCCGGTCGAGCATGGTGCGGAGCTGGGGTGCGGTGAGGCCGGGGTGCGGGGCGATGGCCTTGACGACCTTGGCGTCGGGGTCGTCGGCCAGGGCGTCGCGGAGCGTGGCGGGGAGGTCCCGGCGGGCCGCGATCAGCATGCGGACGGCCGGGTTCGGGGAGGTCGCCATGGCCTCGGTCTCGTCGGGGGAGGCGGCCAGCACGCGGGGGAGGGCGTTGGTGGTGCCGAGCTTGGTGATCGGGGCCAGGGCGGCCAGGGCGTCGAGGGGGACGCGCGGGTTGAACGCCAGGGAGCGGCGGATGAACGAGTCCGTCGACGTGGCGAACGTGCGCATCAGGGACGTGCTGATCGCGGGGTTGGCGGCCAGCTGGCCGAGCACGCCCGGTTCGCTGCTGGTGGCGAGCCGTTCGGCGGCCTCGGGGGTCAGGTCGGCGCGGGACGCGAGCGCGTAGCGGAGCGAGTAGAACGGGCTGTCCGCGAACGACATGGCCGCCGAGGTCGGGGTGGACGGGTTCTCCAGCGCCTGCTGGCGCGTCACCTGGACGGTGGACTGGTGCGAGCCGTCGCACGCCGCGCCGGGCGGCAAGTGGCAGTCGATGTGCGGGCAGGACGGGTCGTGGACGAACGGGATCTCCTCCCGCTCGCAGACCTCGCAACGGACGGCCGGGGGAAGGCCGTGACCGGTGAGCAGCGATGCGAGGAGGGACGGCGGGGTCGCGGGGTTGGCGGCGACGCCGGTCCGGACGCCGGCGTGCGGATGCAGGGCGAGCGCGGCGGCGAGCTCGGGCAGGGCTGTCCAGGCGAGTTCCTCGACGACCTGGGGGTCCTTGTCGCGAGCGAGGGTGTACTGGACGTCGGCGGGGAGGTTCGGGCAGTCGGTGAGCCGGGCGCGGCGCCTGGGGTCCGGGTCGACCGCCAGGAGGCGGGCCCATTCGGGGCGGCCGTGGCCTTGGTCCAGCAGCGCGAGGGCCGCTTCGGGGAAGGTCGCCGGGTCGAGGTCGTCCGGGTTCAGGGTTTCGGCTAGTGACCATGCGCACGACTCGTCCGTGGCGATCAGGACGAGGGCCTGCGCGGCGGTGAGGTCGTCGCGTCTGGCCAGTTCGGAGGCCAGGTCCGGGGCGTCGAGCGCGATCAGGCGGGGCAGCAGGACGGGCGGCAGCGACGGGTTGGCCGCCAGGCCGAGCAGGACGGGCGAGATAGGGGGCACGCCGGTCATTGTGGCTGACGGCCGGGGCCGCCCGAGGGCCCCGGCCGCCAGGGGAAATCAGAGGGGGAGGCCGGTGAGGACCATGATCTTTTCTTCGGTGTAGTCGGTCATGGCGGAGTGGAGGCCCTCGCGGCCGACGCCGGAGTCCTTGACGCCGCCGTAGGGCATCTGGTCGGCGCGGTAGGACGGGACGTCGCCGATGATCACGCCGCCGACGTTCAGCTCGCGGTGGGCGCGGAAGGCGACGTCGACGTTCCGGGTGAAGACGCCCGCCTGGAGGCCGAACTTGGAGTCGTTGACCTTGGCGAAGGCCTCGTCCACACCGGAGGTCTTCTGGACGACCAGGACGGGGCCGAAGATCTCCTCGCGGAGGACCTTGGCGTCCTCGGGGACGTCGGTGAGGATCGTCGGGGCGTAGGTGGCGCCCTCGCGGGTGCCGCCGGCGACGATCTTCGCGCCGGACGCGACGGCCTCGTTCACCCAGGCCTCGACGCGCTCGGCGGCGGCCTCGCTGACCAGCGGGCCGACCTGGGTCTTGTCGTCCCACGGGTCGCCGGTGACCAGGGCTTCCACGGTCTCGGTCAGCTTCGGCAGGAACTCGTCGAGGACGGTCTCGTCGACGTAGACGCGCTGGACGGCGATGCAGGACTGCCCGGCCTGGTAGTTCGAGAACAGGCCGATGCGGGACGCGGCCCAGTCGATGTCGGCGTCCGGCAGGACGACGGCCGCGCCGTTGCCGCCCAGTTCGAGGGTGACGTGCTTGCGCGGGACACGGTCGTTGATCGACCAGCCGACCGGGACGGAGCCGGTGAACGACACGATCGGCAGGCGCGGGTCGTCCACGAGGTCCGAGGCGCGGTCGTTCGGGACGGTCAGCACCGAGACCATGCCCGCGGGCAGGTCGGTCTCGGCGAGGATCTCGCCCAGGACGAGCGCGGACAGCGGGGTCGCCGGGGCGGGCTTGACGATGATCGGCGCGCCCGCCGCGATCGCCGGGGCGACCTTGTGCGCGGTGAGGTTCAGCGGGAAGTTGAACGGCGCGATGCCGAGTACGGGGCCCTTGGGGACGCGGTCCACGTAGACGATGCGGCCGACGCCGCCCGGCTCGGTGTCGAGGCGCTGCATGGTCGGGGACCAGCGGCGGGCCTCCTCGGCCGCGAAGCGGAACACCGACACGGCGCGCTTGACCTCGACGCGCGCCCACATGAGCGGCTTGCCGTTCTCGGAGGTGATCAGCCGGGCGATCTCCTCCAGCCGCTCGTAGAGGCGGCGGGAGACGTGCATGAGCGCGTCCGCGCGCACGTGGACGGGCAGGGCGGCGGCCTGATCGCGGACGGCGTGGGCCGCCGCCACGGCCTCCTCGACCTGCTCGGGCGTGGGCACGGCCACGACGCCGACCTCGCGGCCGTCGTACGGGTGCGTCACGACGAGGGTTTCGGTGCCGGTCTCGGGGCGCCCGGCGAGCCAGAAAGGAGTCACGTCCATAGAACCGACGTTATCTCTGCTTACTCCAGGTCGGATGCGCCGGTCAGGCCAATCGGACCGGCCGCGTTGTCCGTGACGGCGAGTGCCACCCACAGCTCGGCCCGGACGCCCGGATCGTCCAGGTCACGGCCCAGGAGCTCGGAGACGCGCCGGACGCGGGTGCGCAGCGTGTGCCGGTGGACGTCCAGGTCGCGCGAGGCCTCTTCGAGGCGTCCGCCGGCGGCCAGGTAAGCGCGCAGGGACGTCAGGAGGGACGGTTCGGCGCGCAGGGGAGCGAGCAGGGCGTCCGCGAAGCCCTGGGCGAGGTTCGGGTCGAGGACGCCGAGAAGGCCCTGACCTGGGAGTTCGTCGTATCCGAGGGGCTCGCCGGTGCGGCGGGCGGCGGCCAGGGCCCGTTCGGCCTGGACGAGCGCAGTCCCGAGAGAAGACGCGGACGCGGCGGGCTCGCTCACCCCGACCGGGCCGTTCGCGAGGGCCGCGACCCGGCGGACGTCGGGCGAGGGGGCGATCACCACGACGTGCCCGGGGCGGGGGAGGGCCAGGCAGCGGTCGCCGAGCGGATCGGCCTCCAGGGCGTCCACGATGGCGGTGTTCGCGCAGGCCAGGACGGACGCGGGGAAGCGCGGCGCGGCCCTGTCCGGCGCCGGGAGGTCGAGCAAGGCGGCGGCCAGGGCGGCCCGGAGATCGCGGCCCGAGCGGGGTGTCTCCGAACGCAGCGTCAGAAGCGCGGCGGCGGCGCCCACGATCGTGTGCGCCACGTGCGGCAGCGGTTCCGGGGTCCCGACCGCGAGGAATCCGAGCGGACGGTCGCCCAGCCCGATCCCCTGGACGACCACGTGCGCGTCCCCGTTCACGAGGGACAGACTGCCCACGACCGCCCGTCCTCGGGCTCCCGACCCGCTCAGGGCCGTCGTGGACGGGGCCGGGCGGAGGCGGGCCAGATCCGGGGCCAGGCCGGGAGCGCGGGACGCGGCGGACGGCGGTTCCGCGTGCCGGACGGCCCCGGTGGCGTCCAGCAGCAGCGCCCAGCCGCCCAGCTCGCGGGCCAGCCGGACGATCACGGCGGACGGGCCGTCCATCGCGGCGCGGGACAGGGCCCGCTGGGCCCGGAAGGCGCGCGTGACGTCCTCGTACCACTCGGCGGCGAGCATCCGGGAGACCGCCTTGCCCACTGCGATGAACGGCGTAGCGCGCGGGACCTCCAGCAGCGCCAGGCCGTGCGTCCGCGCCGCCGAGATCAGCGCGGGAGGCACCGCGTCGTGGACCACGCCGATCCCGAACCCGACGCCCGCGACCTCACGGCGCACCAGCCGCGACACGTACTCGTCGGCGTTCTCCGAGGTCAGCCGCATGCCGGTCGTGAGAAGCAGCTCGCCGCCCTCCAGATAGGCGGTCGGATCCTCCAGTTCGCTGACCGCGACCCAGGAGACCGGGGCGTCCGGCGGGACGGGCGTGAGCGGGCGCAGGCCGAGCCGGGGCAGCGCGGCGACGGCGGCGAGGCGGGGCGGCACGTCCGAATCCTTCCGTGAGGGCGAGCCGGGCGGCGCCGATTCGCCGCCGCGGCGAGTTCAGCCTACGGCCCCGCCGGTCTACCGTCAGGCCTATGACCAGCGAAATCGCCCAGGAACGGCGCATCGTCACGGAGATCCCCGGCCCCCGCTCCCGGGAGTTGCAGGAGCGCCGCAAGGCGGCCGTCCCGCCCGGCGTCGGCAGCGTGCTGCCGGTGTACGTGACGGACGCGGGCGGCGGCGTCGTCGTGGACGTGGACGGCAACTCGCTGATCGACTTCGGCTCCGGGATCGCCGTCACCAACGTCGGCAACGCCAACCCGCGCGTGGCCGAGCGGGTGAAGGCCCAGGTCGAGAAGTTCACCCACACCTGTTTCATGGTCGCGCCGTACGAGTCGTACGTGCAGGTCTGCGAGGCGCTGAACACCCTCACGCCCGGCGACCACGAGAAGCGGTCGATCCTGGTCAACAGCGGCGCGGAGGCCGTGGAGAACGCCGTCAAGATCGCCCGGTACGCGACCGGGCGGCAGGCCGTCGTGGTGTTCGACCACGGCTACCACGGCCGGACGCTGCTGACGATGACGCTCACGGCGAAGAACATGCCGTACAAGCAGGGCTTCGGGCCGTACGCGCCTGAGGTCTACCGGATGCCGCTGGCCTACCCGTTCCGCTGGCCGACCGGGCCGGAGAACTGCGGCCCGGAGGCGGCGCAGCAGGCCATCGAGCAGATCACCAAGCAGATCGGCGCGGAGAACGTGGCCGCCGTGGTGATCGAGCCGATCGCGGGCGAGGGCGGCTTCATCGAGCCCGCCCCCGGCTTCCTGCCGCGCATCGCCGAGTTCGCCAAGGACAACGGCATCCTGTTCATCGCGGACGAGGTCCAGACCGGCTTCGCGCGCACCGGGCACCTGTTCGCGTCCGAGCACGAGGGCATCGTCCCGGACCTGATCACCACCGCGAAGGGCATCGCGGGCGGCCTGCCGCTCGCCGCCGTCACCGGACGCGCCGACATCATGGACACGGTCCACGGCGGCGGCCTCGGCGGCACCTACGGCGGCAACCCGCTCGCCTGCGAGGCGGCCCTGGCCGTCCTGGAGGAGATCGAGTCGCAGGGGCTCGTCGAGCGCGCCCGCGCCATCGGCGACACGATGCTGCCGCGCCTGCGCGAACTGGCCGGGAAGCACGAGGTGATCGGGGACGTCCGCGGACGCGGCGCGATGATCGCCGTCGAGCTGGTCAAGCCCGGCACCAAGGACCCGGACCCCGAGGTCACGGCCGAGATCGCGCGCCGCTGCCACGCCGCCGGCCTGCTCGTCCTCACCGCCGGGACCTACGGCAACGTGCTGCGCTTCCTGCCGCCGCTCGTCATCCCGGACCACCTCCTCGACGAGGGCCTCGACATCCTCGCCGACGCCTTCGCCGAAGCCACCGCCTGATCGAGACGACGATGCCCGGAGCGCCGCGCAGGCGGCGCTCCGGGCATCGTCGTTCAGAGGGTCAGCGCAGGTCGATGCCGATCACGACGGGGTCGTGGTCGGACGCCCGGTACGCGTCCGGGTGGTACAGGAACGGCGGGTTGTACTTCGTCTCATAGCCCTCGGCGAGCGGCTCGTCCGCGTTGATGTGCCAGATCGCCGCGCCGGTGACGCGCTTGGACAGCGCCTTCCCGGCCAGGACGTGGTCCAGCTCGCCGGACTGGCCGTCGAACACGTAGCTGTAGCGCTGCGCGGGCTTGACGAACCGCTCGGTCTGGCCGACCAGGCCGCCGGAGACCAGCGCCTTCACCGGGTCCTCGGCGGTGTAGGCGTTGAGGTCGCCGAGCACGACCGGGTTCCTCTCGCCCGCGGCCAGCTCGGTGATCGCCTTCGCCTGCGCGACGCGGCGCGGGTTGAAGCAGCCCTGGCCGTCGCCCTGGTCCTTGTCCGCGCCGGTCGCGCCGGTGCAGCCCTTGGACTTGAAGTGGTTGGCGATGAGCGTGAACGTCGCGCCCTTGCCGCTCGCGAGCCCGAACGTCTGGACGAGCGGCGGGCGCTCGAAGACCGGCGCGTCGGACGAGCGCGGAGCGCCGACCGGACGGACCTTGGCGGGCTTGTAGATCGCCGCGACGTGGATCTGGTCGGTGCCCGGGTTCACGTGCCGGATCCACGCGTAGGTGCCCGCGCCGACCTCGCCGTTGAGCTTGTCGACCAGCGTCTGGATGGCCGAGTCGGCGCCCGCGGCGTCGTTGTTCTCGACCTCCATCAGGCCCGCGACGTCCGGGCTCAGGCCCTTGATCGCCGAGACCAGCTTGGCGAGCTGCCGGTCGCGCTCCTCGACGGAGGTCGCGCCGCGCTCGTTCAGCGTGGTGAACCAGTTCTGGGTGTTGAAGCTGGCGACGCGGACGTCGCCGCCGACCGGGGACGGCTTGGCGTGCCGCGGGTTGGTCCGGGCGAACGTCGGCAGCACCGGCGGCTCGAGCCGGTAGGCGCCGAAGCCCTGCGACACGATCGCGGTCAGGTTCGCCGTGGAGTCGCCGACGCGCAGGACCTTCGGCTTGGTGTACGGCGGGACGGCCGGGTTCTGCACGTTCGAGCCATCGTCCAGCAGGATGCGGTGCGCGTCGTTCCACGCCTGCGTCTTGCCGCGTCCCTCGGTGGGGTTGAAGAGGCGTCCGGCGGACGACAGTGACACCTCGCCGTAGCGGCCGAGGTTGTAGACCTCGGTGGCGGTGAGGCGCTGCTTGAAGCGGACGAGCATGCCCTCGTAGCGCTCCATCGTCACGCCCGCGGGGAGCGGGAGCGAGACGTCGACCGGCTTGATCGGATCGGTCGCGCCGCAGACGTCCACGGCGGACACGGGCGACAGCTCGGTCAGCCCGCTGTACTCGGTCACCTTGCCGGTGACCTGGACGCGGTCGCCCGCCTTGACGTCCTGGGTGGAGAAGACGAACAGGCCCTCGGAGGTCGCCGGGTCGGCATCGGGCGTGGGGTCCTGGATGTAGAACCCCTTGAGCTGGTCGGTGCGGCGGAAGTCGCCGGTCACGACGCCCTCGACGCGGACGGTCTGCCCGGCGAGGGGAGAGGCGTCTCCCGACCCCTGGACCTGCGCGATCCGGTGGTCGGCGGGAGTCTCACAGGCGGTCGCGGGGGTCTCGGCGCGGGCGGTGCCGGAGTATCCGGCGAGCCCGGCGGCGACGACGGCCGCGGCCGCGAGTGCTGATGCTTTTCGGCGCATGGGACGCGAGCGTAGAGGCGGACGTACGCCCCAAACAGAACCAAGGGTGAAGACTCCACCAATTTGTAATGAGTTGGGGTGAATTCGCCGCTCTCCCTCGCCGCACTCCGAGGTGTGCCACCGTGGAAACGGCCCGACCGAACGGAGCGATATGTGTGAGACGTCCCCGAGGTGAGGAACATCCGTGCAGGAGTCACCGGTCGGCAGCGAGTACGCGCGCACCCGCGACATCGTCGCGGTGGCGCTGGTCGTGGCCCTGCTCGCGGTCGTGCTGGTGGCGCTGCTCGTCCAGGCGTGGCCTCCCGCCACGCCTCCCGGCGCGACCGTCGCGCCGGGGCACACGCTGAACTGGTTCGGCTGGCGGACGCACCTGTCCCGCGACAAGTCGATGTTCCTGGTCGTCCTCGCCGCGGGCGCGCTCGGCTCGTGCGTGCACGTGTCGCGCTCGCTGTACTGGTACGTCGGGAACCGGTCGCTGCGGCGCAGCTGGCTGATGATGTACCTGTCGCTCCCGTTCGCGGGCGCGCTGCTCGGGCTGATCGTCTACCTGGTGCTGCGCGGCGGCCTGGTGACGGGCGCGGGCGGCGCGGACGACGTCAACCCGTACGGGATCGCCGCGATCGCCGCGCTGGTCGGACTGTTCTCGCGGGAGACGGCCGAGAAGCTGCGCGCGGTGTTCGCCACACTGCTGTCTCCCGCGGAGCAGGGGCGCGACCAGGCGATGGGTCCGCAGGTCCGGGGCGTGGACCCGGCGGACGCGGCGCCTGGCGAGACCGTCCGCGTCACCGGGGTCGGGCTGGCGTCCGCCACGGCCGTCCGCTTCGGCGCCGCCGAGGCGGAGGTCACGGGCGTCACCGACACCGGGCTCACCACCACCGTCCCGGCGGACGCGACGACCGGACACCTGGTCGTGCGCACCCCGGGCGGCTCCGCGACCAGCCCCGACCCGTTCACCGTCCACCGGTGACCGGGCCCGGACCGGCCGCGACCCAGTCTCAGATCGACATCCGAGAGGGTTTCCGGGGTGACCCACTTCTTGGGCGCGAGCGCGCCCTTCAGTACGCCGTTGGCTCAGCGTGCCGGCGCAGGATCGGCTGGTGAACGTGTCGCCTGCCGGTTTGAAGTATCTTCCGTTCGGCTCCTGAGCCAGGAAGCTATGGTCTTGGTCGTGCAGTTGCGTTACCAGTTCCGTCTCTATCCGACGCCCGGTCAGCGCATCCAGTTGGCCAAGGCGTTCGGGTGTGCACGAGTGGTGTTCAACGACGGGCTGCGTATCCGGCAGGCAGCGCATGGGGCCGGACTGCCGTATGTCACTGACACTGATTTGCAGAAGCAGGTCATCACCGCAGCGAAGAAGACCAGTGAACGTGGCTGGCTGGCTGAGGTGTCCTCGGTGGTGCTGATTCAGGCTCTGGGAGACCTGCACACCGCGTACCGCAACTTCTTCGCTTCGGTCACCGGTAGGCGCAAGGGGGCAAAGGTAGCCCCGCCCCGGTTCCGGTCTCTCAAGGACAAGCGGCAGGCGATCCGCCTCACCCGCAACGGCTTCTCCCTTCGTGCGAACGGCCGCTTGTATGTGGCCAAGGTCGGTGAGATCTCGGTGCGATGGTCCCGTCCGCTTCCGGCTGAGCCCTCCTCGGTCACGGTGCTCAAGGACGCGGCGGGCCGTTACTTCGCCTCCTTCGTGGTGGAGGCCGGCGACGACTCCCTACCGGCCGCCGGGCCTGAGATCGGGATCGACCTGGGCCTGTCGCACTTCGCCGTCTTGTCGGACGGCACCAAGATTTCAGGTCCACGCTTCCTGCGACGGGCGGAGAAGAAGCTCCGCAAGCTCCACAAGGCCCTGTCTCGGACCGAGAAGGGATCAAGGAACCGGGTCAAGGCCCGGACCGAGGTCGCACGTCAGCATGCGAAGGTCGCCGATGCGCGCCGCGAGTTCCTTCACCGGCTTTCCACGAAGATCGTCCGCGAGAACCAAGCGGTGTATGTGGAGGACCTGGCGGTGAAGGGGCTCGCTCGCACTCGCCTGGCCAAGAGCGTTCACGACGCCGGATGGTCGGCGTTCTGTTCCATGCTGGAGTACAAGGCGGCCAGGCACGGCCGCTGGTTCGGCAGGATCGGCCGGTACGAGCCGACTTCCCAAGTCTGCTCGACCTGTGGAGTCAAGGACGGGCCCAAGCCGCTCCACGTACGTCACTGGACCTGCCCACACTGCGACACCGTCCACGACCGTGACCACAACGCCGCGATCAACATCCTGGCCGCCGGACGGGCGGACAGGTCAAACGCCTGTGGAGGCGAGATAAGACCAGCACTCGTGCTGGCACACGCCGACGAAGCAGGAACCCACCCAGGGGCCGCCGAATGAACCGCAGCGGCCCGGCAGGAATCCCCGGTCTTCAAGCCAGGGAGGACGTCAACTCGACACGGCTGCGCTTCACGCTGCTCGGACCGCTGATGGTCCGGCGCGACGGTAGCGAGGAGGACGGCACGCGGATCGGCACGGGATCGCCGCAGCAGGGGGCGCTGCTCGCGGCACTGCTCCTGCGCGGCGGACGGACGGCCGGGATCGGCGAACTGGTCGCCGCGCTCTGGGAGGGCGAGCCGCCCGCCCGCGCGGTGGGCATGGTCCGCACCTACGCGTCCCGGCTGCGGCACGCGCTGGAGGACGACCGGACGCGTCCGCGCGTCCTGGTCTCGGTGGGCGGCGGGTACGCGTTGCGCGTCCCGCCGGAGTCGGTCGACGCGGTCGTGTTCGAGCGGCTCGTCCAGGACGCCCGCGACGCCGCCGGACGCGGCGACCACGCAGAAGCCCGCCGCCTGCTCCTGGACGCCGACGCCCTGTGGGGCGGCGAACCGCTCGTCGGCCTGCCCGGGCCGTCCGCCACCGCGCATCGCGAGCGCCTCCGCCTCCTCCGCCTGGACGCTCTGGAAGCCCGCCTGGAGGCCGACCTGGCCCTGGGCGACCACGCCGAAGCCGCCGTCGAGCTGGCCGCGCTCGCAGCCGCCCACCCCCTGCGCGAGCGCCTCCACGCCCTCCGCATGCTGGCCCTGTACCGGAGCGGACGCCGTGCCGAGGCGCTGGGGGCGTACGCCACCGCCCGCCGCTCGCTCGCGGACGAGCTGGGCGCCCGCCCGAGCCCCGTCCTCCAGGACCTGCACCAGCGCATCCTTCGTTCCGCCGCCGACCTGGAACCGGCCGTCCCGGCCGAGCCGCCCGCATGCGCCGCCACGCGCGCGTACGAGCTGCCCCATGCGGTACCCGACTTCGTCGGGCGGACGCATGAGCTGGCGGACCTCCGCGCGACGCTCACCGACCCCGGCCGAGGCGGACGGCCCGCCCGCGCCCCCGTCATCGTGACGCTCGCCGGAGGCGCGGGCGTCGGCAAGACGACCCTGGCCGTCCAGACCGCGCACCAGGTCGCCGACGCGTTCCCCGACGGCGTCCTCTACGCCGACCTCGGGACGTTCCAGAGCGGCGCGGACGAACCGGACGAGGCCGCCGGGGCCCGGCCGGTCGAGCCGAGCGAGGTCCTCCGCGGCTTCCTGCGGCGGCTCGGCGTCCCGGACGCGCACCAGCCGGACGACGTCGCGGCCGCCGCCGCGCTCTACCGCTCGTGGCTCGCCGACCGGAGGGTCCTGGTCGTCCTGGACAACGCGGGGGACGCCGCGCGCCTCCGGCCGCTCCTGCCCGGCGGCGAGGGCTGCGCGGTGCTCGTCACCGGACGGGCCCGTCCCGCCGCGTTCCCCGTCGACCGCCACCTGGACCTCG
Source organism: Spirillospora sp. NPDC052269 (assembly GCF_040679435.1). NCBI lineage: Bacteria > Bacillati > Actinomycetota > Actinomycetes > Streptosporangiales > Thermomonosporaceae > Spirillospora > Spirillospora sp. NPDC052269. The sequence goes on from NZ_JBFAUU010000014.1 coordinate 183,871, forward strand.
ACACACTCGGCCGCGCCGAGGCGCTGGACCTGTTCGCGCGCATCGCGGGGGAGGCGCGGACGGCCGCCGAGCGGTCCGCCGCCGAGGAGGTGCTGCGGCTGTGCGACCGGCTGCCCCTCGCCGTGCGGATCGTCGCGTCCCGGCTGGCCGCGCACCCGGACTGGACGGTCGAACGCCTCCTGGCCCGCCTGTCCGACGGCCACCGGCGGCTCGCCGAGCTCCGCATCGGCCGGACGGCCGTCGAGTCCACCTTCCAGCTGGCCTACGAGCACCTGGACGCCGCGCAGGCCCGCGCCTTCCGCCTGCTCGCGCTCTCGGACGCGCCCGTGATCTCGGCCGGGACCGCCGCGGCCCTCCTCGGCACGAGTGCCGACGAGGCCGAGGAGCTCGCCGACTCGCTCGTCGAGCTCGGCATGCTCGCCTCGCCCGCGCCGCGCCGGTACCGCTTCCACAACCTGACCCTGCTGTTCGCCCGGGCCCTCGGCGAACGCCGCGGCCCGGGCGAGCGGCGCGCCGCGTTCGCCCGCCTGCTGGACTACCACCTGGAGGCCCAGCGCGAGGCGCTCGTCCTGCTCGGGGAGACCAGCGCGCAGGCGGCGGGCCCGCCCCGGTTCGCGTCCGCGAGCGCCGCGACCCAGTGGACGACCGACCACCTCTCGGAACTGTTCGCGCTGGTCACGCTGTACGCCGACGACGACGCCCTACCCCTTTCCGGCGTCGCCGAACTGACCCTCGCCCTCGCCCAGCAACTCGACGACGGCTCCCGCTGGGCGGAGTTCGTCGTCGCCGCCCGGATACTCCTGGACGCGTCGCTCTCCGCCGGGGACCGGCGCGGCGACATCGCCGGGAGCCTGCGCGCCGAGATGGCCGGTTCGTTCGTCCTCGGATACCACCTGATCCACCGCGCCAAGGAGCCCGGAGGCACCGCGCTGCTCAGGCGCGCCGTCGGACTCTGCCGTGATCTGGGCGACGAACCGGCGCTCGCCGAGGCCCTGGGCGTCCTGGCGCTGGACGCGTTCTACCGCCGCGACCTCGCGTCCAGCCTGCGCCTTTGCGAGGAGGCGCTCGCGATCGACGTCCGGACGGGGAACCTGCGCGGGCAGGGGACGCGGCTGGCGAACATCGCGCAGCTGCACCTCGCCTTGGGCGACCGGGCGTCCGCGCTCGCCACCGGCTACCAGGGACTCTCGCTGGCCCGCCGGGCGGACGCGCCGGTCGCCGTCGCCTACGCGCTGTACCTGGTCGGGCAGATCCAGGGGGCGCTGGACCAGCACGCCGAAGCGCTCAGCGCATACGACGAGGCGCTCACGGTCTGCTGGACGCACTCGCTGCCGCTGCGCGAGGCGCAGGTGCTCATGCGGATGGCCGAGACGAGGCTCGCGCTGGGCCAGTTCGAGGACGCCGCCGACACCGCCTCGCAATCCCTCGCGGTCGCGCGCGTCATCGGCGTGGACTGGCAGCAGGCGCGGACCCGGGTCGTCCTCGGCCGGGCGTGGGCCGCGCTCGGCCAGACCTCCCGCGCCCGCCGCGAATGGCGCACCGCCCTGGACATCTTCACCGGTCTCGGCATCGCCGAGACCGAGGGCGTCCGCGCCCTCCTGGCCACCGGCGCCCAGCCGAGCCCGACCGGCACCTGCGCCCGCTAGGGGAGGTTCCGGGCGTAGAGGTGGAGCAGGTCGGGATAGCGGAACCGGCCGGGCGACGGCGAGGTCAGGAGGCCGGACCCGATCAGCGCCGCGAGCACGCCCTCGACCTCATCGTGAGGACGTTTCAGCAGCTCAGAGGCCATATCAAGCGAGAAGGAGGGCCCGCCGGCGTGCGCGAGGAGCCGGAAGGCGCGCGCCTGCTCGGCGTCGAGCAGCGCGTACTCGCGCGCGAACGCCGCCTCGACGCCGAGTGTCCCGACCTTCAGCTCGGCGAGGCGGCGGCGTTCGTCCGCGAGGCGGCGGACGAGGGATCCGACCGTCCAGCCCGGACGGGACGCCAGCCGCGCCGCGAGGATCCGGAGGGCGAGCGGCAGCCGTCCGCACAGCGCGACGGCCTCGGCGACGGCCTCCGGCTCGCGCGCGACGCGGTCGCGTCCGGCGACGCGTCCGAAGAACGCGACGGCCTCGTCCTCGGAGAACTCGTCCAGATGGATCGCCTGCCGGACGCACCCCGGCAGGGTCCGGCAGGTGGCGAGCACCGAGCAGTTCCCGCCGGGGAGCAGCGGACGCAGTGACGCGGCGTCCGGCACGTTGTCGAAGACGAGCAGCATCCGGCGTCCGCGCAGTGCCGAGCGCAGCAGCGCGGCCCGTTCCGCGCGGTCCGTGACGTTCTCGGCGCGGACGCCGAGCGTCCGCAGGAAGTCCAGAAGGATCGCGTCGGGATCGCTGCGCCGCATGTCGGCATAAAGCTGGCCGTCGGGATACACATCTCTGACGAGATGGGCCACGCGCAGGGCCAGCGCCGACGCCCCGACCCCGACCGGCCCGCACACCCCGGCGACAGTCGGCCCGCCCGACAGGAGGCGCACGAGCTTCCGGGTCGGCTCCTCGCGCCCGGTGAAGTCGATCAGGTCGGTCGGCAGCTGCGCGACCGCCGAGAACACGCTCGGACCTGCGGCGATGATGCGGCGCAACTCGACCAGGTCGGGATCGGGATCGAGCCCGAGCTCGGCGTCCAGCAGCGACCGCGACCGCTCGAACACCTCGATCGCCTCGGCCCGCCGTCCGGCCCGGTGCAGCGCGAGCATCAGCAGGCGCTGGAACGCCTCCCGCAGCGGATGCGCGGCCGCCAGGAGCGCGAGCTCCGCGACGGCCTCCTCGTGCAGGCCGAGCGCCAGGTCCAGCTCGAACCGGGTCTGGGACGCGACGAGCCGCCACTCCGCGAGCCGCGCCCGCTGGGCCCGCGCGAACGGCCCCGGCAGATCGTCCAGCGGATCACCCGTCCAGAGCGCCAGCGCGTCCGCGACCAGGCGCCGCGCGGAGCCGAGCTCGCCGGACGCCCGCGCGCGCTCGGCGGCGGCGAGCCTGGTCCGGAACAGCGTGGCGTCCAAGGCCCCCTCGGGCAGGACGAGCCGGTACCCGTCCCCGGCGCTGAGCAGCACCTCCGGCCGCGCGCGGTCGGGCTCGACGGCCGAACGGAGCCGTGATGCGTACGTGCGGACGGCGCCGATCGCCTTCTCCGGCGGACGCTCGCCCCACAGCGCCTCCACGATGGTCTGCGCGGCGGCGGCCCGCCCTTCCTGCAGCAGCAGGAACGCCAGCATCGCGCGCTGCTGCGGCGCGCCGAGGCCCAGCTCGGCGTCCCCGCGCCACCCGCGAACCGGTCCGAGCACCGCGAAACGCGGACCATCGCCCATCTGGTCCCTTCCGCCGCAGACGTGACCGACATGCAAAATAACGCCTGAGGGGAACGAGGGGATCGCCATGTCCGACGCGCCGCCCGCCAAAGCTCCGTCCAACGACGCTCCGCCCACCGACGCAGTGCCCGCCACCGCTCCGCCCGCCGATGCCACCCGCACGCCCACCCGCACGCCCGCCCGCACGTCCGGCTGCCGTCCGGTGCAGCCCGGGCAGCTCCCGCCCGATCTGCCCGACTTCACCGGACGGGACGCCGAGACCGCCCGCCTCGCCGCCGCGCTCACCACCCGGGACGGCAGCGCCGTGCCCGTCGTGACCGTCGCCGGGCTCGGGGGGATCGGCAAGACCGCGCTCGCGCTGCACGTCGCGCACACCGTCCGGGACGCCTTCCCGGACGGCCAGCTCTACGCCGAACTGCACGGCGCCGGACCGGCCCCCGCCGCGCCCGCCGCCGTCCTCGCCGCGTTCCTGCGCGCGCTCGGCGCCCCGGACCGGGAGATCCCGCCCGAACCGGACCGCCGCGCCGCGCTCTTCCGCTCCCACCTGGCCGGACGCCGCGTGCTCGTCGTCCTGGACGACGCCCGCGACGCCGCGCAGATCGCGCCGCTGCTGCCCGGCGAGTCCGGCAGCGCCGTCCTGGTCACCGGCCGCACGCGGCTCGCCGAACTGCCCGTCGCCGCGCACCTGGACCTCGCGCCGTTCACCCCGGAGGCCGCGACCGCCCTGCTCGGACGGGTCGCCGGACCCGAGCGCATCGCCGCCGAACCGGACGCGTCGCTGCGCCTGGTGCACGCGTCCGGGCTGCTGCCGCTCGCGGTGCGGATCATCGCGTCCCGGCTCGCCGCCCGTCCCCGGATGCGCCCGGCCGTCCTCGCCGGACGGCTCGCCGACGAGCGCAGCCGCCTCGGCGAACTGCGCATCGGGGACGAGGCCGTCGAGTCCTGCTTCGCGCTCGGCTACGCCCAGCTCGGCATCGAGGAGGCCCGCGCGTTCCGGCTGCTCGCCCTGCACGACGGCCCGGACCTGTACGTCGAGGCCGCCGCCGCGTTGCTCGACCTGGACGTCCTGGACGCCGAGGACCTCTGCGAGTCGCTCGTCGACTCCGGCCTGCTGGAATGCCGTGCGCCGAGCCGCTACGCCTACCACAGCCTGCTCCGCCTCTACGCGCGCGGACTCGCCGAGACCGGCGACGGCCCGGTCTCGTGCGCCCGCGCGTTGGAACGGCTCCTGGAGCACTACCTCGCGGGCATCCGCGGCCTGTTCCGCCAGACGATCCCGACCTACCAGATCTACTGCGAACCCGAGGTCGTCGAGGTGCACCGCGCCGCCGCCGACGCCCTGCACACCGGGACGCCCTTCACGGACGCCGCCGAGATGGTCGCCTGGATGCGCGCCGAGCACGCCAACGTGATGGCCGCGATCCGCGGCTACCTCGCGGGCGGCGGATCGCCCGGACGGCTCGTCGGCCGGCTGTTCGTCGTCCCGTCGCTCGCCGACCGGACGACCGTCCCGGCCGAACTGCTGCCCGGCGGGGTGCTGTTCGCGATGGGCGCAGGCGCGCGCGTCCTCGGCGCGGCGGACGCGGCGATCAGCCTGCTCACCGACGCGCTGGACGTCCTCCCGGACGACGACGCGCTGATCAGCCGCGCCCACGCGCAGCTGTCGGTCGCCTACGGCGAGTCCGGGATGACCGAGGAGGCCCGGCGGCACGGACGCGCCGGGCTCGCGCTCGCCGCGCCCGCGGGCGACGGCAACGCCGAGGGCCTGTGCTGGCTCGGGCTCGGCGTCGCGTCCCTGTACGCGGGCGATCCGCAGCGCGCGCTGCACGAGCTGGAGACGGCCCGGGAGATCTACCGGACGCGCGGCATGCCGCTCCGCGAGGCCTGGTGCCTGCCCCGGATCGTCGTCGCGCACCTGAGGCTGGGCCAGCCGGACAAGGCCGCGGAGCTCGGTGCGCACGCCGCAGAGGTCTTCGCCGAGATCGGCGACGAACACCTCGGCGGACGCGTCCTGTCCCTGCTCGCCGTCGCCCTGGACGAACTGGACCGTCCCGAGGAGGCCGCCCGCGCCCGCGAGGCGGCCGAGACGCCCTGGCACCGCTCGGGCCTGTCGCTGAACGTCCCCGACCAGCACCTCGTCGAGGGCCGCACACCACCCGACCCCGGCTGACGTCAGTCCAGGGTGCAGTCGTCCAGCGGGTCCTCCTCGGGGAGGCCGTCGGACCAGTGCGGGAGCCACGCCTCGTGCGCGGCTCCCGCGTGCAGGACGGGCAGGACGCCGTCCGCCGTGAGGCCGGGTTCGTCGCCGCGTCCGGCGGCGCCGAAGGCGAGCACCGACGCGTAGTCGAGCCGGGCCGCGCCGTCCGGGCCCGCGACCAGGCAGGTGTGCCGGTCGGCGGGCGCCGGCGGGTGCGGCATGCCGTTCCCGACGACCAGGCTGTTGGCGACCACGACCCACGCGCCGAGCGTGTTGACCTGGCGCTGCGCGTTCTGCTCCTCCCAGCGGAACCGCAGGATCGGCTTGGAGAAGATCGGCACCAGCAGGTGGGACGCCCCGGCCGCCATCAGCTCGCGGTCCCAGCGGTCCGCGCGGCTCAGGTCCTCGCAGATCAGGATGGCGAGCCGGCCGAGCGAGCAGTCCAGCAGCCGGACGGCCGCGCCGGGCGCGATGTCCTCCTCGGCGGTGCCCGCGGGCGGCGCGCCGGGCGGAGCCCAGTCGCGCAACTGCTGCTCGCCGAGGACGAACGGGCTCAGCTTGTCCTGGACGAGCAGCTCCGTGCCCGTCCAGCGGTCGATCAGCACCGCCCGGTTCGGCGGCGGGTCGCCCCCGCCGAGCGGCCCGGACCCGAGCATGAGCAGCCGCAGCGGGGAGTTCGGGCGGGCGGTGTCGAACGCGGCCTCCTTCCACACCTCCAGCAGGCCGTCCGACAGCGTCGCCTCGGGCAGGACGGCGATCCGCGCGCCCGCCTCGTCCAGCTTCCGGACGATCGTCCGGATCCGCGCCCGGATCTCCGCCGAGTCGGCCGGGTCGAGCCGGTACACCGTGCGCGCGGCCCGTTCGGCGAATTCGACCCGGATGTCGCCGTAGGACTCCATCAGCGGCGCGCAGCCGACCTCGACCGGCACGTCCCGGGACAGGTGCGGGTCGTGGACGGCGGCCAGCCGGGTGTGCTCGATCCTGTCCCACAGGTGCGGCGGGACGCGGTGGACGCCGAAGAAGTCCGGCAGCGAGCGCATGCCGTCGGGACGTCCGGGCAGGGCGCAGCGGGGGAGCAGCGCGCCGCCCGCCGCCCCGCTGTCGAACCGGCCCTCGACCAGGTACCGGACGGTGATCCCGGTCAGCGCGGCGGCGTCGTGGAACGGCCCGTACGGGTTGGCGAGCGCGAGGGCGCCGTCCAGGGCGAGCAGCAGCGTGAAGCGGCCGCGGTCCTCGTCCGCAGCGACGGTCGCGGCGGTCTCGGCCGGGTCGAGCGCGCCCTCGTCGGCGATACGTTCGCGCAGGTCGTCGGCGGTCTTGCGGACCCGGTCGTCCTCGTACCAGAGGTTCAGGGGCCACGCCCGGTGCAACCGGGCGGGCAGTTCGTCGTACAGGCGGACGAAGAGGTCCGCCGGGTCGGACGGGTACTCCGCGGTCGCGGGCGGGTGCTCCGCGAGCCGTTCCGTCATGTGCGCCCTCCGGGGGGTGACAGCGCGCGGCAGGGGGTTGACACGACCCTATCCCCGACCAGGTAAGGCTTCCGTGTCATTTGGCGCGAACCGGATGAGTCACTTGACATTCACTTGGCATCGACGGACAGTGGAGGAAGGCCGGTCGAGGAGCGCCCGGTCGTAGCGACGTCCACGAGACCGAGGACCCCTGATATGGCGACTACCGCAGCGACGACCCCCGCGTTCGGAGCGAGCCGTGGGCGGCTCGCCGAGGCCGAGCGCCTGCTGGAGACCCTGGAGCACGCGAAGTCGATCGAGGAGGGGCACTTCAGCGCGCTCGGCATGCTCATCACCGACGCGTCCCTCTGTGCCGACGAGCCGGCGCTGACCGCCCTCAAGGACGGCCTCCAGTGGCTCCACCGGACGCGCTACCTCGATCTCCCGGCCCTCGATCCCGACCAGCGCGAGCAGCGCGGCCGGGTGCTCGGCCTCATCGACGTCGCGCACTGGGCGCTGCGGCGGATGCCGTCCGGCCTCCAGCTCGGCCTGCGCCCGGGCGGCCACGCGGCCCGCTTCCTGGTCGCCGTCGCGGCCCGGCCCGGCCGGTCCAACCGCGACCTGGCGACCGAGCTCGGCACCGACGACACCGAGATCAGCCGGGTCGGCCGCCGCCTGCTCGCCGCGGGCGTCGTGTGGCGGCGCAGGGAGTGGCGCAGCAACCTGTGGGACATCACGCCCCGGGGCCGCGCCTACCTGGCCGAGATCGGCATGCTCCCCGCCCCCGCCGACGGCGACGCCCCGGCGCCGTCACCCGCGCCGTCCGGCCCGTCCCGGCGCGGCGTCGACCCCGACCCGGCCCCCGCCCCCCGCCGCCACCCCTGACCCGGGTGACCGGTGCTCTGACCTGTGCCGTTACCCTTCGGGCGAAAGATCCCGAAGGAGGACGGCATGGCCGACGGCGAGAGCACGCGCAGCGTCCGGGCGGGACGGCCCGCCCCCGAGAACCACACGCCGGAGCTGCCCGGCCCGACGTTCGCCGCGCACTTCCACCTGTCCGGCGAGGCCGCCGGCCCCTACACCTACGGTCGCGACACGAACCCCACGTGGACGCTGCTGGAGGACGCGATCAGCGACCTGGAGGGCGGCGGCACGACGACCGTCTTCTCGTCCGGGATGGCCGCCGTGTCCGCCGCGATGCTGTCGCTGGTCTCGTCCGGCGACACCGTCGTCATGCCGGACGACTGCTACCAGACGACCCGTTCGCTGCGGGATCGCCTGGAGTCCTACGGGGTGCGCGTCCGCATGGCCCCGACCGCGGACGACGCGCAGCTCGCGCTGGTCGAGGGCGCGCGGCTGGTCTGGCTCGAGACGCCGTCCAACCCCGGCCTGGACGTCTGCGACATCGCCCGGATCGCCGAGGCCGCGCACGCCGCGGGCGCGCTCGTCGCCGTGGACAACACGCTCGCGACGCCGTTCGGGCAGCGCGTCCTGGACCTCGGCGCAGACCTGGCCGTCGCCAGCGACACCAAGTCCCTGACCGGCCACGGCGACCTGCTGCTCGGCCACGTCACCACCCGCGACCCCGAGCTCGCCGCCTCCGTCCGGACGTGGCGGAAGACGATCGGCGCGATCCCCGGCCCGATGGAGGCGTGGCTCGCGCACCGCTCCCTGGCGACGCTCGGGCTGCGGCTCGAGCGCCAGACCGCGAACGCCCTCGCGCTCGCGACCGCCCTCCGCGACCACCCGCTGGTCAGCGGCCTGCGCTACCCCGGCCTGAAGAGCGACCCGGCGCACGAACTCGCGTCACGGCAGATGCACCGGTTCGGCTGCGTCGTGTCGTTCACGCTGCCGTCGCAGGACGCTGCGGAGGCGTTCCTCGGCGCGCTGCGCCTGGTCGGCGAGGCGACGAGCTTCGGCTCCGTGCACAGCACCGCCGAGCGCCGCGCCCGCTGGGGAGGCGACGCCGTCCCGCCCGGTTTCATCCGGTTCTCCTGTGGCATCGAAGACGCCGACGACCTGGTCGCGGACGTCCTCCTGGCCCTGGACACCCTCGACTAGACGGTTTCGAGGTGGGCGGCGAACCGCCGCAGCATCTCCATCAGCGACCCGAACTCGTCCGGCGTGAAGCACTCGGTCATCCGCGCGCGCTGGACGCCGATCGCGTCACGGATGCGCCGGTGCGCGCGGACGCCCTCGCCGGTCAGCTCGGCCGTGTCGCCGTCGAGGCGCGCCCAGCCGAGCTCGGCCAGCCGCTCGACCTGCGGACGCATCGTCGGCTCGTCCGGCGAGATGAAGGCGTCGAGCGTCCGGTCGAGGTCGGCGATGGTGACGGGCTCGTACGACACGGTGTTGAGCACCTGCCAGCCGCGCCGGGTGAGCCCGTCCTCGGCGAGCAGCCGGCCGAGGTTCGCGCTCAGCGCGCCGTCGATGTGCCGCAGCCAGTACCCGATCGGACGGTCCGTGCGGGCGTCGGGAAAGGCTCCGGGAAAGGTGTCGGTCATCCGTCCTCCAATGCATGTACTTTTACAATGAATGTAGGATGACATGCATGTCGAGCGCAACAGGTGACCAGAGCGAGGCGGTGGCGGCCGTCGAGCGGGCCATGGTGGCGATCCGGCGCAGCCAGACCCGCCGCACGCTGGGAAGACTCGCGGGGCCCGGCGGCATGGACCCGACGCTGTTCGGCGTCCTGGACGCCATCGAGGGGCACGGCGGTCCGTGCGCGGTCACCGATGTCGCCGCCGCCCTCGGCGTGGACCAGCCCCGCGCCAGCCGCCTCGCGCTGCGCGCCGAGGAGGAGGGCCTGGTGACCCGCGGGCCCGACCCGTCCGACCGGCGGCGCACACTGCTGGAGCTCACGGCGGCCGGCCGCGACGGCCTCGACCGCGCGCACCGGATGCGCCGGCGCCTCTTCGCGCAGGTCATGGCCGACTGGCCGGACGGCGACCGGGACGAGTTCGCCCGCCTGATCACGGCGTTCGTGACGTCCTTCGGCGCGACGGTCGCCGCCCCGGGAACCGACAGGGGGACCGGCTAGAAGCCGGTGCGGTGCGACTGCGGGGACGGCCCGGTCAGCGCGACCGCGGACTCGGCCGTGTAGGCGAAGAACGTGAAGCTCTCGATCAGGTACAGGTTGACGCCGGACGCATCGTGACTCGTGTAGCCGATGGAGAGGTCCTGGCCGAGACTCAGCCGGTGGTCGCCGCCCCGGGTGCTCATGACGACGCCGCCGTCGAGCGCCGGAGCCCAGACGATGCCGCCGTCCACCAGCTTGGCGAGGTGCTGGTAGACGGGGTAGCCCTGGTCGGACGAGCGGGTCGCGGCCGTGTAGGCGTCCGAGCCCAGGACGAGCGCGTACGGCCCGCCCACCCCCGCGAGCCGCAGCGTGGCGAGGGCCTCGGCGACGACGTCCGGGTAGTGCGACGCCTCGACGGGCAGCGGACGGGCCGGGGAGGCGGTGACGGCCTCGGACGCGATCCCGGCGATGCCTCCGGGGGCGTACCCGTGGAAGATCGCGCGGTCCTCGGCGCGGGCGAGCTTGGCGGCCGCGTCCTTGGCGGGCTGCCAGTCGGCGTCCCGCGCGCCGCGCTCCACGGCGTCGACGGCCGCGCGGGACACGGTGAACGGCACGGTCAGCTGGACGACCGGACGGCTCGTCCGCAGCGCCGCGGTGACCCCCTCGGCGGGGGAGTCCGCCGCGTCGAGGTGGCCGGTGCCGACGGCCGCGAGCTCGGGACCGGCCGCGTCCGGCACGTCCACCAGGCGGCGTCCGGCGACGCCGCGGGTGAAGGTGCGGCGGACCTCGTCCTCCAGATCGGCCCAGGCCGATGCCGAGATCGGCGCCAGTTCGCGGTGCAGGTTGTTCACGGGGTCTCCTTCAGTCCGCCGATGCCCAGCGACCCGAACGGATCGCCCGGCGCGAGGTCGGTGGCCGCGGCCGACACGGGCGGACCGGCCGCCGCGACGTCGGAGGCGGGCAGGTCGGGCGGCGCGTCGAGGAAGTCGAGGGTCGGGGCGTAGAACAGGGAGCCGGTGACCGCGGCGGAGAAGTCCAGGATGCGGTCGGTGTTCCCGTCGGCGGTGCCGAGGAACATGTTCCGGAGCATCTGCTCGGTCGTCTCGGGCGTGTGGCAGTAGCCGATGAAGTACGTTCCGAACTCGCCCTTCCCGGGGGCGCCGAACGGCATGTTGTCCCGCAGGATCTGCCGCTGCCCACCGTCCGGGCCGACGACGGTGTTCACCGCGACGTGCGAGTCGGCGGGCTTGGAGGCGTCGTCCAGCTCGATGTCGGACAGCTTGCGGCGGCCGATCACCAGCTCCTGCGCCTCCACCGGCAGCGCGTTCCACGCCGGGAGGTCGTGCAGGTACTTCTGGACGATCACGTAGCTGCCGCCCGCGAACTCGGGGTCGTCCTCCGCCGACACCAGCGCCGCGCGCTCGAGGGCGGAACCGCCGGGGTTCTCGGTGCCGTCGACGAACCCGAGCAGGTCGCGCTTCTCGAAGTACCGGAAGCCGTGCACCTCGTCCTGGACGGTCACCGCGCCGCGCAGCCGGTCCATGATGTGCGTGGCGAGCTCGAAGCAGAGGTCCATGGTGCGGGCGCGGATGTGGAACAGCAGGTCGCCGGGCGTGGCCGGCGCGCGGTGCCGGGGACCCTCGAGCTCGGCGAACGCGTGCAGCTCGGCCGGACGGTTCCCGGAGAACAACCGGCCCCAGGCCGCGGAGCCGACGCCGGTCACACAGGACAGGTTCCCCTCGGGGATCCGGAACCCGACCGCCCGGACCAGCCCGGACATGTCGGCGAGCAGCTCGTGCACCACCTGCTCGGCCCCGGCCTCTATGGTGACCACGAGGAACACGGCGGCGTCGGTGAGCGGGCCGAGCACCGCCTGCGGGTCGGGTCGCTGGGGCTGCGGCTGCTGCTGCGGCGGCATGACGAATCTCCTCGATGATCGCGTGGGCCCTAGCGGTGTCTCTACCTTCCCGTGCGGCTCCTCAACCCCAAGCACCGTCCAAAAGCACACGGATGTGTCGTTGATCTCCTTTATCGCCCGGTCTGCACGGGACGTCCGGACGGAAGCCCCCACTCGCTCCACGAACCGTCGTACACGGTGACGTCGCGGTATCCGGCCAGCTCGGCGCCCAGCGCCAGCACGCACGCGGTGACGCCCGACCCGCAGCTGACGACGAGCCGCTCCCGTCCTCCGGCCGCCCGCGCGAAGCGCTCGCGGAGGTCGTCCGGCGGCAGCATGCGCCCGTCGTCCTGAAGGCCCGTGAACGGAAGGCTGACCGAGCCCGGCATGTGACCGCCGCGCAGTCCGTCACGCGGCTCGGGGGCCGTCCCTTCGAACCGTCCCGCCGAGCGCGCGTCGAGCACGGCCCGCTCCGGATCGTCCAGGGCCGTGGCCACCTCGTCCGCGTCCACGAACCACCCGTCGCGCGGCCGCGCCGTGAAGTCACCGCGTCCGACGGGGGCGGAGTCGTGCTCCTCGGTCGGATGACCTGCGGCGATCCACGCGGGCAGCCCGCCGTCCAGGACGGCCACCCGGTCGAAGCCCATGGCGCGCAGCATCCACCAGGCGCGGGCGCTGGAGTAGATGCCCGCCGCGTCGTACACGACCATCGTGTCGTCCGAGTTCACACCGAGCGCGCGCATCTCCTCGGTGAACTGCTCCGCGCCCGGCATGGTGTGCGGCACCGGGCTCGCGTGATCGGACATCGCCCCGTCGATGTCGAACCGCCGCGCTCCGGGAATCCGCCCCGCGCCGCTCGCCCGATGGGTGCCCACGGACGCGTCCAGCACCACCAGCCCCGGCGTCCCGAGCCGCGCCCGCACCCATTCGACATCAACCAAAACTCGCATTTCGTCCACGACCACTCATAATGCCGGACGCCCCCCGCCCACCCCCGACCGCCCGCCCAGGTCGACGCCGGGGAACGCGGCTGAGCGCTGCGTCCGGGGGGACGCACCGCATCACCTGCGAGGGGTCTGGGCTCAGCCCGCCGCGCGCTTCACCAGGTCGGCGTTCTGGAAGAAGCGAGCCATGGCGCTTCTCCTAGCCTTCGTCGTCTTCTGTGGGGTGGGGCGGATCAGCCCCAGGCGCCGGCGATCTGCCGGGTGGTGGCGTTGAGCCGGTTGAACAGGTTCGTGACGCTGATCATCATGACGATCGCGGCGAGCTGCTTCTCGTCGTAGTAGGTGGCGGCGGTGTCCCAGATCTCGTCGCTCACCGAGTCCGGACGGTCCGCCAGGCGCGTCGCGGCCTCGGCCAGCTCCAGCGCCGCGCGCTCCTCGTCGGAGAAGTACGGGGCCTCGCGCCAGGCGGCGGTGGTGGCCAGCTTCTCCTCGCTCACGCCCGCCTTGCGGCCGCCCTTGACCCCGGCGTCGACGCAGGCGCTGCACCCGTTGATCTGGCTGACGCGCAGGTGCACCAGCTCGAGGGTCTGCGCGTCCACTCCGCCGGTGTGGACGGCCTTGAAGAGCTCCTGGATCGGCTTCATCGCGCCGTCGAGGACCTGGGCGGGGTTCTTCATCCGAGCCTGCATGTCGTTCTCCTCTGTCCGTGTCCGGTGTGCCGCCCCGTGTTCCGCGGCGGCATGGCTTAATCACAGCCGGAACGGGCGCCCGGGACGATCCCCGTGGGACACCGTGGGACAGCTGGTACGGTCACGACCAGCCAGAACTCGTACCGGGAAACTTCCGGCGAGGCGGGACAGATCGGCGGGGATCGCGATGGTGGCGGAACAGCGGACGACCGACCCGCAGGAAGAGTTGGCCGAACGGCTGCGGCTGATCCAGGAGCTGTCCGGACGCGGCGTCCGGGCCCTCGCGCGGGACACCGGCCTCAGCTCGTCCTCGCTGTCGCGGTACCTGGGCGGACAGACCGTCCCGCCCTGGCCCGCGGTCGTCGAGCTGTGCCGCCTGGTCAAGCGCGATCCGCGTCCGCTGCGTCCGCTGTGGGAGCGCGCCGGGAGCCCGCTGCCCGCGCCGCCGAAGACCAGCCGCCAGGTGCAGCCGCCGTCGCCGCCCGCCGGGACGCCGCGCCCGCCGCGCAACGACCTGCCCCGGGACGTGCCCGACTTCACCGGACGCGAGGACGACCTCGCCGCGGTGCTCGCCGCCGTCGAGGCCGACCGGCTGGTCGCGATCGACGGCATGCCCGGCGTCGGCAAGACCTGCCTGGCCGTCCACGCAGCGCACCGGCTCACACCCGACTTTCCGGACGCACAGCTCTACCTCGACCTGCACGGATTCACCGAGGGACGCGAGCCGCTCGACCCCGACATGGCGCTGCGGGCGCTGCTCGCCGCGCTCGACGTCCCGTCCGAGAAGATCCCGCAGACCGGCGGCGTCGAGCCCCTCGCCGCGTTCTGGCGCTCGGAGCTGGCGTCCCGGCGCGCGGTCGTCGTCCTGGACAACGCCGCCGGGGCGGACCAGGTCCGGCACCTGCTGCCCGGCGCGGGCGCCTCGGTCGCGCTGATCACCAGCCGCAACCGCCTGCTCGGCTTGGACGAGGTCCCGCCGGTGTCCCTGGACGTCCTGTCCCCGGAGGAGAGTGCCGAGCTGCTGGCCCGCGCGAGCGGCGAGTCGGGCCGTCCGGAGGGACGCCTCGCCCGCGAGCCCGAGCAGGCCGCCGAGGTGCTGCGCCTGTGCGGCCACCTGCCGCTCGCGCTGCGCCTGGCCGCCGCCCGCCTCCGGCACCGTCCGGGCTGGACGGTCGGCATCCTCGTCGAACGGATGGCGGAGGGCCCGAGCGAGTTCGACACGGCTTTCGCGATGTCCGTCCGGCAGCTGGACCGGTCGCAGCGCCGCTTCTTCCGCCTGCTGGGACTGCTGCCCGGCTCGTCCTTCGACGAGTACGTGGCGGCGGCCGTCGCGGACGTCCCCCTGCGCACCGCGAGGACGATGCTGGAGGACCTCCTCGACGCGCACCTCGTCCAGCAGCCGTCCGCCGGCCGCTACCGGCTGCACGACCTCGTCCGCGAGCACGCCCGCCGCGCCACCGCCGAGCAGGACACCCAGGACGACCGCGACCGCGCCGTCGGACGCGTCCTCGACTACTACGTGCACGCGGCGGCCGCCGCCGAGGCCGCGATGCCCTACCTGTCGCGCAGCCAGGCGCCGACCGCGGGCGAGCCCCCGGCCGAGCTCCCGGCGTTCACCCACAAGCACCAGGCCCTCTTCTGGTTCGCCACCGAGTACACGAACCTGATGGCCGTCTTCGAAACGGCGGTCGCGGCCGGAGCCGACGTCCACGCCTGCGAACTGCCCCGCTTCATGCGGGCCTTCTTCGCCCGCCGCTGCGGAACGACCCACCTCAACGTCCTGTTCGAACGCGCCCTGGACGCGGCCCGGCGCCTGGACGACCCGCTCCGCCTGGCCGAGGCGCACAGCGACCTCGGCTTCGCCCGCTACAACGCGGGCCGCATGCCCGAGGCCCACGCCGCCTACGACACCGCCGGACCCCTGATCGCCCAGACCGGCGACACCTGGGCCGAAGCCGAACTGACGATGCGCCGCGCGCTCCTCCTCTGGGACGAGGGGGACGTGCAGAAGCCGCTGACCCTCTTCTGCGAGGCCGCCGCGCTCTACGACTCCATCGACTCCCCCATGGGCAGGGCCCACGCGACCGCCAACGAGGCCTGGGCCCTCCTCCAGCTGGGCTACCGCGACGCCGCCGCCGCCCGCGCCCGCCAGACCCTCGAGCCGACCGCCTCCGAGTCCGACTGGCCGTCCACCCTGACGGCCCGCATCACGCTCGGCGTGGCCATCGCCTCCGAACACCCCGACGAGGCCACCGAGCACCTCACCCGGGCCCTGGAACAGGCCCGCGAGGACAGCCACAAGCACAACGAGGCCTGGTGCCTCAACTGCCTGGGCGTGGCGCTCCGCCAGATGGGCCGCTACGACGAGGCCCTCGCCAGCCACCGCCGGGCCTTCGCCCTGCTGGACGAGCTGTTCGAGGAGCACTGGAAGATCCACTTCCTCAACGGCTACGGCGAGACCTGCCGCCTCGCCGGCCTCCCCGACGAGGCCCTCCGCCTCCACCGCCAGGCCCTCCGCCTCGCGCCCGAGGTCGGCTACCGCCACGAGGAGGTCCTCGCCCACGAGGGGATCGCCGCCGTCCTGGCCGACACCGACCCCTCGACCGCCGCCGAACACCGGGCCGCCGGCCAGGCACTCCTCCAGACCCCCTGACTCCCATCCCACCCGCCTGGTTCACCGCTGAACAGGTGGGATGTATTGCTTGCCCGCCTTTCGTGCCGATTGCTAGCTTTGCGCCTCAGTGTGGCGAAGATCTCGGGAGCGACATCGCCGATGCCTCCTGAAGCGCCCCTCCTGGGAGTCGGCAAGAAATGATCAGACGTAAGACCGTGGCCGTCGTCGGGACCCTGGCGGCCGCCGGGCTCCTCGCCGCTCCGGTGATCCAGTCGCAGGTCGCGGGCGCGGCGTCGAACAGCGCGCCCTGCGCCGCCCCGTCCGGACGGCCCTGGTGCGACCGCGGGCTGCCCGCCGAGCGGCGGGCGGACGCGCTCGTCGCGGCGCTGACCGGGGACGAGAAGCTGGCGCTGCTCGCCGGGGACGACCTGGTCGGGCCGCTGCGGGCGGCCGACGACGCGCGGTACCGGGCCGGGACGGTCCACGGTGTGCCGCGGCTCGG
This sequence comes from Spirillospora sp. NPDC052269, assembly GCF_040679435.1. NCBI lineage: Bacteria > Bacillati > Actinomycetota > Actinomycetes > Streptosporangiales > Thermomonosporaceae > Spirillospora > Spirillospora sp. NPDC052269. The sequence goes on from NZ_JBFAUU010000014.1 coordinate 200,524, forward strand.
GATCCCGGACCTGTACCTGGTGGACGCCGGGTCGATGGGCGTGAAGCAGGGCCCGAACACGGCTCTGGCGTCCGGGCTGTCCCTGGCGGCGACCTTCGACCCGAAGGCCGCGCGGCAGGCGGGCGCCGTGGTCGCGGACGAGGCCGTCCACCACGGGAACGACGTCGTCCTGGGCCCGGCCGTCGACATCATGCGCACCGCGAGGGGCGGGCGGACGTTCGAGGCGTACGGCGAGGAGCCGCTGCTGACCTCGCGCATGGGCGCGTCCTGGATCCAGAGCGTCCAGTCCAAGGGACTGATCGCGGAGGTCAAGCACTTCCCGGCCAACAACCAGGAGGCCAACCGGTACTCGGTGAACGCCGTGGTGTCCGAGCGGGCGCTGCACGAGGTCTACCTGCCGCCGTTCGAGTCCGCCGTGCGCGACGCCAAGGTCGGCAGCGTGATGTGCGGATACAACTTGGTCAACGGCCTGCCGAGCTGCTCCAACACGCCGCTTCTGGACGGCGTGCTGCGCAAGCAGTGGGGCTTCACGGGATTCGTGGTCAGCGACTGGCTGCTCGGCGCCAAGGACACCGTGGGGTCGATGAAGGCCGGGCTCGACCTGGAGATGCCGATCGGCGTTCAGTACAGCCCGCCCGCGCTCGGTTCGGCGCTGCAGGACGGGAAGATCACCTGGGCGGACGTGGACGCCCGGCTCCGCGCCCGGTTCCGGACCCTGTTCGCCTTCGGGGTGTTCGACCGGGCCCGTCCGGCCAACGATGGACACATCGACTACACCGCGCATGGCCGCACCGCCCAGCAACTGTCCGAGCAGGGCATCACGCTGCTGAAGAACACCGGCGGGGTGCTGCCGCTCAAGTCCGGAAGCAAGATCGCCGTGATCGGCGGTCCCGCCGCGCAGATGCGTTCGGGGATCGGGTCGGCGTACGTCAAGCCCGTGTCGACGGTCACACCGCTGAAGGGCCTGACCACGCGCGCCGGGGCCAAGAACGTGACCTACCAGAGCGGAAAGGACGTCGCGGCGGCCGTGAAGGCGGCCCGGGCGGCGAAGGTCGCGGTGGTGTTCGTCGCCGACGCGCGGGCCGAGGACGCCGACGTGAAGTGCCTGACGCTGCGCTGCGGGGACGGGAAGCTCGGTGACCAGGACGCCCTGGTCGCGGCCGTCGCCAAGGCCAACCCGAACACCGTGGTCGTGCTGCAGACCGGCGGTCCGGTGCTGACGCCGTGGGCGGGCAAGGTCCGCGGGATCATGGAGTCCTGGTACGCGGGCGGACGGGGCGGGACGGCGATCGCGCGTGTCCTCTTCGGTGATGTCGACCCGGGCGGACGACTCCCGGTCACCTTCCCCGCCGCCGAGAAGCAGGCCCCGATCAGCGGAAACCCGGCCCAGTATCCAGGCGCCGGGAACACCGTCCGATACGGCGAGGAATTGCTGGTCGGATATCGGCACTACGACGCCAAGGGATATGTTCCGGCATTCCCGTTCGGATACGGGCTCTCCTACACCGGCTTCAAGTTCAGCGCCCTGAAGATGTCGCGGACCGGGGTGAGTGTGACCGTCACCAACACCGGCAAGCGCCGCGGTTACGCCGTCCCGCAGTTGTATCTCGGGCTGCCGTCCAGCAAGGCCGTGCCGGAGCCCGCCAAGCAGCTCAGGGGCTTCGGCAAGATCTCGCTCGCGCCCGGCGCGTCCGCCCGCGTCACCTTCCCGCTGGACGCCCGCGCCTTCTCGTACTGGAACACGACGACCCATTCCTGGCAGCAGATGAAGGGCTGCGCCAAGGTGATGGTCGGCAGTTCCTCGCGCTCGGTCTCGCTCTCCGGAAGCCTTTGCTGAAACGGCGGTAGATCCTAGGTGAGAAAAGCGAAACGGCGGCCGGGAGGCCGCCGTTGTCGTTTCGTGCGTGGAGCGGATGACGGGAATCGAACCCGCGTAGCTAGTTTGGAAGACTAGGGCTCTACCATTGAGCTACATCCGCGTGGGGTGAGGCATCGCCTCGTCCGTGACCGTAGCGTACCGGGTTTTCCCAGTGGTTGTCGCTTCGATAACGGGGTGAGGAAGGCGGAGACCCGTGGGCCCCGCCTCGCCTCGTCCGTCGGGCTGGCCGGATTCGAACCGGCGACCCCCGCCACCCAAAGGCGGTGCGCTAGCCAAACTGCGCTACAGCCCGCAGCGCGCAGCAGTCTATCCCGTTCCGCGGCATCGGCGCAGAGATGCGAGGCGAGTGATGTGTCTCCCCGGGAAGATTCTGCCTCCCTGAGGCTTTTCGCGGGTTGAGGTGGAGATGGGGTGGTTGGGGGTATGGACCGCGTGACGCGGGTCCGCAGACCGGTCGCCGGACGGGGAAGGGGAGATCATGAAGGCCGTCCAGTTCCGCGAGGTCGGGAGGGCGCCCGAGGTCGTCGAGGTTCCGGACCCCGAACCCGGCCCCGGACAGGTGCTGCTGAGGGTGACCGCCGCCGGGGTCTGCCACTCCGACTTCGTCGTGATGCAGAGCTCGGCCGAACTGGGCATCGGCCTGCCGCTGACACTCGGCCACGAGGGCGTCGGCACGGTCGCGGCGCTCGGCGCGGGCGTCACCGGGCTCACGGTCGGCGAGTCCGTCGCCGTGTACGGGCCGTGGGGCTGCGGGACGTGCCCGGAGTGCGCCCAGGGCAAGGAGAACTACTGCCGACGTGCCGCCGCCCTCAAGATCCAGCCGCCCGGACTCGGCGCGCCCGGCGCGATCGCCGAGTACCTGCTGGTGGACGCGCCGCGCCACCTCGTCCCGCTCGGTGATCTCGACCCGGCGCGGAGCGCTCCGCTGACGGACGCCGGGCTCACCCCGTACCACGCGATCAAGGGCGCGCTGCCGCGCCTGGTGCCGGGCAGCACGGCCGTGGTGATCGGCGCGGGCGGCCTCGGGCACGTCGGGATCCAGCTGATCCGCGCCCTGTCCCCGGCCCGCGTGATCGCGCTGGACGTGTCGGAGCAGAAGCTGGCCCTGGCCAAGGAGGTCGGCGCGCACGAGACCGTCATGTCCGACGACAAGGCCGCCGCGCGCGTGCGCGAGTTGACCGGCGGGATCGGCGCGCAGGCCGTGTTCGACTTCGTCGGCGCCCCGCCGACCACCGCGACCGCCACGGCCGTCGCGAGCACCGAGGCGGACGTCGTGATCGTCGGCATCGGCGGCGGCTTCGCCTCCGTGGGCTTCGGCGCGATCGCCTACGACGCGTCCGTCCGGTCGCCGTACTGGGGCAGCCGGTCCGAGCTGATCGAGGTGCTCGACCTGGCCCGCGCCGGGGTGCTGGACGTCCACGTCGAGACGTACTCGATCGACGAGGCGCCGGTCGCCTACCAGCGGCTGCACGCCGGCGAGGTCGACGGCCGCGCCGTCATCGTCCCGAACTGACCGCTCGCGCCTGAAGTGACCGTTCGCGTCCCGCAGGACCGCTCCCGCGGGACGCGACCTCCGGTCAAGGCACGAGGACCCAAAGCACGAGGACTCGAAGCACGAGGTCTCAGGCTCGAGGACTCAAGCGCGAGGGCTCAAGGTGCGAGGACGCTCCGGACGGTCCGTTCCGCCGCCTTCAGCGCCTCGGGCAGCGCCTCCACGCGCCGTCCGCCCGCGTTCGCGACCGGGCCGCGCCCGCCCGCGCCTCCGCCGACGACGCGCGCCGCGTTCGCCAGAAGCTCCCGCGCCTCGACGCCGAGTGTCTCCGAGACCGCCGCCACCAGCAGCGCCTTTCCGCCGGAGACCGTCCCGAGGACGACCGCGCCCGGACGCGGCAGCAGGCCCGCGGTCTCCGCCGCCAGCCCCCGCAGGGACTCCGCCGCCACGCCGTCCACCCGCGCGGACACGACCGGGACGTCGCCGGTCGCGGACGCCGCGAGCCGGGACGCGCGGGACGACAGGTCCGCCGCGCGCAGCGCCGCGAGCTCGCGCTCCGCCTCCGCGAGGGTCGCGAGCCGCTGCCGCAGCCGGTCCGGCGCCCGGTCCGCCGGGACGGACAGCAGGTCCGCCAGCTCACGCAGCAGGACGCGCTCGTGGTCGTGGTGGCGCAGCGCGTCCGGGCCGGTCAGCGCCTCGATGCGGCGCAGCCCGGACCCGACCGACGACTCTCCGAGCAGGTGCACGGGGCCCGCCTGCGCGCCGTGCCCGACATGCGTCCCGCCGCACAGCTCGCGGGACGCGTCGCCGATGTCCACGATCCGCACCCGCTCGCCGTACCGCTCGCCGAACAGCGCGACCGCGCCCGCCGCCTCCGCCGCCGCGCGGTCCGCCTCCCAGACCCGCACCTCCGGATCGTCCAGCAGGTAGTCGTTCACGAGCGTCCGGACGGTCGCCAGCTCGTCCTCCGTCACCGCGCCGAAGTGCGCGAAGTCGAACCGCAGCCGTCCCGGCTCGACCCGCGAGCCGCGCTGCGCCGCGTGGTCGCCGAGGACGCGCTTCAGCATCGCGTGCAGGACGTGCGTCGCGCTGTGGGACCGCGCGGTCGCCGTGCGCCGGTCCGCGTCCACGACCGCCTCCGCCTCGTCGCCCACGCCGACCTCGCCCGACACGACCCGGACCGTGTGGACGTGCAGCCCGTCGAGCCCGAGCCGCGTGTCCAGCACGTCGAGCGTCGCGGACGGCGTGACGACGCGCCCGGTGTCCCCGACCTGCCCGCCCGCCTCCGCGTAGAAGGGGCTCTGCGACAACACCAATTCGACCGTCGCCCCCTCGAACGCACGCGAGAGTTCCCCCTGCCCGCGCGCGCCCTGCGCGGGTAGGAGCTCCTCATGCGCGTGCGAGGGATCGGAGCCGGTGAGGAGCGCCACGACGCGTCCCTCCGCGGACGTCCGGTCGTAGCCCACGAACCTGGTCCGGCCATGACGCGCGAGCACGCCCCGGTAGAGGTCCTGGCGCGCGACCGCGTCGCCCTTGCGGCCCTGACTCGCCTCGTGCGCCTGCCTGCGCTGCGCCTCCAGGAGCCGCCCGAACTCGTCCTCGTCCACGGACAGGCCCGCCGCGCGCGCCGCGTCCAGGGTCAGGTCGATCGGAAACCCGTACGTGTCGTGCAAATCGAACGCCGTCCGCCCCGACAGCTCACCGCCGGAGCCGGAACCGGAGGACGTCGCGATCGCCGATTCCAGAAGCCGCGAGCCCTGCCGCAGCGTCCGGTCGAACCGCTCCTCCTCCGCCGTGACGACCCGCTCGACCAGCGGGCGCCCGGAGACCAGTTCCGGCCAGAAGCCGCCGAGGCCGTCCACGACGCGTCCGGTCAGGTCCGCGAGCAGCGGCCCCTCGATCCCGAGCAGCCGCGCGTGCCGGATCGCGCGGCGCAGCAGCCGCCGCAGCACGTACCCGCGCCCGTCCCCGGACGGCAGCACGCCGTCCGCGATGAGGAACGCCGCCGTCCGCGCGTGGTCGGTCACGACCCGCATGGACGTCGCGACCTCGCCGCCGTGCCGCCCCGGGTACTCCCGGCCCGCCCGCTCCTGGACGAGCCGGAACGCGGGCAGCATCATGTCCGTCTCACAGACGGTGTCGACGCCCTGGAGGATCGCGGTGAGCCGTCCGAGCCCGAGCCCGGTGTCGATGTTCCGCGCGGGCAGCGGGCCGAGGACCTCGTAGCCGTCCTTGCCGTCGCCCGCGCCGCGCAGGCTCTCCATGAACACCAGGTTCCAGAGCTCCAGGTAGCGCTCGCCGTCCACCGCCGGGCCGCCGTCCGGGCCGAACGCCGGGCCCCGGTCGTAGTGCAGCTCCGAGGACGGCCCGCACGGCCCCGGCACGCCCATCGACCAGTGGTTGTCGGCCATGCCGAGCCGCTGGATCCGGTCCGCCGGGACCCCGAGGCTCCGCCAGATCGCCTCCGCCTCGTCGTCGTCGCGGAACACCGTCACCCACAGGCGGTCCCGCTCCAGGCCGTAGTGCCCGGTCATGAGCTCCCACGCCCACGGGACGACCTCGCGCTTGAAGTAGTCGCCGAACGCGAAGTTGCCGAGCATCTCGAAGAACGTGTCGTGCCGGGTCGTCCGGCCCACGTTCTCGATGTCGACGGTGCGCACGCACTTCTGCACCGACATCAGCCGCTGGTGCTCGGGCGTGCGTTCGCCCAGGTAGTAGGGCTTGAACTGGTTCATCCCCGCGTTCGTCAGCAGCAGCGTCGGATCGTCCGGCACCAGGGGGCTGGACGGCACGCGCACATGGCCGCGCTCGCGGAAGAACGTCAGGAAGGTCGAACGGACGTCACTGGACAGCATGGTGAACCCTCACGAGGTGGTCGGGGCAGCGGCGCACACCGCCGAGCCGGACCGCGCGTCCCCGCGCGTTCTCCGGCTCGGCGCGGCTAGCTCGCCGCCCCACCTCGTGAAGATCCATCGTCCTTGCGTCTGCTCCGTGCGTTCCGTCAGATGTCACCCAAGGTAGCCGCCGAACCCCCGATCCGCACCCGGGTTGTCCGGATCACCCCTCCGCCGTCCGGAGGTCGTAGGCGGCGCGGGCGGCGTCGATCTCCTCGCCGTGCGACTCGGTCCACTCGACGAGCGGCACGATCGCCTGCAGCATCGTCCGGCCGAGCTCGGTCAGCGTGTACTCGACGCGCGGCGGGATCTCCGGGTACACGGTCCGGACGACGAAGCCGTCGCGTTCGAGGCCGCGCAGCGTCACGGTCAGCATCCGCTGGCTGATCCCGACGCACTCGCGCTTCAGCTCGCCGAACCTCAGGGTGCGCTCGCCGAGCACCGCGACGACCATCAGCGTCCATTTCTCGGCGACGCGGTCGAGGGTCCTGCGGGCGCGGCAGGCCTCGGCGGACTGTCCGCTCAGGGCGGGGCAGGCCTCGTTGATGAGCCCGCTCGGGCCGCTGACGTCCATGGTTATCTCCGGGTGCCTGTGGCAGGAAAAAGTGCCTTCTTGTGGGACTTGCCGAGATTCTCGCAGGATGAAGCCGGTTCCTTCGAGGAACCGACTTACTACCCAGAACCAAGGAGACACGATGACCGCGCAGCTTGTCGAGATCCCCGGCTATGTCGCGGGCACCTGGACCGTGGACACCGTCCACTCCTCCGTCGGCTTCGCCGTCCGGCACCTGATGATCAGCAAGGTCCGCGGCCGCTTCGACGACTTCGACGCGACGTTCACGACCGGCGAGGACCCGCTCGACTCCACTGTCACCGCGACCGTCCGGATGGGGTCGGTCGACACCGGCAACGCGCAGCGGGACGCCCACCTGAACGCCAACGACTTCTTCGCCGTGGCCGAGCACCCGACCATGACCTTCCGCTCGACCGGCCTGCGCCCGGCGCGCGGCGAGGGCCGGTTCGAGCTGGACGGCGAACTGACGATCAAGGGTGTGACCAGGCCCGTCACCTTCGACCTGGAGATCGGCGGGTTCGGCCCGGACATCTTCGACGAGAGCGGCCGCGGCGTCCGCGCCGGGATGGTGGCCTCCGGCGTGATCGACCGCACCGAGTTCGGCGTCGACACCAACACGCCGATCCCCGGCGGCGTCGCGCTCGGCGAGAAGGTCGAGATCACCATCGAGGTCGAGGCCGTCCTGAACTCCGCCTCAACCGGGTCCGAGTAGGCCGGGCAGCTCGGCGAGCGTGCCGATGCGGGGGACGTCGGCGGCGGAGCCGGTGCCGGGACGGTCCAGCCAGACCCCGGTGAGCCCCGCCGCCGTCGCGCCCCGCGCGTCGGTGTCGAGCAGGTCCCCGACGTGCAGGACGGCTCCGGGCGGCAGCCCCAGCCGGCCGCACGCCGCCGCGAAGATCGCCGCGTCCGGCTTGGCCGCCCCGACCTCCCGCGACGCGATCACGCAGTCCGCCACACGCGGCAGGACCCCGATCCTCTCCAGCTTCGCCCGCTGCTGCGCGCCGTCCCCGTTCGTCACGATCCCGAACCGCAGCCCGCGCGCCGCCAGCTCCTCGAACGCGGGCAGGACGTCCGGATACGCCGCCCAATACCCCTGGTAGCGGACGAGATAGTCGGCGAACCAGGCGTCCGCCCTCGCCTCGTCCCACCCGGGATGCCCCAGCTCGTCCGCGAGCAGGACCGCACGGCACCGCCGCTGCTCGGTGAAGCTCATCTCGCCCGCCGCGAAGCGCTCCACGTACTCGTCGGTCAGCTCGCCCCACCGCCGCGCCAGGAACGCGGGATCGGCGTCCGGCCAGCACTCCAGGACGGCCCGGACGGACGCCGTCTCGTGGTCCATCAGCGTTCCGTCGAGGTCGAACAGGACGGCGGCGACGGGAGAGTCCATATTCGAGATTCTGTCATTCGAAAACCGGATGACCTGGGTCTCGAAATTCTGCGACCCTCCACAAGGTGAACATCAAGGGTGATTTCGAGATCCACCTGACCGTCGCGGCCCCCGACGCGCCGCGAGCGCGCGAGGCCGCCACGGCGCGCGGACTCAAGCTCACCCTCATCGAACTCGCCCGCGGGCGGACCCCGTCCCAGCCGATGCTGAGCCTGCGCCGCTCCGGCGCCGGCGACGCCGTCCTGGCCGAGGCCGCCCGCACGGCCGACGACCTGCGCGGCGACGGCCTCCGGGTCGTCCGCGTCAAGGTGGAGGCCGCGCCCTGGAACGAGGGCGTCCCGCGCACCGACGCCGAGGGCGACGCGCTCGGCTCCTACTTCGAGCACCACATGAAGCTGCTGCTCACCCCGGAGACCGACCTCGCCGCGCTCGCCGTCCTGGCCGTGGCGCACGGCGCGCACCTGTCCCGCAACGCCCGGCGCGTCCGCCCGGACGGACGTCCGGAGCGGTTCGTCACCCAGCGCTGCCACCGCGTCGGCGCGCCCACGGCCGCCGCCCGCCTGGACGCCCTGGTCACCTCCCTGCGCGCGGCCGGCCACGAGATCGTCGAGGTCGAGCGCGAGTACGTCGTGCACGACGACACCCCGTCGCTCGACGACGGCTGGATCACCGAGGAGCCCCGATGAGCCGGAAGAATCCCCCCTCCCCGCCCTGGCCTCCCACCGCCCCCCGGGACGACGAGCCCTGGTCCGAGGCGCCACCGGCTCCCGCCGCCCCCACCGCCGAGGCCCTGGCGCGACGGTGCGCGCTCGATCACGTCCTCGCCGTGATCGCCGGTTCGGAATGGTCGGAGAACCTGATGCTGCGCGGCAGCATGCTCCTGCGCGCCTGGTACGGCGACGACGCGCGCGAGCCCGGCGACCTGGACTTCGTCGTCGTCCCGGACACGATCGGCTTCTTCGACATGCCCGCCGAGCAGATCCTGAGCGGCGTCGAGGAGGCCGCCGCGCGAGCACCCCGCGCGGACGCGCCGACGGGCGCACCGGTGCTCTTCGACGCGGACGGCGCGTACTGGGAGAACATCTGGGAGTACGGCGAGGCACCGGGCGCCCGCCTCGTCCTGCTCTACGACGCCGGCGACGCCGGGGACGGCCACGTCCAGGTCGACTTCGCGTTCAGCGAGTACGCGGCCGTCGAGCCGAAGCGCACCGAGATCCCGAGGACGGACGGCGGCCCGCCCACGACCGTCCTCGCCGCGACGCCCGAGCTGTCCCTCGCCTGGAAGCTGCTCTGGCTCACCAACGACGCGCCTCCCCAGGGCAAGGACCTGTACGACGCCTGCCTCCTCGCCGAGCGCGTCACGCTGCCCGCCGACCTGCTGACGGAGGTGTACGAGTTCGCCGATGAGTCCAAGGCCACGCCGGTGACCGAGGCCGCCCTGCGGGACAACCTGGCCGACGCCGACCTGAACTGGGACAGCTTCCGCCTGGAACTGCCGAGCACCACGCCGTCTCCCACCCCCTTCAAAGACCGCCTCCTAGCGGCCCTACGCCCCACCTTCGCAACCCCCGAGGACCCCTGATGACCTGGGACGACCTGCGCCACGGCCCATGGCCCCACACGGCACGCCTGCCCGCGGACGCCCCCGACGCCGAGACCGCTTCCCGCCTGTCCCTCCCCCCGACCATCCGCCCGGTTCCCGGCGCCGCGCAGATCCCGGTCTTCGACCCGGCGATGAGGCACCACAACCGCGCACTGCGTCCCAGCGAGCCGCGCTTCGGTGACCCGGGCGACAGTGCTCGCTGGTTCGTGGCACGCCGTCGCGCGCTCGACCACGTATTGGCGGCCGTCGCGGGTTCGTCCTGGTCGGAGAATCTGATGCTGCGCGGCAGCATGCTTCTGCGCGCCTGGTACGGCGACGCCGCGCGCGACCCGGGCGACCTGGACTTCATGCTCCGCCCAGAGACATGGGGCGTACGTGAGCAACGCACGGACGACCTGCTGACAGGCATAGGGCAGGCCGCCGAGGCCGCATCCCGCGCCGACAAGGTCCGCATCCACGCGGACGGCGCGGTCTGGTCCGATATCTGGACCTACGACCGCGTGCCGGGGCGCCGCGTCGTCCTGCCGTGGAGCGCCGAGCGCACTCCGGGGGGCACCGTCCAGGTCGACTTCGTGTTCAACGAGCACCTGCCGTCCGAGCCGGAGTTCGCCGACGTTCCGCGCGCGGACGGCTCCGGCTCCGCCCGCGTCCTCGCCGCGTCGCCCGAGCTGTCACTGGCCTGGAAACTCCTTTGGCTGGCCAACGACATCTACCCCGAGGGCAAGGACCTGTACGACGCGTGCCTGCTCGCCGAGCACGCGTCCCTGTCCGCGGACCTGCTGGCGAAGGTCTTCGGGCTGGCCGACGACTCCTACAAGGAGGCACCGGTGACGGAGAAGAGCCTCCGCGAATCCCTGGCCTACGTCGAGTGGGACGAGTTCCGCAAGGACCGTCCCGCCCTCCCGGACGTCCCGCAGCCGTACATCGACCGCCTGATGGAGGCGCTCCGCCCCACCTTCGACCTTCTCTGAGAGGCGAGGTATGAACAAGAAGAAGGCCATCTCCCGCGCCCGGTCGCGCGTGGCGGACCACGTCCTCGCCGGAATCGCCGGTTCCGACCGCCTGGCCGGCAGCATGGTGCTGCGCGGGAGCACGCTCCTGCGCGCCTGGTACGGCGACCTCGCACGCGAGCCGGGCGACCTGGACTTCGTCGTCATCCCGAGCAGCCCGACCGGGGACGACGACCACGCCAAGGGCCTCCTGGACGACCACGCCGAGGGCCTCCTGACCTGGGACGAATACTATGCCGAGACTCTCCGGATGGAGGCCGCCCACAAAGAGGGCCTCCTGAGGGACGTCGTGGACGCCGCCGCGCGGATGTCACGCGAGAACACCTCGCCCGTCCCGCCCGTGATCATCGACGCGGGCCGCGCGGCCTGGGACGACATCTGGGACTACGACGAGGCGCCGGGCCGCCGCGTCATCCTGCCCTGGGACGCCGGACGCGCCGGACACGGGACCGTTCAGATCGACTTCGCGCTCGACGAGAGGCTGCCCGCGGATCCCGAGTACACGCGGATCCCGAGGCCGGACGGCGGCGCTCCCCTGACCGTCCTCGGAGCGACGCCCGAGTTGTCGCTCGCCTGGAAGCTGGCCTGGCTGGTCAAGGACACCGTCTGCAAGCGTAAGGACCTGTTCGACGCCGTTCTGCTCGCCGAGCATGTGCACCTGCCGGCCGGCCTCCTGACCTGGACGGTCGAGCCCGGGCCGGGGACCGAGGCGTGGCTCCTGAGCCGCCTGTCGGAGGCCCGCTGGGATCGGGACGGGCTCCACAAGGGCGACCGCGCCCTCACCTACGATCCACTGCAGCTCGTCGACCGCCTGATGAGGGCACTCCGGAGCACCTTCGACGCCCAGTGACCCAGGGCAGGGCGAAGGCCCCCGGCGGGAGGAGGCACCGGGGGCCTTCTGGTGGGATCGCGGCCCTGACGCCGTTCTGGGAGGGCCGGGCCGCGACCGGGGGAGAGGGATCAGCCGAGTCCCGAGCGGACGGCGGAGACGAGTTCGCCGTTGCCCGTGTCGCCGGACATCTCCCAGAAGAACGCGCCGCCGAGGCCCTGGGACTTGGCGTAGCCCATCTTGCCGCCGATGGTCGCCGGGGTGTCGTAGCTCCACCAGTCACTGCCGCACAGGCCGTAGGCGGTCCCGGCGACCACGCTGGTGGCGGGGCACTTGGTCTTGAGGACGCGGTAGTCCTCGATGCCCTGCTCGTAGGTGCCGGCGGCCGGGCCGGTGGCGGTGCCGCCGGGGGCCTTCTGCGTGACGCCCGTCCAGCCGCGTCCGTAGAAGCCGACGCCGAGCAGCAGCTTGCCGGACGGGATCCCGAGGCCCTTCAGCTTCGCGATCGTGTCGGTGCTGTCGAACTCCTTGATCGGGATGCCGTCGTAGGAGGTCAGCGGGGAGTGCGGGGCCGTCGGGCCCTTGGCGTCCCACGCGCCGAAGTAGTCGTAGGTCATGACGTTGTACCAGTCGACGTACTGCGCCGCGCCCGCGTAGTCGGCCGCGTCCATCTTGCCGCCGGACGTGGCGTCCGCCGTGATGGCCGCCGTCACCAGCTGGGACGAGCCGAACCGCGAGCGCACCGCCGACAGCAGGCTCTTGAAGGACGCGAAGCCGCTGGTGTCGCAGCTCAGGCCGCAGGCGTTCGGGTACTCCCAGTCGATGTCGATGCCGTCGAACAGGCCCGCCCAGCGCGGGTCGTTGAGCAGCTTGTAGCAGGAGTCGGCGAACGCGGCCGGGTTCTGCGCGGCCTGGGTGAAGCCGCCGGACCAGGTCCAGCCGCCGAACGACCAGATCACCTTGAGGTTCGGGTACTTCTTCTTCAGCTCCTGCAGCTGGTGGAAGCTGCCGCGCAGCGCGCCGTTGTCCCAGGTGTCGGACGTCCCGTCCACGCTCTCGCCCGCGCCGTAGAAGCGGTCGTAGTCGGCGTAGCTGTCGCCGACCGCGCACTGGCCGTTGGTGACGTTGCCGAACGCGTAGTTGATGGTCGTCAGCTTGCTCGCGGTGCCGCTCGTGTCGATGTTCCGGACGTGGTAGTTCCGCTGGTAGATGCCCCAGTCGGTGAAGTACCCCATGACCTTCGAGCCCCCGGGCGGCGGGGTGCCGCCCCCGGAGTCGGCGGTCGTCACCGACACCGCGTCGGACGCGGCGGACACGTTCCCCGCGGCGTCCCGCGCCTTCACGGTGAAGCTGTACGCGGTCTTCGCGGTGAGGCCCGTGACGGTCGCGGACGTGCTGGTCACCGAGGTCGCCTTGGTCGTCCCCTGGTAGACGTCGTAGCCCGCGACGCCGACGTTGTCGGTCGAGGCCGTCCAGGAGAGGCCGACCGTCGTGTCGGTCTTGCCGGTCGACTTGAGGCCGGACGGAGCGGTCGGCGGCTGGGTGTCGTCCCCACCGCCGGGCGGGGTGCCCGAGCCGTCGCACGCCGCGCCGTTGACGGTGCAGCCGGAGAACCAGCCCGTGCCGCTGCCGTCGAAGCCGAAGCTCGTGGTCGCGCCCGCCGCGACGGTTCCGTTCCAGGACGTGTTCACGAAGGTGTAATGGCTGCCGGAGTGGGTCTGCGTGGTGTTCCAGGCCGAGGTGATCGCGGTCCCGGACGGCAGGTCGCCCTCCAGCTTCCAGGAGCCGATCGAGGCGGACGTGCCGTTGCTGATCGTGCACGAGCCCTCGAAGCCCGTGCCCCAGTCGGAGGTCTTGGCGCAGGTGGCGGTGACGGCTCCGGCCGCCGCCGAGGGATGCGCCGCGGTGAGGGTCAGCCCCGCCGCGGCGGTGAGTGCGGACAGGATCGCGAGGATCCGTCGTCGGCCCGCTGTGACCATGATTCTCCGTTCAGTTCGCGCCCCCGAACCAACAGGAATCCAATTATTCTTAGGAAAGTTTCCTAAGAGTCGCCGCGATGTTAACCGCGCTGACAGCACCCGGCAAGGGCCTTCGGCGCACCGTTTCACCGTGATCACGCTGGTCCGCCCCGTATGCTGCGCCGGTCCGGAAGATCGGTTCACACGCTCCGGTGCACTTCCGGTGCGGACGGCCCGCCCCGTCCCGCCACCGCCCGCGTCAGGAGCCGCCGAACCAGCCGGGGGTGTCCAGGCGCCAGAGGTCGCCGGGCGTCAGCGCGCGCAGGTCGGCCTCGAAGGCGCGCATCCGGTCGTGGCCGAGCTCGTCCGCCCAGCGGTTCCGGACGGCCTCGAAGATCTCCGCGGACAGCCGCAGCGCGTCCATGCCGTGCCCGGTCAGCCGGACGAGCTTGCGCCGCGCGTCGGACGGGTCGGAGGCCCGTTCGACGTAGCCGAGCCGTTCCAGCGTGTCCACGAGCTTGCCCGCGGCCTGCTTGCTGACGCCGAGCCGGCGTCCGAGCTCGACGGCGGTGGTGCCGTGCGGGCCGATCGCCTGGAAGGCCGAGCCGTGCATGGGGCGCATGTTCGGATGGCCCTGTCTTGCCAGCTCCTCGTGCGTCTCGTCGATGATCGTCCGGAACGCCAGGAGCAGGCGGAGCGGCAGCTCCCAGCCCGGTGCGGCGGCCTCGTAGCTTGACATGAAAGACAACCTCGTTGACTATATGGACAACCCAGTTGTCTAAACCTTACCGGGAGAACCCCCATGGCCGTGATCCGCGACGCCGAGTCCCGCCGCACCGAGACTCCGAACGGCGTCATGACGTCCCTCGCCACGCCCACCCAGGGCGGCACGTCCAAGCTGGCCGTGTGGAAGGTGGACGCGGTGCCCGGCGTGACCGGTCCGCTGCACGTCTTCGACAACGAATCGGTGTGGACCTGCCTGAGCGGCGCCGCGACCTTCACCGTTGGCGACGACCGCGTGGACGTCGCGTCCGGCGACACCCTCGTTCTGCCGGGTGGCGTCGCCCGCCAGATGGTCGTCTCCGCGGACGGCTACCAGGCCGTCGTCGCCGCGCCCGCCGGGAGCCTCGTCCACGTCCCCGAGAGCCTGGAGGACTGCGACCTGGCCCCCAAGGTCGGCGAGCAGATCGTCCCGCTCTGGGCGCGCTGACGAGGCGCCGCCGGGCCGGGGGTGAAGGTTAGCCCCACGAATTACCGGCCCGGCGAAATCCGGCTCCCCGGGATGTCCCAAACACAAGCGTGATCCAATCGTCGCATTTCTCCCTCTTGTCCCACCCGTCAAGATCCGTTGATATTCGGACGTTCGCCGCTTTTGCTCCGCGGCGACACGTCCGGCCCTCCCGACCGGACGCCGCTCTCGTGGCCGCGTTCACCCGCCCGGGGCCGCGAAGGATCTTGTGAAGGGACCTCATGGCCCTACGAAATGGGAGATCGCCTCGACGGAAGGCCGCGCGGCGTGTCGTGTCCGTCCAGCGGTTCGCGCCCACCCGGCGGAGCAGTGTGCTCGCCGGGCTGGGCGCGGCGGTGCTGGCGCTCGGAGCGGGAGCGGTCACCGCGCCCGCCCAGGCCGCCGCGCCCGTCCACGCGGCGGTGAAGCCCGACGCGGGCAAGCCGTCCCGGGTGATCGTGCTGCTGAGGACGCCGTCCGCGAAGGACGCCCTCGTCGCGAAGGTGCGGAACGCGGGCGGGACGAAGATCACCGCCTACCGGGCCGTGCCGTCGTTCGCCGCGACCGTCTCCGCCGACCAGGCCGTCGCACTCGCGAACGACCCGGCGGTCGCGGCCGTCGTGCCCGACACGAACGTGCCGGTCGCGCCCCCGACGCCGAACCAGAAGCCGACCACGCCGGTCAAGGGCATGGCGAAGGCGCAGTCCGGGCGGTCCGCGCTGGCGCCCATGGTCTGCCCGTCCGACCCGAAGAGGCCGCTGCTCGAGCCCGAGGCGCTGACGACCACCCGCGCCTCCCTCGCGCACCAGGACGGCGTCGACGGCTCGGGCGTCACCGTCGCCTACATCGCCGACGGCGTCGACCCGAACAACCCCGACTTCGTCCGCGCGAACGGGAAGAAGGTCTTCGCCGACTACCAGGACTTCTCCGGCGAGGGCCCGGACACGCCGTCCGGCGGCGCCGAGGCGTTCGGCGACGCGTCCGCGATCGGCGCGCAGGGCCGGATGACCTACGACGTGTCCGACTTCGCGCACCCGTCGCAGAACGTCCCGAAGGGCTGCACCATCCGGGTGCTGGGCATGGCGCCCGGCGCGTCCATCATCGGGCTGAAGGCCGGCGGCGAGCTGCTGCCGAACTCGGCCATCCTCCAGTCGATCGACTACGCGATCACCAAGCACGTCAACGTGCTGAACGAGTCGTTCGGCTCCAACGTGTACCCCGACGACGGCAGCCGCGACACGATCCGGCTGTTCAACGCCGCCGCCGTGCGCGCGGGGATCACCGTCACCGTCTCCACCGGGGACGGCGGCATCAGCGGGACGCAGGGCAGCCCGTCCACCGACCCGAACGTGATCGCGGCCGGCGCGTCCACCGACTTCCAGAACTACCAGCAGACCGGGTACGGGGCCGCGCGCTTCGCCAAGCCCGGCAAGTGGATCTCCAACAACATCTCGGCGCTGTCGTCCGGCGGCATCAGCCAGGGCGGACGCACCCCCGACCTGGTCGCGCCCGGCGAGTCCGACTGGGCGCTGTGCACGCCGGACCCCGAGAAGTACGAGAGCTGCGTCGGCTACTCCGGCAAGCCGGCCTCGATCCAGTCGTTCGGCGGGACGAGCCAGTCCGCGCCGATCACCGCGGGCGCCGCCGCGCTGGTCATCCAGGCGTTCCGGTCCGCGCACCACGGCCAGTCGCCGTCCCCGTGGCTGGTCAAGCGGCTACTCACGGGCACCGCGCACGACCTCGGCCTGCCCGGCCCCGAGCAGGGCGCCGGACTGCTGGACGTCAAGGCCGCCGTGGACGCCGCCCGCGCCTACAAGGGCTCGGCGAACGTCGTCCCGGACCTCACCCAGACGACGCTGATCGGCACGCCCGGCGCGACGGTGAGCAAGAAGATCTCGTTCACCAACCATGGCGCCACGCCGACGAAGGTCGACCTCGGGACGCGGTCCTACAGCACGAAGCAGACCGGCTGGCAGACCGTCCCGTTCAAGGCCTCGTCGCTGCCGACCATGCCGTACGCGACCAACGGCGCGCCCTGGGCCTACAAGAAGGTGACGTTCAACGTCGCCAAGGGAACGGACGTGCTGGGCGTCTCGACCGCCTGGCAGGGAGTGAACGCGACGCAGCCGAACGGCGCGCTGGTCGGCCCGGTCGTCCGGCTCACGCTGATCGCCCCGGACGGCTCGTACGCGGCCAACTCGCGTCCGCAGGGCGCCAACGTGTCGGCGAACCACGCCTACGTGGACGTCCGCTACCCGGCCGCCGGGACCTGGACCGCGATCCTGTACAGCCCGCAGTCCGGCGCGCAGTCGTACAGCGGCCCCGTGCAGTTCGCGACCAGCGCGGGCAAGGCGGTCGCGCGCGGCACGGTCAGCCCGTCCTCGCTGACGCTGAAGCCCGGCCAGTCCGGCAGCGTCACCTTCCGCGCCAGGACCGACGGCACCCGCGGCGACCTCCCCGAGGCCGTCTGGTTCCGGACGGCGGCGGGCCAGGCGGGGTCGATCCCGGCCGTCATCCGGACGCTGATCCCGACCAAGGGCGGCAAGGGCACGTTCAGCGGGACGATCATCGGCGGCAACGCCCGCGCCTACACCCCGGGGCAGACCTCGACGTACGCGTTCGACGTGCCGAAGGGACGCCACGACCTCGGCGTCACCCTGAAGCTCGCCCGCGACCCGAACGTCCTGGTCCAGGCCGCGCTCGTGGACCCGGACGGCCAGCTCATCGGCACCGGGTCCAACGCGCGCGACTTCAAGGACGACGGCACCCCGGTCACCGCGGGCACGCTCCAGGTGACGCAGGCCGACCCGGCGCCCGGACGCTGGCGGCTGACGGTCATCGTCGCCAACCCGGTCAGCGGCAAGGAGATCTCGCAGAACTTCACCGGGACGGTCGGATTCGACCAGGTGAAGGTCACCGGCTCCCTCCCGAAGGGCGCGAAGCTGCCCGCCGGGAAGGCCGCGACCTTCACCCTCACCTACGCCAACCACGGGGTCGCGCCCGTCCCGGTGCAGGTGAACCCGCGCCTGCGGGACTACGCCGACGTGGCGCTCGCGCCGATCGGCTCGTCCCCGACCATCACGCTGCCGATCACGCCGAGCTCGTCGGTCCCGGCGTACCTGGTGCCGCCCGGCACCCGGTCGCTGTCGCTGGCCGCGCAGTCCAGCACCCCGGCGCAGGTCGAGTTGCAGGGCCCGTCCGGGCAGCCGGACGTGTTCGGCGACCTCGCCTCGGCGAAGAAGGGCGACCTGACCTCGATCGCGCGCGTCAGCGAGGCGGGCGGACGGCACGTCCTCGCGCGCGGGTTCTGGTTCAGCTACGTCCAGCAGATCGGCCCGTTCCCGGGCCCGGCGCCGTCCGGCACCAGCACGCTCGGCGCCCTGGCGAAGGCCCAGCCGTGGGACGCCACCGTGACCTCCCCGGCCGGTGACCCGTACAAGACGGCCATCACCGGGGACTTCACCCCGAACGGCACCCCGGTCGTCGTCCAGCCCGGCAAGAGCGGCAAGGTGTCGGTGACGATCAAGCCGACCGCCAAGCCCGGCACGGTCGTGAACGGCGTGCTCTACCTGGTGACCTCGCCGGTGGGCGTGTTCAACGGCCTGCTCGGCGCGATCTACACCGGCGGCGACGTCCTGACCGCGATCCCCTACTCCTACACCGTCGGCTAACCCCCGACCCGCAAAAAAGAGGGGCCGTCCCATGAAGGGACGGCCCCTCTCGCGCGTCAGGCGTTCACGTTCCGCGCGTGAGGCATGCGCGTTCCGCACGTCATGCGTGCAAGGCCAGCGCGTCAGGCGTGCAGGTAGGCGAGGACGGCCAGCACACGCCGGTTGTCGTCCTCCGACACCGGCAGGCCGAGCTTGGCGAAGATGTTCGCGGTGTGCTTGGTGACGGCCTTCTCGGTGACGAACATCTTCCCGGCGATGGCGGCGTTCGAGCGTCCCTCGGCCATCAGCTCCAGCACCTCGCGCTCGCGCGGCGTCAGCGCCTTCAGCGGCTCCTCGCGCGACCGCCGGGTCAGCAGCTGGGCCACCACGTCCGGGTCGAGCGCCGTCCCGCCGTCCGCGACGCGCCGCACCGCCTCCACGAACTGCTTCACGTCGGACACGCGGTCCTTCAGCAGGTAGCCGATGCCGCCGGAGCTGTCCGACAGCAGCTCGCGCGAGTACAGCTGCTCCACGTGCTGCGACAGCACCAGGACGGGCAGCCCCGGGATCTCGCGCCGCGCGTCCAGCGCCGCCCGCAGCCCCTCGTCGGTGAACGTCGGGGGCAGCCGGACGTCCACGACCGCCACGTCCGGATGGTGCGCCAGCAGGGCCCGCTTCAGCGACGGCCCGTTGTCCACGGCCTCGACCACCTCGAACCCGTAGGCCGACAGCAGCCGGATCAGGCCGTCCCGCAGCAGGGCTAGGTCCTCGGCGATGACAACGCGCACGGCAGCTCCATGGTCACGACGGTCGGCCCACCTTCGGGGCTGGTGACCGCGACGGTGCCGTCGAAGGCCGCCAGGCGGCGTGTGATGCCCTGGATCCCGCTGCCCCGCGCGGGATCGGCGCCGCCGCGCCCGCCGTCCCCGACGGTCATCACGAGCGCGGTGCCATTGTGCCGGATGTCCACCCACGCCCGCTCCGCGTCCGCGTGCTTGGCCACGTTCGCGAGCATCTCGGCCACCGCGAAGTACGCGGCGGACTCGACCGGGGGAGCGGACCGTCCGGGCACGTCCACGGTCACCTCGACCGGCATCGGCAGGCTCATCGCGAGCGCCCGGACGCCGCCGTCCAGGCCGCGCTCGGCGAGCACCGGCGGGTGGATGCCGCGGACCAGGTCGCGCAGCTCGGTGAGCGCCGTCCCGCTCGCCTCCCGCGCCTCGACCAGGAGCTGCACGGCCGTGTCCGGGTCGTCCTTCACCATCTGCTCGGCGAGGCCGATGTGCATCGCCAGCGCGACGAGCCGGGCCTGCGCGCCGTCGTGCAGGTCGCGCTCGATGCGGCGCAGTTCGGCGGCGGACGCGTCCACGGTGTCCGACCGGGTCTCGGTCAGCTCCCGGACGCGCTCCTCCAGCCGTCCCCGGGTCGGGCCGAGCATCGACCGGTTGATGATCGCGTGCGCCCGCATGATCGGCGGCCCGCCCAGCCAGCCCAGCAGCACCAGCACCGACCCGAGCAGCAGGCAGCCGAGCGCCCCGGTCAGGCCGTAGTCGCCCAGCGGCCAGAACGGCCCCCACCCGAACGAGCGCAGGCCGGACAGCCAGGGCACCACCAGGACGCCCTCCAGGCCGTACACGACCAGCCCGGCGGGCAGCCCGGCGAACACCACGCCGGTCACCGAGTTCACGAGCGTCCAGAGCATGTCGCGCCAGGTCGCCGGGTCGCCGAGCAGCCACCGCACCCGGCCGAACCCGGTCGCGCCCTCCGGGCGCGGACGGTACGGGACCGGGATGTCGATCCCCGACCACTCCTTCGCCCAGCGCCGCTGCTGGTTCGCCAGCCCGCGCACCGCGAGCAGCACCGGCGGCAGCAGCGCCAGCCCCACCCCGATCGGGACGAGCGCCAGCGACACCCCGAGGAGGATCGCCAGCGGCAGGTTCGCGACCTGGGCCAGCACCGCCTGGAGCAGGCTCCGCGCGACCGCGAGCCCGGCCACGCCGGCATGGTCGTGCCCCTCGCCGTTCACTTGCTCGCCTCGCCGTCCACTTGCCCGCCCTTCACACGCTCATTGTGCCCGGAAGGCGCGAACCGGGCAGGGGGCCTGAACCCCCTATCGCGGTGGTGGGCTTTCCCCTACCCCCGAGGAGGAGGTTGGCCCAGTGTCCCGAAGCTCCCGCCGCACGAACATCGAACCGTCGTTGAAACAGGACGTTCGCCGGCCGGAAAGGTCGTCGGACGGGACGGAAAGGTGCCGCGCTCATGAGCAGGCGATCGGTGACAGTGCGGGTGGCCCGCTGGAGCGCGGGCCACCCCTGGCGGGCCATCGGGTTGTGGATCGTCTTCGTGGTGGCGTGCGTGGTCCTGGGCGGGGCCCTCGGCACGAACAAGGCGACCGACCTCGACCAGGCCGCCCGGGACGCGGGGACCGCCGGACGCGTCGCGCACGCCCACGGCGTGACCCCGCCCGCGACGGAGAACGTGTTGATCACGTCCCGCTCCGGGCCGCTGCCCGAGGCCGAGGCGCGCGCCGCCGCCGCCGAGGTGACCGCGGCCCTGCGCGGGATCCCGCAGGTCACGAAGGTGGGCGCGGCCATCCCGAGCAAGGACGGCGCGGCGCTCATGGTCCCGGCGACCATGGGCGGCGACCCGCTGACCGCCAAGGAGCGCGTCCAGCCGCTGCTGGACCGGACCGCGGACGTGCAGAAGAAGCACCCTGGCCTGCGCGTCGAGCAGACCGGCGGCGCGTCCATCGGCAAGGGCATGTCCGAGCTGATCGCGAAGGACCTGGTCCGCGCGGACGGCATCGGCTTCCCGGTGACGCTGCTGATCCTCATCGTGGCGTTCGGCGCGCTGATCGCCGCGGGCGTCCCGGTGCTGCTCGCGATCACCGCGATCGCGGGCGCGACCGGGATGACCATGCTGGTCTCCCACCTCGTCCCGATGTACGACACGGCGAGCAGCATGACCATGCTCATGGGGATGGCCGTCGGCGTCGACTACTCGCTGTTCTACCTGCGCCGGGAGCGCGAGGAGCGGATGCGCGGCGCGGGCCACCGGGACGCCATCGAGATCGCCGCCGCGACCTCCGGGCACGCGGTCGTGGTCTCCGGTGTCGCGGTGATCGTCGCGATGGCCGGGCTGTTCCTCACCGGCAACGTGATCTTCACCTCGCTCGCGACCGCCGCGATCGTCGTGGTCGCGGTCGCCATGCTCGGCTCGGTGACCGTGCTGCCCGCCGTCCTCGCCAAGCTCGGCCCGCGCGTGGACCGGCCGCGCGTCCCGGTCCTGTGGCGGCTGACCGCGACCCGCGAGAACCCGCGCCTGTGGCCCGCGCTGCTGCGTCCGGCCCTGCGGCACCCGGCGATCACGCTGGTCCTGGCCGTCGTCGCGCTCCTCGCCCTCGCCGCCCCGGCGCTCGACATGCAGCTGCGTCCGACCACCACCGACCAGCTCCCGCGCGCGATCCCTGCCCTGCGCGTCTATGACCGCCTGGTCGCGGCGTTCCCGGACCAGTCGTCCGAGCACCAGATCGTCGTCCGGACGGCCCCGGACCAGGCCCGTCAGGTCCACGCCGCCCTGACCGACCTCGCGTCCCGCACCGACGGCGACCGCCTGTTCATCACCCGCGGGCCGCGACCGGACATCCGCGCCTCCGCGGACGGACGCGTCCAGATGCTCACGCTCGCCACCCCCTACGGCATGAACAGCGGACAGGCCCGCGACGCGGTCGCGCAGCTGCGGGACGACCTCGTCCCGGCAACCGTCGGGAAGGTCGCCGGGGCCGAGAGCTGGGTCGGCGGGGACCCCGCCGGCTCGGTCGACTTCAGCGCCCAGCTGTCCGACCGGATGCCGCTGGTCGTCGGGTTCGTCCTCGGCCTGTCCTTCCTGATGACGGCCGTGATGTTCCGCTCGGTGGTCGTCGCGCTGACCGCGATCGTGGTGAACCTGCTGTCGGTCGGGGCCGCGTTCGGCGCGCTCGTCCTGGTCTTCCAGCACACCTGGCTGGAGGGGCCGCTCGGCTTCAGCAGCACCGGCGCGGTCGTCGCCTGGATCCCGCTCTTCCTCTTCGCGGTCCTGTTCGGGCTGTCCATGGACTACCACGTCTTCCTGGTCAGCCGGATCCGCGAGGCCGCCCAGGCCGGGCTGCCGACCCGCCGCGCGGTCGCCGAGGGCATCACGGGCTCGGCCGGGACGATCACCAGTGCCGCGGTCATCATGATCTCGGTGTTCGCGATCTTCGGGGCGCTCCACCTCATGGACATGAAGGAGATGGGCGTCGGGCTCGCCGTGGCCGTCCTGGTCGACGCCGTGGTGATCCGGATCATCGTCCTGCCCGCGCTGATGGTGCTGCTCGGACGCGCGAACTGGTGGCCGGGCCCGCTGTCCAGGAAGCGCTCGGCGCCGGGCGGCCGGATCGCCCCGCGCATGCCGGTGGGCTGACGGGTCGTCCCACCCCCGGTGATCGCCGCCGGAGGAGGACGAGTACGTCCGGGAACCGGGGCTGACGCGACAAGCGGCCCCGGTTCCTGGACAATGCTCGGGCGACATCCCAGGGGAGAAAGCGAATCGATACGTGACAGTCACCAGCCAGAACGCCGCCGAGCAGGCCGCCCCGCGGCCCATCACCGAGCGGATCGCCGACGAGCTCGGCGTCCGGGAGGGACAGGTGCGGGTCGCCGTCGATCTGCTCGACGGCGGGTCCACGGTCCCGTTCATCGCCCGGTACCGCAAGGAGGCGACCGGCGCGCTGGACGACACCCAGCTCCGCGACCTGGAGGAGCGCCTGCGCTACCTCCGCGAGCTGGACGAGCGGCGCGGCGCGATCCTGGAGTCGATCGACGGTCAGGGCAAGCTCAGCGACGAGCTGAAGGCCCAGATCATGGCGGCCGACTCCAAGGCGCGGCTGGAGGACATCTACCTCCCGTACAAGCCCAAGCGCCGCACCAAGGCCCAGATCGCCCGCGAGGCCGGCCTCGAGCCTCTCGCGAACCTGCTGCTGGACGACCCGGCCCACGACCCGGCCGAGTCCGCCGCCGGCTACGTGGACGCCGAGAAGGGCGTCGCCGACGCGTCCGCGGCCCTGGAGGGCGCCCGCGCCATCCTGGTCGAGCGGTTCGCCGAGGACGCCGACCTCATCGGCTCCCTGCGCGAGCGCATGTGGACCAGCGGACGCGTCGTCGCCAAGGTCCGCGAGGGCAAGGAGGAGGCCGGCGCGAAGTTCTCCGACTACTTCGACTTCGCCGAGCCCTTCGCCAAGCTGCCCTCGCACCGCATCCTCGCCCTGTTCCGCGGCGAGAAGGAGGAGGTCCTCGACCTCGACCTCCAGCCGGAGACGGAGGAGGCCGACCCGGCCGTCCGGACCGGCTACGAGACCGAGATCGCCGCGCGGTTCCGGATCACCGACCAGGGCCGTCCGGCGGACAAGTGGCTCCAGGACGCCGTCCGCTGGGCCTGGCGCACCCGGATCCTCGTCCACCTCGGCATCGACCTGCGCACCCGCCTCCGCCAGGACGCCGAGGACGAGGCCGTCCGCGTCTTCGCCGGGAACCTCAAGGACCTGCTGCTCGCCGCGCCCGCCGGGACCCGCGCCACGATGGGCCTCGACCCGGGCCTGCGCACCGGCGTGAAGGTCGCGATCGTCGACGCCACCGGCAAGGTCGTCGCGACCGACACGATCTACCCGCACGAGCCGCGCCGCCAGTGGGACGCCTCGCTCGCCACCCTCGCCAAGTTGGCGAAGGAGCACCAGGTCGACCTCATCGCGATCGGCAACGGCACCGCGTCCCGCGAGACCGACAAGCTCGCCGCCGACCTGATCACCGCGAACCCCGACCTCAAGCTCACCAAGATCATGGTGTCCGAGGCGGGCGCGTCGGTGTACTCGGCGTCCGCCTACGCCGCCCGCGAGCTGCCCGACCTGGACGTGTCCCTGCGCGGCGCGGTCTCCATCGCCCGCCGCCTCCAGGACCCGCTCGCCGAGCTGGTCAAGATCGACCCGAAGTCCATCGGCGTCGGCCAGTACCAGCACGACGTGTCCGAGCTGAAGCTGTCCCGCTCCCTGGACGCCGTGGTCGAGGACGCCGTGAACGCGGTCGGCGTGGACGTCAACACCGCGTCCGCCCCGCTGCTGACCCGCGTGTCCGGCATCGGCGAGAGCCTGGCCGCCTCGATCGTCGCGCACCGCGACGACAACGGCCCGTTCCGCACCCGCGACGGCCTGCGCGGCGTGGCCCGGCTCGGCCCCAAGGCCTACGAGCAGTGCGCGGGCTTCCTGCGCATCCCCGGAGGGGACGACCCGCTCGACGCCTCGTCCGTCCACCCCGAGTCGTACCCGGTCGTCCGGCGCATCCTGGACGCCGCGGGCACCGACATCAAGGCCCTGATCGGCAACACCGCCACGCTGCGCTCGCTGAAGCCGCAGCAGTTCGTGGACGACACGACCGGCCTGCCGACGGTCACCGACATCCTGTCCGAGCTGGAGAAGCCGGGCCGCGACCCGCGTCCCGCCTTCAAGACGGCCACCTTCAAGGAGGGCGTCGACAAGCTCGCCGACCTGCAGGCCGGGATGATCCTGGAGGGCGTGGTCACCAACGTCGCCGCCTTCGGCGCGTTCGTCGACGTCGGCGTCCACCAGGACGGCCTGGTCCACATCTCGGCCATGTCCAGCAAGTTCGTCGAGGACCCGCGCGACGTCGTCAAGCCCGGCGACATCGTCCGCGTCAAGGTCCTGGACGTCGACCTGCAGCGCAAGCGCATCTCCCTCACCCTCCGCCTGGAGGACGAGGCCGAGGGCCAGAAGCCCGCCGACCGCCAGCGCGGCGGAGGCGGCGGCGGAGGCCAGCGGGGCGGCGGCCAGCGCGGCGGCGGGCAGCGCGGCGGAGACCAGCGCGGAGGCGG
Organism: Spirillospora sp. NPDC052269; assembly: GCF_040679435.1. Lineage (NCBI taxonomy): Bacteria > Bacillati > Actinomycetota > Actinomycetes > Streptosporangiales > Thermomonosporaceae > Spirillospora > Spirillospora sp. NPDC052269. Next base: position 225,925 of record NZ_JBFAUU010000014.1, read on the forward strand.
CCAGCAGCGCCGCCAAGGCGGTGGCGGCAACGGAGGCGGTGGCGGTGCCGGCGGCCGCGGACGTCAGGGCGGCAGCGCCCCCGTCGGCAACAGCGCCATGGCCGACGCCCTGCGCCGCGCGGGCCTCGACAAGGGCCTCCCGAAGCAGGACCGCCGAGGCAAGTGACCGGTTCTCCGGCCCGCTGAGAGAACCCGCGGGCCCCTGAACGAGCTTCCGGGCCGTGTCCTCGTCTGACGCCGAGGACACGGCCCGGAAGCCTTCGGAAGGCGCGGATCCCGTGTGGTCGGCACGCGACCCGCGCATGGTCTGAGAAGGGTCAGCCCGAGGCGGCCTGCCCGCAGTTGCCGCAGAACCGGGCTCCGCCGGGCAGTTGCGTCCCGCAGCCCGTGCAGTGCACGGCCTGGGCGACGGGCTGGCCGCAGCCCATGCAGAACTTCGCGCCCGCCGCGTTCCCGGTGTTGCAGGACGTGCAGACGACGGCCGCCGGGGCCTGCGCCGGAGGAGCCTGCGGCTGGGGCTGCGCGGCCGCGGCCTGCTGGCCCAGCCCGAGCCCGGCCGCCAGGAACGCCCCCGCGTTCGCCGCCCCGCCCTGGGCCATGCCCTGCCCCGCGCCCAGCGCCATCTGGCCCGCCGCGTAGTTGTTGAACCCGCCCGCGAGCTGCGAGTACTGGACGTCCCGGGCGAGCCGCTTCAGCTCCGACTCGTCCTCGGGGGACAGGTTGACGTCGAAGTTGCCCATCTGGGTGATCGCCACCCCGTACGCGGCGAGCTGGTCGTTGCCCGCCGCGACCGCCGCGTTCTCGATCTCCTCCGAGTACGCCGACAGCCCCAGGATCGGCCACCCGTTCCGGACGATCTGCGTGGTCACCCCCGCCCGCATCGCCTTGAGCAGCTGGTCGCTCACCCACGCCGCGACGCCCTCGGCGTCGGTGAGGTCCACCGTCCCCGCGAGGTTGACGATCAGCCGCGCCGGGTCGGTCACCCGCAGCGCGTAGTCGCCGAACACCCGCAGCGTCACGATCAGCCCGCTCTTCGGATCCTGGACGTTGTCGATCCGCCCGCCGAAGGTGATCCCGGTGAACTCCCGGGTGTGCACGAAGTACAGCTCGGCGCGGTAGGCGTTCCCGCCGGTCATCCGGTCGACCACCGCGCCCAGGCCGGGCAGCTCCTCGGCGTCGATCGTGTGGCGCCCCGGGCCCAGCATCTGGACGATCCGGCCGGCGTTGACGAACAGGGCCGCCTGGTCGGCGTTGACGATCGCCTTGGTGAACCGCCGGATGTTCACATCCGGCCATTTGAACACCAGCTGTCCCTTGCGTTCATCCGGAACCGCGATGAATTCCCGTTCGAACCAGGCCATGTCCCCTCCACTGCGCCGGAAAGCCCCGAACGGATCCTAACCGTGCCTGCTACCTTCTTCCCGCGAATAGCGACAAAAGCGGACGCGCAGAAAGTAAGCGCGGAGTTAATGTAGCGCTAAAAAGGTAAGAGCGGGGGCGGGAAAGCCGTGGACAGAATCCAGTGCCGATGGTGCCGCGGGCAGAACCCGCCCGGCACGGTCAGCTGCCTGACCTGCGGCGCGCCGCAGAACGAGGCCGACCGGGTCAGCGACTCGGGCTGGCGCGAGGCGCCCCGGCTCCGGGACATGACCGAGTTCCGCTTCGGCAACAGCACCTGCCAGGTCGAGGGCGAGCTCGTCCCGGTCGCCGAGGTCGCCCTCGGGCAGGGCGACGCGGTGTACTTCGAGCACCACGTGATGCTCTGGAAGGACGAGCACACCCCGCTGTCCGCCTACAACACCGGCGGCGGCCTCAAGCGGTCGCTCGCCGGGATGCCGCACATCGTCACCGTCGCGTCCGGCCCCGGGCGCGTCGCGTTCTCCCGCGACTCCCCGGGCGAACTGGTCGTCCTTCCCCTGCACCCGCAAATGGAGCTGGACGTGCGGGAACACGCCTTTCTCGTGGCATCCGGGTCGATCGGCTACTCGTTCGTCCGCATCAAGGGCCTGGCCAATATCCTGCATGGCGGCAACGGCATGTACATGGACCGGTTCGTCACCCAGGGGTATCCCGGCCTGCTCATGCTGCACGGCTACGGAAACGTCTTCGAGCGGGTGCTGAGGCCGGGGGAGAAGATCCTCGTCGAGCCCGGAGGTTTCCTCTACAAGGACTCCACCGTCCAGATGCAGGCGGTGCAGATGAACCTCAAGACCGGCCTCCTCCGGCGCGGCATGTACCTCGCCGAGATGACCGGACCCGGCCGCGTCGGCATCCAGTCCATGTACGTCCACCACCACTCGGGTTGAGGCGTCCATGACCGAACAACGGACCGACGACCGCTACGTCTGCCGCTACTGCCGCCAGCCCAGCGACCCGAACTCCCGCACCTGCCCGCTCTGCGGCGCCCCCGTGGACGTGCGCGCGTCGGTGAGCATGTCCGGCTGGACGAAGCAGCCCGCCGTCCGCGACATGGCGCACATCCAGTTCGGCCAGTCCCGCTGCCAGATCGAGGGGACGATGGTCCCGGTGGCCGACTTCGCCTTGGCCTCCGGCGAGTGGATCTACTTCTCGCACAAGAACCTGCTGTGGGCCGACCCCGCCGCCCAGCTGTCCAACATGGGCCTCAAAGGCGGCTGGAAGCGCATGATGGCAGGGCTTCCGCTCGTCATGCTCGTGGGCCAGGGACCGGGCCGGATCGCCCTTTCCGACAACCACGCGGGCGACATCGTCGTCCTGCCCCTCCAGCACGGCCAGTCCATGTGGGTACGCGAACATCGCTTTCTCGTCGCCACCGGCAACGTCGCTTACGACTGGACGAGCACGGGCATCTGGTACGACACCCGCAAGGGCGACGACCGCGAACGGCACTGGCCCATGGGCCAGTTCGGGGACGTCTTCACCGCCGAGAACGGCCCAGGCCTGCTCCTCCTGCACGCGCCCGGTAACACCTTCGTCCGCGACCTCGCCCCAGGGGAGCCGCTGCTCATCCAGCCGAGCGCGCTGCTTTACCGTGACGTGACCGTCGAGGCGCACCTGCACCTGGAGTACCCGCGCAGCGTGGGCAGGAGCGCCCTCGGGTCGCTGTTCGGCAACCGGTACAGCAACCGCAGCATCATGGCCCGCCTGGTCGGCCCCGGCCGGGTCGCCGTCCAGTCGGTCTACGAGCGGCCGGAGGACGCCCTGCCCGTCGTCCGCCATTCCCGCGCCACCAGGCGGAACTGGTAGGACGGTGACCGTGAGGTGGCCGGGAGAGGGGCCGATTCCGCCGCGTCGCACCTGGTAACGTCCGGGGGGTTGACCGGAAGCCGGGGGCCGCGGGGTCCCGGAACGACCCGCCGATGTCCGCAGTTCCCCCGGTTACCCCATAGACTTGGCGCGCATGGGCGCGGAGCCGAATTTTTCGGCGTGCCCGCCCTGTTCGCGAGCCAGAGAGACTGACAGAGGCTGAGCAAGCGCGTCGAACGCCGCGGCCGAGACAGTGCCCGATCAAGGAGACCTACCCCAGTGAAGACCGATGTCGAGGAGCTGACCCCCACCCGGGTCAAGCTCACCGTCGAGGTTCCGTTCGACGAGCTCAAGCCGAACCTCGACAAGGCGTACCAGGAGATCTCGCGTCAGGTGCGGATCAAGGGCTTCCGGCCCGGCAAGGTCCCCGCCCGCCTGATCGACCAGTACGTGGGGCGTGGCGCGGTCCTCCAGGAGGCCGTCAACGACGCCCTGCCCGAGCTCTACGGCCGCGCCGTCGAGGAGAAGGAGATCTTCGTCCTCGGCCAGCCGGACGTCGAGGTCACCGAGCTCGACGACAACGAGAAGTTCGCCTTCACCGCCGAGGTCGACATCCGGCCGAAGTTCGACGTGCCGGAGTACGACGGCCTCGAGGTCGTCGTCGAGGACGCCGAGGTCACCGACGAGAAGGTCGCCGAGACCCTCGACACCCTCCGCGAGCGCTTCGCCTCCCTGACCACGGTCGAGCGCGCCGCCGAGAAGGGCGACTTCGCCACCATCGACATCGCCGCCGAGACCGAGGGCGAGTCGGTCGAGGACGCGGCCACCACCGGCTTCTCCTACGAGGTCGGCAGCGAGGGCGCCATCGAGGGCCTGGACGAGGCCGTCACCGGCATGTCCGCCGGCGAGTCCAAGACCTTCTCCTCCAAGCTGGTCGGCGGCGAGAAGGCCGGCGAGGACGCGGAGATCACCGTCACCGTCCAGTCGGTCAAGGTCAAGGACCTGCCCGAGGCCGATGACGAGTTCGCGCAGCTCGCCTCCGAGTTCGACACCATCGACGAGCTCCGCGAGGACGTCCGCACCCGGCTCGGCCGCCAGGTCCGCATGCAGCAGCTGTCCGACGCCCGTGACAAGGCGCTCGAGGCCCTGCTGGAGAAGGTCGAGATCCCGCTGCCCGACGCCGTCGTCCAGCAGGAGATCGACCGCCGCTACCAGCAGCTCGACCAGCAGCTGCAGATGGCGGGCCTGACCAAGGCCGACTACCTCAAGGACGAGGAGAAGTCCGAGGAGGACTTCGACCAGGAGGTCAAGGACGCCTCGGCGCTCGCGGTCAAGGGCGGCTTCGTCCTCGACCAGCTCGCCGTCCAGGAGGAGCTGGGCGTCGAGAACGAGGAGCTCAGCGAGTACGTCGTCACCCAGGCGATGCAGATGGGCGTCGCGCCCCAGCAGCTCGCCCAGTACCTCACCGAGAACAACCAGCTCCCGGCGATCGTCTCCGAGGTCCTGCGCAGCAAGGCCCTCAACCTGATCGTCGAGCACATCGTGCTGAAGACCGAGTCCGGTGAGACCCTGGACGTCGAGGCCATCCAGCGCGAGCTGAACGGCGACACGGTCGAGGCCGGCGAGGACGTGACCGAGCAGGCCCAGGAGATCGCCGACGTCGCCGCCGACGCGGACGCCGCCGCCGAGGCCGACCGCGAGGAGGCCCAGGAGGCCAACGCCGAGGCCGAGGCCGCCGCCGACGCCGAGGAAGGCAAGAAGGACGCCTGACCGCCCTTCGCGGCACCCGAAAGTGTCTCTGAAGCGCCTCTGACGAGGTTCTGAAGAGGTTCTGACGCACCGAGCGCCCCGCAACCCCCTACCGGGTTGCGGGGCGCTCGGCGTTTCCCCCAGGGCGACCGTGCGGCGCGCCGGGGACGGCGCGGGCCGCGGGGCCGCCCGCCGCTCCCACACGGCCTCCTGCCGCGCGGGAGCCCGGCTCCTACGCGACGGAGGCCGGTTCTCGCCATCGGTACGCCCCTGGCGAAAAGCAGGGCCCTCGGGCTTAAGCGGGGGCGCCAGCGCGTTAATGTCCAATCATCCGAACCGATTAAAGGACCGGAGGAACACCCGGTGAGCATGCCTCCGACTTTCGACGAGTCGTCCCGGATCCAGGCACGGGTGGCCGAGGCGCCGCTGCTGCCCCTGGGCGACCAGCTCTTCCAGCGGCTGCTGCGCGAGCGGATCGTCTTCCTTGGCCAGCAGGTCGACGACGACATCGCCAACCGCATCTGCGCCGAGCTGCTCCTGCTGTCGGCCGAGGACGGCCGCCGCGACATCACGCTGTACATCAACTCGCCCGGCGGCTCGGTGACGGCCGGCATGGCGATCTACGACATCATGCAGTACGTCCCGAACGACATCGTGACGGTCGGGATGGGACTGGCGGCGTCGATGGGGCAGTTCCTGCTCTGCGCGGGCACTCCCGGCAAGCGGTACGCCCTGCCCCACGCCCGGATCATGATGCACCAGCCGTCCGGCGGGATCGGTGGCACGGCGTCCGACATCAAGATCCAGGCCGAGCAGATGCTGTACGTCAAGAAGACGCTCGCCGAGAAGATCGCCGCCCACACCGGCCAGTCGCTCGAGCAGATCGAGCGCGACTCCGACCGGGACCGCTGGTTCACCGCCGAGGCCGCCAAGGACTACGGCTTCGTCGACCACGTGGTGCTCAGCGCCAACCAGGTGCCCTCCGAGGGCACGGTCAGCTGACGAATCATCCCGAAGCGGAGGCATAGCAAGTGAGCGAACTGTACCGGCCCCAGATCCAGGCGGGCGGACCCGGCGCGGTGATGCCGGTGGACAACCGCTACATCATCCCGTCCTTCGTCGAGCGCACCACGTACGGGGTCAAGGAGATGAACCCGTACAACAAGCTCTTCGAAGAGCGGATCATCTTCCTCGGCGTGCAGATCGACGACGCCTCGGCGAACGACGTGATGGCCCAGCTCATCACGCTGGAGTCGATCGACCCCGACCGTGACATCAGCATCTACATCAACTCGCCGGGCGGCTCCTTCACCGCCATGACGGCGATCTACGACACGATGCAGTTCGTCAAGCCGGACATCCAGACGGTCTGCATCGGCCAGGCGGCCTCGGCCGCGGCCGTGCTGCTCGCCGCGGGAACCCCCGGCAAGCGGGCCGCGCTGCCGAACTCGCGGATCCTGATCCACCAGCCGGCGACCGAGGGCACCTACGGCCAGTCGTCCGACATCGAGATCCAGGCCCGCGAGATCATGCGGATCCGCGAGCTGCTCGAGGACATCCTGGCCAAGCACTCCGGGCGGGACCTGGAGGAGGTCCGCCGGGACATCGAGCGGGACAAGATCCTCACGGCCCTGGAGGCCAAGGACTACGGCCTGATCGACGATGTCTTCGTCAGCAGGAAGCGCAAAGCCGAGGTAGTGTCGTCCTGATGAGACGGCGCTGACGGCGTCCCCTCGGGAGGGCGCGTTGGGTCCCCGCCCCGGCGACGGTCGCGGGCGGGGGGCTTAACGACCCACCGCGAGGCGGTACCGTCGAATTCGGCGCCTGGAGCCTCCGGGACCAGACTCAGCCGCAGCGGATGGCCGAACAGGCCGCGGCCCCACGAAAAGGAGACAGTTGGGTGGCACGCATCGGCGACGGTGGTGACCTGCTCAAGTGCTCGTTCTGCGGGAAGAGCCAGAAGCAGGTCAAGAAGCTCATCGCGGGTCCGGGCGTGTACATCTGCGACGAGTGCATCGATCTCTGCAACGAGATCATCGAGGAGGAGCTCTCCGAGACCTCCGATCTCAAGTGGGACAGCCTGCCCAAGCCGCGGGAGATCTACGAGTTCCTCGACTCCTACGTGATCGGGCAGGAGACGGCCAAGAAGGCCCTCTCGGTCGCCGTCTACAACCACTACAAGCGGATCCAGTCCGGTGACACGGGCTCGGGCGACGGGGTCGAGCTGGGGAAGTCGAACATCCTTCTCCTCGGCCCCACCGGATCGGGCAAGACGCTGCTCGCGCAGACGCTCGCCAAACTCCTCAACGTCCCGTTCGCGATCGCGGACGCCACGGCGCTGACGGAGGCCGGTTACGTCGGCGAGGATGTCGAGAACATCCTGCTGAAACTGATCCAGGCGGCCGACTACGACGTCAAGAAGGCCGAGACCGGGATCATCTACATCGACGAGGTCGACAAGATCGCCCGCAAGAGCGAGAACCCGTCGATCACCCGCGACGTCTCGGGCGAGGGCGTCCAGCAGGCGCTGCTGAAGATCCTGGAGGGGACCACCGCGAGCGTCCCGCCGCAGGGCGGCCGCAAGCACCCGCACCAGGAGTTCATCCAGATCGACACCACGAACGTGCTGTTCATCTGCGGTGGCGCGTTCGCCGGGCTCGAGAAGATCGTCGAGTCCCGGGTCGGCAAGCAGGGCATGGGCTTCGGCGCGGTGATCCGCTCCAAGGCCGACCTCGACGAGTCCGCCGCCGCGCTCGGCGACGTCATGCCGGAGGACCTGCTGAAGTTCGGGATGATCCCCGAGTTCATCGGCCGTCTACCGGTGATCACCAGCGTCCACAACCTGGACCGCGAGGCCCTGATCAACATCCTCACGGTGCCGAAGAACGCGCTGGTCCGCCAGTACCACCGGCTCTTCGAGCTGGACGGGGTCGACCTGGAGTTCACCGACGACGCCCTCGAGGCCATCGCCGACCAGGCCATCCTGCGCGGCACCGGCGCCCGCGGCCTTCGCGCGATCATGGAGGAGGTCCTCCTCTCGGTGATGTACGAGGTCCCGTCCCGGCAGGACGTGGCCCGCGTCGTCATCACCCGCGAGGCCGTCCTCGAGCACGTCAACCCGACGCTCGTCCCGCGTGAGCGCAGCAAGCGCGAACCCCGCGAGAAGAGCGCGTAACCCGGCGGAACGGTTGTACGAAAGGCCCGTCACCATCGTGGCGGGCTTTTTCGTGTTCTCAAAGGACGCGTGAGCCCCGGACCCGCGGGATGTCGTCAACCCCTGTGAGCGGCCGGATCGCCTGCCCGGTGCGGGGGCGTTCCGTGCCAGGAGAGCCGGGGGTCAGTTCTTGCCGGATTCGCCCAGGCCGGCCTCCCGGGCCATGACGATGGCCTGGGCGCGGTCCGCCACCTGCAGCTTCATGAAGATGTTGGAGACGTGGTTGCGGACGGTCTTGGCGGACAGGAACAGCGCGGACGCGATGTCGGCGTTGCCGCGGCCCTGCGCGATGAGTTCCAGGACCTCGCGTTCCCGCTCGGTGAGCTGGGGGAAGGCGTTCTGCCGGGGGTGGGGCATGCCCGAGAAGTAGGTGAGGACGCGGCGGGCGATCTCCGGGCCGTAGATGGCCTCGCCCGCGGCGACGGCGCGGACGGCGCGCGCGATCTCCTCGGCGCCGGACTCCTTGAGCAGGTAGCCGCGGGCGCCCGCGCGCATGGCCGCGAACACCGAGTCGTCGTCCTGGAACATGGTGAGGACCAGGACCCCGGTGCGCGGGCTGGTGCGGGTGATCGTGCGGGTGGCCTCCAGGCCGTTCCCGCCGGGCATGTGCAGGTCCATGACGACCACGTCCGGCCGCAGCTCGGCCGCCAGCCGGACCGCGTCGGGGCCGCTCTCGGCCTCGCCGACGACCTCCACGCCGAGCGCCTGGAGGAGTCCGCGCAGGCCCTGCCGGAACACCGGATGGTCGTCGGTGATCAGGACCCGGATCGGGCCGGATGCGGTCTCGGTGCCGGTTGCGGTGTCCATGGGCTCGTCCTCCGGCGGCCGCGTCCCCCACCCGTGCGGCGGCGGCCGGCGCCGCGCGGGTAGGGGGATGGTACCCGTGGCGGGCGGTTACTTCTTCTGCTCCACGGCGTCCCGGAAGGTCCGCATCAGGACGGCGGTGTCGGTGATCGTGGATCCCGGCTTGGTCGGGACGATCGCGCCGAAGCTGCTGCTGGTCGCCCAGGCGCACTCGGTGATGGTGACGCTGCCCGAGCTGATCTGGAAGCAGCCCGCCTTGCCGCCGTGCGACCCGGCGTCGACGGTCAGGACGGTGGTGCCGCTGGTGCTGGCGGACGACCGGATGCCGCTCATGAAGGTGCTCGGGTCGCCGATCGGGCCGGTGCCGCCGAAGAAGATCACGCCGGTGCTGCCGGTGAGCCCGCCGCCGCTGCTGTCGGAGTCCTTGTAGAACGCCGAGCTGACGTCGGTGACCTTGCCGTGCGTCATCGTCCGCATCTGCGTCTTGAGGTTGTCCATCCTGCTCGCCATCTGCGACTCCATCGCGGAGTCACGGCTGCGGCCGCCGACGCTGTCGGGCGTGGTGATGGAGTACTTGTCGCCGCCGGCGCCGGAGAGCGCGACGACCGCGACCACGGCGATGATCACCAGGACGAGTCCACCGCCGACCAGGCCGATGACGAGCCCGGCGTTGGACCTGCGCGGGGGGACGCCGGGCGGCGGGCCGAAACCGGGCTGCGGCTGGGCGAAACCGCCGGGCGGCTGGCCCCAGCCGGGCTGCTGGTCCTGCTGGGACCACCCGGGCTGGGCGGCCGGCGGGGCCGGCGGGGCCTGGGGAGCGGGCTGTCCGTAACCGGGCTGCTGACCGTAACCGGGCTGTCCGTAGGGGTTGGGGGCGCCGCCGGGATTGCCTCCCGGCGACTGGGGCGGAGGGTTCCAGCCGCTCACGTTCTCTCCTAGATCCTTGATCTCTCTTGCCCCCGCACGTTATACGCGTCCGGGACCCGTAGAATCAGGGGCCGTGACTCAGCCCAGCAACGATCCCGGCAACGCGCGCGGCCAGAACCCGGCCGCAGACGTCGATCTGCCCACCCAGTACCAACCGGCGAACGTCGAGGGCAGGCTCTACGAGCGCTGGGTATCCGCGGGCTACTTCACGGCGGACCCGGCCCGCAACCCCACCGCTCCGGCCTACTCGATCGTCATCCCGCCGCCGAACGTCACCGGCTCCCTGCACATGGGCCACGCCCTGGACCACTCCATCCAGGACACGCTGGTCCGGCGCCGCCGCATGCAGGGCCACGAGGTCGCCTGGATCCCCGGCATGGACCACGCGGGCATCGCGACCCAGAACGTGGTGGAGCGCGGGCTCGCCAAGGAGGGCCTGTCCCGGCACGACCTCGGCCGCGAGGCGTTCGTCGAGCGCGTGTGGCAGTGGAAGGCGGAGTCGGGCGGCCGGATCCTCGGCCAGATGCGCCGCCTCGGCGACTCGGTCGACTGGACGCGCGAGGCGTTCACCATGGACGAGCCGCGCGCCCGCGCCGTCCGGACGATCTTCAAGCGGCTGTTCGACGACGGCCTGATCTACCGCGCCGAGCGCATCATCAACTGGTGCCCGCGCTGCCTCACCGCCCTCTCCGACATCGAGGTCGAGCACTACGACCGCGAGGGCGAGCTGGTCTCGATCCGCTACTCGGACGAGATCGTCGTCGCCACCACCCGGGCCGAGACGATGCTCGGCGACACCGCCGTGGCCGTCCACCCGGACGACGAGCGGTACCGGCACCTGGTCGGGACGACCGTGGAGCTGCCGCTCACCGGCCGCCGCATCCCGATCGTCGCCGACGAGCACGTCGACCCCGAGTTCGGCACCGGCTGCGTCAAGGTCACCCCGGCGCACGACCCGAACGACTTCGAGATCGGCCGGCGCCACGACCTGCGGGCCCTGTCGGTCATGGACGAGCGCGGCGTGATCACCGCGCACGGCCCGTTCGAGGGCATGGACCGGTTCGAGGCCCGTCCCGCCGTCGTCGCCGCGCTGCGCGAGGACGGCCGGATCGTCAAGGAGGTCCGTCCCTACGAGCACGCGGTCGGCCACTGCCAGCGCTGCTCCACGGTCGTCGAGCCGCGCGTGTCGCTGCAGTGGTTCGTCAAGGTCGAGCCGCTGGCGAAGGCCGCGGGCGACGCCGTCCGCGACGGCCGCGTCGCGATCCACCCGCCGGAGATGGCGCCCCGCTACTTCGAGTGGGTCGACAACATGCACGACTGGTGCATCAGCCGCCAGCTGTGGTGGGGGCACCGCATCCCGGTCTGGTACGGCCCGGACGGCGAGACCGTCTGCCCCGGCCCCGACGAGGAGCCGCCCGCCGGCTGGACGCAGGACTCCGACGTCCTCGACACCTGGTTCTCCTCCGCGCTGTGGCCGTTCTCGACGCTCGGCTGGCCGGACGCCGGCGCCGCCGACCTCAAGCGGTTCTACCCGACGTCCGTGCTGGTCACGGGGTACGACATCCTGTTCTTCTGGGTCGCCCGGATGATGATGTTCGGCCTCTACGCCATGGACGGCGTCCAGCCGTTCCACACGATCGCGCTGCACGGCATGGTCCGCGACCAGCACGGCAAGAAGATGTCGAAGTCGTTCGGCAACGTCGTCGACCCGCTCGACTGGATCGAGCGGTACGGCGCCGACGCCACCCGCTTCACGCTGCTGCGCGGCGCGAACCCCGGCGGCGACGTCCCGGTCGCCGAGGACTGGGCGCAGGGCTCGCGCAACTTCTGCAACAAGCTGTGGAACGCCACCCGGTTCGCGATGATCAACGGCGCGCACACGCGCGGCGAGCTGCCCGCCGAGGTCTCGACCGTGGACGCCTGGATCCTGTCCCGGCTCCAGCAGGTCGCCGCCGACGTGGACGGCCACCTGGAGTCCTTCGACTTCGCCAAGGCGTGCGAGACGCTGTACCACTTCACGTGGGGCGAGGTCTGCGACTGGTACGTGGAGCTCGCCAAGGTCCAGTTCGCCGACGAGCGGGCCGAGGCGACCCGGCGCGTCCTCGGCGAGGTGTTCGACAAGCTGCTGCGGCTGCTGCACCCGGTGATCCCGTTCATCACCGAGGAGCTGTGGACGTCCCTGACCGGCGAGGAGACGATCGTCCGCGCCGCCTGGCCCGCCGCCGACCCGGCGCGCGAGGCCAAGTCCGCCGAGCTCGTCGTCGAGTCGCTGCAGCGGCTGGTCACCGAGGTCCGCCGGTTCCAGACCGACCAGGGCCTGAAGCCCGGCCAGAAGGTCGCCGCCGCGATCGAGTGGGCCGACTCGCCGCTGCGCGACCACGAGGAGGGCGTCCGGACGCTGCTCCGCCTCACCCCGCCCGGGGACGGCTTCTCCGCCACGGCGTCGCTGCCGGTCGAGGGCGTGGTCGTCCGGCTCGACACGGCGGGCGCGATCGACGTCGCCGCCGAGCGCAAGCGGCTGGAGAAGGACCTCGCCGCCGCCCGCAAGGAGGTCGAGCAGACCTCGAAGAAGCTGGCGAACGAGGCGTTCATGGCCAAGGCCCCCGAGGCCGTCGTCGCCAAGAACCGCGGCCGCCTCGCGCAGGCCGAGGCCGACATCACGCGGCTCGAGGCCCAGATCGCGGCCCTGCCGGCAGGCTGACACACCGTTTCGGCCGTCGCCCCCGTCCCGGGTTCCGGGACGGGGGCGACGTCGTTGCGGGAACGGAATCACCCTCGGATCACTCGAAGGGTGAGGGCTTTCGTAAACTGTCGGTGTCGTCCGGGTCTGGTCCGGTTAAACGCAGGGGGAGTGATGTCCGAGCCGTCGCAGTCTCCCGATCCTTCGCCGCTGCGTCCCAAGCCGCCTGCGACCGCGCCCGAGTTCGCGGTCCCGACGGTCTCGGCCGAGGTCGCGGTGCCGTCGCCCGCGCCGGTCGAACCGAGGGGGCCCGCCGCGGCGCTGAGGGACACGCGGCCGAAGGACACCCCGCAGGGGGACGCGCCGTCGACGGACACGCCGTCGCGGGACGTGTCGCCGAAGGACTCGCCGTCCTCGCAGCAGCTGCCGCCGATCGTGAACGTCAACGTGCACGTCCCGGCGACGCCGCCGATGCCCCCGGCGCCGCCCGCGTATCCCGTGCCACCGGCTCCGCCGAGTCCGCCCGCGGCGCCGCCCCCACCCCCGCCGCGTCCGCCCGCGGGGCTGGACAACTCCGCGCACGCGGTGCACCTCATCCTGACCGCGGTGACGTGCGGGCTCTGGATCCCGGTGTGGGTCGTCCACGCGGTCGTCGCGGGCAACCGGCAGCCGCCGCTGCCGCCCGCGCCGCCGCAGCCCTGGCAGCAGCCGATCAGCGCCGACCAGGCCAACCGCGCGGCCGTCCAGCACATGAACGCCAGGGCGCAGCGCCGCAGGGAGGCCCGCGCGCTCGCCGCCGACAACCCGCTGATGGCCCGCGAGCTGCGGATCGGGCGCACCGACCTGCCGCCCGCGCAGCGCCCCTACGACGACGGCGGGCTGATCGACGTGAACGCCGTCCCCGCGCGGGAGCTCACCCGGTTCGGGATGACGCCGGAGCAGGCCGAGAAGGCCGTGGAACTGCGCGACGGGACCGGCGGGTTCAGCTCCGGCGAGGACCTCGCGGTCGTCTGCGACCTGCCGCCCCGGCTGGTGCCCGAACTGGTGGAATACGGGCTCTACTTGCGCTGAACCGGTCCGTTTTCCGGCGTGCCGCGGGTCTGGTGTCGATACGATCCTGCCGTCCGTCCGAGCGCAGGAGAGCGATGCCCGATTCGCCGGTCCCTCCGTCCAGATGGGGCGATTCGCCGCCCTGGTGGCTGACCGCCGACACGCTGGACGCCGAGCCGCCGCCATCCGGTCCGTCCCGGGATGCGGCGCCGCCCGAGGCCGCCCGCGCCACATCCACCGCGCCGACGCCCGTCCTCGTCGAGCACGAGCCCGCGCCTCGCGCGCCCGCACCGGACGGTGCGGCGACCGCCGGCCGTCGAAGCCGGAGGACCGTGGTGTTCGGCGCGGTGGCCGGGCTCTGCGTGATCGCCGCCGCCGTGGCGGGCGGGGCGCTCCTGATGGGCGGCGACGGCGGCCCGGCGAAGCGGATCACGCTGAAGCCCGAGGCGGGCGGCCTGCGCCGCGACGCGTCCGACCCGGAGGCGAGCGTCGCCTACCCGTTCATCAACGAGGCCGTGCGGCGCGGGAACCTGCCACGGCCGCGGCAGACCTCGGCCGTGTACTCGGGGTCCGCGGGCAACGTCCTGTTCATCGGCGGGACGGCCTCGATCGACGACCCGATCGCGTTCCTCGAACGGGCGAAGCCGAATACCGTCCTGTCCTTTCAGCACGTCGGGCGGGGTGTGTGCGGGACGTACGCGGTGCTGTCGGCGGTGCATCCGTACTGCGCCTGGGCGACGTCCGATTCGTATGGGTTTGTCGCGTCGAACGCCCCCGCGCAGGACACGGCCGACCTCGCGAAGCTCACCACCCGCCTGCGCGCCGACGTGGAACGCTAGGGCGTGTCGCAAAGTCACCTGGTCGCCGCTCGCCACGGGCGCCGACTCTGAGCTCGTCCTAGCCGAAGAGCCGTTCGACATCGGCGTCCAGGACGCCCAGGACGAGCCCGACGAAGTAGACGGTGCCCAGGGCCAGCAGGTGTGGCCCCAGCGCCGTCAGGGCGTCCATGGACAGCTCAGCGGCGTCGAGCACGTCCCAGGAGGACGGTAGCGGGCGCGAGAACCGCAGATGGGCGTGGGGGAGCCGGACGAACGTCACCGGCAGTCCGTCCAGCTCGGCGATCGCGCCGTCCAGGTCCTTGTGGTCGGGCAGGCACAGCAGGACGTGATCGACTTCGCCTTCCCAGCGTGCGCGCGCGGCCTCCAGCGCCGCGGCGACCCCGGTCCGGTTGATCGCCGAGTCGGTGAGCACCTCGACGCCGTCCCGCATGTGTGCCGAGAGCCGTCCGGGGAGGACGACCGTGCTGAGCACCTCACGCACGCGCGCGTCCGCAGGAGGCCGTCCCAGGGACTCCGCCAGGCGCAGAGCCGCCAGCACGCCGGTTCGGGCGTTCGCGCGGCTGAGCCCTGGCGGGAGCACGGTGTCCCAGGAGCCGTCCACAGCCACCTGAATCTCACCTGTGGCGTCCAGCACGCGCCTGACCTCGGCCGACTGCGGCGCCGAGACCACCGCCCGCGTCTCCGGGACGATCACCGCGGCCTTCTCGGCGGCGATCTCCGCGACGGTGTCGCCCAGCACGCCCACGTGCTCCGCGAAGATCGGTGTGACCGCGACGACCGAGGCCGGGAAAAGGCTGATCTCGTCCGAGCCGCCGCCCATTCCGGCTTCCAGGACCACCGCGTCCGCCCCCACCTCGCGCGCGTGCACGAGCCCGGCCAGTGTGAACAGCCCAGCGGGGGAGAGGTAGCCCTCGGACGCCTCGGAAAGCCCTTCCAGTGCCTCGGACAGCCGCGAGGCCAGCGTGGCGAACTCCTCGGGCGAGACGGCACGTCCGTTCACCCGGATCCGGTCGCGGTTCGAGCGGTGCCCGGGGCTCATCACCGAGACCACCCGCAGGCCCGCCGCCGCAAGGGTCGCGGACGCGTACGTCGCGGCCGTCCCCTTGCCCTTGGACCCGACCACGGACAGCACAGGGACGCCGACCGGCAGTAGCCCCAGCGCCCCCGCCAGCTCGCGCGCCCGCGCGACGGAACGCCTCGAACCCGGGCGCCGAGCCGTCCACTCGCGGAAGAACACCTGATCAACGGCCATTCGTCGGAGGATATCCACAGGACGCCGGGTGTGGACGGCCCTGTGGCGGGGCGCGAGTAGGCTTCCTGTGTCGACAGAAACGCAGCGCTGAACAGGCAGGGATCCAAGACGTGAGTCAGGTGACGGAGTCGTCGGGCTACCGCGACGCGATCGGCGCGATCATGAGCCGCGGGGTCGAGTGGGACATCGACCCGACCCTCGACCGGGTCCGCGACCTGGTCGACGTGCTGGGCCAGCCGCAGCGCGCGTACCCCGTGATCCACGTGGCGGGCACCAACGGCAAGTCGAGCACCGCGCGGCTGATCGAGGCGCTGCTGCGCGAGCGCGGCCTGCGCACGGGCCTGTACACCAGCCCTGAGCTGACCACCCTCCGCGAGCGCATCGCGATCGACGGCGAGCCGATCTCCGAGGAGCGGTTCGTCGAGGTCTACGAGGACGTCAGGCCCTACATCGACCTCATCGACGCCAAGAACGAGTCGAAACTGTCGTTCTTCGAGGTCCTGACAGGGATGGCGTTCGCGGCCTTCGCCGACGCGCCGGTCGACGTCGCCGTCGTCGAGGTCGGCATGGGCGGCTCCTGGGACGCCACCAACGTCGCCGACGGCGTCGTCGCCGTGGTCACCCCGGTCGGCCTCGACCACACCGCCTACCTGGGCGAGACCGTCGAGGAGATCGCGGCCGAGAAGGCCGGGATCATCAAGCCCGGCCAGATCGTGGTCATGGAGCAGCAGCCGCTCCCGGCCGCCGAGGTGCTGCTGCGCCGGGTCGGCGAGGTCGGCTCCGTCGCGGCGCGCGAGGGCATCGAGTACGGCGTCGTCCACCGGGACGTGGCGGTCGGCGGCCAGGTGATCAACATCCGCGGGCTGCACGGCGAGTACGACGAGATCTTCCTGCCGCTGTTCGGCGAGCACCAGGCCAGCAACGCGGCGACCGCGCTCGTGGCGGTCGAGGCGTTCGCGTCCGGCGCGCCGACCCGCGGCGAGCACAACCTCGAGGCCACCACCCGGATCGCCGCCGGCGAGGACTACCTCGGCGGCGGCGAGGGCCAGCTCGACCCGGCGCTGGTGCGCAGCGGGTTCGCCAAGTCCGGCTCGCCGGGCCGCCTGGAGGTGGCCCGCACCGGCCCGACCGTGCTGATCGACTCCTCGCACAACCCGGTCGGCATGGAGGCGACGGTCCGCACGATCACCGAGTCGTTCGACTTCACCCGACTCGTAGGCGTCCTCGCGATCGCCTCCGACAAGGACATCGCGGGCGTGCTCGACCAGCTCGAGCCCGTCCTCGCCGAGCTCGTCGTGACCCAGAACTCCTCGCCGCGCTCGCTGCCCGCCGAGGAGCTCGCCGAGATCGCCGAGGGCACGTTCGGCCCCGAGCGGGTCCACATGGCCGAGCGGCTCGACGACGCGATCGACCGCGCCATCGGCCTCGCCGAGGAGACCGGCGAGTACCGGGGCGCGGGCGTGCTGATCACCGGGTCGGTCACCACCGCCGGCGAGGCCCGCACCCTGCTGCGGGTGGGGAAGGGCCGATGAACCCCGAGCGGAGGCTGTACTCGACGGTCCTCGCCTGCGAGGCCATCGTCATCGGGCTGGCGATCCCGGTCGCCATCTCGGTGCAGAAGGTGGACGGCTCGGTCGCGGGCTGGGTGGGCGGCTCCCTGGCGGTGCTGTGCCTGCTGGCCTGCGGCGTGATGGGCCGTCCGTGGGGCTTCGCGGTCGGCACCGTCCTGCAGGCGCTGGTGCTCCTGACCGGCTTCATGGTCCCGATGATGTTCATCCTCGGCGTGCTGTTCGGCGCGCTCTGGGGAACGGCTTTTTGGCTGGGACGCCAGGCGGAAAAAGCTCAGGCACGCTAAATTCCCGGGGAAGGCAGCCGAATTCCGCCCGCCATAATTCGCCATTCCGAAATAGCGAACATTCTGGACATCATGATCTGGCGGGCGGCCTTTCCGTAGGAGCAAGGCCGTGTCCTCCTCGAGCGAACAGCCAAGCCGCCCGTCCCCGCGGCCCGCAGACCCCGGCCCGGACGGAGCCCCGGACACGGCCGACACCACCGTCGGTCCCGACGGCCCCACGGTGATCCTCCCGTCCGGCCTCGTCCCGCCGGACGCCCCGCGAAACCGCCCTCCGCACCCGGACGGCTCGGCACCTCCGAGCCCGCCGCGGGCCGAGCACGTCGAAGCCGACGCCCCCGTCCGCCCGGACGGCCCCACGGTGACCCTGACCCCGGACCTCCTCCGGCCCGCGCCGCCGACCGCCGAGCGGGACGTGCCGGTCAACATCTCGCCCCGCGCCGACCACCGGCATGCGGACGTGCCGGAACCCGCCGTCCCGCCGCAGGGTGAAGCTCTCCAGCCGCCGCCCGCCGCGCCCTCGCACAGCGGCTTCCCGTTGCCCGTCCCGCCGAACCCCGCGCCCCTGCCGGAAGAGTTCCGCCAGGCCAGCGAGCCGACGGGGCCCCTGGGCAGGCCGGAGCGGGCACCGCGAGGCGAGGCTCTCCCGCCCGCCTCCGCCCGCAGCGAGGTCCCGCCACGGTCCCCCCTGACCTCCGCGCCGCCTCTCGACGAGTTTCCGCAGCCCAGCGGGCCGCTGGGCGTCGTCCCGCCCCTTGGCGGGCCCCGGCTCACCAGCGTGCCTCCGCAGGACGAGGACACGCACACCGACCGTTCGGGGGCCGACGCGCCGCATGCCCGCGACCCGTGGCTGACGACCGCACCGGTGCCTGTCCGCCCGCCGCAGGACGCGCCCTTCGAGCCGCCTCTCACCGCCCCTCCGCACGATGTCCCGCAGGCCTCCGCCAGGGAGACCACCGCACGACACGAGCCGGAGTTTCCGCAGGCACGCAGGCCGGACCCCAGAACGCCGCCGGACCACGAGCCGTGGCAGGCGGCCGCCCCGGAGCCCACACCGCCCCAGCACGAGAACCGCCCCCCACACCCGCCGAGTGCCACCGCACCGTCCACAACTGAGCCCTGGAAGCCCCTTCAAAACGCCGCCGTGCCGCCCGATGGCGAGCCTCGAACGCACCTGCCGGACGCCGCCGCACCCTCCGCGGGCGAGCCCTGGACACACCTGCCGGACGCCGCCGCGTCGTCTGGTGGTGGGTCTCAGGCGCACGTGTCGGACACGGCCGCGCCCTCCGCAAGTGAGCCTTGGCACCCCCTTCCGGACGCCGCTGCGCCGTCTGGTGGTCAGCCTCGGATGCCCGTGTCGGACGCGGCCGCGCCGTCTGCGGGCGAGCCTTGGACGCAGCTGTCGGAGGCCGGCGCGCCGTCTGGTGGTGAGCCTCGGGCGGAAGTGTCGGATGCCGCCGCGCTGTCTGCGGGTGGGTCTTGGCCGCACGTGTCGGATGCGGCCGCGCCCTCTGCGGGCGAGCCTTGGCCGCACGTGGCGGAGGCCGGCGCGCCGTCTGGTGGTGAGTCTCGGACGTACGTGTCGGATGCCGCCGCGCCGTCTGCGGGCGAGTTCTGGCCGCATCCGTCGGAGGCCGTCGCAGGTGAGTCCTGGTCGCACCTTCCGGATGCCGCCGCGCCCTCTGCGGGTGGGCCTTGGGCGCACCTGCCCGAGGCCGCTGCGGCGGTCGAGGGGGAGTCCTGGTCACGCCTGTCGGGTGCTGCTGCGTCGTCTGAAGGTGAGTCTTGGGCGCACGGGTCGGAGGCGGCCGCGTCGTCCGGTGGTGAGCCCTGGTCGAACCTGTCGGATGCCGTCGCGTCGTCCGCGAGCGAGTCCTGGCCGCACCTGCCTGAGGCCGCCGCGTTGTCTGCGGATGAGCCCTGGGCGCACCTGCCTGAGGCCGCTGCGGCGGTCGAGAGGGAGTCCTGGTCGTCACTGTCGGATTTGTCTGAGGCTGCTGCGTCGTCCAGTGGTGAGAACTGGTCGCGCATGCCGGAGGGCGGCGCGCCGCCCGCAGGGGTGTTCGGGCGGGCTGGCGAGGTGGACGCCGGCGGGCCGTCCGAGCGGGAGCCCTGGCAGGCGGACGGGGCGGGGACGGCGTTTGAGTCGGATGGGCCGCGGGCGGCCGCGTCTTCGCAGGGTGAGGTTCCTTGGTTGGGGGTTCCGGAAGCGGGCGTGCGGCCGGGGGGCGGTGCGCTTTCGCGGGGGGCGGTGTGGCGCGGGGATGCTCCCGAGTCCGCCGTGCCGTCGCCGGACGAGGCGTGGGTCGTCGGGGCATCCTGGGATGAGTCTCCGCAGGTGGACGGGACGGAATCCGGTGCGGGTCTTCTGGAGGACGACGCGGACGTCGCAGTGATGTCGCGCGGCGAGCGTGTGTGGGTGGGCGTGCCGGAGCCCGCCGCGCCGTCGCTGGAGGAGTCCCTGCTGGGGAAGGGGGTGCCCGAGCCTCCCCAGGAGGACCTCGGGCTGCTGGTCGCCTCGGCGAAGACCGTGGCGGAGAAACCGGCCGGGGCGCGGGAGGCGGCGGCGACGCTGGCGGTGCTGGCGGTGATCGTCGTGGCCCTCCCGGCGGCGGTGCTGGTGTTGCCGGACACGTCCGCCAACGTGATCGAGCAGGCCGGACGCGCGCTCGGGCTCGGGCCGGACGGGTACGCGGGGTTCCTGCGGGCCACGGGGATGAGCGTTCCGGTGCTGCTGGGCGCGGTGCCGGTCGGGGCGGTCGCGGCGCGCCGATTCGGGGCTCGGCCGGTGCTGCTGGCCGGCGTCGCGCTCCTGCTGGCGGGGCTGCTCGCGGTGGGACGCGCCGACTCGGTCCTGATGGTCGGGTTGGTGCGCGCGGTGCAGGGGCTGGGCGCCGGGCTGATCCTGCCCGCGACGCTCGTTCTCGCCTGGGAACGCGGCGGACGGCTCGCCTCCGCGCTCTGGTCGGGCGTGCTCGTCGCGTCCCTGGTCGGAGCGATGCCGCTCGTGCTCGCTCGAGTCCCGCTCCCGGACGGAACCCCCGTGCCGGAGCATGTGACCGACTGGCGCGACTCTCTCGCGCCGTTCCCGTGGTGCGCGGCGGCCGTCGCGTGCGTCCTGCCGCTCTGCCTGCTCGTGCGCGGACGCCGCGGACGGCTGCCCGCGTCCAGGCACACCGAGCGCGGGCAGCTCGTCCTGCCGCTGGCCCCGGCGGCGGGGTTCGCGTTCCTCGCGGTCGTCACCACCTACGGCTGGTCCCCGGGCGGACGGCTCACCCTCGCCATGCTCGCGCTGCTCGGCCTGGCCGGACTCGCCCTCGTCGGCAGCCGGGACGCCACGGCGGGCAGCCCGCTCGGCGCGGCCGTCGTCATGGTCACGACCGGGCTGCTCGCCTACCCGGTCGCCGCGCCCCTCGCCGGGATCATCGCGGTCGCCGCGCGGAACGGGCACGGGACGTCCCAGGCCACGTACGTGCCGTTCGCCGTCGGGGCCGCGGCCGCGCTGGCCGGGGCCCTGACCGCCGCGTGGCTGCCGAGGCACACCGCGCGGGTCGCGGTGCTCGCCGGGCACGCGATGCTCGTCCTCGCGACGCTGCCGCCGCTGTTCGCGTCCGCGGCGCACATTCCGGACTCCGCGCACATCCCGGCCGTCGCGACCGCCTCGATGGCCGCGCTGGGAGCCGGCGCGGGCCTCGCGCTCGCCACGTCCCTGCGCGAGGCGGGCGTCGTGGGCGCGCTGTTCGGGCTGTCGCTGTGCTTCCCGGCCGTCCTCATCGGCCAGCTCGTGGTCCTGTCGCTCCAGGCCGGATGGCTCCAGCCCGCGCCGACCACGGCGGCGGCCCAGCTCGTCGCGCTGACCGGCGGCTACCGCGCCTGGCTCGCCGCGGCCGCCGTGCTCACCGTCCTGCTCGCCGCCGCCGGACGCGCCGCCACCCGCGGGCGCGCGCGGCCCCGCGGCAACCGGAGCAGAGCGAGGGCCTCGGTACAGTAAGCACTGGCGAAACGCCCGGCGCGGTCCGCGCCACCCACGATCCCGTTTTTCCCTGAGGAGAATCTCCGTGTCCGAGCGCACTCTTGTCCTGGTCAAGCCCGACGGCGTTCGCCGCGGCGTTGTGGGCGAGGTCATCTCGCGGATCGAGCGCAAGGGCCTGAAGCTCGTGGCGCTGGAGCTCAAGACCCTCGCGCGCGAGACCGCCGAGTCCCACTACGAGGAGCACCGCGAGAAGCCGTTCTTCGGCGACCTGGTCGACTTCATCACCGGCGGCCCGCTGGTCGCGCTGGTCGTCGAGGGCCCGCGCTCCATCGAGGCGTTCCGCGCCCTGGCCGGCGCCACCGACCCGGTCTCCGCCACGCCCGGCACCATCCGCGGCGACTTCGCCCTGGAGATCGGCGAGAACATCGTGCACGGCTCCGACTCCACCTACTCCGCCGACCGCGAGATCAAGCTCTTCTTCCCCGAGCTGGGCTGACCCGCCCGAGCGGAACACCGGCACCGGGCCCGTCGCGGGACCACCCGCCGACACGCCCACCCGTGCCCCGGCGCGCCCAGCGCGCCGGGGCACGGTCACGCCCGGCCCCTCCCGCCGTCTCGATCACGAACACTTTTGGTTACTGTCCGTGATCATCGGGGCAGGACCTGGTCGGCACGCTGCGGGTGTTCGCGCCGTCGTCCCGGGTGCGGGAAGGCCGGTGTCCGTGCGATCTCAGGACGGCTCGGTTTGGCCGGGCGTGACGGGGGTAGACACGCGGGTCTGAATCATTCGGGCGCGCAGGTGTTTTTCACGTAACGTGCCTGGTCACGGTGCGGAATCGGACGTCGCGCCGCCGGAGGGGCGAATGCCCGGCGCGGCGTGGGCACGTTACGATGGCAGCGCCGCTCTGCACGCCCGACAAGCATGAAGGGCTCCCTTTCTTCATGGGTAACAAGCTGTCGTTCCTTGGCCGTGACATGGCGGTCGACCTTGGCACCGCGAACACGCTGGTGTACGTGCGCGGCCGGGGCATCGTGCTGAACGAGCCGTCCGTGGTGGCGATCAACACCAACACGGGCAAGATCGTGGCGGTCGGCATCGAGGCCAAGCGGATGATCGGGCGCACGCCCGGCAACATCGTCGCGGTCCGTCCTCTCAAGGACGGCGTCATCGCCGACTTCGACGTCACCGAGCGGATGCTCCGCTACTTCATCCAGAAGGTGCACAAGCGCCGGCACTTCGCCAAGCCGCGGATCGTGGTGGCGGTGCCGTCCGGGATCACCGGGGTGGAGCAGCGCGCCGTCAAGGAGGCCGGCTACCAGGCCGGGGCCCGCCGCGTGTACATCATCGAGGAGCCCATGGCCGCCGCGATCGGCGCCGGGCTGCCCGTCTACGAGCCGACCGGCAACATGGTGGTCGACATCGGAGGAGGCACCACCGAGGTCGCCATAATCTCCCTCGGTGGGATCGTGACCAGCCAGTCCGTCCGGGTCGGCGGGGACGAGCTCGACCAGGCCATCATCAGCTTCTCCAAGAAGGAGTACTCGCTGATGCTCGGCGAGCGCACCGCCGAGGAGATCAAGATGGCGATCGGGTCGGCCTACCCGGGTCCGGACGAGGAGCCGCACGCCGAGATCCGCGGACGCGACCTGGTGTCCGGGCTGCCGAAGACCGTGGTGATCTCCGCCGAGGAGGTGCGCCGCGCCATCGAGGAGCCGGTGAACGCGATCGTGGACGCGGTGAAGACCACGCTCGACAAGTGCCCGCCCGAGCTGTCCGGCGACATCATGGACCGGGGCATCGCCCTCACCGGCGGCGGCGCGCTGCTCAAGCACCTGGACGAGCGGCTGCGCGAGGAGACCGGAATGCCGATCCACCTGGTGGACAATCCGCTCGACTCGGTCGTTCTCGGCACCGGCAAGACCGTGGAGGACTTCGACTCGCTGCGTCAGGTGCTGGTACCGGAGTCGCGGCACTGATCTCCTAGGACGATGGGACGGGAGGTCCGCGGGTGAACGACACCCGACGCAGCCGCATGGTGCTCGGGGCGCTGCTGGTGGTGGCGCTCGCGATGATCACGATCGACTACCGGGGCGGGAACGACTCGCCGCTGCGTGGTCTGCGCGGCGTGGGCGAGGCGGTGTTCGGCCCGGTCGAGCGCACCTCGGCGTCCGTCGTGCGGCCGGTGGGGAACGCGGTCGACGCGATCGGCGACGCGCCCGGCCAGCGCAAGCGCGCCGACCGGCTGCAGCGCGAGAACCAGCGGCTGCGCGACCAGCTCCGCGGCACCCAGGTCGACCAGGGCAAGTCGACGCAGCTCGACAAGCTGCTCGGCTCGGCGGGGCTCGGCGGCTACAAGATCGTCGCGGCGAACGTCATCTCGGTCGGACAGGGCCTGGAGGACACGGTCACCATCGACGCGGGCACCGGCAGCGGGATCCGCACCGACATGACGGTGATGAGCGCGGACGGCCTCGTCGGACGCGTCACCCGGGTCGGCCCGGCGACCGCGACCGTGCTGCTCGCGACGGACGTGACCTCCTCCGTCGGCGCGCGGCTCGAGGACTCCAAGGAGATCGGCATCGTGCAGGGCCGGGGCCGCCGCGGCCTCGGCGGCGGGGGCCGGACGCCGCTGCGCTTCCAGCTGCTCGACGCGAACGCGCCGATGCGGGTGGGGCAGCGCCTGGTCACGCTCGGCTCGCAGGGCGAGCGCCCGTACGTGCCGGGCGTCCCGGTCGGGACGGTCGAACGCATCGACGCGCCCGCCGGCGGCCTGACCCGCACCGCCTACGTCCAGCCGTTCGTCCACTTCACCAGCCTGGACGTGGTGGCGGTGGTGGTCGCGCCGCCGAAGTCCGACCCGCGGGACGCGGTGCTGCCGCCGTCACCGACGCCGTCCGCGCCGCCCTCGCCCGCGACTCCGCCCCCGGCGGCCGAGCCGCACAAGAGTCCGTTCGCGAAGCCGTCCCACTAGCCGTTCCCGCAAGCCGTCCCATCAAGCCGTCCAAGGGAGCCTGACATGCTGAACGCGCCGGAGGCGTCGCCCACCGGACGGCGCGTCATCTCCGCGCTCGTGATCGTGGTGGCCCTGGTGCTCCAGGTGTCGGTGGCCAACCGGCTGCCGCTGCCCGGCGGCGTCACCCCGGACCTGGTGCTGCTCACGGTGGTGGCGCTCGCACTGGTGTCGGGGTCGCTGACCGGATGCGTCGCCGGCTTCTGCGCCGGCCTCGCCGCCGACATCGTGCCGCCCGCCGACCACACGATCGGCCGGTACGCGCTGGTCTACTGCATCATCGGCTACGTCTGCGGGGTCGCCGCCGCCGAGATGGACCGGCAGTCGACGGTGCCGTTCTTCGCGGTCGCGGCGGGCGCGCTGCTCGGCACGGTCGCCTACGCCGCGATCGGGATGCTGCTCGGCGACCCGCGCGCGTCCTGGACGATCGTGGCCCGGGTGGTGCCGCTCGAGGTGCTCTACGACGTCGTCGCCAGTCCGTTCGTGGTGTGGTGCGTGCTACGCGCGACCCGCCGCTACGACCGGCCGGAACGCAACCGCGACCGGTTCTCGGTCCCGGCGGCGCGGTACCGGGCGATGTCGGGACGGACGCGCCTGTGACCAACCGGACCCACCTCAGGCTGATCGTCCTGTACGTGACGGTCGGCGCGCTGCTGCTGGTCCTGATGGGCCGGCTCTGGACGATGCAGGTCCTCGAGGGCCGGCACTACCGGCAGGTCGCCGCCGACAACCGCACCCGCGACATCGTCGTCCCGGCCGTCCGCGGCATGATCCTGGACGACCGGGGCCGCGCGCTCGTCCGCAACCGCACCGCGCTCGTCGTGTCGGTCGACCGCACCGACCTGATGCGGCAGAAGGACCGGGGCAAGGCCGTTCTGACCAGGCTCGCGGGCGTGCTCGGCACGAGCTACGACGACCTGGTGAACAAGACCCGGCTGTGCGGGCCCGGCATCAAGCGTCCGTGCTGGCCCGGCTCGCCGTACCAGCCGATCCCGGTGGACGACAAGGTCGACGCCAAGCGCGCGCTGCAGATCATGGAGCGGCAGGAGGACTTCCCCGGCGTGACCGCGCAGGTCCAGGCCGTCCGGGACTACCCGCGGCCGGGCGGCGCGAACGCCGCGCAGGCGCTCGGCTACCTGCAGCCGATCACGCAGGAGGAGCTGGACAAGCGCAAGGGCCTGAAGGTCACCGGCTACAGCGGCGTCGACCTGATCGGCCGGGACGGCCTGGAGGCGGTCTACGACGCCGACCTGCGCGGCGAGCCCGGCTTCCGCAAGCTCCTGGTCGACAGCCAGGGCCGCGTCACCGGGACGGCGCAGGAGAAGGCCGCCGTCCCCGGCGGGAACCTGGTGACCAGCATCGACGCCGGCGTGCAGGGCGCGGCGGAGCGGGCCGTCCAGGACGCGGTGAAGTCGGCCCGCTCGCAGGGCAAGCACGCCGACTCGGGCGCGGCGGTGGTGATGGACGTGCAGACCGGGCACGTCGTCGCGCTCGCCAGCTACCCGACCTACGACCCGACCATCTGGACCGGTGGCATCTCGCAGGACCAGTACGACGCGCTGCTCGGCAAGAAGAAGGGCGAGCCGCTGATCTCGCGGGCCACCCAGGGGCAGTTCGCGCCGGGCTCCACGTTCAAGATCTCGTCGGTCTCGGCGGCCGTGGGGGACGGCTACGACCTGCACGGCACCTACTCCTGCCCCGGCTCCTACGACGTGGGCAGCCGCGCGTTCCGCAACTTCGAGGGCGAGTCGCGCGGCGACATGAGCCTGCACGAGGCGCTGGTCGTGTCCTGCGACACCGTCTTCTACAAGTTCGCCTACGAGGAGTGGCTCCGCGACGGCGGCACCAAGCCGAAGAAGAACCCGGCCGACCCGATGGTCGGGATGGCGCGGAATTGGGGATTCGGCAAGAAGACCGGCATCGACCTGCCGAGCGAGTCGGCCGGCCGGATCCCGGACCGCGCCTGGAAGACCGCGTACTGGAACACCACCAAGAAGGCCGACTGCAAGGCCGCCAAGGACGGCTACCCCGAGCTCCAGCAGTCCGATCCGTCGCGCGCCGCGTACCTGAAGGCGGTCGCGGCGGAGAACTGCGCCGAGGGCTACGTGTGGCGCGCGGGTGACGCGGCGAACTTCTCGGTCGGGCAGGGCGACGTGCTCTCCACACCGCTCCAGCTCACGCGCGCGTACGCGGCGCTCGCCAACGGCGGACGGCTGGTCGTCCCGCACATCGGGCAGGCGGTCGTCCGCCCGGACGGCAGCGTCGCGCGCCGCGTCGCGGACCCGCCCACCGGGAGGCTGCCGGTCGACCCGAAGGTGCTGAAGTACATCCGGGGCGGCCTGGCCGGCGTGACCAAGTCCGGGACGGCGGCCGGGGCGTTCGGCGGCTTCGACTTCAAGAAGGTGGACGTCGCGGGCAAGACCGGCACCGCCGAGGTCTACGGCAAGGACGACACGTCCTGGTTCGCCTCGTTCGCCCCGGTGGACAACCCGCGCTACGCGGTCGTCGTGATGGTCTCCCAGGGCGGGCAGGGCGCGAACACGGCCGCGCCTGCCGTCCGGCAGATCTACGAGGCCATGTACGGGCTCGGCAAGGGCGGCAAGCCGATGGTCGGCAAGGACGGGCGGCTTCCGTCCGGCCTGCCGCGTCCGGAGGACGCGCTCGAGCCGACGCCGGGGCCGTCCGCCAGCCCGTCGGACGGGCCGTCCGGGCCCGGCCGCATGAACGACCAGACCGGCGCGGTCATTCCGACGGTCGGGCCGTCCCCGCACACCGGGGCTGCCGGGCGGAAGCACCGCGCGGGGACCACGCCGTGACCGGGCTGGGCGGGTTCGCCGGGCCGGTCGAGGGCTACGGCGAGCGCAACACGTGGCGGCGGCACGCCGCAGGGCTCCGCCGCCTGGACTGGACGCTCATCCTGTCGGTGCTGGCCCTGTCGGTGATCGGGACGCTGCTGGTCCGGTCCGCGACCTTCCACCTGCTGACCGAGCAGGGCCGCGACCCCGAGTCGTTCCTCAAGCGGCACGTCCTGAACCTGGCGATCGGGCTCGGGCTGGGCACGGTCGTGACCGTCCTGGACTACCGGCTGCTGCGCGCGTACGTCCCGATCCTGTACGGCCTGGCCTGCGTCGGGCTGCTCGCGGTGCTCACCCCGCTGGGCTCGACGATCAACGGCTCGCACTCCTGGATCGTGATCGGCGGCGGCTTCCAGGTGCAGCCGTCGGAGTTCGCCAAGGTCGGCCTGGTCGTGGTCATGGCGATGGTGCTCGGCGAGCCGCGCGACGGCGAGGTCGGCCCCGGCCGCCGCGACGTGCTGCTCGCGCTCGGCCTGGCGGGCGTCCCGGCGGCGCTGATCATGCTCCAGCCCGACCTCGGCACCACCCTGGTGTTCGCCGTGGTCGTGATCGGCATGCTCGCGGTGTCCGGCGCGGCCAAGCGGTGGATCGCCGGGTTGGTCGGCGGCGCCGGCGCCGCCGCCCTGGCCGTCTGGTTCCTGGGGATCCTCAAGCCGTACCAGCTCGCCCGGTTCACCGCGTTCATCGACCCGACGGCCGACCCGCGCGGCGCGGGCTACAACGCCCAGCAGGCGCGGATCGCGATCGGCTCCGGCGGGTTCCTCGGCAAGGGCCTGTTCCAGGGCGAGCAGACCGGCGGGCACTTCGTCCCCGAGCAGCAGACCGACTTCATCTTCACGGTCGCGGGGGAGGAGCTGGGGTTCCTCGGAGCGGCGGTGATCGTCCTGCTGCTGGGCCTGGTGCTGTGGCGCGGGCTGCGGATCGCCTCGCAGGCCGCCGACCTGTTCGGCACGCTGGTCGCGACCGGCGTGGTGTGCTGGCTGGCGTTCCAGACGTTCGAGAACGTCGGGATGACCTTGGGGATCATGCCGATCACCGGGCTGCCGCTGCCGTTCGTGTCCTACGGCGGGTCCGCGACCTTCGCGAACATGATCGCGCTGGGGCTGCTGCAGGCCGTCCACGTCCGCCGCCGGCCGTTCGACTAGCCGGTCGCCCGCCGCCCGATGATCACCCCGGAGTTCGATCACCGGGCGGGCGCGGCCGAGCGACCGGTCCACCGGGGATAGGCTTGAGGGTCTCTCCCACGTCCAGCCACCGGAGGCCACCGTCATGTCCGTAGAGTCGATCTTCCCGCGCCTGGAGCCGCTGCTCCCGAGCGTGCAGAAGCCGATTCAGTACGTCGGTGGCGAACTGAACTCGCAGGTCAAGGACTGGGACGCCGCGACCGTCCGCTGGGCGCTGATGTACCCCGACGCCTACGAGGTCGGGCTGCCCAACCAGGGCGTCCAGATCCTCTACGAGATCCTGAACGAGCGCGAGGGCGTGCTCGCCGAGCGCACCTACGCGGTGTGGCCGGACATGGAGCAGGTCATGCGGGAGCACGGCATCCCGCAGTTCACGGTCGACTCGCACCGCCCGGTCGGCGCGTTCGACGTGTTCGGCGTCTCGTTCTCCACCGAGCTGGGCTACACCAACCTGCTCACCGCGCTCGACCTCGCGGGCATCCCGCTCGAGGCCGCCGACCGCACCGATGAGCACCCGATCGTCCTGGCGGGCGGGCACGCCGCGTTCAACCCCGAGCCCATCGCCGACTTCCTGGACGCCGCCGTCCTCGGCGACGGCGAGGAGATCGCGCTCGCGATCACCGAGGTGATCCGGGAGTGGAAGAACGAGGGCGAGCCCGGCGGACGCGACGGCGTGCTGCTGCGCCTCGCCGAGACCGGCGGCGTGTACGTGCCGAGGTTCTACGACGTCGAGTACCTGCCGGACGGCCGGATCAAGCGCGTCGCGCCGAACCGTCCGGGCGTCCCGTGGCGGGTCGAGAAGCACACCGTCATGGACCTCGACCAGTGGCCCTACCCGAAGAAGCCGCTGGTCCCGCTGGCCGAGACCGTGCACGAGCGGTTCTCCGTGGAGATCTTCCGCGGCTGCACCCGCGGCTGCCGGTTCTGCCAGGCGGGCATGATCACCCGTCCGGTCCGGGAGCGGTCGATCACCACGATCGGCGCGATGGTGGACGAGGGCATCAAGCAGACCGGCTTCACCGAGGTCGGCCTGCTGTCGCTGTCGTCGGCCGACCACAGCGAGATCGCCGAGGTCGCCAAGGGCCTGGGCGACCGGTACGAGGGCACGCACACCTCGCTGTCGCTGCCGTCCACCCGCGTGGACGCCTTCAACATCACCCTCGCCAACGAGTTCTCCCGCAACGGCCGCCGCTCCGGCCTGACGTTCGCACCCGAGGGCGGGTCCGAGCGGATGCGCAAGGTGATCAACAAGATGGTGTCGGAGGACGACCTCATCCGCACCGTCACCACCGCCTACGAGAACGGCTGGCGCCAGGTCAAGCTGTACTTCATGTGCGGCCTGCCCACCGAGACCGACGAGGACGTCCTCGAGATCGCCGGGATGGCCAAGCGCGTGATCAAGGCGGGCCGCGAGGCCACCGGCCGCAAGGACATCCGCTGCACGGTGTCCATCGGCGGGTTCGTGCCGAAGCCGCACACCCCGTTCCAGTGGGCCGGGCAGACCGACCACGAGACCGTCGACCGCCGCCTGCGCCTGCTGAAGGACGAGCTGCGCTCCGACAAGGAGTACGGCCGCGCCATCGGCCTGCGCTACCACGACGGCCAGCCGTCGGTGATCGAGGGCCTGCTGTCCCGCGGCGACCGTCGCGTCGGCAAGGTCATCCGCGCGGTCTGGGAGGACGGCGGCCGGTTCGACGGCTGGTCCGAGCACTTCTCCTACGAGCGCTGGACGGCCGCCGCCGACAAGGCCCTTTCCGGGGAGCCGGTCGACGTCGACTGGTACACCCTGCGCGACCGCGACGAGGTCGAGGTCCTGCCGTGGGACCACCTCGACGCCGGCCTCGACCGCGAGTGGCTCTGGCAGGACTGGCAGGACGCCGTCGACGAGACCGAGGTCGAGGACTGCCGCTGGACCCCCTGCTACGACTGCGGCGTCTGCCCGACCATGGGCACCGAGATCCAGATCGGCCCCACGGGCAAGAGGCTGCTCCCGCTTTCGGTCGTCTGACCGGCCTCGATCTCCACGGCACGTCGTCCCGTCCGGGGCGGCGTGCCGTTCCTTTGGGCGCCCTTGGCCGAATCTTCAAGGGCGCGCTCCCACGGCGCGTCGCGGTGCGTACGGGGCGCTGAGCTGCGAGGGGACGCGCCTCCGGGACGCCCCGGGGCTCAAGTGGGTCGCGGTGGCCGTACTCTATAGGGAGACGTTTTCGACTCGACACGAGTAGGAAGGACCAGAACCCTGGCTCCCATGCCGGAGGGTCCAGCACCGGCCCCCGTGACCCAGCGCCTGCGCGTCCGCTACACCAAGCGGGGCAGGCTCCGGTTCACGAGCCATCGCGACATTTCCCGGGCCGTGGAACGCGCCGTACGGCGTGCCGGGATTCCTGTGGCGTTCAGTGCCGGATTCACCCCGCACCCGAAGATCTCCTACGCGGGTGCGGCGGCGACAGGGGTGGCCAGTGAGGCCGAATACCTCGAGATCGGGTTGACCGAGCCCCGCGACCCTGAGCGGGTGCGCGCCGAGCTCGACGCCGCCCTGCCTCCGGGCCTCGACGTCGTGGACGTCGTGGCCCTTCCGGCAGGGACGGGCAAGAGCACCGCGCTGGCCGATCGGCTCCAGGCGTCCGAGTGGCGGGTACGGCTCGACGGTGTCGCCGAAAGCGACGCCGCCGCCGCCGTGACCGCCTTCCTGGACGCCGGGGCGGTGGAGGTCGAACGCCTCACCAAGAAGGGGCGCCGCCGTTTCGACGTGCGTGCCGCCGTGTCCGCCCTGGAACTCGCCATGGAGCGTGCCCAGGACGGCGACCGGCGCGGCACCGAGGCGACGGATGCCCCATGTGCGATACTTCGCATGGTTGTGCGGCACACCACACCCGCCGTACGACCCGACGACATCCTCACCGGTCTCCGCCAGGTCGCCGACCTCGCGCCGCCGTCACCACCGCTGGTGACCAGGCTGGCGCAGGGGCCCCTGGACGAGCGGACCGGTGTGCTCGCGGATCCGCTCGATCCCGACCGGGAGACCGCCACCATCGCCGGCGACGAGGCCGGCGCGGTGGACGGTCCCGCCTCACCGCGGTCCGGCGACGCCGTGAGCGTGGATGCCGTCAGCGCCCGCTCGTAGGGCCGAAGCCGCCGCCGCCACGCCCGTGGCAGCGCGGAACCGGCCTGCAGGGAGCGGCGGGCGCGCCCCCGACGACTTCGTCGTCGTGCCCGGGCATCAGGTCCGGGCGCGTCGGCGCCGATGACTGACGGAGTGCTCTCGTGCGGCGCACCGCGGCGAACCGCCCCCACCGGGCGGGGCGTCCGGACGCGCCCGGGAGCCTGACGGGAGATTGCCCGCATGCTTGAGAACGAAGCCGATCCGGCCACCGGGGCCGAGGGCCCCGAGGAATCGCGTCCCACCGTGACCACCACGCGGCGTCGCGTGGCCAGCCGTCCCGCGGGTCCGCCGCCGGACGCGGACGACGCCGCGGCGACCGAGGCGCCGGCGAAGAAGCCGGCCCGCGCCCGCAAGACCACCCGCGCCGCGGCCGCCGAGACCGCCACGCCCGAGGTGAAGGTCGTCAAGACCACCCGCCGCCGGGCCGCGACCCGTGCGGCCGCGCCGCCGCCCGAGGTCGAGGAGACCGCCGCCGAGGCGCCCGCCGCGCCCGCCCCCGAGGTGGAGGCAGGGGCCGGACGCGGAGCCGCCAAGGCCAAGAGCACCCGGCGCACGCGCACGACCGCCGCCGCCGAGGCGTCCGCCGAGGCCGCCGCCCCCGCGGAGAAGGACGAGACGCCCGAGCCCGCCGTGAAGGTGACGCGCACCACGCGCCGCCGCGCGGCCACCCGCGCCGCTGCGCCGCCGCCCGAGGTCGAGGAGACCGCGGCCCCGGCTGAGGCCCCCGCCACCGCTGAGGCCCCCGCCGAGGAGGAGGGCGCGGCCAAGCGCACCCGGACGCGCCGCCGCCCGGCCCGTGCCGCCGAGGCTCCGGCCGAGGAGACCGCCGCCGAGGCCCCCGCCGAGCCCGCCGCCCAGGCCGCTCCGGCCGAGGAGCCCGCGCCCAAGTCGTCCCGCACGCGGTCGCGCAAGCGCCCCGCCGCGCCCGACGAGGCCGCCTTCAGCTCCGCCGTCCCGCAGGTCCCGGCCGTGCCGGGCACCGAGCCGGAGGTGGACGAGAACGAGCCCGCGTCCTCCGTGGGCGTCCCGGGCGTGACCTTCCAGCCGCCGACGATGGTGGTGTTCCAGCCGCCGCAGCCGACCGCCGCGAAGCCCGCCCGCAAGAAGCAGGAGGAGCGGCCCGCCGAGGAGCCCGAGCCCGAGGCCGAGCCCGAGGCGGAGGAGCGCGCCGAGGCCGCGCACGGCGAGGAGCACGACGAGGACGACCGTCCGTCGCGCCGCCGCCGTCGCCGCGGCGGCCGCGGTCGTGGACGAGGCCGTGAGGGCGCCGAGGACGAGGGCGCCGAGCTCGAGGGCGCCGAGGCCGAGGAGGAGGAGGCCGCCGAGACGGCCAAGCCCGCCAAGGA
Organism: Spirillospora sp. NPDC052269; assembly: GCF_040679435.1. Lineage (NCBI taxonomy): Bacteria > Bacillati > Actinomycetota > Actinomycetes > Streptosporangiales > Thermomonosporaceae > Spirillospora > Spirillospora sp. NPDC052269. The sequence continues at coordinate 259,049 of NZ_JBFAUU010000014.1, forward strand.
GGCGGCGAAGCCCGCCGCCGCCGAGGAGCACGCCGAGGACGAGGCCGACGAGGAGGACGAGGAGCAGGGCGGCCCCGGGTCGTCCCGCCGCCGTCGCCGTCGTCGCCGCCGGTCCGGGGGCGAGGAGGCCACCGGCACCGACGACCCGCCGAACACCGTCGTGCACGTCCGCGAGGTGCGCGAGCAGGCCCCCCGTCCCGTCGAGGACGAGGTGCAGGCCGTGCGCGGCTCCACCCGCCTGGAGGCCAAGAAGCAGCGCCGCCGGGAGGGCCGCGAGCAGGGCCGCCGCCGCCCGCCGGTGATCACCGAGGCGGAGTTCCTGGCCCGCCGCGAGTCGGTCAAGCGCGAGATGGTCGTCCGGCAGGAGGGCGACCGCACCCAGATCGCCGTGCTCGAGGACGACGTCCTGGTCGAGCACTACATCAACCGCGCCAGCCACCAGAGCTACGTCGGCAACGTCTACCTGGGCAAGGTCCAGAACGTCCTGCCGTCGATGGAGGCCGCGTTCGTCGACGTCGGCAAGGGCCGCAACGCCGTGCTGTACGCGGGCGAGGTCAACTGGGACAGCGCCGGCCTGGAGGGCCAGCCGCGCCGGATCGAGGCCGCGCTGAAGTCCGGCCAGTCGGTGCTGGTGCAGGTCACCAAGGACCCGCTCGGCCACAAGGGCGCCCGGCTGACCAGCCAGGTCTCGCTGCCCGGCCGCTACCTGGTGTACGTGCCGGACGGCTCGATGACCGGCATCAGCCGCAAGCTGCCGGACAAGGAGCGCACCCGCCTCAAGCAGATCCTCAAGAAGGTCATGCCGGAGAACGCCGGGGTGATCGTCCGGACCGCCGCCGAGGGCGCGACGGAGGAGGAGCTGGCGCGCGACGTGTCCCGCCTGGCCGCCCAGTGGGAGCACATCCAGAAGCAGGTCAAGTCGGCGTCCGCGCCGTCCCTGCTGCACGGTGAGCCGGACCTGACGATCCGCGTGATCCGCGACATCTTCAACGAGGACTTCACCAAGCTGGTCGTCCAGGGCGACGGCGCCTGGGACACGGTCGCCGAGTACGTCGGCTACGTCGCTCCGCACCTGGAGGACCGGGTCGAGAAGTGGACCGGCGACGGCGACGTCATGGGCGCCTACCGGATCGACGAGCAGATCGCCAAGGCGCTGGACCGCAAGGTCTGGCTGCCGTCCGGCGGCTCGCTGGTCATCGACCGCACCGAGGCGATGACCGTGATCGACGTGAACACCGGCAAGTTCACCGGCCAGGGCGGGAACCTGGAGGAGACGGTCACCCGCAACAACCTGGAGGCCGCCGAGGAGATCGTCCGGCAGCTCCGGCTCCGCGACATCGGCGGCATCGTGGTGATCGACTTCATCGACATGGTGCTGGAGTCCAACCGGGACCTGGTGCTGCGCCGCCTGGTGGAGTGCCTGTCCCGGGACCGCACCAAGCACCAGGTCGCCGAGGTGACCTCGCTGGGCCTGGTCCAGATGACCCGCAAGCGCGTCGGCCAGGGCCTGCTCGAGGCGTTCTCCGAGACCTGCGAGAGCTGCAACGGGCGGGGCATCCACGTCCACCTGACCCCGATGGAGCCGAAGGGCGCGGAGAAGGGGGCGGCCAAGGAGACCGGCCGCCGCCGCAAGCGCAAGGGCGACGTCGAGCGCGCCGTCGAGGAGAAGCTCTCCAAGTCCGGCAAGAAGGACGAGAAGGGCGACACCGACGACGAGGAGCCGCCGGCCCAGGCCGCGGTGGAGGCCGCCGACGCCGCCGAGGAGTCCGAGGGCACGTCCCCGGGCGTCCTCACCGACGAGGCGCCCGAGGCGTCCTCGAACGGGCGCACCCGGCGCCGCACGCGCCGTGCGACCCGTCCGGCCTCGGCCCCGCCGGAGCCCGCGAACGCGGAGTGACCCGCTAGCGCGGAGCGCCCCCGCCGCCCTGATCGAGGGTGGCGGGGGCGCTTCTGTTCTCTCGAAGAGTGGAAGAGGAGCCTCTGCCATGGCCTCGGTACGGCAGGAGATCGTGATCGACGCGTCGCCCGAGCACGTGTGGGACGTCCTGCGCGACGTGGGCGCGGTGCATGAGCGGCTGCTTCCCGGACGCGTCGCCGACACCCGGATCGAGGGCGACCAGCGCTTCCTGACCTTCCCGGACGGCCATGTGATCCGCGAGCTGATCATCGGCGTCGACGACGACGCGCGCCGCCTGGCCTACGCGGTCGTGGAGGGCGCGCGGCCCGCGGTCGAGCGCCACCACGCGTCGTTCGAGGTCGTTCCGGAAGGTGAGGACGCCGCACGCCTGGTGTGGATCACGGACGTCCTGCCGCATGCCCTGGCGCCCGAGATCCGCGTCCGCACCGAGCGGGGCGCGGTGGAGATGAAGCGGGCGATCGAGGCCTCCGCACGGGCGGCTCGGCCCGCGGTGGACGGGGCTCAGGCGGCGGTGGGGCGGAACGTGCGCCGGTACGCCTGAGGCGGGACGCCGAGCGACGCCCGGAAGCGCTGGCGGAGGGCCGTCCCGGTGCCGAAGCCGGCGCGGCGGGCGACGACGTCCACGGGCAGGTCGGTGGCCTCGAGAAGGCGCCGGGCCAGGTCCAGGCGCTGGCCTGTGAGCCACTGACCTGGGCTGACACCCGTCTCGGCGCGGAAGTTCCGGGTGAAGGTGCGGACGCTGAGGCCCGCGTGCCCGGCCAGGTCGGTGAGGGTGAGCGGGTCCTCGAGGCGTTCCAGCGCCCACGCGCGGGTGGCGGCGAGCCCGCCGGGGCGGTCCTCCGGGACGGGACGCGGGATGTACTGCGCCTGGCCGCCGTCCCGCCACGGGGGAGTGACGCAGAGGCGCGCGACCCGGCCCGCCACCTCGCTGCCGTGGTCGCGCCGGACGAGGTGCAGGCACAGGTCGATCCCGGCGGTGACGCCCGCCGAGGTCAGCACGTCCCCGTCGTCCACGTAGAGGACGTCCGGGTCGACCCGGACGCCGGTGAACAGCCGCCGCAGCAGGTCGGCCTCGCCCCAGTGCGTGGTGGCCGGACGGCGGTCCAGCAGTCCGGCGGCGGCCAGCACGAACGCGCCGGTGCAGATCGCGACCAGGCGCGTCCCCGGCCGGACGGACGCGAGGGCGGCGTGCAGGTCGTCCGGCAGCGGCGCCCCGTTCCGCAGCGCGTCCAGGGCGTGCGAGGGCGGGATCACGACCGTGTCCGCCGAGGTCAGCAGGGACGCGTCGTGCTCCACGGTGATCGAGAAGTCGGCGTGCGCCCGGACCGGACGGCCGTCCAGGCTGCACGTGGCGACCTCGTAGAGCGGCTCCCCGGACGGCGAGGACGCCGCGCCGAGGATCCGCGCCGGGATGCCGAGTTCGAACGGGACGACGCCGTCCAGGGCCAGGACCGCAACACGATGCATGGCCCGATTCTTTCGTATCGCGTCCATCGGGCCACTCCCGGGCGGCCCGCCAGGCCGGGAACCTGGACCTGGTCGGTAATTCCGCAGGTCAGGAAGAGAACATGGCAGAGAACACTGCAGAGAAGACGATGCGCGCGGTCAGCCAGGACGAGCCGGGCGGCCCGGAGGTCCTGAAGATCATCGAGACGGCGCGGCCGGAGCCGGGGCCGGGGGAGGTCCTGGTCCGGGTGCACGCGGCCGGGGTCAACCCGGCCGACTGGAAGACCCGCGCGCGGGGCCTGTTCCCGGACGGGACGCGGCCGCCGTTCACCCTCGGGTGGGACGTGTCCGGGGTGGTGGAGGCCGTCGGATACGGCGTCGCGCTCTTCGCGCCGGGGGACGAGGTGTTCGGAATGCCCCGGTTCCCGCACCCCGCCGGGGCCTACGCCGAGTACGTGACCGCGCCCACCCGGCACTTCGCGCCCAAGCCCGCGAACCTTGATCACGTCCACGCCGCGGCGCTTCCGCTGGCCGCGCTCACCGCCTGGCAGGCGCTCGTGGACACCGCGGGCGTCCGGCCCGGCGAGCGCGTCCTGATCCACGCGGCGGCGGGCGGGGTCGGGCACCTGGCCGTCCAGATCGCCAAGGCCCGGGGCGCGTACGTGATCGGCACGGCCAGTGCGGCGAAGCACGACTTCCTGCGCGATCTCGGCGCGGACGAACTGGTCGACTATCGCGAGTCCGACTTCGCCGAGGTCGTCCGGGACGTCGATGTCGTCCTGGAGATGATGGGAGGCGACTACCCGGCCCGGTCCCTGGGGACCCTGAGGCGGGGCGGCCGGCTGGTCTCGATCCTCCCGCCGGACGCGTCGTGGCCCGCCGCCGAGGCCGAGGCCAAGGGCGTCAGGGCCGGTTTCGTCCTCGTCGAGCCCGATCACCACGGGCTCAGGGAGATCGCCGCCCTGGTCGAGGACGGCCGCCTCCAGGCGCGGGTCCAGGACGTCTTCCCGCTGGAGAAGGCCGCCGACGCGCACGCGTCGGGGGAGAGCGGTCGGACCGCGGGTAAAATCGTCCTGTCGGTCCGGTAGAGGTCCCTGAACGATCCTGGGGATGATCTCCGGTCCCGAGCGGCCGAAGGGCGCGCGTTCCAGGCGCCCCGGACGGTCCGCGCGGGTTCGCCTTACCCCAAGGCGTCCGGTAACCTTGACAGACGGCGCGTTGTCAGCGCGCCATCTCGACTTGCACTCGCGAGTGCCGCGGCGACGCGGCGGCGGTGCAGACACTCCGCCCGTCTGGGCGGGGAGGAGCAGAGAGCGCCCGTGGCCGTGAGGCCGTGTGGTGTGCCGTCCTCGGCCCCGGCCGGGGATAGGCCCTCAATCCCGGGGGCTGGTGAAGACCACGCGCGGGGCCGGTTCGATCCGGAAGCGCGCGTTGAACGAAGGGTTTCCGCGTGTACGCGATTGTCCGCGCAGGCGGGCGGCAGGAGAAGGTCGCCGAGGGCGACGTCCTGACCGTCGACAAGCTCAACGCCGAGGTCGGCGCGACGGTGACGTTCCCGGCGCTGCTGATCGTCGACGGCGCCAACATCGTCAGCAAGACGGCCGACCTGGCCTCCTACGAGGTCACCGCCGAGATCCTCGGCGCGGTCAAGGGCCCGAAGATCAACATCATGCACTACCGGAACAAGACCGGTTACAAGCGGCGCATGGGTCACCGTCAGCCGTACACCGAGGTCAAGATCACCGGTATCAAGGCCGGGAAGTAAGGGAGGCCCCGAATGGCACACAAGAAGGGCGCGTCGTCCAGCCGTAACGGCCGCGACTCCAACGCACAGCGTCTGGGTGTCAAGCGCTTCGGCGGCCAGCTGGTCAACGCCGGCGAGATCATCGTCCGTCAGCGCGGCACCCACTTCCACCCCGGCCCGGGCGTCGGCCGTGGCGGCGACGACACGCTGTTCGCGCTGGTCGCGGGCCACGTGCAGTTCCGCCGCTACCGTGGCCGCAACGCCGTGGCCATCGTCCCGCCGGCGGAGTAAGTCCGCCACGCAGCGACGTTAGAGAAGGGGCGGACCGATCTCGGTCCGCCCCTTTGCTTGTTTTCATTCCCACCAGGAGGATTCGTGGCCGCCATCACCGGAACCGGCGCGCAGTTCGTGGACCGGGTCGTGCTGCACGTGGTCGCCGGAAACGGCGGGCATGGCTGTGCCTCGGTCCACCGCGAGAAGTTCAAGCCGCTGGGCGGCCCCGACGGGGCCAACGGCGGCAACGGCGGTGACGTGATCCTCGAGGTGGACACCAACACCGCCAGCCTCCTCGACTACCACCGGCGCCCGCACCGCAAGGCCCCCAACGGCCGTCCGGGCCAGGGCGGGCACCGCACGGGCGCGAACGGCGAGCCGACCGTGCTCGCGGTGCCGGACGGCACGGTCGTGAAGGCGCCCGGCGGCGAGGTGCTGGCCGACCTGGTCGGCGAGGGCACCCGGTTCGTCGTCGCGCAGGGCGGACGCGGCGGGCTCGGTAACGCCGCGCTCTCGACCGCCAAGCGCAAGGCCCCCGGCTTCGCGCTGCTGGGCGAGCCCGGCGAGGAGCGCGACGTCGTCCTGGAGCTGAAGAGCGTCGCGGACGTGGCGCTCGTCGGCTTCCCGAGCGCGGGCAAGTCGTCGCTGATCGCGGCGCTGTCGGCGGCCAAGCCGAAGATCGCCGACTACCCCTTCACCACCCTGATCCCGAACCTGGGCGTGGTCAGCGCGGGCGACACCACCTTCACCGTCGCCGACGTCCCGGGCCTGATCGAGGGCGCCAGCGAGGGCAAGGGCCTCGGCCACGAGTTCCTCCGGCACATCGAGCGGTCCTCCACGCTCGCGCACGTCCTGGACTGCGCGACGCTGGAACCGAACCGCGACCCGATCTCCGACTTCGAGATCATCGAGAACGAGCTGCAGGCCTACGACCGGGTCCTCGGCGACCGCCCGCTGTCGGACCGTCCGCGCGTCGTCGTGCTGAACAAGGTCGACGTCCCGGACGGACGCGACCTCGCCGACATCGTCCGGCCCGAGTTCGAGAAGCGCGGGCTGAAGGTGTTCGAGGTGTCCGCCGCGACCCACGAGGGGCTGCGCGAGCTGTCGTTCGCCATGGCCGAGATGGTCAAGGAGTACCGGGCGAGCCTGCCGCCGGCGGAGCCGACGCGCCTGGTCATCCGCCCGGTGCCGGTCGGCGGGGACGTCGAGTACGAGGTCCGGCACGTCGGCGACAACACCTACCTGATCACCGGCGACAAGCCCGTCCGCTGGCTGAAGCAGACCGACTTCGCCAACGAGGAGGCCGTCGGCTACCTCGCGGACCGGCTCGCCCGCCTCGGGGTGGAGGAGGAGCTCGCCAAGGCGGGCGCGTCCGCCGGGGCCACGATCCTCATCGGCACCATGGAGGACGCGATCGTCTTCGACTGGGAGCCGGAGACCTCCGCCGCCGCGGTCGCCGAGTCCCCGCGCGGCACCGACCGGCGGTTCGACGCGGCCGCCGGGCACCGGCGCACCAACGTCGAGCGCCGCGCCGAGCTGGAGGCCAAGCGCGCCGCCCGCCGCGCCGGCTACACCGACGACGAGGACTGACCCGCGCCGAGCGCGGGCGACCCCCCCAGGAGGACTGGTGACCATCCGAAAGGCGATCGGCGACGCCCGGCGGATCGTGGTGAAGGCGGGCTCGTCCTCGCTGACGACCCCGCAGGGCACCATCGACGCCAACCGGATCGACGCGCTGGTGGACGTGCTGGCCGCGCGCCGCGCCGCCGGGACCGAGATCGTGTTCGTGTCGTCCGGCGCGATCGCCGCCGGGCTCGGCCCGCTCGGGCTGGCCCGGCGCCCGCGCGACCTGGCCACCCAGCAGGCCGCAGCGTCCGTCGGGCAGGGCCTGCTGGTCGCCCGGTACACCGCGTCGTTCGCGCGGTACGGGCTGACGGTCGGGCAGGTGCTGCTGACGCCCGAGGACATGATGCGCCGCTCGCACCACCGCAACGCGCAGCGCGCGGTCGGGCAGCTCCTCGCGCTCGGCATCGTCCCGATCGTGAACGAGAACGACACGGTCGCGACCGACGAGATACGGTTCGGCGACAACGACCGGCTCGCGGCGCTCGTCGCCCACCTGACCAGGGCGGACGCGCTCGTCCTGCTCTCCGACGTGGACGCCCTCTACACCGGCGACCCGGCGCGTCCGGGCGTGCGGCGGATCGACGAGGTGCGGTCGCCCGCCGACCTGGCGGGGATCGAGCTCGGCGGGTCCGGACGCGTCGGCACGGGCGGCATGATCACCAAGGTCGAGGCGGCGCGGATCGCGGGCGTCCCGGTCGTGCTGACCGACGCCGCGCGCGCCGCCGCCGCGCTCGCCGGGGATTCGGTCGGCACCTACTTCCACCCCGGCGACGCGCCGCGCATGTCGTCCCGGAACCTGTGGCTCGCGCACGCGACGACCGGGCAGGGACGCGTCGTGCTGGACGCGGGCGCCATCGAGGCGATCGTGCAGCGCCGCAAGTCGCTGCTGCCCGCCGGGGTCACCGGCGTCCAGGGCGAGTTCGCGGCGGGCGACCCGGTCGACCTGGTCGGCCCGGACGGCCTGGTCGTCGCGCGCGGCCTGGTCAACTACGACGCCGCCGAGATCCCCGAGCTGATGGGCCGCTCGACCCGCTGGCTGGCGCGCGAGCTGGGCCCGGAGTACGAACGCGAGGTCATCCACCGCGACCACCTGGTCGTCCTCGCCTGAACGGCGCTTTCACGGTCGATGGCCCGACCGAACCGCGGAAACCAGGAAAGGGGTTCGCCGATGAGCGAGCCGAGCAACGAAGAGCGGGACGCGTTCCTGCGTGTGGCCGAGTTCGGCCGGGCGGCGTCGGCGGAGCTGGCCCCGCTGCCGCGGGCGGCCAAGGACGCGGCGCTGCACGCGATCGCGGACGCGCTGACCGCCCGCGCCGACGAGATCGTCAAGGCGAACGCGGTCGACGTCGCGCGGGCGCGCGAGGCGGGCACGTCCGAGGCGATGATCGACCGGCTGGCGCTCAGCCGCGAGCGGGTCGAGGCGGTCGCCGCGGCCGTCCGGAACGTCGCCTCGCTGCCCGACCCGGTCGGCGAGACCGTGCGCGGGTACGTGCTGCCGAACGGCCTGTCGGTGCAGCAGGTCCGGGTGCCGCTGGGCGTCGTCGGGATCATCTACGAGGGCCGTCCGAACGTCACGGTGGACGCGGCGGCCCTGTGCCTGAAGAGCGGCAACGTGGCGCTGCTGCGCGGGTCGTCCTCGGCGTTCGAGTCGAACACCGCGCTGGTCGCGGTCATGCAGGACGCGCTGCGCGGCACGGACGTGCCGGAGGACGCCGTCCAGCTGGTGCCGGGCACCTCGCGCGAGTCGGTGAAGCACCTGATGCGGGCGCGCGGCCTGGTGGACGTGCTGATCCCGCGCGGCGGCGCGTCCCTGATCAACTCGGTCGTGCAGGAGTCGACCGTCCCGGTGATCGAGACCGGCGTCGGCAACTGCTCGGTGTACGTGGACGAGTTCGCCGACCTGGACATGGCGCTGTCGATCCTGGTGAACGCCAAGACGCAGCGTCCGTCGGTGTGCAACGCCGCTGAGACGGTCCTGATCCACGCGAACGTCGCGGACAAGTTCCTGCCGCGCGCGCTGGCGGCGCTCAAGGAGAAGGGCGTGACCGTCCACGGGGACGCGCTGGTCCGCGCCTACTCGCCGGACGTCGTCGCCGCCACCGAGGACGACTGGTACGCCGAGTACCTGTCGCTCGACATCGCCGCCCGGGTCGTCCCGTCCCTGGACGAGGCCGTCGCGCACATCCGCAAGTACGGGTCCGGGCACACCGAGGCGATCATCACCGACGCGCAGCCCGCCGCGAAGCGGTTCGTCGCGCTCGTCGACTCGGCCGCGGTGATGGTGAACGCCTCGACCCGGTTCACCGACGGCGAGGAGTTCGGCTTCGGCGCGGAGATCGGGATCTCGACGCAGAAGCTGCACGCGCGCGGTCCGATGGGCCTGCCGGAGCTGACGTCCACCAAGTACGTCGTCACAGGTGAGGGCCACACCCGCGGCTGACGCGCGGGAGTCGGACTGCGTGAGTTCGGCGAGTCCGGAACCGAGCGCCGCGTCCCCGGTCGGGGGCGCGGCGCTTCGCTTCGTGTGTGGAATGTGACAGATGTACTCTTGATGTAACTGTGCACGGTGTGGTCTGATTCACTCTCGTGAATCGTGCTTCGTCCCGTTCGGCGGGCGTCACCCGCCGCAGCGTCCTGCTGGGAGCGGGGGCCGCGGGTCTCGCGGTCTCCGGCCTGGCCGCCTTCCCCGCCCGTCCCGGCTTCGCCGCGTCCCCGCTCCGCGGCTCGGCCGCAGGGACGACCCTGGACCGGACGCTCGTCCTCGGTCGTCCCGGGACGGGCGGTTACCGGAAGATCGTCGCCGGTCCCGGCGAGCCTCACGTCCTGCGCCGCGACCTCGGCGGGACGGCCGCCGCCAAGCGCGTCGCCAACCGTCGCGGCCTGCTGGCCTTCGGGCAGCTCACCGACGTGCACATCGTGGACGCGCAGTCCCCGGGCCGGGTCGAGTTCCTGGACCGGATCAAGGACCTGGTGAGCGGGATCCCGACCGAGGGCGCGTACCGTCCGCAGGAGATCCTCACCACGCACGTCGCCGAGGCGATGGTCCGCGCGATGAACCGGGTCGGGCACGGCCCCGCGACCGGCCTCGGCCTCGCGTTCACCATCAACACCGGCGACGCCGCCGACAACACGCAGTACAACGAGCTGCGCTGGATCATCGACCTGCTCGACGGCCGCGCCATCACCCCCGACTCCGGCGACCTGCGCCGCTACGAGGGCGTGATGGACGGCGTCGGCTACAGCGCCGCCTACTGGCACCCGGACGGCCCGCCGCCCGGCCACGCCGCCGACCAGGCGCTCGCGAAGTACGGCTTCCCGCGCGTCCCGGGCCTGCTCGACGCGGCCCGCCGCCCCTTCAAGGCGACCGGCCTGCGCACCCCGTGGCTCGCCGCGTTCGGCAACCACGACGGCCTCATGCAGGGCAACCTCCCGCCGAACCCGCTGCTCGCGATGCTCGCGACCGGCGGCACGAAGATCGTCGCGCCCGCCGACGCCGCCCAGGCCGACAAGCTGGCGCGCATCCTGCGGAACGGCAACGCCGGCGACTTCGCGCGGCTCGCCGCGCAGTCCAACGGCGGGTTGTTCCGGCAGGTCACCGCCGACCCGAAGCGCCGCGTCCTGTCGCGGGCCGAGGTCGTCCGCGAGCACTTCAACACCTCGTCCGGACTGCGCGGCCACGGCTTCACCCTCGAGAACGTGCTCAAGGGCACCGCCTACTACGGCTTCGACCAGGGAGTCGTCCGCGGGCTCGTCCTGGACACGGTCAACCCGAACGGCTACTCGGAGGGCTCGCTCGACAAGGCCCAGCTCGCCTGGCTCGAGGCGCAGCTCAAGGCCGGCAGCCGGACGTATTACGACACCGCCGGCAAGAAGGTCTCGCACAACGTCAAGGACCGGCTGTTCGTCCTGTTCAGCCACCACACGATCGCGTCGATGAAGAACTCCCTCGGCGGCGGGCGCGTCCTGGGCGACGAGGTCAAGGCGCTGCTGCTGCGCTTCCCGAACGTCGTCCTGTGGGTGAACGGCCACACGCACGTCAACCAGGTCACCCCGCACCCGCGGCAGGGCGGCGGCGGGTTCTGGGAGGTCAACACGGCCGCCCACATCGACTACCCGCAGCAGTCCCGCGTCGTCGAGATCGCCGACAACCGCGACGGCACGCTCTCGGTCTTCGCGACCGTCCTCGACACGGCGGGCCCGGAGTCGCACACGAGTCTCGGCGATCCGGTCTCGCTGGCGTCCCTGTCGCGTGAGCTCTCGGGCAACGACTGGCAGGACGACCCACAGCACCGCCGCGGCAAGACCGAGGACCGCAACGTCGAGCTCCTCGTCCCGGCGCCCTTCTAGGCGCTACGCACACGAACGCGAACCCCGGGTAGCCGAATGTGGCCGCCCGGGGTTCTTGTCACCGAGCGTGTTCGCTCCCATCCTTGGCGTGGTCATCAGTCCCACCCGTCACGGAAGGCGGACCATGCCTCATCTGCGCCACCTGCGACATCGACTTGCCTGGCTGCTCGCGGCCTTCACCCTGCTCGCCGGACCGGTCGCCGCGTCCCCGGCGTCCGCCGCCGAGCCCGACCCGCCGTCCGCGCCCGCTGAGTCGTTCGCGGAGTCGTCCGTCCCACTCCAGCCTCCCGGGCCCGTCCGCGGGTGCTCGGCCGCCGACTACGGCGACGACGCGCGTCTCGGCCCGGCCGTCCTGCCCGACCGCGGCGTGGTCGGACGCGAACTGCACGGCTACCGGCGCTTCGGAGCGCTGAGCGAGTCGGCCTTCATGAAGAAGTACTGGGACTCGTCGGCGAACGGCTGGCGCTACCCGCCCGCCGACGGCTTCCTCCTCGGCCGGAACGGCAAGCCGGTCAAGCACGTCCGCCGCCTCCGCGTGAACCTGCGCGTCGACCGCTTCGGCAGTGAGTACGGCGGCTTCCTCGCGCCCTACGGCACCCGCTACGCGTTGCGCTCCATCCCGCCGCAGAGCCTGGACAACACGCAGGACCCGGCGAGCTGCAACTGGCGCGCCTACCGCGTCCTGCGCGCCTTCAAGGTCGAGGCGGGCCCGATCGCCCCGGCGTTCGCCCAGCCCGGCCACGGTGTCCAGTACATGCTGGACGGCGCCCTCGTCTCCGGCGCCCCGACCCGGCTGAACGTCCTGTGGCTGGTCAACAACGGCTACCTCGCCCGCCTGTTCTGACCCGGGAACCGGACGGCCGGACGCCATCACGCGCGTCCGGCCGTCGGCGTGTTCAGAGCCCGCGCATCATCAGCAGCGCGTAGGCCGCCACGCTCGCGTCGTCGGTGATCTCGCCGCGCAGCACCATGTCCTGGAACTGGGCGCGGGAGAAGAACCCCTGCCGCATGTCCTGCTCCTCGGGCTCGCGCTCGTGCGGCCCCTGCTCCAGCTCGGTCGCCGCGAACACGTTGAACCCGTTGGTGGACGACCCGAACGACGCGTGCAGGAACCCGAGGTGCCGCAGTCTCCCGGCCCGCAGCCCCGTCTCCTGGACGAGCTCGGCCCGCGCCAGCTCCTCCGGATCCCCGTCGGCCCGGTTCGGGAACGACCCCTGCGGGAAGTTCCAGCACCGCTTCCCGACCGGGTACCGGAACTCCTCGACCATCACGAACCCGTCGTCCTGCATGGGGATGACCAGGGCGAAGTCCGGCCGGTCGATGACCCCGTAGATCCCCCGCGACCCGTCCGCCCGCTCGACCTCGTCCTCGCGGAGAAGGATCCAGGGGTTCTCGTACACGACCCGGCTGCTCACCTGCCTGATGCTGCTCATGCCCGTCATCATCCCGGACCCCGTGGGCCTCCCACCACGATTGCCGGCCCCACCCGCCGCACTTCCGGCCGTCCTTTCCGTCCCACCGAAAGGACGGACGAAATCGGCATTCTCGCCGCGTGCGCGGAGCGGCGTCCGGCTGCAGGGCGTGCCCCTGAGGCGTCGCAGAAGTCGGAATCATGGCGGAAAGTCGAGTACTTCGGAAAGGGGAATGTCGGCCTGGGTGCGGATGGTGCGTGCCAAGTGATCGCCTTGCTTTGAGTCGGAGGTGACTCTCCAGAGGAATGGAGAGAACATGACATTGTCGAGATTCATGCGGCATATGCGGGGCGCCCGCGGAGCGGCGGTCGGGGTGGCCGTCGCGACCGTGGTCTCAGCGCTTCCCGCGGCCGCCGTCGCCGCGCCGGGCAAGCCACCGCCCAGGCCGCACACCAAGAGGGCCGCGTCGCCGAGGGCGCTCGAGGAATACGTCCGGGAGACCTTCAAGGGCGCGACCGCCGATCCCCGGTTCCACGGGTTCGAGGCCTCCTGCCTGACCGGTGCGCCCCGGACCTCGCCGCCGTCGGGGATCCACCACCCGCTCGCCGGCTGCTCCGACTACCTCGGGCCGGGCGTGCCGCCCGGGAGCGCCGCGCCGCACGGGTACCTGCAGCTGACCGACGCCGGGAACGACCGTGAGGGGTCGGTGCTGTTCGACACGCCGATCCCGTCCAAGGACGGCCTGCGGGTCACCTTCGAGCAGTGGCAGTACGCCACGACCACGGGGATCCCCGCCGACGGCATCTCGTTCTTCCTCACCGACGGGACGCACGATCTGGCCAACCCGGGTCCGTTCGGCGGCAGCCTCGGCTACGCGCAGAAGTGGCCGGACGACAACCCGAGCCTGCCGTTCCTGCCCGGTGTCGGGCACGGGTACGTGGGCGTCGGCCTGGACGTCCTGGGCAACTACTTCGGCGACTGGGAGCACCGCGGCAACGGCTGCCCCACGCGCTCGCCCGCGGGCACCACCATCCGTGTTCCGGCCCCGGGCCAGAACATGGTGACGGTGCGCGGGCCGGGCAACGGAACATCGGGCTACTGCTGGCTGGACGCCACGACGTCGAACAAGAGCACCACGCCGCCGTGGCCGTCCACCCTGCCCGGGCAGTTGCAGGGACCGATCATGTCCCTGCCCCCGGGCGTCACGCCCCAGGAGGCCGAGGCCCTTCTCGAGCCGAGCAAGCGGACCGTCCGGATCGAGATCACGCCGGCGCCCGACCCGAAGATGTCGGTCGACATCGACTTCAACGACGGCGCCGGCTTCCAACGGGTGCTCGACTTCGACGCGCCCACACCGGTGCCGGACAGCTACCGGTTCGGGTTCGGCGCGTCCACCGGACTGTGGACCGACGTCCACCTGATCCGGAACCTGGTCGTGGAGTCGGAACGCCCGCCGGTGCCTCCGCCGCCACCTCCGCCGCCGCCTCCGCCCCCGCCGCCTCCGCCGGGGCACCGCCCGCAGCTGGCCCTGTCGAAGGAGGCCGAGCCGTTCAGCGTCCGGCCCGGGCAGCGCATCCGCTACACGATCACCGCGCGCAACGTCGGACGCGGCGACTTCATCGGGCCGCACTCCGCGTACTTCACCGACAACCTGCGAAGACTCCTGCAGTACGCGCGGTACGACCAGGACGCGAGAGCCAGCAGCGGGTCGGTGAGCTTCCGCGACGGCATCCTGCACTGGAGCGGCCCGCTGCGCAGCGGGCAACGGGCGACCATCACGTTCAGCGTGACCGTCAAGCGAAGCACCAGAGGCGGAACGCGCATCCGCAACAGGGCCGCCTCGGCCCTGCAACCGAACTGCCGCGCCGAGTGCAGGACGGTCACACCCGTCCTGCCGCGCGGCCCGATGAAGTAAGGGAGGGGACGGTTCGCACGCCCGCCGGGCCTACGATCACGACGTGATGATCGACATCCCGGCGGGCACGGTGACCCTGTCCGACCGGCGGACGCGACGCAGCTGGCCGGTCGAGCTGGGCGCCTTCCAGATCGCCGCGCTGCCCGTGACCCAGGAGCTGTACGCCCGGGTCACGGGCGGCCGTCCGTCCGCGGCGTCCGGGGACCTGCTGCCCGTCGAGAACGTCTCCTGGTGGGACGCGGTCCACTTCTGCAACACCCTGTCCGAGCAGGAGGGCCTCGCGCCCGCCTACCGCGTCCACGGCGACGAGGCCGAATGGGACCGGTCCGCCGACGGATACCGGCTCCCCACCGAGGCCGAATGGGAGTACGCCTGCCACGCGGGCACGAGTGGTCCCCACTACGCCCCGCTGGACGAGATCGCCTGGTATCGCGAGAACTCCGGCGAACGCCCCCACGAGGTCGGCGCCAAACGGCCCAACCCCTGGGGCCTGTACGACATGCTCGGCAACGTCTGGAACTGGTGCTGGGACTTCTACGACCCCGAGGTGTACGGCACCTACCGCGTCCTACGGGGCGGTGGATGGTTCGACGAGCACTGGAGCTGCCGAGCCTCAGCGCGCCGCCGCAGCCACCCCACCTATCGCGTCGACGACGTCGGCTTCCGCCTCGCCCGCTGAGGCGAACCGCTCAGGAGCCGGTGAACCCCAGGTCCCCAGGAAGCCCGGCCTCTGGACGAGTTGCCGCAGCAGCCCCTGGGCGGTGACCGTCTGGCGCTCGTAGCGATCAGGGACCGGCTTCGGTCACGGCGGCCGCCTCGGCCGCGCGGACGGCCAGCTCACGCAGGTGGTCGACCAGCTCGGGCGGCGAGTGCACCTCGAACCGGCAGCCGAGCATCAGCAGCCGGTTCGCGAGCCACGGGACGGTGTCGGCCCGGCCGCGCAACCGGCAGCTGGACGCGTCGACCGGCGTGACCTCGTCCGGGTCGACGCGCAGCGCCCGGACCGCGTCCGCCGCGGGCATGTGCAGCGTCGCGTCCACTTCGTGGGTCGGGACGATCGAGTACAGCTTGTCCTGGACGAACGAGGCCGCGTCCCCGCCCGGGACGTCCCGTTCCGCACAGCGCTGCCCGGTCCGGGCGGGTTCGGAGATGCGGTCGACGCGGAACACCCGCCAGTCGTCCCGGCCGTCGTCGTAGGCCACCAGATACCAGCGCCGCCGCACCGGGACGAGCCGGTGCGGCTCCACCACGCGCCGCTCGTCCCGGAACAGGAAACGCAGCCGTTCCCCGGCCGCCGCCGCCCCCGCGATCACCGCGAGGACGCCCGGGTCGACGCTCGGCGCGTCCGGCTCGGGGACCGGCGCGTCGACCACGTCGCCGAGCGCCGACACCCGATGCCGCAGCCGGGACGGCAGCACCTGTTCCAGCTTCGCCAGCGCCCGGACGGCCGCGGGCCCGATGCCCTCGACGGGCTGCCCGCCGACCGTCCGCAGGCTCACCGCGACGGCGATCGCCTCGTCGTCGTCCAGCAGCAGCGGCGGCATCGCGGCGCCCGCGACCAGCCGGTATCCGCCGTCCGGGCCCATCGTGGTCTCGACCGGGTAGCCGAGGTCGCGCAGCCGCTCGACGTCCCGCCGGACGGTCCGTGTCGTGACGTCCAGCCGTCCGGCCAGCTCGGTCGCCGACCATCGCCGCGGCGTCTGGAGGTGCGACAGCAGTCGGAGCAGACGCGACGAGGTCTCGGTCATATCGGGCGGATACTACTCGTCCAGGAAAGGCTCGACCTGGGCGAGCACCTCCGCCGTCCGCTGCCACCCGCCCAGGTGGTCGGCGTCCGCGACGGAGAAGAACCCCGCGCCGTTCTCCTCGGCGTAGCGCCGCATCGGTCCGTGCCAGGGATCGGCGGTGCCCGCGTACATCAGTGTCCGAACCCCGGACGCGGCCAGCGCCGGACCCGCGCCCGGCTCGCGAGCGAACGCCTCGTAGTTCGCCCGCAGCGCGCCCGCGTTCGCCGACGCGATCACATCAGCCTGCGCCGCCTCCCTCGCCGCACCCTCCTTGACCAGCCCGTACGGGTCGGTGTCGGCGGGCAGCCCGAGCGCGGTCAGCGTCGGCGCGATGGCCGACCGGAACCCGCTGATCGGATCGAACGCCCCCGCGACCAGCCGCGAAAGCCGCTCCGGCGCGTGCGCCGCGACCGCGTATCCGGTGAGCGCGCCCATCGAGTACCCCCAGAACGCGACCCGCTCCACGCCCAGGTCGTCCAGGACGGCCACGACCGATGCAGCCCGCCGCTCCATCCCGTAGTCGGACGGTTCAAGCAACGCCTCACTGTCGCCCAGCCCCAGCGGATCCATGGTGATCACGGTGTGGCGGGCGGCCAGCGCGGCCGTGTAGCCGGCGAGCTTCCAATGCGCCCCGATCTGGAACATCCCCGGGTGCAGAAGCACCGGCGACCCGTCCCCCGAGACCTCGTAGGCGACCTTCCCCCGCGCGAACGGCATACCTGTCTCCCCCTGCTTTGTCCTGCAACGTTACGACCTGTAACGGGCTTCATCCTGAAGCAGAATCGGACGTTCCAAAAGGAGGCACTTTCTTGTCCCAACGGAACACCGCGATAACAGACCAGGTGGCGGAGGCCCCGGGAGCGGCCGGGGAGGCGTGCCCGCTGCGCGAGGTCCTCGCGCTGATCGGCGACAAGTGGAGCGCGCAGATCCTGGTGGAACTCGGCGACGGCCCGCGCCGCTTCACGCAGCTCGAACGGGCCATCGAAGGCGTCAGCCGCCGGATGCTGACGCTCAGCCTCCGCAACCTCGAACGGAACGGCCTGGTCACCCGGACCGTCCACCCGGACGCGCCGCCGCGCGTCGAGTACGCGACGACCCCGCTCATCGAGGACATCCGTGAGTCCCTGGAGGCCCTCTCGGCCTGGGCGCGCAGAGTCGGCCCCGAGATCGCGGACGCGCGCCGGACCTACGACGAAAGGAAGGCCGTGTAGGAACGATCCTGACCTACTCGGTTCGTAACGTCGTTCCCATGAGCAACGAGATCCGTCCGTTCCGCATCGACATTCCGCAGGCCGACATCGACGACCTGAACGACCGCCTCGCGCGCACGCGGTGGGGCGCGCAACTGCCCGGCGACGGCTGGGACAGGGGAGTGCCGGTCGCATTCATGAAGGAGCTCGCCGAGTACTGGCGCACCGGCTTCGACTGGCGCGCGCAGGAGGCGCGGTTCAACGAGTTCCCGCAGTTCATGACGGAGATCGACGGATACGACGTGCACTTCCTGCACGTCCGGTCGGACGACCCGGACGCGCTGCCCGTCCTCCTCGCGCACGGCTGGCCCAACTCGTTCGTCGAGTTCGCGGAACTGATCCGCCCGCTGACCGAGCGCGACTTCCACGTCGTCGTCCCGAGCCTGCCGGGCTTCGGCTTCTCCGCCGCGCCGCGCGAGACGACCGGCTGGGGCGCGGCGCGCGTCGCGCGGATGTGGGCCGAGCTGATGAGCCGCCTCGGCTGCGACCGGTACGGCGTCGAAGGCGGCGACTTCGGGGCGTACGTCGCCCCCGAGATGGCCAAGGCGGCGCCGGACGCCGTCGTCGGCGTGTACATCGTCAGCGGCCTCGGCTTCCCCACCGAGCAGGACGTCCCGGACATGCTGCCCGAGGAGAAGGCCCAGTACGACCTCATGCAGCAGTGGATGGGGGCCGAGGTCCTCGACCACCACCACGTCAACCGCCTCGCGCCCCAGACCTTCGCCTACGGCTGGAACGACTCGCCGACCACCGCGCTCGCCTGGATGACCCACAAGTTCAACGACTTCGCCACCGGCGCCTTCGACGCCGTCGACCGCGACCTGTTCCTGGCGAACGTCAGCCTGTACTGGTTCACGCGGTCGTTCGGGACGGCCGCCTGGCCGTACTACGGCAAGGGCAAGGACATGAGCTGGCCGGAGGGACAGAAGAATGTCCCTTCCGGGACCTACAGCGGTCCCCCCGGCATCCGCCGCCTCGCCGAGCGCACCAACGAGATCGTCCACTGGGGCGAGGGCAACCCGGGCACGCACCACTTCGTGGCGATGGAGGAACCGGACGCCTTCGCGGCCGACATGAGGATCTTCTTCGACAAGGTCCGCTAGCCGTCGACCGGCCGGCGAGGCCGGTTCACCAGGCGATCGGACGGCCGTCGCGGAAGAATCCGCCGGTCGGGCCGTCATCCGGAAGGGTGGCGGCCCAGACGATCCCCGCCGCGCCCTCCGCGACCGGACGCCCGCCCGGCCCGCCCATGTCCGTCGCGACCCAGCCGGGGCAGACCGCGTTCACCAGGATCCCGTCCGGCCGCAGCTCGGCGGCCAGCATCCGGGTCAGCGCGTTCAGCCCGACCTTGGTCGTGGTGTACGCGGGCGTGCCGCCCGTCATGTCGTTCAGCGACGCGATCCCGCTCGACACGTTCACGATCCGCCCGCCGGACGAACCGCGCCGCAGCAGCGGCAGGAACGCCTGGACCATCCGCCACGGCCCGTACAGGTTGGTCTCGGCCGCCTCGCGCACCACGTCCAGGTCGGCGTTCACCGCGCGCTGCCAGGTGTCGTAGTGGATCGCCGCGTTGTTGACCAGCGCGTCCAACCCGCCGAGCCGCTTGTCGACCTCGGTCACGGCGGCCTCGACGTCCTGCGCGGACGTCACGTCCAGCCGGACGGGCACAGCGCGTTCTCCCAGCTCAGTGGCCGTTTGCTCCGCCGCGTCCAGCGACCGGGCCGCGACCACCACGGTGTGCCCCGACCCGACGAGTTGCCGGGCGACCTCTCGTCCGATGCCCCGGTTCGCCCCCGTGACCAACGCGATCATCCGTCCACGCTCCCTTTCCGACGGCCGACATGATCTTGATCGGTGGGCCGGCCCGATGTCCAATGCCGCCGGTCATGCCCAACCGGCATGAAGCCGCGCGAATCCTGACGTCGCACCTGTGGAACGCGAAGACGGCCGCCGCGCTCTCGCGCGACGGCCGTCCTGCGGAAGAGCGTCAGTCGGAGGAGGAGCCCCCGCCGTTCGTGCGCCGCCCGATCCGGTCGAACAGGCCGCCCGCCGCGTTGGCCGCCGCGTCCGCGATGTCGCGGACCTTCCCGACGAACGGGTCGGCGCTGGCCTCCCAGGACTCGCGGTACGCCCGGGCCGCGTTCTTGACCTCGTCGCTGATCGAGGCGCTGGAGTCGTCGTCGCGGCGCGGGTAGTTCCCGGCCAGGATGCTCTCGTACTCGCCCTCGCGCGCCCACTTGTCGACCTCGGCGAACCGGATCACCGAGTACGGGTGCGACTGGTTGAGCAGGTTCAGGAACTTCAGGAACCCGTCCCGGACGTCCCCGGCCGCGTCGTACTCGCGCGCCTGCGCGAGGAACGCCTCGGCGTTCATCTCCGACAGCCGGGTGCCGCCCGCCAGCTTCATCATGACGCGCTTGGCGGCCTCGAGGTCCTGCCCGCAGAGCAGGCCGGCGCGGTCGGCCGACAGCTCGGCCTTCCGGAACCACTCGCGCAGCCCCATGATGATCGCCGCGATCCCGATGTTGCCGAGCGGCAGCCACGCCAGCCGCGACCCGAGCTGCATGAGGATCATCATCATCGTCTGGTACACCGCGTGCCCGGACAGGATGTGCCCGACCTCGTGCGCGATGACGAAGCGCAGCTCCTCGTCGTCGTGCAGGTCGAGCAGCCCGGTCGTCACGACGATGAACGGGTGGTCGGAGCCGATCGCCATCGCGTTGGCGCGCGGGTCCTGCGTGACGTAGATCTCGGGGACCTCGGGCAGGTCCAGGATGTAGGCGGCGTCGCGGACCATGTCGTGCAGGTTGCGGAACTGGTCCTCGCCCGCGCGGACGGCCCCGCCGAGGAAGGTCAGCCGGATGGCCCGCTCGTTGAAGAGCCCCGACATCTTCCGCAGGACGACGTCGAACCCCGAGAGCGAGCGCAGCGCCACCAGCGCCGAGCGGTCAGCGGGGTGTTCGTAGGCCCGGGAGCTGATCCCGGGGAAGCGCGTGCGTGCTCGGTCCGGTGTGTTGGTCGTCATGTCCGGCATGGTAATTCCGACGAACGCGGGGAAGCCCAGGTTCCCGGACGGCGCGTCCGACACCGGCCCCTCCTTCCTGGTCCGACACCGCCCCCGGGGTCCCCGTTCCCTCCTCCGACACGGATCCGAACCCTGGGTGGAGGTCTGGACTTACCGAACGACCGGTCAATAAAGTCGGGCGCCCGGAGCGTGTGACGCGCTTCACGCCCTGACGGACGACATGGACGAGGAGGCGCGGATGTTCGACCCCAAGGCCGAGGCGATGTCCGTCGACGAGCGGGCCGCGCTGCAGCGGCACCGCCTGTGGGGGATGATCGACCGGCTCCTCGCGGCGGACGGCCCGCAGGGGCGGCGGCTTCGCGAGGCCGGGATCGACGGCGGCGCGGACGTCCACCTGAACGACCTGCCCAGCCTGCCCTTCACCACGAAGCAGCAGCTCTGGGACGCCTACCCGTTCGGCATGGTCGCCGTCCCGCAGGAGCAGGTCGCGGCCGTGCACGGGTCGTCCGGCACCCAGGGACGTCCGACGCTCGTCGCCTACACCCGCGCCGACCTGGACCTGTGGGCCTCCATGTGCGCGCGGTCGCTGGCCTGCGCCGGGGCCGACACGGGCAGCATCGTCCACAACGCCTACGGATACGGGCTGTTCACCGGCGGCATGGGCGTCCACCAGGGCGCGGTGAAGTTCGGCGCGACCGTCGTCCCCATGTCGGGTGGCATGACCGACCGCCAGGTGCGGATGATCGCCGACCTGCGTCCGGACATCCTGACCTGCACGCCCGCGTACGCGCTGCGGCTCGGCGAGGCGGCGGCCGAGCTCGGCGCGGACGTGTCGTCCCTCAAGGCCGGGATCTTCGGCGCGGAACCGTGGTCGGAGGAGCTGCGCACCGCGATCCAGGCCGTCCTGCCGCTGAAGGCGCTCGACATCTACGGCCTGTCCGAGATCATCGGCCCGGGCGTCGCGACCGAGTGCCTGGAGCAGAACGGCCTGCACGTCAACGAGGACCACTTCATCGTCGAGGCCGTCGACCCCGTGACCGGCGAGGCCGTCCCGGACGGCGCCCCCGGCGAGCTGGTCTTCACCACGCCGACCAAGCAGGCCCTGCCGCTCGTGCGGTACCGGACGGGCGACGTGGCGTCCCTCACCCGCGGCGACTGCGACTGCGGCCGGACCCTCGTGCGCATGAGCAAGGTCATGGGCCGCGTGGACGACATGCTCGTCGTCCGCGGCGTGAACGTGTACCCGAGCGAGATCGAACGCGTCCTGCTCGGCTCCGGCCTGGTCGCCCCGCACTACCAGATCGTCGTGGACCGCCGCGAGGAGGCCGCCGTCCGCATCGTCGTGGCCTGCGAGGCGGTGTCGCCGGACGACCCGGCCGCCGAGCTCGTCCGCCTCCTGCGCGAGGCCCTCGGCCTGCACGCGGACGTCGCCGTCCTGCCCGCCGGGGACGTCCCGCGCGTCGAGGTGGGCAAGGCCGTCCGGGTCGTCCAGTGGACCGAGGGCGACCCACCCCTCCCCGGCCTCGCGGGCCCCTTCGACCAGGGCCTTCCCGGATCGGACTGACCCGCCGCTCGTCCGCCCCGCGATCCGCCCGCCCGACCGCCCCAGGACCCGCCGCCCGAGCGCTTCGCGCCGCTGGCTATTCTCGTCGGCATGACGCAAAAGCGGCGTTTGGGGATCATGGGTGGCACGTTCGACCCGATCCACCACGGCCACCTGGTGGCGGCGAGCGAGGTGGCGCACTTCTTCGCGCTGGACGAGGTGATCTTCGTCCCCACCGGGCTCTCGTCGCACAAGCCCGACCAGAAGGTCACCCCGGCCGAGGACCGCTACCTGATGGCGGTGATCGCCACCGCGTCCAACCCGCGGTTCTCGGTCAGCCGCATAGACATCGACCGGTCCGGCCCCACCTACACGGTGGACACGCTCCGCGACATGCACGCCATCCACGGTGAGGACAACGAGTTCTTCTTCATCACCGGCGCGGACGCGCTGGCCAAGATGCTCGACTGGCACGACACCGAGGAGCTGTTCGAGCTCGCCCACTTCGTCGGCGTCACCCGCCCCGGCCACCGGCTGACCGATCCCGGCCTCCCGGACGGCCGCGTCAGCCTGATGGAGGTCCCGGCACTCGCGATCTCCTCCACCGAGTGCCGCGACCGCGTGCGCGCGGGGGAGCCGATCTGGTACCTCGTCCCGGACGGCATCGTCCAGTACATCAACAAGCGCGGCCTCTACCGCGACTGATCAAGCCCCTCGCGCCGCCCCCGCCCCCGCCTGATCAAGCTCCTCCCGCCGACCCCGTCTGATCACCTCCGCCGCAGGGTCCCGGACACCGCGTCCGGAAAAGCGGTGGCGGACGCCCCATACCCTGGAAGGCGACACCGTCGCGGGCCGTCCCGGCCCGTTCGCGGGGACACGACGACACGGGGGAGCCGGCCACACGCCGTGAGAGGCTGTTGCCGGACACACCCCCACAGGGAGGATCACGAGCGCACCGTGACCGCATCCGACAGGGCCGCCGAGCTGGTCCGGATCGCCGCCGAGGCGGCGGGCGACAAGCTGGCCGACGAAATCATTGCCTACGACGTGAGCGAGCAGCTCGTCATCACCGACGCGTTCGTGCTGTGCTCCGCCCCCAACGACCGCCAGGTCCGCTCGATCGTGGACGAGGTGGAGCGGCGCCTGCGCGAGGAGGCCGGGGCCAAGCCCGTCCGCCGCGAGGGCGAGCGCGAGGGCCGCTGGGTCCTGCTCGACTACGCCGACGTGATCGTGCACGTCCAGCACGAGGAGGAGCGCGTCTTCTACGCCCTCGAGCGGCTGTGGAAGGACTGCCCGACCATCGAACTGCCCGAGGACGTCAACGCGCACATGGCGCAGCGCGCCCGGTCGGCGGTCCCTGGTGAGTGACCCCTCCACCGCGAGGAACGAGGGGGAGGCGCCGGTCGCGCGCCGCGAGCCCGGACGCCGCCGGATCGTCCTGTGGCGGCACGGGCAGACGGCCTGGAACGTCGAGCGGCGCTTCCAGGGCAAGACCGACGTCCCCCTGGACGAGACGGGCGTCGAGCAGGCGCGGCGGGCGGCCCGGCTGCTCGCCGCGCTCCGGCCGACGACGATCGTGTCGTCCACCCTCGTGCGCGCGCGGGACACCGCGCAGAGCCTCGCCGACCTGACCGGCCTGCCGGTCGCCTTCGACCCGGAGCTGATCGAGCGGGACGGCGGCGAGTGGGAGGGGCTCAGCGACCGGGAGATCCGCGAGCGGTACCCGGAGGAGCGCGTCCGCTGGGAGCCGCCGGGCGGCGAGACCAGCCCGCAGGTCGCCAAGCGCGTCGGCGCCGCCCTGGAACGGCACGCCACCGCCCTCGAGCCCGACGGCGTCCTCGTCGTCGCCTCGCACGGCGCGTCCCTGCGGCTCGGCCTCGCCCACATGCTCGGCCTCCCCGAGGACGTGTGGGACCGCCTCGGCGGTCTGTCCAACTGCTGCTGGTCGGTCCTCACCGAGATGCGGGACGGTGGCTGGCGGCTCGCCGAGCACAACGCGGGCACCCTGCCGGAGCCCGTCCTGGGCGACGACCGCGCCTGACCGCGTATTCGATTCGTCTGATCGCCGCCGGTCCTATATGCTGGCGGAGCGCTGCGGGGATGAACGTCCATCGCAGTCGCACGGGGCTATGGCGCAGTTGGTAGCGCGCCTCCATGGCATGGAGGAGGTCTGGGGTTCGAATCCCCATAGCTCCACAACAAGAAAGAGCGGCGGGCTTTGGCCCGCCGCTCTTTCGCTTTCCCAGCCCTTTTCGGCGCCGTCCCGGCCTGGTCCGACGCGGTCCGTTCGTGATCAGTTTCGAAACGGACACTGTTGCCTTTGAATGGACATAACACTCTGAGGGTGATGGTTTCCTTACCGACCATGGGACGACACCGCAGGGGAGCACGGCGAGAGGTCACCGTCGCCGACCTGATCGACGCGCTGCGCCGGTACCCGGCCGACATGGAGGTGCGGCTCGCCACGCAGCCGCGCATGCCCCAGGAGCACACCATCGGCGCGGTCGCCGAGGCGGACGGCCTGGTCTGGATCGGCGAGCGCGGCCAGGAGGGCTACGCGTCCGACCAGGTCGCCGAACGTCTCGGCTGGCGCTGACCCGATCCCGTCGCGGAACGGGACCCGATCCGGGATGGTCCGAACCGGTTCCGTGATGCACTAAGCTTTTACCTGCAGGTCGGCGCGGAGACACCTCCGGAGAAGGTCTGATGCGGGGCTATGGCGCAGTTGGTAGCGCGCCTCCATGGCATGGAGGAGGTCTGGGGTTCGAATCCCCATAGCTCCACAGTGAAGTGAGAGGGGCCGGTGGCGACACCGGCCCCTCTCACGTTTTCGTCCGCCGGTCCATCTCCGGGGACGCTCGGTCAGTAGCGGAGCACGGCCCCGACGCCCAGCTCGGCCTGCGGCGTGATCGCCGGGATGATCGTGAGATCGCCGTCCGTCGCCGCCACCGCGCGGATCAGGGCGGCGTCGGCGCGGTCCTCGGCCGGCTCGGCCACGCCGAGCTCCCGGAGCCGCTCAGGGGTCGCCGCGATCTCGTGCGGGCGCGGCCCGACCCACAGCCGGGTGGGCGCGGCCGGGTCCTCGTCCAGCAGCAGCGACTCGACGCGTCCGCCGAACGCGGCCTCGGCGGTCGCCGGAAGGCCGGCCACGGCGCGGCGGTCGCGCAGGTCCTCCGCGACGACGGCCTCCAGGGCGCGCAGGTCCCCGTCCGGCGCCCCCTGCGCGGCCAGCTCGCCGCGCCGCGCGCGCCAGCGCAGCTCGGCGGCCTTGGCCGCGTCCTCGGTGGTGCGGGTCAGGTCCAGGTAGAGGGACGAGAACGGACCGGACCCGGCGTACAGCGGCTTGAGGAAAGTCAGATCCATGTGCCCGCCCTACCCGCCCCACCCACCTCAAACGTCTTTGCGGCCACGGACGATCCCGACCTTCCGGGTGGGGGACAATGCGGGCATGGCAGGCGCGCGCATCGGCATCCTGGGGCCGCTCGAGGCGCGGGACGAGTCCGACCGTCCCGTCGAGGTCAGCGGTCCGCGGCTGCGCGCGCTGCTCATCCGGCTGGCACTCGAGCCGGGCCGTCCGGTGTCCGCCGCCCGGCTCCTGGACGACCTGTGGGAGTGCGACCCCCCTGGAGGGAACGCCCTGCAGGCCCTGGTGTCGCGGCTGCGCGCGGTGACCGGCAAGGACCTGGTCGAGCACAGCCCGGCCGGATACCGGCTCGCCCTCGATCCGTCCGCCGTGGACGCCGTCGCCTTCGAACGAGCCGTCATCGCCGCGCGTGCGCTGTCCAGCCCGTCCGACCGGGCCGCCAAGCTCCGGCAAGCCTTGGACATGTGGCGAGGCCCAGCCCTGGCGGACGTCGCGGACGCCGAGTTCGCGCGCGCACGAGCCGCCCGCCTAGAAGAACTCCGTCTCAGTGCGTTCGAAGACCGCGCAGAGGCCGAGCTGGCGCTGGGGGAGTCGGTCTCACTGCTTCCCGAACTGGAGGCTATGGCGACCGCGCATTCGCTGCGTGAACGCGTTCGGGGTCTCCTCATGCGCGCGCTGATGGCGGCGGGCCGTCCGGCCGACGCCCTGCGCGTGTACGAGGAAACGCGCGAACACCTGGCCGAACACCTCGGCGTCGACCCCGCCCCAGAACTGGGCGCCCTCCACCTGTCCATCCTCCGCGGCGACACCGAAAGGCCACGGCCGTCCAAGCCCGCAGGTCCTGCCGTCGCGCCCGCGCACGAGAAGGGCCAGACGAACCTGTCGGCCGCTCTCACCAGCTTCGTCGGACGCGACGAGGAGGTGCGGCAGCTCGGCAAGATGCTCGGCGAGTCCAGGCTCGTCACCCTCACCGGCCCCGGCGGCGCGGGCAAGACCCGGCTGGCGTCCGAGGCCGCCGCGCCCCTCGTGGACCGGCTGCCCGACGGCGTGTGGTTCGTCCCGCTCGCGCCGATGGCGGCGGACGGGAACGCCGACGCGGTCGCGCAGGCCGTCCTCGTCGCCCTGGACGTCCCCGACCCGCTGCGGCCGGCGGAGGGCCGCGCGGCGCCGCTCCCGCTGGACCGGCTCGCCGACCTGCTCGCCACCCGCCGCGCCCTGCTCGTCCTGGACAACTGCGAACACGTCCTGGATGCCGTCGCGGCGTTCGCCGACCGCGTCCTCGCCGCCGCGCCCGAGGTCCGCGTCCTCGCGACCAGCCGCGAGCCGGTCGGCATCACCGGCGAGACCCTCTACCCGGTGCCGTCGCTCGCGCTCCCGCCGTCCGGCGCGGACCCCGCGACCGCCCTCGGTCACGCGGCGACCCGGCTGCTCGCCGACCGCGCCGCCGCCGTCCGGCCCGGCTTCGCCGTGGACGACGCGAACGTCGCCGACCTCGTCGAGATCTGCCGGGCCCTGGACGGCATCCCGCTCGCGATCGAACTCGCCGCGGCCCGGCTCCGCGCCCTCACACCCGCGCAGGTCGCGGCCCGGCTCGGTGACCGGTTCCGGCTGCTCACCGGCGGCAGCCGCGCCGCCCTGCCCCGGCACCGCACGCTGCGCGCCGTCGTCGACTGGAGCTGGGACCTGCTCGACGACGCCGAGCGGACCGTCCTCGCCCGCCTGTCGGTGTTCGCGGGCGGCGCGACCCCCGAGGCCGCCGAGCGCGTCTGCGGGACGGGCCTGTCCGCCGACGTCATCGACGTCGTCGCGTCCCTGGTGGACAAGTCCCTGGTCATGGCCGACGGCGACGCCGAGCCGCGCTACCGGCTGCTGGAGACCGTCCGCGTGTACGCGCGGGAGCGCCTGGACGAGACCGGCGAGACCACCGCCGTCCGCGCCGCGCACGCCGCCCACTTCCTCGAACTCGCCGAGACCGCCGAGCCCGAGCTGCGCCGCGGCGACCAGCTCGCCTGGGTCGAACGGCTCACGGCCGAACGCGACAACCACAACGCCGCGTTCCAGACCGTCCTGGACGCAAGGGACGTCCCGACCGGCGTGCGCCTGGTCACCGCGCTCGTCTGGTACTGGCTGATGCGCGACCTGGAACGCGAGGCGTGCTGGTGGGCCGCCGCCATCATCGAGATCGCCGGGGACGAGCCGCCGGACGGCCTCAGCGAGGAGTACGCGATCTGCGCCTTCACCGGGAGGGTCATCGCGAGGTCCGGGCAGGAGGGCCCCGCCCCGGAGCTGTTCGCCGAGGCGATCAACGAGCTGCTGCATCTCCTGCCGGAACGGCCGAGGCACCCGATGGCGGTGATCGCCCGGCCGATCTCCCGGGTCTTCGCCGGAGACTTCGAGGCCACGGCGGAAGGCTTCCGGGGGCTCGTCGGCCACGCCGACCCGTGGATCAGCGCGATCGCCGAGACCTTCCTGACCTTCAACGCCCTCCACAACGGCGACCTGGACTCCGCCTACACGCGCGCGCAGGAGTCCTACGAAGGCTTCCGTGCCCTGGGCGACCGGCTCGGCATGGGGATCACCCTCATCGTCCTGCTGCAGATCTCGCTGAGCCGGGGAAGGCCCGAAGAGGCGATCCGCTATGGCGAGGAGGCCCGCCGGTACTCCGCCCAAGGCGTCAACCCGGACCAGGGGGCGGTCGTCCTCATCCACCTCGCGACCGCGCACGCCGAACTCGGCGACTCCGAACGCGCCCACCAGCACCTCACCGAGGGCATCCGCGCCGCACTGCGCATCGGCGAGTACGCCGACGCGACGATGGGCTACCTCACGCGGGCCGAGCTCCACCAGCGCGACGGCGACCTCGCGTCCGCGCGAGCCGCCGCCGAAAGCGCCCTCGAACTGGTCACTCCCCGCGTCGCCCGAGGCGACTTCCAGCAGCCCCGGACGCTCACCTACAGCAGGCTGGGCACCCTGGCCGCCCTGGACGGCGACCTCGAGCGCGCGGCCGAATGGCATGCCCGCGCGCTCCGTCACATCGACCCGAAGTCGCTGCTCGTCAACCAGCCGCTGGCCAGGGTCGTCGAGGGCATCGCCTGGCTCTCCGCCGCCCGTGGCGACCACGAGCGCGCCGCCGAACTCCTCGGCATGGCCCACAGCGTCGTCGGCTTCCGCGACGAGCAGAGCCTGGACCGCCGCCGGGTCGTGGCCGCCGTCCTGCCCGTCCTCGGCCAGGACGCCTTCGACGCCGCCTACGAGCGGGGCCGCTCCGCGACCCGCGAAGACGCCCTGGCCCTGATCCCCTGATCAGGCCCGCCGCGCGTACATGACCATCGCGATCGGGAACGTCACCACGACGATCCCGATCGCCCACGCCAGCGTGTACCAGACGTGGTCCCCCGCCGAGCCGCCCACCAGCAGGGCACGCAGCGACTCCGTCAGATGCGACACCGGGTTCACCTTCGTCCACGCCTGGAGCCAGCCCGGCATCGTGCTCGTGTTCGCCACGAACACGCTGCTCCCGAACGTCAGCGGCATGACGAAGATGAACGCCAGCCCCTGGACGGTCTCCGGCGACGGCGCGAGCAGCCCGACCACCACCGAGATCCACGAGAAGGCCAGGTAGAACAGGTAGGCCAGCCCGAACCCCGCCAGCACCCGCAGCGGATCGGAGCCGAACCGGAACCCCATCGCCGTGCCCGCGGCCGTCAGCACGACCATCACTGTCAGAAACCGGATCGTGTCGCCCAGGACAGTTCCGATAAGGGGTGCGGACCGCGCGATCGGCAGGCTCCGGAACCGGTCGAACACGCCCTTCCGCAGGTCCTCGTTCAGGGCCGTGCCCAGTCCCATCGTCGAGAACATCGCCATCTGCGCCACCAGCCCCGGCAGCAGTTGCTGCAGGTAGGCATGCGTGTTCCCGGCCACCGCGCCGCCGAACACGTACAGGAACAGCGTCAGGAACACCAGCGGCATCAGCGTGACGTCGAGCAGCTTCTCCGGCGAGTGCCTCAACTGCGCGATGTTCCGCCACGCCAACGTCAGGCTGTGCCGGACGGTCCTGCGCGCGCTGATCCGCGTGGGCGGCAGCGCGTCCGCCATCGTGCCGCTCATCGTCGCCGTGGTCATCGAACGCTCCCCTCGAGCTGCTGCTCGGCGGCGCCCTCAGCCGCCGCCCGCTCGGACGCCACGTGCCCGGTCAGGCTCAGGAACACCTCGTCCAGGCTCGGCAGCCGCAGAGCCACCTCGGCCGCCACGAGGTCCGCCTCGTCCAACCGCCGGACCACCGCCCGCAGAATTCCCGGATCCGTCACCGGGACGGTCACCAGGCCCGCGTCCGCGCGCACCTCCGGCCGCTCGCCGGTCAGCTCCGCGACGATCCCCGCGAGCTGCTCGGTCCGGAACACCTCCGCGGCCCGGACGGCGAGCGTCTGTCGCCCGGCCCGCGCCTTCAGCTGCGACGGCGTGCCGTCCGCGATCACCCGGCCGTGGTCGAACACCGCGATCCGGTCCGCGAGCGCGTCCGCCTCCTCCAGGTACTGCGTGGTCAGCAGGACCGTGGCGCCGTCCGCGACCATTTCCTGGACGGTCTCCCACACCTCCCCGCGCGCCCGCGGGTCCAGCCCGGTCGTCGGCTCGTCCAGGAACACCACCCGAGGCCGATTGATCATGCTCGCCGCGATGTCCAGGCGCCGCCGCATGCCGCCCGAGAACGTCTTGACGGCCCGGTTCGCCGCATCGCTCAGCCGGAACCGCTCCAGCAGCCCCGCCGCGCGCGCCCGCGCCTCCGCCCGAGGCAGGTCCAGCAACCGCCCGATCATGACCAGGTTCTCCCGGCCGGTCAGCTCCTCGTCCAGCGACGCGTACTGCCCGGTCAGCCCGATCAGCGCCCGCACCCGCGTCGCCTCCCGGACGACGTCGAACCCGCAGATCTCCGCGCGCCCCTCGTCCGGACGCAGCAGCGTCGCGAGCACCCGCACCGCCGTCGTCTTGCCGGCGCCGTTGGGCCCGAGGACACCGAGGACCGTCCCCTGCTCGACTTCCAGATCCACGCCGTCCAGCGCCTGTGTCTCACCGAACCGCTTGCGCAGCCCCGCGGCCCTAATGACCTGCCCCATCCTTGGCCTCCTGTGGTCTACATGGGCGGCCCACGAACGCCGTCCACTTCCTCCACATTCGGCCCCTCGCCTGACACCGCACCGCCATGGCCCGGTCCCGGCTGACGTCCCACTGACACGGCTCTGACGCGTGGCCAAGATCACGACGCATGCCGGGCATCGAAGAACCCCGCGCGCTCTCCCGCCACAGCGACGCCTTCGAGAACTTCGCCGGCAGTTCGTCCGCCGTCGTGATCCACCGTCAGGACGTGCTGAACGAGTCCCTCGGCGCCACCGACCGCACCTTCGACCTGCGCGCCCGCACCCCTTCCGGCGGCGGCCAGGTCCTCGGCGACGTCACCAGCATGGGCAGCTTCTCCCACCTCAGCCAGACCTGGCTCTGGTCCTGGGCGAACCCCAACTTCACCTGGGACGACCCCGCCGTCGCGCCCCTGCCACACCGCGCCCCTAACGCGTGCGCACGAGCCTCACGACGCACGCGCCCCCGCCCGGACGGCCGCGACTGCCCGCGCGACAACCCGAGCAACCTCGTCCGTGCTACGGCCCTCGCCACGTCCGGCAAGCAGGTCGAAGGACTCAAAGCTCGTCAGCTGCCAGGCGACATCCAGCAGCTCCTCCGCGGGCGGCTCCCCGTCGAACCGGCTGAGCAGGGCCGACAAGCCCGCCCGGCGCCGGTCATCGCGCTCGCGCAGAAGCCGGTCCAGGTCATCGTCCAGGACCGTCATGCCACGCAGCCTCCGCAGCACCGGACGCTCCGACGCCCAGAACCCGCAGAACGCCGCACAGAACGCGGCCAGCGCCTCGTCCACGTCGTCCGCCGTGAAAGCCGGTTCCAACGACAGCCCGGCATGCTCCGCCAGCGAGTCGAACAGCGCCTCCAGCAGCCCCGTCTTGGACCCGAACACGTTGTAGACCGTCTGCCGCGACACGTCCGCGGCCTTCGCGACGGCGTCCATCGACACACGCGTCACACCCTCACCGGCCAAATGCTCACGCGCGGCTGAGAGCACACGCCGACGGGTCTCGTCGGCCGCGGCCGCGCGACGGTCCGAACGGTAGGGACGAGGCGACATCCTTGACCGACCTTCAAATTGGATTTACTGTCTGTCTAACGAATCCTATCGGAAAGCAGGCCAGCCGTGAACACCTCGACCACCCGTCCCCTGGACGGCCGCGCCACGATCGTCACCGGAGCGAGCCGCGGCATCGGAGCCGCGACCGCCCGCGCACTGCACCGGGCCGGATCCGCCGTCGTCCTCGCCGCCCGCGACGCCGACGCCCTCAAGTCGCTGGCCGACGAGATCACCGCCGACGGAGGACGCGCCCTCGCCGTCCCGACCGACGTGACCGACGCCGACGCCGTCGAACACCTCGTCCAGCAGGCCCTCGACACCTACGGGCACCTCGACGCCGCCTTCAACAACGCCGCCGGCGGAGGACACCCGCCCACCCTGCTCGCGGACGTCGCCATCGAGGACTTCGACAGCGCCCTGACCGTCAACCTGCGCGGGGTCTTCCTGGCGATGCGCTACGAGATCCCCGCGATGCTGGCGTCCGGCGGCGGAGCGATCGTCAACATGTCCTCGACCGCCGGACTCCAGGCCGTCGGCGGACTCGCCGGGTACGTCTCCAGCAAGTTCGGCCTGATCGGCCTCACCCAGACCGCCGCCCTCGACTACGCCGACGCGGGAATCCGCGTGAACGCCCTGGCCCCCGGGCCGATCCACACCGAGCAGCTCGAACGCGCGGGGGAGCAGGCCCGGGCCGCCGCCGCCCGGGCCATGCCGATGCGCCGCATCGGCGCGCCCGACGAGGTCGCCGAGGCCGTCGTCTGGCTCTGCTCGGACGCCGCGTCCTTCATCACCGGCTCCGTCCTGCCGATCGACGGCGGCAAGCTCGCGGGCATGGTCCCCTTCAGCGGGAAGCCGTCCGCCAAGGCCCCCGCCACCGACTGACCGCGCTGCCCGGACGACCCCGGGAAGCCCCGATTTGACGACCCCTCGGGGAGTACCTAATGTTCCTCCTGCCCCGAGGGGATGCGGGACGCCGAGAGGCGGACGGCCCCGGGGAGACCATCCAAGAAAAACCGTTCGAAGCACTCTTCGGACCGCGTTACTCTTGAGTGGTCAGCCCGGAACGGGATGCAGGACGCCGACAAGGTGGCCGGCCCGAGGGACTCCACCGAATGATCACGTCGGACGACGTCTAGTCGTCTGTGTCTTCATGGGTGGACGGGCAAGCTCAGAAGATCGGCCCGAAAGAGCCGGTTGACAAGAGTGAAGATCCCGGTAAGATTGAAGGGTTGCCCCGGAGCGAGGCCCGCGAGAGTGGGTGGAGCGCGGTGGGTGTCCGTTTCTTGAGAACTCAACAGCGTGTTAAAAGCCAGTGCCTTTATCGATCAGGCAGTTTTGTCTGATCGCCCCGTGCACTTGGACT
>NZ_JBFAUU010000015.1:0-240698 GCF_040679435.1 Spirillospora sp. NPDC052269
CCCGCATCCGCAGCCAACGCCAGCAACGCTGGGGACGCCCACACCCCAAAGCCGCATGAACAAACCAGGCAAACGTATGTGGTCAGCGCACTAGATCCCGGCGCGTGGTGGCGCCGGTATGTCCAAAGGGTCTGACTTTGAGCCCTCGTGCGATAAGGGGCGGAGGTGACCAGCGGGATCTTGGGGGACATGGCGGGACAGTGAGGCCAGAGTGGCCGGGGAAGCCTTTTGGTGTCACTTTTGGTGACTAGGCGGCTTCGGATAGGCAGAATCCGGGTGAAGGCTCCAAGACCGCTGAAGGCGCCGCAGGGGGCCTCGTGTCGCGCCGCGCCGCGTCCTGCCGTGCCGGTCGGGGCTTGGGGCAGGGAGTCCGGGACGAGCCGAGGAGGAACTCGTGCATCTGACCCCGCACGAACAGGAACGCCTGATGATCCATGTGGCCGCCGACGTGGCGGCCAGGCGTCGGGCGCGGGGGCTTCGGCTGAACTATCCCGAGGTGGTGGCCCTGTTGACCTCGCACGTCCTGGAGGGCGCCAGGGACGGCAGGACGGTTCGTGAGCTGATGTCCTCGGGGCGCGGCGTGCTCACGCGCCGGGACGTGATGCAGGGCGTCCCGGAGATGATCGAGATGATCCAGGTGGAGGCGACCTTCCCCGACGGCACCAAGCTGGTGACCATCACCGACCCCATCCCCAAGAGGGAGGACGTCGCCGGGCCCGGACAGGTCGAGCATCCGGGCGCCGACGAGCCGGTGCTCGTGAACGAGGGCCTGCCGGTGACGCGGGTCGAGGTCCGCAACACCGGGGACCGCGCCGTGCAGGTCGGCTCGCACTACCACTTCTACGAGGTGAACCCGGCGCTCGAGATCCGGCCGGTGCCGGTCGCGGCGGACGCGGAGCCCGACCGGGAGTGCGCGTACGGCAGGCGCCTGATCATCCCGGCCGGGAAGTCGCGGCGCTTCGAGACGGCCTGCCGGGTCGAGGTCGACCTGGTTCCGCTGCAGGGGGAGCGGGTCGTCCAGGGGCTGCGCGGGGAAGTGAGGGGGGCGCTCGATGACTGAACCCGAGGTGTGCCGTCCGCGGCTGGAGCGCGCCGAGTACGCCGACCTGTACGGGCCGACGACCGGCGACCGGATCCGGCTCGCCGACACCGACCTGCGGATCGAGATCACCGAGGACTGGGCGGGCGGCCCGGGCCACAGCGGCGACGAGGCGGTGTTCGGCGGCGGCAAGGTGATCCGCGAGTCGATGGGCCAGTCCTGCGTGTCGCGCGCCGACGGAGCCCCGGACACGGTGATCACCGGCGCGGTGGTCCTGGACCACTGGGGTGTGGTCAAGGCCGACGTCGCGCTCCGGAACGGACACATCGTCGCCCTGGGCAGGGCCTACAACCCCGACACCATGAACCGGCGCCACGACGACCATCCCGTGGCCACCGACATCGTGATCGGCCCGGAGACCGAGATCATCGCCGGGAACGGGAAGATCCTCACCGCCGGCGGCGTCGACACCCACGTCCACTTCATCTGCCCCGACCAGATCGACGAGGCGCTCGCGTCCGGCGTCACCACCCTCATCGGCGGCGGGACGGGCCCGGCCGAGGGCAGCAAGGCCACCACCGTCACGTCCGGCTCCTGGCACATTGCCACGCTGCTGGAGGCGCTGGACGGCTCCCCGGTCAACATCGGGCTGCTCGGCCAGGGCGCGACGATGTCCAAGGCGTCCATGCGCGACCAGCTCGCCGCGGGCGTCATCGGGTTCAAGGTGCACGAGGACTGGGGCGCGACCCCCGCCGTCATCGACGCCTGCCTGGAGGTCTGCGAGGAGTCCGGCGCGCAGCTGGCCATCCACGCCGACACCCTCAACGAGGCCGGGTTCCTGGAGAGCACGCTCGAGGCCATCGGCGACCGCTGCATCCACGCCTTCCACGTGGAGGGGGCGGGCGGCGGCCACGCCCCGGACATGATCGAGATGGCGTCCCGGCCCAACGTGCTGCCCGCCTCGACCAACCCCACCCGGCCGCTGACGGTCAACACCGTCACCGAGCACATGGACATGGTGATGGTCTGCCATCACCTCAATCCGAAGGTCAAGGAGGACCTGGCGTTCGCCGACTCGCGGATCCGGCCGTCCACGATGGCGGCCGAGGACGTCCTGCACGACCTGGGCGCCATCTCCATCATGTCGTCCGACGCCCAGGCGATGGGACGCATCGGCGAGATGATCCTGCGGACCTGGCAGACCGCGCACGTGATGAAGCGGCAGCGCGGCGCCCTGGACGGCGACGGAGGCGCCGACAACCTGCGGGCCCGGCGCTACGTCGCCAAGTACACCGTGAACCCGGCCATCGCCCAGGGCGTCGCCCACAAGGTCGGGTCGGTGGAGACCGGCAAGCTCGCCGACCTGGTCCTGTGGGAGCCGGCGTTCTTCGGCGTCAAGCCCTATCTGGTGATCAAGGGAGGGCAGATCGCCTGCGCGCAGGTCGGCGACCCCAACGCGGCCATCCCGACCCCGCAGCCGATCCTTCCCCGCCGCATGTTCGGCGCGCTCGGGCAGGCCCCGGGCGCGAACTCGGTCAACTTCGTCTCCGAGTGGTTCGCGGGGGAGCTGACCGGGCTCGCCAAGCCGTTCGAGACGATCACGAGCACGCGCGGGCTGCGCAAGGCCGACATGCGCGAGAACGACGCGACCCCGAGCATCGAGGTCGACCCCGACAGCTTCACCGTGGTCATCGAGGGCAGCGGCGGAGTCGGCGAGCAGGACGACCCGAAGGGCGACGTCGGCGTGGACATCGACCAGAACACCGTCATACCGGACTACCGCGACGAACTGCCCATGGCCCAGCGCTACTTCCTGTTCTGATCACCCATGCCTGGAGCGGCGATGATGTCTGGAGCGGCGATGAGCTCGGTGTCACTGCTGATTCTCGGAGACGGCCGCTTCCCGTCCGGCGGGCACGCGCACTCCGGAGGGGCCGAGGCCGCCATCGCGGCAGGACGCGTCCGCGACGCCACCACCCTGCAGGCCTTCTGCCAGGGGCGGCTGCACACGACCGGCCTGGTCGCCGCCGCCCTGGCCGCCGGAGCGGCGACCGGCTACGACCCGCTGCCGCTGGACGAGGCGGCCGACGCCCGCACGCCCTCACCGGCGCTGCGGAAGGTCGCGCGCAAGCTCGGCCGTCAGCTGATGCGCGCCGTTCGCACCACCTGGCCCGCCCCCGAACTGGACGACCTGGCGGCGGCACGTCCGGCGGGCGCGCACCAGCCCGTCGTGCTCGGCGTCGCCGCACGCGCGGCCGCACTGACCCCGCACGACGCCGCGCAGGCCGCCGCCTACGACAGCGTCTGCGGACCGGTGACCGCCGCGATCCGCCTGCTCGGCCTCGACCCCTTCCAGGCCACCGCCGTCATCGCACGCCTGAGCGACGACATGGAGCACGTCGCCGCCCAGGCCGCCGGTCACGCCGCGCGGCTCCCCTCCGAAGGCGTGGACGCGCTGCCCGCCGCGTCCGCGCCGCTGCTGGAGATCACCGCCGAACAGCACGCGGCCTGGCCGGTGCGCCTGTTCGCCAGCTGACCCGCCCCGACCACCCGCCGGATCCCGACCGCCACCGCTCCGGATCCCGACCGTCACCGCTCCGGATCCCGACCGTCACATCGATTCGACTGCCCTACCGAGAGGCGCCATGCATCTGCACCACACCGACCCCGTTCTGGACGACATCGTCCCCGCCGCCGGGGCCCGCTCCGGCGGCCGTCCCCGCGCGCTGCGCATCGGCCTGGGCGGACCGGTCGGTTCCGGCAAGACCGCCACCGTCGCCGCGCTGTGCCGGGCGCTGCGCGACACCGTGTCCATCGCGGTGGTCACCAACGACATCTACACCCGCGAGGACGCCGAAGCCCTGCTGCGCCAGGCGGTGCTGGCACCCGATCGGATCACGGCCGTGGAGACCGGCGCCTGTCCCCACACCGCCATCCGCGACGACATCTCCGCGAACCTCGAAGCGGTCGAAGACCTCCAGGAGCGGATCGACCCCCTCGACCTCGTCCTGATCGAATCCGGCGGGGACAACCTCACCGCCACCTTCTCCAAGGGCCTGATCGACCACCAGATCTTCGTCATCGACACCGCCGGAGGCGACGACATCCCCCGCAAGGGCGGCCCCGGCGTCACCGCCGCCGACCTGCTGGTCATCAACAAGACCGACCTGGCCCCGCACGTCGGCGCCGACCTGGACGCCATGCGCCGCGACGCCGGGGCCGCACGCGACCCGCTGCCCACCATCCTCACCAGCGTCAAGAACGACCACGGCGTCGACCCCATCGCCGACTGGGTCCGCCGGCGTCTCGCCGAGCACACCGCCGTCCGCTCATGACGGCGGCTCCGGCACGCCACCGCGCGCTGCTCGCCGCCGCGGGCGGGCACACCCGCTTCGGCCTGTCGGCCACCGCCCGCATCAGAGCCGAGGCCGCGGACGGAACGACCGACCTTCCGCTCTTCCACGGCGACGGCCCGTTCGTCCTGCGCCGCCTGCCCTCGCGCGGCCCCCAGGCGCGTGTCTGCCTGCTGAACACCATGAGCGCCCCGCACAACGGCGACCGCCTGCACATCGAGGCCGACATCGGCCCCGGCGCCGACCTGCACGTCACGTCCGCCGCCGCCACCGTCGCCCTGCCCGGCCCCACCCTCGAACCCGCCGTCCAGGATGTGACGCTGCGCGTGGACGACTCGGCACGCCTGGCCTGGCTGCCCGAACCCCTCATCTCCGCCGCGGGCAGCGACCTCCGCCAGCACATCCGCATCGACCTGGCGTCCACCGCCCGGATCGTGCTGAGCGAGCAGCAGATCCTCGGCCGCGCGCAGGAACCGCCGGGACGACTGGCCAGCCGCATCACCGTCCGCCGCGACGGGCGGACGCTCCTGGACCAGCACACCACCTACGGCCCCGGCACCCCCGGCTGGGACGGACCCGCCGTCCTGGACGGTCACCGCGCCGTCGGCCAACTCCTGGTCGTCGACCCCGCCTATGGCGAGCGTCCGGCCGAGGCCCGGCTCCTCACCGACGTCCCCTCACACGCCCACGCCGTCATCACGCCGCTCGCCGGTCCCGGCGTTCTTCTCACCGCACTGGCCCCAGACGCCGGTGACCTTCAGCAATGCCTCGACATCGCACTGGACCAGCTCGCCTGACACCACCCGCAGCGCAGCGACCGCGTTCGCCGGTCGACGCCCACCACGCGCGCCGACCGGGTTCCGCAGTGGACGCGGCGAAGCTCAGCCGTCCGCCAAGGCGGCAACGAGCTTCGCCGTGAGCGGCACGGCGATCCCATGCCGCTCGGCGGCTCGCAGCAGGGCTCCGCCGATCGCGTCGAGTTCGAGTGGACGGCCCGCTTCCGCGTCGCGCTGCATGGACGACTTGCTACCGGGCGGGAACGCGTCATAGCGCGCCAGGATCTGGGCGGCGTCCAACGGCGCACCGCAGGCCCGGCTCACCGCCGTGGTCTCCTCGACCAGCGCCACCAGCTCGTCGCACCGCTCGGTCCGGACGCCGCCGATGGGCAGCCGGTACCGGGTGGTGAGCAGGGCGAACGGGGCGAGGAAGGCCAGTTTGGCCCACAGGACGGCGTCCTCGTCCGGCAGGACGCGCGTGTCCGCGCCCGCGGCGGTGAGCGCCGCGGCGAGCGAGGGAAGCCGCTCGTCCGGTCCTGCCAGATCGATCTCGGTGAACGGGCTGCCGTGCTCGATGACGCCAGGAGCGGTGCGGGTGGATTCGACGCGGATCACGGCCGGCACCACTCGCTGAACTCCGTAGCGTTCCCGGAGAACCTCCCGATGCTCGATGCCGTTCAGCAAGGGCAGCACGAGACCGCCGTCGAGGTACCCGGCAGGGACGCGCTCGAGCGCCGAGTCGAGCGCGGTGTGCTTGACCGTCACCAGGCACAGGTCGACGGGCTCGCGAAGCGCGGTGTCGGCCTCGACCTTGGCGGCGAAGTGCCCGAACTGCCCGCTGTGCACCTGGACACCGCCACGGCGCAGTGTCTCGACCGTCTCCTCACCCGCGATGCAGATCACGCGGTGTCCGGCGCGGGAGAGCAGCGCGGCGAGCAGGCCGCCGACCCCTCCCGGGCCGAGCACGGCCACCTTCAGGGAAGACGGGATCGCGACGGAGTCGCTGGTTGCCGGGGTGGTGTCGTGCACGTGCGTCCTCTCAGGTCGTGGGTCGGCACCCGGCCCGTCCGCCCTCGCCCCGCGCGCGGATCCGGCAGGAGGAGACAGGACGGGTTGCCGCCCTTCGCAGTGATACTTTCGAGGCCTCAAACCCAAGTCAATCCTCGGGTTTGCTTGCATATCTCCAAGGTGCACCTTGGGCATGGCGAGGTATCGTGACCTCCGTGTCCATGACCTTCGACGACCTGCGCGTCTTCGTGGCGGTCTGCCAGGCGGGAAGCCTGAGCGCCGTCGCCAGGGACCTCTCCTGCACCCAGTCCGCGGTGAGCCAGCACGTGAAGCGGCTGGAGAAGGAGACGGGGGTGCGGCTTCTGGAGCGCAGGCCGCGCGGAGTCGTGCCCACCCCGGAAGGCATGGTGCTCCAGGCGGCGGCCGCGGAAGGGCTCGCCGGCCTGGACTCGGCCCTGCGCCGGCTCGGCGAGCTCGCGCGCGGGGAGGCCGGATCGGTTCGCGTGACCACAGGGTCGACGACCGTGCGGCACTTCATGTCCGAGGCGGTCGTCGCGTTCCGCGAGCGTCACCCCGAGGCGAGCCTGGAGTTCCGGACGGAGACCTCCAGCCGAAGCTGCTTCGACGCGCTGGCGGAAGGCTCGGTCGATCTGGCCTGGGTCACCATCGGCGGTCCGGTGCGGGGCATCGAGCAGCGTCCGGTCGTCGAACTGTCGTGGGTGCTGGCCGTCCGGGCCGATGATCCGCTCGCTCGGCGGACGTCGATCACGGTCGCCGACCTCGCCGGGATCCGGCACATCCGGCTCCCGGAGAACTCGTCCTCCCGGGCCCACCTGGACACCGCCTTCGCCCGCCTCGGCGTCCGCCTCGCCTCCGACACCGGCGTCGCCGACTGGGACACCGCCATCCTGCTGGCCGAACTCGGCGTCGGACACGCCGTCGTCCCGGCACTGCCCGGCCAGGACTCCGCCGCGGGAAGCCCGCTGAGGTTCCTGCCCGTCCCGGACCTGCCGCCCCTGCCGGTCGGCTGGGCCGTCCGCCGCTGGGACGCCCTCACCCCACTCGCCCGCACCTTCGCCGATATGGTCGGCCACCAGAGGTAGTCACACGGTCTCTCTCGACCTCGGCGACATCCACTTCAGCTGATACCCGGCGGGATCCTTCGTGCGCTACGTCCAGGTCGCCCTGGCGAGGACGGCGTTCAGGTTCGGCGTCTTCCAGAAGTCCACGATGAGGATCTTGGAGTCCGGCAGGTACCAGATCCGCTCGGTGTAGGACGTGGCCGTCCGCTGCTTGAAGCCGTGCTCGTCGGTCGACGTCCGCGTCCAGCACGGGACCGTCCACTCGAAGTACTGCGCCCTGTGCGGGCCGACGGGCGCGAACCGGCTCACCGTCCGGCTCGCGCCGTGCTCGGCGTCCGCCACGCGCAGCGTCCTGTCCGCCGGGCAGTCCATGCCCTTGTCCTCGTTGAACAGGCCGCCGAACGTGTCGTTCGGCGAGAAGCGCCCGGCCAGGTACTGGTCGTTGTGGTCGGAGAAGCTCGGGCCCATCACCAGGTAGCCCTTGCACTGCGACAGGTCGTAGGTGCTGAACCGGCCCGGCGTCGTCCCGACACACCCCGCGGCCACGGCGACGAGGTCACTGTCCTGGAACGTCTCCGTGGCCGAACCCATCATGATCGGATGCAGGACCCACTGCACCGGCCCGCGAAATGAGATCCGTCCGACCGTCAGCGCCTTCGTCGGCGGCTCGGACGCCAGCACGTG
Organism: Spirillospora sp. NPDC052269; assembly: GCF_040679435.1. Taxonomy (NCBI): domain Bacteria; kingdom Bacillati; phylum Actinomycetota; class Actinomycetes; order Streptosporangiales; family Thermomonosporaceae; genus Spirillospora; species Spirillospora sp. NPDC052269. Next base: position 7,943 of record NZ_JBFAUU010000015.1, read on the forward strand.
CTCCTTCGGCGACGGCTTGACGGCCTGGTACACGCCATAGCCCGCGCCCGCCGTCGCGACGAGCGCGGCCGCCGTGATCGCGACCCCGGCCTTCCCACCGAGCAGCCCGGACACCCCCGAAGCCGACGCCGACGCCCCTCCTGCGCCCGCCGACCCCGCCCCGGCGCCTGCAGCGCCCGCGCCCGCCGATCCGGCTCCAGCCGCCCCGGCCGCGCCCGCACCGGCGCTCGCGCTGAGAGCGGCCAGGGGGAACAGCGAGGCCAGCGCCATGGCGATGCCCGCGAGGAGGTGGGCGCCACGGGATTCCCAGTCAGGCCCATATGCGGCCTGCGCGACGGCCTCCAGCTCCTGGACGAACGCCGCGGCTCCCGGCGGGCGCGACTCCGCCGCCTTGGCCATCCCGCGTGCGATCAGCGGATGCAGCGTCTCGGGTACTTCACCGATCGGGATGGGGCCGGTGAGGTGTCCGTTGCGCGGGTCGTCGGCGTACGGTCGGCGTCCGGTGACGGTCTCGACGAACACACACGTGGCGGCGTAGACGTCGGCGGCCGGTCCGGCGGGTTCGCCGAGCCACTGCTCCGGTGCCATGTACGCGGGCGTCCCCGCACCGGACGCGGCACCGGTCATGGTCGCGACGCCGAAGTCGATGAGTTTGCTTCGGCCGTCGGCCGGGACGATCACGTTGGACGGCTTGTAGTCGCGGTGCACCACCCCCGCCGCATGCGCAGCGGCCAAGCCGAGCAGCGATCCTTTGAGGACGGTCAGCGCCGCCTCCGGCGCGAGGGATCCGTAGCGGGCGAGGATCTCCCGGAACGGGACGCCGTCGACGGCCTCCATCACCAGCGCGAGCCCCGCCTCGCCCTCGACCAGCTGATACAGCCGTGCGACGTGCGGGTCGCGGACTCGGCCAAGAAGGACCGCCTCCTCCCGGAACCGCGTCCGGGCGCTGGACCCGGCGTTCCCCAGCAGGTATTTGACCGCCACCAGGTCACCGGACGCCGCGTGCCTGGCCAACACCACCCGGCCCTGCCCACCACGCCCCAGCTCCCGGATCTCCTCGAACCCGTCGACACGCCACTCCACGACCCTTGGACGCCCCCGACCCGCCCTCGGTTGCGCCGTCCGCCGCCTCGGCTCAGGCCGGGGTGGAGTCCTTGGGTGTCGTCGGTGCTTCTGGGCCGGCGATGGGCTCAAGGCGCAGCCGGGCGAGTCGGGCGTAGTCGGCGCCCGAGATGGCCGCCGACCGGTCGAGGCGGGCGGCGGTCGCCCGGGACGACCGCAAGCACGTGGCGTGTGGTCTTCCTGTCGGTTTTGACCCTGAGGATGATGCACTTCGCCGTCTCGGAGGTCGGGTGTCCGCGCAGGGCGCTGACCGAGTCCGTGGTGCCGTCCGGCTCGTGGTCGATGAGCCGGACGGCGTCTCGGAGGACTCGAACAGGGCGATCAGACGGCGGTAGGTGTCATGCTCGGGCACGCTTCGTCCTCTTTCTGGGTTCTTGTCGCGGTGGTTCGGTGAGTGCGTTCGATGGCCTGCCCCCAGGAGGTTCCGGCGATCATGAGCATGGCACCGAGGGCGGTCCAGAGGGTGAGCCTTTCGCCGCCGACACAGATCCCGACGGCCACGGCCCAGATCGGTTCGGTGCCCAGGAGCAGGCTCGCCCTGCTGGCGGAGGTGCCCTGCACGGCCCAGGTCTGGGCGAGGAACGCGAACACGCTGCAGAACAGGGCGAGATAGATCAGCTGCGTCCAGGTGGTGGCACTGCTGCGGGCCAGGTCGGGCAGATGGGGGACGGCGAGCGGCAGGAACAGCGCCGAGCCCACGACGGTCTGGACGGTCGTCAGATGCAGCGGGTCCAGGGGACGGCCCGCGGTGAGCCGTCCGACGAGGGCGACGTGCCCGGCCCGGACGACCGCGGCGGCGAGCATCAGCGCGTCCCCGAGCCGTGGCGCGTGCAGTCCGGTGCTGGACGTCAGCAGCCCGACGGCCACGACGCAGAGCCCGGCGGCGAGGAAGAACGTCCATGGCAGGCGGCGGCCGCCGGTGCGGTCCAGCAGCGGTGTCAGCACGAGGGTCAGGCTGATGATCAGCCCGGCGTTCGCGGCGCTGGTGTGCGCCACCCCGTAGGTCTCCACCACGAGCACCGACGCCTGGGTGACTCCCAGCAGCGACCCGGCGCGGACCTCGGCGCGGGTCCAGCGGCGTCCCCGGCGGCGGGAGGCGACCACGGCTCCACACGCGAGCGCGGAGATCGCGTACCGGGCGAACAGGACCGTCAGGACCGGGAGTGCGGCGGTGGCCGTCTTGGCCGCGAGGTAGCTGGATCCCCAGACCAGCGCGACCAGGAGAAGCACCGCATCGGTGCGCCGGGCGACATGCATGCGCCCACGCTGCCCCACCTCGCATGCTGAAGGCTACGACCAACTTCTAAAACGAAGATGTAGCGGCACTACATTGTCGGGATGGACGAGCGGCAGCTGCGCATCCTGCGCGAACTGGGAGACCTGGGTAGTGTCAGCGCCGTCGCCGAGGCCCTGCACGTGACTCCTTCCGCGATCTCGCAGCAGCTGCGGCTGCTGCAGCGCTCGATCCCCGTCCCGCTCACCGAACGCGCCGGACGCCGGGTCGTCCTGACCGACGCCGGGCAGGCCCTGGCGGCGGCGGCCATCAGGGTCGAGACCGCCCTGGCCCAGGCCCGGCACACGATCACCGACTTCGCCGAGCAACCCGACGGCGACGTGTCGGTGGCCGCGTTCCACAGCGCGGCGTCCGCGTTCTTCCCGCTTCTGCTGCGGAGCCTCGCCGGACCCGGTCGCCCCCGCCCGGCGCTCGCCGACGAGGACGTCGCCCAGGACCGCTTCCCCGCCCTCACCCGCCACTACGACCTCGTGCTCGCCCACCGCCTCGACCACGGCCCGCCCTGGCCGCGCACCGTCACCTCCACGACGCTGCTGCGCGAGCCCCTCGACGTCGCCCTGCCGGCCGGCCATCCGCTGGCGTCCAAGCCGCTGCTCACACCGCAGGACGTGGCGGACCAGCCGTGGATCGCGGTGCACGACGGCTTCCCGCTGATGTCCACCATCGAGGCCATCTCCAGCGTCGCCAACCGCCGACTCGACATCGTCCACCGCATCAACGAGTTCGCGGTGGTCGCCGTGGCCGTCGCCGCCGGCGGGGGCCTCGCGCTGATGCCCCGCTGGACCGCCGGGCCGCACCCCGACGTCGTCCTCAGACCGCTGAGCGGAGTCCACGCACGACGCGACATCGACGTCCTCCACCGCCCCGAGCGCATCGCCCGAAAGGCCGTCCGGACCGTCCTCACCGAGTTGCACCGCGCCGCCGAGCAGATCCAGAGCCGAAACCACTGAGCCATCCACCGCAGGTATCGGCGTGCCCATGCCGAAGAACAGGCCGCCAGCGATCGGCGACCTTCGTCCGGTCGGATCGGCGGCGTCCCGGCGATGAGCGTGGGACTAGGACTGCCGGGATTGCGAGAGGTGGAGGTTGACGTACCGGACGAGGATCAGCGGGTCTTGGGGGTCGCCTGCCTGGAAGCTCACACGCCGGAGCAGGCTGACGTCCTCGAGCGCGACGCCCTCTCGGGCGAGGACGAAGATGAGCGCGAGGAACGCGGCACGGGCGTTTCCGTCGTCGAAAGGATGAAAGAAACAGATGTCGAGATAGGACCGTGCCGCGCGGACGGCCAGGGGGAGCGGACGCCCGCCGTCGGGCGCGCTCTCCGCCAGGCAGACATCGAGGCGGGCGCGCGTGTCAGGACCGATGCCGTAGCGTTCGCGGCCCCCTTTCGCGAAGGCGGGCGAGCTGCGGAACGGGGGCGGCCGGAGTGTGCCGAGGACGTGCTGCTGCCAGCTCTGCAACCGCTCGAAGGTGAGGGAAGCGCCTCGCGTCGCGTCCGCGCGGGCCAACTCCAGGGCGGCGAGCAGACCTTCGGCCCGGCTGGGGTCTATGGCGCGGTCGAAGGCGCGGATGTCTTCCATCGCGCCGTCACGGGACGGGGTCACCGGGGCATCCCCGCCATCGTCCGAGACATCCGGCCACGGCACGGACCCACGTGTCGCGAGCCAGCCCTCCAGGTCGTCCGGAACAGGCTTGGAGGCAGGTGGGGCGCCGTCCGGTGGCAGCGACAGGGCGAGCCGTTCGGCGACAACGTCGACCAGCGCCGTCTCTGGGTCGGTCCAGCTGTGGAACCGTCCACCGATCGCTTCGGCCACGAGCGCCTCCGCGGCATCGGCCGGCACGTCCCAGCGCTGGAGGAACCAGGTGAGCACCTTCTTGCAGTGCCCGTGCCAGCCGCTTTCGGCGCCGGTGCGGTCAACGACCTGCCAGATCAGGTTCCGGGCGGCCCGCTCCCACAGGATCCGCTGGTCGGCGACAGCGGCCGGATCGAGCGGGTACGACTCGAACCAGCCGGCGAGACTCTCCAGCCACGCCCGCCACTCGCACAGCGCCTCGACGACAAGGGCGAGCGTCTCCTCCGGGGTGGTGATCGAGTGCCGCGGACAGCACCAACTCCCGACCGGGCCACCATCGAAGTCCTCTCGTGCCAGCATGGAGAGCGAGGAGCCAGATCAACGATCACCATGTGACCATGCCATCCTCACCCTGTCCCCGGGCAAGCGGATTTCCCTGAGCAGCAGGACAAAACGTCATAGGCCAACCGCGGTGTGGGTCGACTGGGGCGGGAGCGCGGGAGTGGAGGTGGGTAGGACTGGTGATCGGGGCCGGTGAGGAAGGACAGCCGGTCACCTTCGACTCTGAAGACGTTCGATCGTGACGGCAAGAGAGGACATGCTCATGACCACATCTCCCGGCAGCCCGTCCGAGGCGCTGCGCGCGGCCCAGGTCTCCGAGCCGGGTGGGACTCCGGTGCTGGTCGAAGCCGTGGCGCGGGAACCGGGGCCCGGTGCGGTGCGGATCGCGGTGGAGGCCTGCGGCGTGTGCCATTCCGACCTGATCATCGCCAGTGGCGTCCTGCCGGGCAGCGCCTTTCCCCTCACGCCGGGCCACGAGGTCGCCGGCCGGATCGACGCGCTCGGGACGGGCGTTGCGGGGTGGCGGGTGGGGGACCGGGTCGCGGTCGGCTGGTACGGCGGCAGTTGCGGGCGCTGCGACGCGTGCCGTGAGGGCGACGGCGTGCTCTGTCCGGAGCTCAAGATCCCCGGCGTCGCCTACCCGGGAGGATTCGCCGACTCCATCGTCGTGCCCGCCATGGCCCTGGCGGCCGTCCCGGACGAGCTCACCGCCGCCGAGGCCGCGCCGCTGGCCTGCGCGGGCGTCACCGTCTTCAACGCCCTGCGACGCTCAGCGGCCCGGCCGGGCGACACCGTCGCGATCCTCGGGCTCGGCGGACTGGGGCATCTGGGCGTGCAGTTCGCCCAGAAGATGGGCTTCAACACCGTCGCTATCGCTCGCGGCGTGGAGAAGGAGGCGCTCGCGATGAAGCTCGGCGCCGCCCACTACATCAACAGTTCCGACGAGAACGTCGCCGAGGCGCTGCAAAGGCTCGGCGGTGCGAAGGTGGTCCTGTCGACGGTCACCAACGCGGACGCCATGTCCGCGACGATCGACGGACTCGGACGCCGCGGCGAGCTCGTCATCGTCGGCATCGCGGCCGAACCGCTCCAGGTGACCGGGCTCCAGCTGATCAACGGCGACCGGAAGGTCTACGCCCACTCCTCCGGAACCGCGGTCGACACCCAGGACACGCTGCGTTTCGCGGCCCAGACCGGCGTGCGGGCCTGGATCGAGGAAGTCCCGCTGGAGCAGACCGCCGAGGCGGTGGACAAGATGGCCTCGGGCCGGGCGCGGTTCCGCATGGTCCTCACCACCGGCCGCTGAACCAGGCGGGTGAGTTCGCGCCGGACGGTTTCCTGCGTGCGGCAGTGCGAGTTCAGGATCGCGGTCGGCGAGGGCGCGCGCACTCGGTGAGGGCCCCGGCCTCCAGAGGAGGTCGGGGCCCCACCGGGGCGTCGGATGCGGCCCGGTCCGGTCGTCCGGCGTCAGGCCGCGGGGGACGACTTGCGGACGAACTCGGCCACTGAGGTCGGCTTGACCTGCGGGTACCGGTCGTTGTCGAGCACGTCGAACCTGCCCTTCCCGGTCACCATGGACCACTGGTACTGGAGCCCGACGTACTCGAACGGGTTCTCGGTCTGCGCGGCCTGGCGCTCGATCTCGGCGCGCAGCTCGTCCGCGGTGCCGAGGTGCAGCAGCTCCAGGGTGCGCCCCGAGCCGCCCTGGACGGCCTCGTGGAACTGCCGCATCGACAGCACCTCACCGGCGAAACGGAACGTGCCGACGGCCGTCGGGTCGAGCGCGACGGCGGCGGTGAAGGCCGCGGTGTCGGGCACCGAGGTCATGTCGAGCGGCTGGTCGGGGTCGCCCCAGTGCGCCAGGGTGCCCCGGTCCCAGTCGACCAGCCCCATGAAGCCGACCATCACCTCGTAGAACGCGCCGTTGAGCACGGAGACCACCTCGATACCGGCCCCGGCGAGCTCTCCGGCGGCACGGCGACGCCAGTCGAGCATGAAGTTGTCGCCGTCGTCGAGCTTGGCCACGTCGATGGCGAAGTCGGACGGGATGAACCGTCCGGCGCCGGCCTTCGCGGCGGCGCGGGCCAGGTTGACCTGGCCGTCCACGATCACGTCGGGGCCACCCTGAACGGCCGAGACCACGGTGGCGGCGTCGCCGATGGTCTCGGCGAGCGTCTCGATCGGGTCGGTGATGTCGCCCTCGACCACTTCCAGACCACGCGACCGCAGCGCCGTCAGCGCGGCCTTCTTGTCCGCGTCGGTGTCCGGCCGGACCATGACCCGGACGGACGCGCCCTGGTCGAGAAGGGCGCTGACGATCTGGCTTCCGAGCAGTCCGGTACCGGCGACGAAGACCTTGGAGGGAGTGGACACGTCATCTCCTAGTTTCAAAACACATCGATAGGTTCACCCAGGCCGGAAACGGCTTCTGGGAGTCTTGGGGGAGTCCGTCGGGACTCAGGGAATGAGCAGGGTCTTGCCGAGCGTTCCGCGCGCCTCGACGGCGGCGTGCGCGTCGGCCGCCCGTTCCAGGGGGAAGCGCTGACCGACCACCGGCGTGAGCTCGCCCGCCGCGGCCAGGTCGAGCACCTGGGTGACCAGTTCGCGGGCCAGGGCGGGCCGGTTCCAGATCTGGCCGGCGCTGAACCCGCTGAGGGTCAGGTTCCGGCCGAACAACTCCATGGGCTTGACGTCCAGAGGCGTGCCGCTGGTGAAGCCGAAGACGACCTGCCGGCCGGAGCCCGGCGTGAGCAGCTCGAACGCCTGCCGCCCGAGCGTTCCGCCGATGTGGTCGAACACGATCTCCACGGAGCCGCCGGCCGCCTCGCGCACCTGGTCGGTCCAGTCGGGGAGCGAGTAGTCGACGACATGGTCGACGCCCAGCCCGGCGACGAGGTCGAGCTTGCGTTCGCCGCGCGCCGCTCCGATGACCGTCGCGCCGGCCCGCTTCAGCAACTGCACCAGGATCGTGCCGACGGCGCCCGCGGCGGCCAGGACCAGGACACGATCGCCAGGGCCCGCCGGGGCCGCGCGGACCAAGCCCTGTGCCGTGGCCCCGTACCGGTAGAGCGCGACGGCGTCGTGAGGGTCGAGCCCCTCCGGAACCGGGATGAGCGAATCGGCGGGGACGGCGGCCATCTCGGCGTACCCGCCCGTCCCCGCGGTGGTGGCGAGGACACGGGTGCCGACGAGGGCGGGATCACCGCCGGGGCCGACCTCCGCGACCTCTCCGACGACCTCCTTGCCGAGGACGACCGGCAGGCCCGCCCCGCCCAGGACGCCGCGCATCACGCCCGAACGCACCTGGGTCTCCAGGAACTGGACGCCGGCCGCCGCCACCTTCACGGTGACCTCTCCCGTCCCCGGCCGGGGGGCGGGCACCTCTTCCACGTTCAACCGGGCCGGTGACCCGAATTCGCGCAGCACAACAGCACGCATGGTGCTCACTCCGTTCGATGAACACGCACGTCGAAGAGCACGCACGTCAAAAACGTATGCCTGTGAACACGTAGGTCTGCGCACGCGTACGCCCGTGATCAGGCACGCCTGCGAACGGCTACGCCTGTGGGCGGGTGCGCCTGCGAACGCGTACGTCGATGAGACAGGTACGCCTAGGAACAGGTACGCCTAGGAACAGGTATGGCGATGAATCACGCGCGGCCGCGTTGGCCGCGGTGGGGCTACGAGCCCTTCTTGATGGCCTCGGCGAAGGCGGCCAGGCCGTCCGCCAGGTGCTCGATCTCGGACGGCTCCCAGCCGTCGAGGAGGCCCGCGACGGTGGCCGTCCTGGCCTTCCAGAGCTCGCGGATGGCGAGCTTGCCCTCCCGGGTGACGCTCACCAGCTGCGCCCGGGCGTCGGCGGGGTCGGACCGTCGCTCGATGAACCCGCGTGACTCCAGGCGCTTGGCGGGAGGCGACAGGGTGGACTTGTCGACCTCCATCAGCTCGGCCAGGACCGACAGCCGCACCGGAGCGTGCAGGGAGATCTGCGCGAGCAGCGTGTAGTCACCGAGGGACAGCTCCAGTCCGGAGTCCGCCATGATCCGGCGTCGCGTGGCCGGGGCGAACATCCAGTTGCCCACCGTGGCCAGCGCCGCCGCCACCCGGTCGGTGGCCTCCCGCTGCCGGCCGTTCGCGTTCCCCTGCGCGCCTTCCATCCCGGCCCCCTGACGATTGGTTGGTTTGACAAAACCAACTATAACTCGCGAAGTCGATCTATGCAAGCGCATCCATCTGTCCCCGCCCGCCCCATCGTCGAGCCGGCGCCGTCAGGCCGGATCGAGCCCGGTGTGCGGCTCGCCTGGAGCGTCGGCGGGAGTGTCGGCGGCGGCGTTGGCGTAGCGGCGGGCGAGGTGGGCGAAGGCGTCCTTGAGTTCGGGCGGGCCGACGACGGTGATGTCGGCGTCGAACCTGCCGATGGCGGCGGCCAGGCCGGGCCACGACCAGGAGCCGAGGACGAGGCGGCAGCGGTCGGGACCGAGTTCCTCGACGACGCCGTGGCGGCTGTAGCGGGACACGACCGCGGCGGGCAGGTCGAGGATCACCTCGCCGCGGCAGGGCCAGTCGCCCGAGCCGTCGGAGCCGGAGAACCGTCCGGTGACGAAGGCTGCCACGTCCCCGCCGGGCAGTTCACGCGGGGTGAAGCGGGGGCCCGGGGGAGTGCGCGGGGTGATGCGGTCCGCGCGGAAGGTCCGCCAGTCGGCGCGGTCGAGGTCCCAGGCGACGAGGTACCAGCGCGCTCCCCAGGTGACGAGGTGGTGGGGTTCCGCGCGGCGCGGCGGGGGCGGCATCCGGTCGTCGGCGGCATCCGGCGGGGACGCGGTGACGTAGTCGAAGCGCAGCACTTCGCGGGCGCGGACGGACGCGCTGAGCGTCATGAGCACCTCGCCGTCGACCCGCGGGTCCGGACGGTCCGCCGGACGCGCGACGGCGGTGAACTCGACGGCGTCGACGCGGTGGCGCAGCCGGGCGGGCATGACCTGCCGGACGGTGTTCAGCGCCCGGGCGGCGGCGTCCCCGATGGCGGCCCCGCCGGCGGCGGCGTTCTGGAGCGCCAAGGCCAGGGCGACGGCCTGCTCGTCGTCGAACAGCAGAGGCGGGAGCCGCGTCCCGGCGTCGAGCCGGTACCCGCCGTCCGGGCCCTTGACGGCCGCGATGGGATACCCCAGCTCGCGCAGCCGGTCGACGTCGCGCCGGACGGTGCGGGAGCTGACCTCCAGCCGCTCGGCCAGCAACGCCCCCGGCCAGTCCCGCCGTGCCTGCAGCAGCGAGAGCAGTGACAGCAGGCGCGCTGAGGTCTTCGGCATGTTCCCCATCCTGGCCGAAGTAGAGGACACAACCTGGCCACTTCCGTTGCGACCTTGGCTCACGACAGCAAGCAGCTCGGAATCGAAGGAGCCGACTATGTCCGTCACGACCACGACCCACCTGAATTTCCGCGGCGACGCACGCGAGGCGCTGGAGTTCTACCGGTCCGTGTTCGGCGGTGACCTCGCCGTCGTCACCTACAAGGACGCCGGGGACGTCCAGGAGGAGTCCGAGGCCGACCAGGTGATGTGGGGCCAGGTCCTCGCCGGGAACGGCTTCCACGTCATGGCCTACGACGTCCCGTCGCGGCTGCCCTACGAGCAGGGGACGAACGCGTTCTTCGTCTCGGTGCGCGGCGAGACCGTCGAGGAGGTCACCGGCTACTGGGAGAAGCTCGCGGACGGCGCGACGATCGTGATCCCCATGGGCCCCGCGGGCTGGGCGTCCGCCTACGGGATGGCCCGGGACCGCTTCGGCGTCACCTGGGTCCTCGACGTCGTGAGCGACTCGAACGCCTGGTAGCCCGTCAGGGGAGTACGGGAGCGCGCCTCCTGTACTTCCCTGGCCGGCGTTCCGGCGTCGCCGATCCAGCCGCCGGTCGAGGTGCCCGCTCCTGCGGCCGATGAGTTTCGTCCGGTCGCGCCGTCTGCATAGGGAGAACGTCCTCTTCCGCCTGCGGGGAGGCCGAGATGAGGGCAAGGAGCGTCCCACCATGGACCAGGAGATCGTGAGCGCCACCCTGACCGTCGCCGTCCCGGCGGCCAGGGTGTTCGCGGTGCTGGCGGACCCGACGACCCACGTGTCGATCGACGGCACCGGCTGGGTGGAGAAGTGCCTTGACCCGGAGCCGCTGACCGCGGCGGGGCAGGTCTTCCGGATGGCCATGTACCACCCGAACCATCCGGACGGCCGCTACCGGATCGCCAACAAGGTCCTCGTGCTCGACCCGCCGCGCGCCATCGGCTGGATGCCGGGCACGGAGCAGGAGGACGGCCGGCTGGAGTTCGGCGGCTGGACGTGGCGCTACGACCTGGCGCCGCTCGGTCCGTCCAAGACCGAGGTCACGCTCACCTACGACTGGTCGGCGGTGCCGCAGTCCGTCCGCGAGCGCCTCCCGTTCCCGCCGTTCGGCCCCGAGCACCTCCCCAACTCGCTGCGCCACCTGGCCGACCTCGCCGCGCAGAAGTCCCACCCCTGAGACGCACTGGTGTGGCCCCTTGCTCATAGCGGACGGTACGCGCTCGTCGACACGATGAGGTTGCTGTGTCCAGCCGTGACCGAAGGGATGCAAGCGTTGGCAGATGAAGAGGTATCCAGCCCGGTTCGGGAAGGCAGCCCGGACTCGGCCGTGGATCGGGTGGCCGACTTCTACGGGGCCTACATCGACGCGGTCTCCGATGGCACCGACGACCTGGGCGAAGAGTTGCGTGCCCACTATCTGACCGAGGATCTTCGGCAGAAGCTGGCCGCGTGGGAAGAGGCCAACCACGCCGACGGCGTCCTGCGGGCCCAGGACGTCCCGACCCATTGGGCGGTGCGCTATCACGACTCGGGCGCCGGGCACCTGTTCACCACGGTCACCCTCACCTGGGGGACCGGACCCGACGCGGGCCACACCCGCCTGGCCGTGCAGAGCGACCTCAGCACCAAGCTGATCTCCGACATCGAGGACGGGTAGCGGGCCGGGTGGGGTTTGACCCCACCCGGCCGGGCGTTCGGGCCCCGGTCACGGAAACGCCGTGACCGGGGCCCGGATCAGTTACAGCAGGGTCTGCCGACCGCCGCTAGTTCCGGTACCGGAACACGATCCTGCCGCGCGTCAGGTCGTAGGGCGTGAGCTCCACCAGCACCCGGTCTTCCGGCAGGATCTTGATGTAGTTCTTGCGGATCTTCCCGCTGATGTGCGCGAGCACCCGGTGGCCGTTGTCGAGCTCCACGGTGAACATGGCGCTGCGCAGGCACTCGACCACCCTGCCCTCGAGTTCGACGCCGTTCTTGTTCCTACTCATCGGACCAGCTCCAGGTTGCTGCTCATCGGCCGTGCGCCGACGCCCTCGAACAGCGCCGTGGCCGCTGGGTTGGACTCGTGGACTTCGGCCGAGGCCTCGGCGTAACCGGAGCGGTGCAGCGTCCCCAGCGCGTGGGCCAGCAGCGCCCGCGCGATGCCCCGGCGCTGCTCACCGGCCCGGACCGCGACCAGCCCGATGCGCGGCCGCCGGGTCACCGGCACCACCCGGATCAGACCCAGGTAGCCGTCCGGCGTCGCGGCCACCGCGTACTTCGACGGGTCGACGATGGTGTCGCCCTCGTAGCGCGGAAGCACCTCCGCGGGCATCGAGTGCCACCCGACGGTCGCCTCGACCTCGTCACGGATCGTGCGGTCCACCGCCCGCAGCCGGCCCTCGTCCGCCTGACCGGCGGGCACGATCGTCACGCCCGAGGGCGGCAGGACGTCGTCGAGCCCTGTGACCCGCGGGTCGGTCGGCACGACGTACTCCAACTCGCGGCGCCGGACCGTGAAACCGGCCCGCCGCCAGTTGGCCGTCAGCTCGGCGTCGGCTTCGTCGACCACCGTGTGCAGCGGCGCCGGCAGCTCCGCCAGCATCGCCTCGGCGAGGAGGGCGAAGGCGGTGTCGCGCCAGGCGTCGATGCCGACGAACAGGCGTCCGTCGGGCCGGTGCACCGCGTACCCGCGGCCGACCACCAGGTCATCGTCCAGCGCGTGCCATTGCCTGTCCGCGACGCGCGTGATCACCAACGCGTTCTCGCTCAGGCCGGAGGGGAAAGACTCTTCGTTCATTGGCGTCTCCTTCCAGGAGTGCCTCGATCTCAGGCGCTCCTGGCGACACCGAACGTCAGCCGACGGACCGTGACCGGCGGAGGGAGCACCCATGGGTGACAGCGTTCACGGGTCTCACCTCCTTGCGACGATTTCACGATCCGCAATGAAAGTAGCAGCGCGCACCATCTCGCTCAAATCATTTTCCGCGTCCTCGCCGGATCGGCCGGGTCAGCCGCGTCGGTCGGCCCGGCGAACGGCAGGGGGCAGTCCTGTTCGGCGGCGCAGGAGACCAGGTCGTCGCACCCCGCCGCGAGCGCTTGGCGCAGCGTGCCCGCGATGACCCGCAGATCGGCGATCTCGGCTTCGAGCTCGGCGAGCTTGCCCCGCGCACGTTCCTGCAGTCCGGTGCGGGGACGGGGGTGCCGGTGCGTCCCGGATTCCAGTAGCTCGGCGACCTCCTCCAGGGTGAAGCCCAGCCGCTGTGCGGTCTTGATCACCCGCAGCAGCGTCACCGCCTCGGTCGGATACAGCCGGTGCCCGCCGGGGGAGCGGTCCGGCTCGGCCAGCAGGCCGCGCCGCTCGTAGTACCGCAGCGTCTGCTGGTTCAACCCTGCCGCGGCCGCGACCTGCCCGCTGCGCAACCGGCCACCGACGGGAGCCTTCACGGCCGCGTCCCTGAGGCATCGGCTGCCGCGATTCTCCGGACGATCCGGGCGGTCAACGCGTCCAGCACGTCCAGATGGGGTTCGTCGACGCTGATCTCCATGGTCAGCGCACCGCCGGTGGCGGTCAGGGCGAAGGTGAAGAAGGAGCAGCATGCGGTCTCCCGGGCTGCGAGCTCGGCCGCTCGCCCAGCCACGACAGCGTCGGCTTTCAGGGCCAGCCGCACCCGGCCGGGTCCGACGGTCTTCACCTCGTCCACCGCCTCGGCGAACAACGTGTCGAACTCCGCGACGCGCAGCGGACGCTCGGCCGTCGGCAGCGTGCACGACTGCGGCACCCATCCCCGCTCACCCGATCCCACCGGTACCTGCTGAATCTCCATGTCCTCGACGGTAAGCCTGTACCTCGGTACCGGATGCAAACCCCGCGACAGTCGGATGAGGCCGGGCGAGCGGCTCATGCGGGCGGGAGGCCCGGCCGAGTGGTCGGGCCTCCCGCCGTGTCGCGCTGCCCGCACGGCGGCGTGGCCTATTGGGCCGGGCGCCGCGCTCGCCTGGGGCGGTCGCTTCCTACTGGGTGATCTGCCACTTCTGGTTGTCGGCGCCGGTGCACTTCCAGTAGCCCAGTGCGTTGCCCTGGCCGTTGGTGGTCAGGCAGCCGCCGTCGTATGCGGTGATCGTGTAAGTGCCGTCCGACTGTGCGTTGAGCCGCCACTTCTGGTTGGCGCTCCCGCCGAACGACCACAGCTGCGTGTAGTAGCTGGTGCCGTCCACGGTGGAGGAGGTGTTGGTGTTGGCATCCAGGGCGCTGCCGGTGGCGATGGCCGACTGGACCTCGTAGCTGCCGTCGCCCTGGCCGACCAGGTTCCAGCGCTGGGCGTCGTTGCCGTTGTCGACCTCGGCCTTCACCTTGGTGCCGTTGGAGGTCAGCGCGCCGTCCACGTCGGCGTTGTACCCGGTGGCGGAGTGCAATTTCACACGCTGCGTCGGGAGGGTCCCGGTCGTGGGGACGACCTCCCAGGCGGCCGGGCCGTCGGTGGTGCGGAAGGCGCGGCCGTCGTTGCACAGGCCGTTGTCGGTACGCGGGGTGTCGGTGTTGGTGCCGGCGGTGTCCGCCTTGGTCCAGCTACCGCCCGGGGGCAGCAGGGACAGGTCCCGGCTCGTCCAGCGCTGCGGTGCGAAGTCGCCGCAGTACCAGCCCTGCCCGGTGGAGGCGTTGTAGTTGGTGTAGACCTCCCACATGTTCCAGCCGAAGCCCTCCGGGTAGTTCGTCAGCCCGGACGTGCCGGAGCTGGTGAACAGGGAGTCCCACGCCTGGGTCTTGTAGTTGTAGAGGTAGGCCGTCCAGGTGTTGGACGAGGCGTCGGTCTGCTGCTGCCAGACGCGGTAGGCCGAGTCGCCGTTGGTGTAGGCGCCGAGGAAGTTCTGGTCGATCGGGACGCCCGCCTGGAAGCCGTACTGGCCCTTCGGGTCGCACCAGTTCCAGGCGGCGACCTGGGCGCTGCCCGCGTTGTACCAGGTGGTGACCTCGATGCAGCCCTGCCTGGCGTTCGGCAGGAAGGTCGGGGCGTAGACGGTGTCGGGGTCGGACGGGTTCCGCAGCCGTCCGTTCGGGTTCACCGACTGCGTGGTGACGCCGCCCGTGACGCCGGTGCCCTTCATGGTGACGCCCCAGGTGAGGTGCTGCGCGCCGTCCCAGCCGGATACGGCCGGAGCCGGTGTCCGGGGCGAGCCCTTCATGAAGTCGACGCCCTTCCGGTGGTTCAGGAAGCGCTGGGTGACCTGCTTCGGGACCGTCCTGTCGAGGGCGGCCCCGCGCAGTGCCCGAACCTGGTGGCCGGAGACGTGCCCGCCGCCCGGCGGCGTGGGCGAACCAGGGGCGGACGCCGAGGCGGTGGCGGCGGTGCTCGCGGTGGCGGCCAGCGTGGCTCCGGCGACGAGCGCCATGACGGCGCGCGAGACGGGGGGATGGAATCTCACGAGTGATGTCTCCCGGTGCTGGCGGACGGCGGTTCCGTCCGCTCCGGGCATCACAGCTACGGGGTGTCGATCAGCACCGGATGTTCACCCGATCAACGCGCAGGTCACCACACATGCCGCGATCCGCACGGCGTGTGGCCCCGAAGCGCACTCGCGAGTCGACGGGCGGCCGTCCGCCGCCCCCCGGTGTGGGTGGCCTGCGGTGCCTCCTCACGTGGTGAGAAGAGGGCGCAGCGGCCCCGACTGCAGCCGCTGGACGGCCGGGCCGCCGAACCTTCGTCCGATCGAGACGCAGAGCACGGCGACGAGCGATCCGACCAGCGCGGCGACGAGCACGTCGTGCGGGTAGTGCGCGCCGACGTAGACACGGGAGAACGCCATCAGGACGGCGGCGGCGAGCCCCAGCGCGCCCAGGCCCCGGTGGATCATCAGGACGGCGACCGCCGCGGCGAAGGCGACGGTCGTGTGGTTGCTGGGGAAGGCGTAGTCGCTGGGCGCCGGGCACGCCTCCAGCAGGAAGTCGTGGGGAAGGGCGCGGCAGGGGCGCGGCTCGGTGAACACGTCCTTGATGCCGCTGTTCACCAGGTAGGACACCGCCGCGGCCGCGAACCCCGCCAGGGCGCCCGCCATCATGGCGGCCCCGCCGCGCCGTGCGACCCACCAGCCCGCCACCAGCAGGAGGACGAACAGGACCGCGCCGTAGCCGGTCCACCACACCATGGCCTGGTTGAGCCAGTGGGTGTGGCGGGCGAACTCGGTGACGTCGGTGTAGAGGCCCCCGTCGATACGGGAGCCGTCCAACGCCTGGGCCGGGCCGGTGGAGCTGATCACGAGTGGGCTGTCCTTCCACGGACGGGCGGGGCGCACGCTGGACGCGCGGTGAGAGCACGGCGCACTGGACGGCGCACTGGACGGCGCGGCGTCCGTGCGCGCGTAGATATCTACACGACTGTAGACGACAGGTGAACGGGAGGCCGACGGATCGGGAATCACCGGCGAGACGGCGTCCGTGACTGTTCTTGAACCGGTGATCGCCGCGGTGGGGGAGGAGCGCACTCGGCGAGGCCGGCGGACGGCCGAGCCCGCGGCGGCCGGACCTTGTCGCCCGCCATCGGCTTCGGCGCAGGTCGTACGGGGAACGATCTCATCCCAGGCAGGACCGGACCAGCACACGGGGTGCCAGCCATGACCGATTCCGCCCTTCGGCACTACGACGACCTGCGCGCGTTGTTCATCAACTGCACGCTCAAGCGCTCACCGGAGACCAGCAACACCCAGGGCCTGATCGACCTCAGCGCGCACATCATGCGCAAGCAGGGCGTCCACGTGGACGAGGTGCGGGCGGTGGACCACGACATCGCCCCCGGCGTCTGGCCCGACATGACCGAACACGGCTGGCCGAGCGACGAGTGGCCGGAACTCCAGGGCCAGGTGATGGCCGCCGACATCCTCGTCCTGTGCGGGCCGATCTGGCTGGGCGACAACAGCTCCGAGATGAAGAAGGTCATCGAGCGCCTGTACGGCAACTCGGGGATCCTCAACGAGCACGGCCAGTACGCCTACTACGGCCGCGTCGGCGGCTGCCTGATCACGGGGAACGAGGACGGGATCAAGCACTGCGCGATGAACGTCCTCTACAGCCTGCAGCACCTGGGGTACACCATCCCCCCGCAGGCCGACGCGGGCTGGATCGGCCCTGCGGGACCGGGCCCCTCCTACCTCGACGCCGGTTCGGGCGGCCCGGAGAACGACTTCACCAACCGCAACACCACCTTCATGACCTGGAACCTCCTGCACCTGGCGCGGATGCTCAAGGACGCGGGCGGCATTCCGGCCCACGGCAACCAGCGCTCGGAATGGGAGGCCGGCTGCCGCTTCGACTTCGAGAACCCCGACTACCGCTAGCCGCCCCGCACGGCTGCGAGGTCTCAGCGCGCGGCATCGCGGCCGCGCGCCGAGGCGACACCCGGCACGCTGCTCATGCCTGGCACGGCGTCTCGCACCGCCCGGCCGTGAGGAGCCGGAACATGTGCGCCCCGGGTGGTCGCCGGTGAGTTCAGCTCATCGTTCCGGAGTGGCGCGAGGCGGGCGGTCGGCGGCGGGTCACTTCGAGGAGGTCTGGACGACGAGTTCGGCGAACACGCGGACCCGGGCGGTCTGCCGGCCGACCGGCCAGAGCAGTCCGTACTCGATCGGCGGCGCGTCGTGGAAGGGGACGATGGTGACGTCCGGGCGCGAGAAGTACCGCATGGCCCGGACGCAGGTGGTCGAGACGCCCTTGCCCGAGCCGACCAGCGAAAGGATCTCCTGCCAGTAGGTCGCGCCGGGGCCGTGGGGGATGGGCTGCCCGGACGGGGTGCGGCGGGGGTAGTAGGCGTCCAGCCAGTACTGCGGGACGGTCTCGCCCGTCACGGGGATCAGTGTGGTGTGGGCGAGGTCCTCGACCGACACCGACGGGCGTGCGGCGAGCGGATGGTCCGTGGGGACCATGAGCGCGCGGCGTTCGGAGAACACCACGGACCCGACGGCGATGTCGGGTTCGCGGATCGGGAACTCGGTGAGCTGCAGATCGACCTCGCCGGCGCGCATCGGGCCCAGCGGGTCGGTGAGCTGCACACCGCCACGTCGTCCGCCAAGATCCGGCAGCTCAACCAGTGGATCCGCACCTCCGGCGAGTACGACGCGGTCGTCGACTTCAACAAGGCCGTCGCCGACCCGAGCGACCCCGAGCGGCTGCGCCCGGACTTCGACAGCAGCGACCACAAGCACCCCAACGGGGCCGGCTACCGGGCCATGGCCGACGCGGTGAACCTCGCCGACCTGCGCTGACCGGACCGCTCTGACCGGACCGCTCTGACCGGACCGCTCTGACCGGACCGCTCTGAGCCGACCGCTCTGAGCCGACTGCTCTGAGCCGACCGTTTTGACAGACGCCGCCGCCCCGCCCGGGACGCGCCCGGGCGGGGCGGTGCCCTTCGAACAGGAACCTCATGGACACCACCGGTGCGCCTCCGGCGCATCTGGCCTCGCTGCTGCGGCACTTCGCCGACCTGCGCGACGGCACCCACGGCCACCCGCCCGCCCGCCCAGTTCGCGACCGGTCCGGCAAGGAACAGCTGTTCCTGCAGGCGGTGCCGCTCGTCGACCCCTATGCCCGCCAGGTCCTGGCGGAGATGAACATCCACCTCCTGCAGGGCACCGGCCAGGTCCACGCGACCGGCGTCCGCCGCACTCAGGAACGCGGCCTGGACGCCCGGTGGGAGCTGTCCTGGCCCGTGCAGCGGGCCGCCGGCCTCACACCGGTCCGCCTGCATGCCTTCTACGGCGCCGGATTCCATCACCCGCACCTACAGGGAGGAACCGTCGGCCAGTGGCCGCTGAATGTCGTCACCCCGCAGGAGGCCGCCGCCGAGCTTCCCACGCTCCGCGCCATTGCCGCCGCCGACTTGCACAACCTCGTCTTCCAGGGCAGCCACCGGATCGTCCCCGCCCCCGGCGAGGAGGATCCGGCGTGACCACCGAACCGATCACCGAACCGATCAGCGAACCGATCACCGAACCGGTCTCCGGGACGTCCACCGGAACGTCCACTGCGAAGGCGGCCCCGGCGGTGCCGGTCGCGCTCCTGGCACTGGCCGTCGGCGCCTTCGGAATCGGCCTCACCGAGTTCGTCATCGCGGGCCTGCTGCCCGAGATCTCCACCGATGTCGGGGTCTCCATCCCGTCGGCGGGCCTGCTGGTCTCCGCGTACGCGATCAGCGTCGCCGTCGGCGCTCCGCTGCTGACGGCCGCCGGCACCCGCGTCCCGCGCAAGACCATGCTCGCGGGACTCATGGCGCTGTTCATCGCGGGCAACCTGATCTCCGCGCTGGCCCCGTCCTACGGCGTCCTGATGGCCGGACGGATCGTCGCCGCCCTCACCCACGGCGCCTTCTTCGGCATCGGCTCGGTGGTCGCGGCGAACCTGGTCGCCCCGGCCAGGAAGGCCTCGGCGGTGGCCCTGATGTTCACCGGGCTCACCGCCGCCAACGTGCTCGGCGTGCCGCTGGGCACCGCGCTCGGCCAGCAGTTCGGCTGGCGCTCGACTTTCTGGGCGGTCACCGCCATCGGCGTGGTCAGCCTGGTCGGCATCGCCCTGCTCGTCCCGGCCCGGCCCACCGAGGCGTCCGGAGGCCTGCACGCCGAACTGCGGGTGTTCCGCCGGGTCCAGGTCTGGCTCGCGCTGGCCGTCACCGCGCTCGGCTTCGGCGCGGTCTTCGGCACGGTCACCTACCTCGCCCCCATCATGACCCGCGTGGCCGGCTTCGGCTCGGGCGCGGTGCTATGGCTGCTGGTGCTGCTCGGAGCGGGACTGTTCGTCGGCAACCTGGTCGGCGGCCGGGCCACCGACCGCCGCCCCATGCCCGCGCTCTACACCTCGCTCGCCGGCATCACGCTGGTCCTGGCCGTGTTCACGGCGACGGCGCACGCCCGGATCCCCGCCGCGCTGACGCTCGTGGCCCTCGGCATCACCGGCTTCATGCTCGTGCCCGCCGTCCAGACCCGGGTGATGGACGAGGCGGCGGACGCGCCCGCGCTCGCGTCGGCCGCCAACATCGCCGCCTTCAACCTCGGCAACGCCATCGCCGCCTGGCTCGGCGGCAGCGCGATCGACGCCGGTCTCGGATACACCGCCCCGGCCTGGATCGGGGCGCTTCTCGCCGGGGCCGGCATGCTCGTCGCGGTCCTGGCCGGCACTCTCAACCGCCGAAAGCGCCTCCACCCGTCCCTCACCAACCAGAACTGAGCATCCCGCAGACAACCGCCACAGCGGCCCGCGGTCAAACCCCGGACAAGTCCCGTACCGGCAGGCCTGCTGCTCCACCAAGACGCCGGATTCTTCTGGAAAACCCCCGAACCGGTGATGTATGACCTGCATCTCATGAAGCGCACAGAGTCCATCGAGAACGGGGAAACAGCATGCGACTCAGCAGCAGGATCACGCGTCCGGCGATCGTGGCGTTCACCGCCGGGCTGGCGCTTGCCACGGGGGCGACCGCCGCGAGCGCCGCCGACCAGCAGGCCGCGGCTGGCCACCGCCTCACGCCCTTCGGCTACGGCAAGGTGCGGATCGGGGAGTCCGCCAAGGCCGTGCTCCGCTCCGGCGCCGTCGTGGTCAAGCACCGCGACCGCTCCTGCATCGGCTACGACCTCAAGGGTCACCCGACCGGCCGGAACAACGTCGGCGGCTACATCTCCACCAGGTACGGCGTCGCGATGATCACGGCCCCCAAGGGGGTCTCGACCACCCGCGGCATCCACGCCGGCTCGTCCCTGGCCCAGCTCAAGCGCGCCTACCCGGGCGTCCACCGCACCATCCACGGGTACTACGACGTCACCGCGCCGGGCAACCGCAAGGCCCTGTACTCCTTCGGAGTAGGCCACGGCAAGGTCACCGCCGTCATGCTCGAGCTCAAGCGCCAGGACTGCTTCAACTGAGCGCAGGGGTTTCGCGACCTGGGTGTTTTCGCGATCAGGGCGCTGACCTGCGCTCGGGTGCGTTGGTGGTGTGAGCCAATGCTTGGCGATGAGGGATGTTGATCTGCCCTCGCATGCGGCCGTGTGAACCGCCCGCGGGGGTGCCGCGTCCCACGGGCATCACACCCACCCTCCGGGAGACGCCATGCCCGCGCGGATCATCGCCGCCCTCGTCGTCCTCGCCGCCGCCGTCACGGGCTGCTCGTCCGAGAAGTTCAGAGCAGGCCCGGCCACGCCTACAGCGCGCCCGGCCACGTCGAGCGCGCCAGCCCCCGCTCCATCGAGCAGCCCGGCCGCGCTGACCTTCGGGATGCCGGTGAGGGCCGCCACCACGGACGTCGAGGCATTCGTGACGGCGCTCGCCTACCGGCAGCCGCTCCGCTCCACGCGGCACCCAGAGCGGCCCGGCTACGAGTACGCGGGCGCCGAGGTCAAGACGTGCCTTCGGCGGTCGGCGGCCGGGATGGCGACGGTGGCTTGGTCGAGCTGGACGATCCGGTTCGCCGACTCGACGGCGGCCACGCCCGCTGAATCGTGGTCGGCGGACGCATTCTCGGTGCCGCTGTACCCGGCCAGTCCGCGGACGATTCGGCCGGGTGTGTGCGTGCGAGGGTGGGTGGTGTACGAGGTGCCGCGCGGGAAGCGGGCCGTCAGTGTCACCTACGCGGCGCCGAGCCCCGACTCTCCGATCCCGCCGATCGACTGGACGGTCCAGGCCGGCGGGATTGCGCGCCCAACGCTCCGGCCGTCCCCCTGACGTGTAAGGCCCCCGCGCCGTAGCCTGAGGTTGTCGAGACGCTCAGGAAGGTGCAGGGCCCTATGACGCAGAATGCTCCCCCGGAGACCGTGGGCGTTCGGATCGCTCGGGCGAGAAAGCGCCGCGGCCTCACGCAAGTCGGTCTCGCGAGCAAGAGCCAGTATTCGCGCGGTCACATTGCTCAGGTCGAGGCAGGGCAGAAGATCGCCACGCCTTCGTTCGTCGCCGCCGCGGCTGCCGCGCTCGGCATGGACGCGGCCGAGCTGTACGGTCAGCCCTACCAGGCGCGCGGCCACGACGACCGTGTTCATGCGTTCATCCCGGAGCTGCGGCGCGTCCTGGCATACGTGGACGTCGGCCCCGAACTGGAGGGCCAGCCGCGCGATCTCGACGTCCTCGCCGCCGAGGTCGCGACTGCCCGCCGCCTGCTCCTGGACGCCAAGTTGAGCCGTCTCGGCGGCATCCTGCCAAGCGTCCTTGAAGAGCTGACGTACTACGCCTACGAGACCGACGACCGAGCCGTCTGGGTGCTGTTGTCCCGGGGCCACTACGCGGCCGTGAGTCTCGCGCGGCGACTCGGGTACACAGGTGACGCGCTCGCGCTCATGGATCGTGCGATGGACGCCGCCCGGCGGTCCCAGGATCCTCACCTGCCGCTCGTGGTGACGTTGCCGCGGACGCTCCTGCTGATGTCCATGGACCAGACTCGACCGGCCTTGACGCTGCTCGACCGAGCCTCGGCGCAGATCGACCCGGGCCTTCCGGACGCGGATGAGGTTGCCGGAGCGCTCGAACTCCGCTCCGCGATCACCGCAGCCCGCTCGCCGCGCAACGCCTCGCGGGCATGGGACTACCACGGCCGGGCGCTCGACCGGGTCTGGTCGAAGACGCATCGCGCGCCTGTGCATGATCTCCAGTTCACGGCCGCGAACGTCGCCGTTCACGGCGTGGCCGTGGCGGTCGAGCTGGGCGACCTGGACGAAGCGGCACGGCGGGATCACGAGATCGGCGAGCGCACGCTGAACGCGCTGCCACCTGAGCGCCGCGCGCATCACGAGATCGACATGTCGCGCGTGCATGTCGAGGTCGGCGACTACGGCAAGGCACTGGAACGGCTCGCGAGCGCCGACCGGATTGCTCCGCAAATGGTCACCTTTCACCCGACGGCGCGGTCCGTGGTGGCGCATCTCGTGGACGTCCGGCGGTCGTTGCCCGAGTCGCTGCGCCGTCTCCACTCACGCATGAGCGCTTAACACGGGAGCGCCGGTCCGACAAGGCGGTCGCTGCACCACTTTGGAACACTACGGAACGCCAGCGCGGCGAATCTGTGTGTTGTGAGAGAGACACGCCAACCGCAACAGGATGAGGACCGAGAAGCCGCCCCGCCGGACGGCGTCCTCCAGCCACGCCGCGAGCGCCTCGCCGCGTTGGGCGCTCACCTCTGCGGGCAACGTCTCGGAACGGAGCAGGCGGACACGGGTCTCCTCGTGTCCGACCCGGCCCGCCCGAACGTGGGGATGCTCGTCACATGCCTCCCCCGCACCATCGACGCGGACCGCCTGTGGTTCTGGGCCCCTGGAAAGAAGCCGCTCGCCGAGGCCAGCAACATCGCGGACACCGTGATCGCGATCCGCGCCCGCCTGCTCGAACTGGCTGACGAGGACGGTCGGTCATGAAGCGTCGTGCGATCGCAGGAGAGCACGGGCTCACGCTCGATCGCACGGCTCAACCCGGCGCAGGAGGGATCACGCGCCCGCCTGCGCCGTGGGGGGCGTCGCCCGGCCGCCGCTGCTCCGCGGGCGGCCGGGCGACGGCGGAGGAGGAGGTGCGTCGTGCCTGACTGGGTTACCCCCGCCCTTCCCGATCTGGACAAACTGCCGGACCCGGCCACCCTCACCCATAGGCAGGCGCTCGCGCTCGCACTGTGGTCGTTTGACCGCTTCCTGAACGCGATCGTCACGGAGTCTCAGCGTTCGCAGGGGCGCCCGGAGAACCCCGAGGCCGTCCGTGTCTACGGCGACATGATCGAGCGGGCCGCAGCTCGCGCGCGAGCTGCGCGAGCGGAAGTAGACCCGCGGCCCCCAAGACAAAAGGGCGCCCCTGGGGGCCACGGACAGACGGGCCGCCCCGTACCCGGGGCGGGGCGGTCCTCCGTCCGATGACCCGTGGCGAGGCGTGCACCTTGGGGCCACGGCCAGCAGACGAGCCGTCCCGGCGCGGGGAAGCGCCGGGGCGGCTCCGTCGCGTTCGGAGCGCGTCGAGGGCGCGGACGGTCGAAGCGAGCGCAGCGGCGCACTAGGCGAGGCTGGTGATGAGGTCGATGTCCATGAGCCGACCATAGGAACGCCGGGCGCTCGCCGCGTTCCGGGCGACGTTCTGTGGACAAACCCTTGTCGGGACTACCACATCACGCCGAGGCCCCCCCGGAGGGCCCGCTCTGTCCGGCCACGCCGTCCCGAACCAGACGGGCGGCGGTGCCCTCCGCCGCCTCGATCCGCCAGCCCGACGGCAGCAGGCACAGGCGATTCCGATCGAGGACGTGAGCGCGATCCATATTCACATGCTCCGCAAATTTCGCATCTCTGAAGCTGATTTCAGCATTGAACTCTACTGAATTGAACCACGAGATGCCAGTAAACTCTGCATTCTCGAAATCGGCTTCACTGTCGAATCTCGAAGAGTTGAAGTTCGCGGTACTCCTGAACTCCGCTTCGTAAAAGAAAGAGGAGCCGTCAAACTTCACGGAATAGAAGTTGGCGGTGCCGTCGAACTTTGCACCAACAAAGGAGGCAACATCACCGAACCTTGCCTCGGAGAATCCAGTGTAGTCGCTGAACGCTGTGCCGGAGAAGCTGACGGACTCGCTAAACTCTGCACCGCTAAAGCTGGTCTCGGCGCTGAACGTCGCACCAGTAAAGGAGGTGTCTCCCCTGAACCTTGCCATGCCAAATTCGGCGTAGTCGCCGAACCTGGCAATGTCAAAAAGGATGAGGCCACTGAAAATTGTCTCTCGAAAATCCGCTCCATTGGTGAAATTCACGGCACCGAAGTTGGCGTTGCGCAGGGTGCAGCCACTAAGGTTGAAATCGATGAGAGTGGCACCGGCGAGGTCGAGATCAATCTCGGGCCAAAAGGATGCGGAAACTGGGTAAAGGTGGGTTTGGAGGATGCGTTGGGCGGTGAGGCGAACCTGGTGCTCTTCGCGAGAGTCAGAACTCGTTACTCCACCAACTATATGTTGGCCATCGGTGCGCGTCTCTGAATACTGTTCAGCCTCCGGCGATCCAAGCTGGGAGTACGGCATGCGTAGGTAGGCGCAGATGATGTTCGCGATCGTCTGCTGGTGGCTGGGGTTGTCGTTGGCGAGCCGCTCCAAGGTGTACAGGGCCGTGAGTCGTACGGGGGCCTTATCGGAGTCGAGTTGCTCGGCGGCGGCGTTGTACAACTCGGTGATACGCCGCTCGGCGGCATCGTGCTCGGCGTTGCGGGCGAGCCGCTCCTGATGGTCCTGCTGGAAAGCAGCGACCTTCTGCGTGTGCTCGTGCGCAGCCTCGGCGAGATTATGCGCGGCTTCGGCCAGCCGTTGACGCCGGTAGGCCGTCACCAACGCGAACAGGGCCCCGACCCCGGCGACCGTGCCGAGGACGAGCTTGAGGACGTCCAGCAGTTGAGCGAGCGGCAGGCTCTTGGAGTGCTCCACGTGCGGGAACCCCAGCGTGCCCAGCACGATCGTCATCAACGCCACCAGGCCGAGCACGGCCGCGACACCCGCGACCGTCAGCGAACGGCGGATCGGCCAAAGCCCGGCGGCCTCTTCTCGCTTCCGCGCCAGACCTTCGCCCGCGTCCGGCCGATCGGCACCGCCTGCCGCGCCGTTCGGCGCTATCTCGCCCATGCTGCTCAGACGCGGCCGCAACGAGAGGCGTTCACAAGCATCCTCCTCGCAGGCACGAAAACGCCCCGCCTCCCGAAGGAGACGGGGCGCAGTCGGCTGGGCTTTCCCACCCGCCGACCTGGGCAGGCTACGTCAGCGCAGCGCGTGCTTGCCGAGCCAGCCCGCCGCGAAGGTGAGCGCGGCCGTGATGACGGCGGTGACGAGCGCCTGAAGCGGGTCGGCCAGCCCGGACAGGCCCGGCAGCTTGACGACGAGATAGCCCACGACGGCCGCCGCGATGAGCGCCGCCGCCGAGGCGGCCGTGACCTTGCTCTCTACGGGTGCGGACATGTCACTCCTCAGGTGCGCGGGGGCCATGCCCACGTGCCGGGCTCGATGGGGCGGCCGGGCGGGGCCGGCGGGACGTTGGGAACGGCCTCGGCGACGCCGAGCGGGGTGAATACGGAGAGGTGGACGTGTTGGTCGTCGTCGAGCGCGGGGACGGTTCCGGCCTCGACGGCGGCCGGGTCGAGGGTGGCAAGTTTGGCGGTGATGATGGCTGCGCGGAGCGTCTGGCCCTCGCCGGTGTCCCGGTAGTAGACGCTGCCGCCGAGCCCAAGGTTTCCCGGTGGGTCGGACACGCCGACCCTGGTTCACCCTGTGGGTCTACGGCCTTTACATCCCGGACACGACGGGGACGGATCGCTGCCCGTCTCTCGGTTCGTCAAGCGGCCTGTGCCCCTCCATGGCAGGATCATGGCGACGTGGCGGTCGTGGAGGAGTTCGATAGTGCCGTTGCATGCGGGCACCGCCCTCGGCCAACGCGGCGGCGTGGAGAAGTTCCGAGACGGAGGACGCGTGGCAGCAGCGCGAGTACTGGTGATCGGTCTCGACCCCGCCAAGGCCGAGGGTTGGGATCCGGCGCCGATCCAGGCGGCGCTGGCACGCGGCCAGGCCCGGTTCGACGAGCACGGCATCGAGGCCGATGTTTGCCTTGTGGCGCTCGACGAGAACCCCGAGGAGACGATCGTCGGGGCGCTGACCAGCGGAGACCACGCCTGCGTGGTGGTCGGGGGCGGCATCCGCAAGCACGAGCCGCTGCTCGAGTTCTTCGAGAAGGTGGTCAACCTGGTCCGGCAGCACGCGCCCGACGCGGCCATCGCCTTCAACACCAGCCCCGAGGACAGCGCCGACGCGGCGCTGCGGTGGCTGCGCTGACCCTCGGACTCGCGGCCGGGAAGGCGCGCCTACACGGCGTCGACCGGCTTGGTCGCGGTTCCTTGGCGCGGATAGTGCAGGTCGAACGCGGGACGCTCCGACCGGATCTGCGGGATCGAGCGGAAATTGTGGCGTGGGGGCGGGCATGAAGTGGCCCACTCCAGGGACGAGCCGAATCCCCAAGGGTCGTCGACCTCGACCCGCTCGGCCTTCTTCCACGTGATGTAGACGTTGTAGAGGAACGGCAGCACGGACGCGCCGAGGATGAACGAGAAGATCGAGGAGGCCTCGTTCAGCCCGGTGAACTCGCTGGCGTAGTCGGCGTACCGGCGCGGCATGCCCTCGGCGCCCAGCCAGTGCTGGATCAGGAACGTGCCGTGGAAGCCGATGAACAGCAGCCAGAAGTGGATCTTGCCGAGCCGCTCGTTCAGCATCTTCCCGGTGAACTTCGGCCACCAGAAGTAGAAGCCCGCGAACATCGCGAACACCACGGTGCCGAAGACGGTGTAGTGGAAGTGCGCGACGACGAAATAGGTGTCCGACAGCTGGAAGTCCATCGGCGGGGACGCCAGGATGACGCCGGTCAGGCCACCGAACAGGAAGGTGACCAGGAAGCCGAGCGCCCACAGCATCGGCGTCTCGAACGTCAGTTGCCCTCGCCAGATCGTCCCGACCCAGTTGAAGAACTTCACACCTGTCGGCACGGCGATCAGGAACGTCATGAACGAGAAGAACGGCAGCAGCACCTGTCCGGTGACGAACATGTGGTGTGCCCACACGGCCATCGATAGACCGGCGATGCTGATGGTCGCGAAAATGAGGCCGATGTAGCCGAACAAGGGCTTGCGGCTGAACACCGGCAGAATCTCGGTCACGATGCCGAAGAAGGGCAACGCGATGATGTACACCTCTGGATGGCCGAAGAACCAGAAGAGGTGCTGCCAGAGCAGTTCGCCGCCGTGCGCGCCGTCGTACACGTGCGCGCCGAACTTGCGGTCGGCCTCCAGGGCCAGCAGCGCCGCGGCCAGGACCGGGAACGCCAGCAGGACCAGGACCGAGGTCAGCAGGACGTTCCACACGAAGATCGGCAGCCGGAACATGGTCATACCCGGGGCCCGCATGCACAGGATCGTGGTGATGAAGTTGACCGCACCCATGATCGTGCCGAAGCCCGACATGGCCAGGCCCATCACCCACATGTCACCGCCGACGCCCGGCGAGCGCACGGCGCTCGAGAGCGGGGCGTAGCCGGTCCAGCCGAACGGCGCGGCGCCGCTCGGGGTCAGGAAGGCCAGCACGACGATCAGGCTGCCGAACAGGTACAGCCAGTACGCCAGCATGTTCACGCGCGGGAACGCGACGTCCGGCGAGCCGATCTGCAGCGGCATGATCACGTTCGTGAAGCCGGCGAACAGCGGGGTCGCGAACATCAGCAGCATGATCGTGCCGTGGATCGTGAACGACTGGTTGAACTCCTCGTTGCTGAGTATCTGGAGTCCGGGCCTGAGGAGTTCGGCCCGAATGAGCATGGCAAGAACGCCGCCGAACAGAAAGAAGGCGAAGGAAGTGATCAGATAGAGGTAACCGATCTTCTTGTGGTCGGTCGTCGACATCCAGTCGGCGACCAGTCTCCCCTTGCTCGTCCGGGGCGTCGGAACGGCTTCCTTTGCGGGTTCTGCGGTTCTCATGTTCGTCCGTCGGGCTCGGGTGATTCTGCGGATCGGCGTCTGGCGCGATGGTGCGGCGGTGCCCTATGCGTCCGTCCCCGCTCTGCGCTTCTCGTGAAGATCTACCAGGAGGGCCGACGCGGGCAACGCTCCGCCGCGTAAATAATCACGCCCAATTGGGCATGAACAGGCATGCGCCAAACTGTGCGATTAAGGACGGAACCATGCCGTGGCCGACGCGACAGGAGAGCCCGAACGGAGGGCACAAGCCCGTGTGGGGTTCACGGGAAGGACGTGGACGGGCCGGAGCCGGCGTTCAAGCCCGAAATGTGGGCGATCTTGCTAGCTTGCGTTAAGGGTGGCGCGTTCGATCTCCGAGGAGGAGCCATGACCGTCTCGCAGGGAATCACGGCCGGGCCGCGCGAGGTGCTGGCGCGGTATCAGCGGGCGTCGATCGACCAATCGCTCGACACCATGCTCGACCTGTACGCCGAGGACGCCGTGCACGAGTTCCCCTTCAGTCGTCCGGGCATCCCGTCGGAGCTGCGCGGACGCGGGGAGATCCGCGCCTTCCTGGAAGCGGTATGGAAGGACGGCCCGCTCCGCTATGACGCTTATCGCGATGTGGTGGTGCGCGACACCGGCGACCCCGAGGTCATCGTCGTCGAGCAGTTCGCGGTCGGGTTCTCGAACGCGACCGGACGCGACTTCGCGCTTCCCAACATCGTCGTCATGACGGTCCGCGACGGCCGGATCGTCCACTTCAAGGACTACGTGAACATCCTGGCCGCCAGCGAAGCCCTGGGAATGGCGCTCCCGTCCTGAGTCGTGGCCGTGTCCGGCGGACCTTCACCGGTCGGCGCGGGTTCGCCCGGCACCGTCGCTTTCCGAGTTTCCCGAGTGCGCCCACGGCCGGCAGCGGCGGTCGGCCAGCGACGGGCGATCCTGGCGCGCTGGGTCTGATCGCTCACCGGCAGGTAGACCATGCGGAAGCAGGCGTCCTCGGCCTCGACCAGCCAGCGGATCGCGGAACGCTCGTCCCGGGACCAGCAGCCGTAGTCCACCACCACGTCGGTGCCCACCTTGACCGCCTCCAGGGCGAGCCAGAGCATGCGCCCTTCCAGCACGTCGCGCTTTCCCTCCGGCTCGCCCTCGCCGAACAGCAGAACAACCCCGTGAACTTCGCCGTGGCCGCGCTCACGGCCGAAGAACGCCCGATGCCGGGCGTCTCCCGTGACCACATCAGGATCACGCCCACCCACATCGTCTCCTGGCACATCGACGGCCCCCCGGGCGAGCCGCAAGGCCTGACCGCGAGTCGACGGGCATACCGCCGTTCAGGACGGCCTTGGATCATCCTTGGACGGCTCGCCCCAACGTCGAACACGCGCCGGGGGCAGGCCTTACGATCTCGGCATGGCAACGCGAGTGGTGCAGATCAACATGAAGGCCCACGACCCGGCCGCACTCGGCCGGTTCTGGGCGGAGGCGCTCGGCTGGGACGTCGAGCACGAGGACATCGGCAGCAGCGTCCACCCCGTCGGCTACTCCTACCCCGACCCCTCCGCCGTCGGCATGGACCTTCTCGCCCGTCCGGAGCCCAAGACGGCCAAGAACCGGGTGCACTTCGACCTGTCCACCACCTCGGCCGCCCACCAGGCGGAGCTGGTCGCGCGCCTCCGGGAACTCGGCGCGACCCTCGCCGACGTGGGCCAGGGCGACGTCCCCTGGACGGTCATGGCCGACCCGGAGGGCAACGAGTTCTGCGTCCTGGAGCCCCGGCCGGTCTACGAGGGCATCGGCCCGATCGCCGCCGTGGTCGTCGACTGCGCCGACCCGCGGGTCATGGCCCACTTCTGGGACGGGGCGATGGACTGGACCCTGCACGAGACCACCGACGACCGCGCGTCCCTGCGCTCGGCGAAGGCCGTCGGGCCCTACCTGGAGTTCGTCCGCACCCCCGAGCCCAAGACCGTGTGGAATCGCGCCCACCTCGACATCGCCCCCTACGTCGGCGACGAACTGGCGGACGAGGAGGCCCGCCTGCGCACCCTGGGCGCCACCGCCCCCGACATCGACCAGTCCGAGATGTACTGGAGGGTCCTCGTCGACCCCGAGGGCAACGAGTTCTGCCTCCTCAAGCCCCGCTGACCTCACACAACACGCCGGCGCATCAAATCGGGGGAGCCCCATGGGCAGGCACGACTCGACCGGTGACGGTCACCGGCCCGGCCGGCCCATCCCGCCTGACAAGAAGGACAACGACAACACCGGCGGTGGCGGAAAGCGCGGCAAGTGAGCGCTCGTCCGTCGATCGACGAGCTGGCCGTCCGTCTGGTCGACCAGCTCGTCCGGGACGGTCATCTGAGGTCCGGGCTCGCTCACGGCACGGACGTCCACTTGGTCGTCGGTGACGGGACCGATGGCCATCCTGACCACGCGCCCTACGATCGAATGCATGTGACCTGCGGCGTTACGACCGTCCCGCATACCTGGATCAGGCAGATACGGCCGGGTGGAGTGATCGTCCTGCCGTGGATGCCGGAGCGACGGTCTCGGGTCTTCGTGCGGTTTCAGGGGATGAGGACGAGTTTGCCGCGGACGCCGCCGGCGGTCAGGCGAGCGTGGGCCTCGGCGGCTTCGGCGAGGGGGAGGCGTTCGCCGACGGTGGTGCTCAGGACGCCTTCGGACGCCAGGCGGGACAGTTCGCGGAGGCGGTCGGTGTCGAACCGGGCGCCGATCACCTGCGGCTTGATGCCGCGCGCCTCGGTGAACGGTCCGCCCGGGACCCAGAACTCGGGCACGACGGTCACGTAGCGGCCCCCGTCCCGGACGGCGTCGAAGGCGGCCTGGGCGCGGGCGCCGCCGACGGTGTCGAGCGCCGCGTCCACCGGGCCCTGTCCGTTCGGGACGACGGTGATGCCCTGGTGCTCGGCGATTTGGACGGTCAGCGACCCGACCGCGCCGCGCGGGCCGTTCACCAGCAGTGTCGCCCCGGGTGCGAGGTCGAGGGCGGACAGGGCCTCGAACGCGGTCAGTCCTGCGAGGGGGAGTGCGGAGGCGTGGGCGGCATCCATGCCATTCGGGGCGTGGGCGAGCAGCCGGGTGGGAAGCGTGACGAACTCGGCGTATGCCCCGATCTGGGTGTTCTTGTGGGCTGTGATGGCGATGACCTCCGTCCCGGACGGCCATTCGGGTGTGCCGATCTCGATGGTTCCGGCCAGGTCGTATCCGGGGACGAGCGGCAGTCGCGGCTCGTCCGCCCAGGGGTAGCGGCCCTCCCGCATGCCGAGGTCGGCCGGGTTCACCGACACGGCCGTGACCTTGACGACGACCTCGTCGGGGCCGGGCTCGGCAACGGGCAGGCGGACGGGCTTCAGGTTCTCAGACGGTCCGAAGGTCTCGACCGCCATGGCTAGCGTCTCCATGCGGACGACGTTAGGAGCGTCCGCGCGGGCTGTCGTTAACCCAGGTTCATCGCCATCCGGGAACGGATCCGGCTCAGCGCCACGGGCGTCACCCCGACGAAGGACGCGATCTGCCGCTGAGTCAACCGTCCGCTGAGATGTGGATAAGCGGTGAGGAAGTCGCGGTACCGGGTCTCGGCGTCGTCCAGCAGCAGGGCACGTTGCCGTTCCTCCTGCTGCAGGTAGAGGCGGTCGGTGAGCCTCGCCAAAGCCCGTCCCCACGACGGATGACCGGCGCAGAGCTCGTCGAAGGCCGGGCGGGAGGCGACCAGCAGCCGCGACTCCTCCAACGCCTCGGCCGTCGCGTGCGTCGGAGAGTCGCGCAGCACCGCCCCGTACGCGCACACCAGCTCGTCCTCGGCGCGGAACCCGAGCGCGCGTTCGCGCCCGTCCGCCGTCGAGTACCAGAGGGCGAGCAGGCCACGTGTCACGAAGGCGACCTTGTCGGCGGGCTCCCCGGCCCGGAACAGCAGCTCACCGCGCCGCAGCACGGCAGGACGGAACACCCGCCGCGTCCTCGGCAACTCGTCCCGCGGGATGTCGGCAAGCCGGATCAGGTACCGATCAAGCGCCTCGTGCCCATCCATGCCCGTCCTCCCCGAAATGCCCCGATCTCCACTGATCCTATGCGTCGCCCCGATCCTGGGCGCCGTCCGCAAGCCTGCTCGCGCCCTGCCGGCGGATCTTGAACTTCAGGTGCAGGACGAGCGGTGGGCGGGCACCCGGCCGACGTACTCCATCACCTCGGTGTTCCCGAGAGGACGGTGATCCAGCCGCGTGCCCGCCGACGTGCTCTTCGTGGTGATCGTCAGTTCTGGAAGGCGGCGGCGTGGGCGGCGACCCAATCGGCGTAGGTGCGTGCGGGACGGCCGAGAACCCGCTCCACCGCGTCGGTCACGACCTCGGCCGGGCCGGTGCCGCGGGCGTACCTGGCCAGTAGCGCCTCGACGAACGGCTTCGGCATGCCGCGCTGGAGCATCCCCTCCTTGGACGCGTCCGGAGAAGCCTCCAGGAAGCGCAAGGGGCGGCCGGTCACCTCGCCGATGACGGCCACCTGCTCCTCGTGGGACAGCGATCGCGGTCCGGTCAGCCGCAGCCTCTGGCCCGCCGGTCCGGTGCCGAGCAGCGCCCGGGCGCCGACCTCCGCCACGTCCACCTCGTGGATCAGGGGCTCGGCGAAGGCCGCGTACGGGCCGCGGACGACGTCACCGGCGCGGAGCTGAGGGGCCCACGTGCGCAGCGTGTTGGCCGCGAAGGAGGCGGCCCGCAGGCTCACCCACTCCAAGCCGCTCGCGACAGCGGCGTCCTCGACCTCCTTGTTCCTGTCGCCCTGGAAACGCGACGGCTGCTCGGACAGGTCGTCCTCAACGTTGACGGCCGACAGCACCACCACCCGCTCGACGCCTCGCTCCTTCGCGAGTGCCAGCAGCTCGGCGGCGGCCTCCCTGACGGCGCGCGGGTGCAGGAACAGTGAATGGACGCCTTTCAGGAGGGGGGCGATGGTCGCGGGCTGCGAGGGATCGCCCGCCATGACCTGCACGCCTGCGCGGGGTTCGGCGGCCTGCGGCGTGCGGGTGACGGCGCGCACGTCGGCGCCTTCGCGGACGAGCCGGTCGACCAGCGGCCGTCCGATGGTGCCGGTCGCTCCGGTGACAAGGATCATGGCGGGCGCCTCTCTGCGGTGGGTGCGTGGACGGCATCTCGGCTCGGGACGCCCAGGTGAGCCGCCAGGGCGTCCATCTAATATGTGGAACATATCGTATGAAACTCAAATCACCTCTCGCCGGGGCCCGCGTCCCGGAGGCGACGGAGTCGATCGCGGGTGCGCTTCCCGGGGCCGGTGTGCACGAAGCTGGGGGCATGAGCATCCCGAGTGACGAGGTTTCGCGAGGACGGGCGGGTTACCGGCGGTCGGCGGGCTCGCCGCGTGGCGAGGCCCGGCGCCGGGAACTGCTGGAACGCGTCGTCGAGGACCTCGCGGCCAACGGGCTCGTGGACTTCTCGCTCCGGCGTGCGGCGCGGGCGGCCGGTACGACGCACAAGGTGCTGCTCTACCACTTCGACGGAGTCGACGACCTGCTCAGGCAGGCGATCTTCAAGCTGCGCGAACGGCGGATCGACAATGCGCTGGCAGTAGCGGAAGTGGGCGCGGGTGCGGGCCGGACGCTGGCGGACCGCGTGCGCGCCATCTGGCCGACGCTCCGGGAGGAGGAGCCGGGGCTGCGGCGGGTGCTCGACCAGGCCATCGGCCTGGCGATGTACGACCCGGACCGGTACGCCGAACTCGCCCGGGAGGCTTCGCGGCAGTATCTGCCCGTCCTGCGGTCCCTGTGTCCGGACGACTGGTCCGACCGACGCAGGACGGAGGTTTCCCAGATGATCCTCGCGACGCTTCGGGGCTTCCTGCTGGAGCGGCTGACCAGTGGAGACGCCGACGGCGTCAACGCGGGGTTCGAGGGGTTGATCCGGATGCTGGAGCGGGAGGAGTCCGTCGGCGGATGACTCCTGCACGGCCCCGGCGCGGGGCCGGGCTCAGGGGATGGACGGCTTGCGAACCGCGTGGTTCACTTCTTGGGAACGGGTCCGGGGCGACCGGATTCCGCCCGGCGCCGAGGGAGTCTGGTGTGAAGACCGTCGAGCTGTCCGCCGGAACGATCGAGTACGAGGACACCGGCGGCCGCGGCCCCACGATCGTGTTCCTGCACGGACTGCTGATGGACGCCTCGCTCTGGGACGGGACGATCGCCGACCTGTCCGCCGACCATCGCTGCGTGGCGCCGACGCTGCCGCTCGGCGCGCATCGTCACGCGATGCGTCCCGACGCCGACCTGTCCCTCCCGGGGATCGCCCGGCTGGTCGCCGAGTTTCTCGACCGCCTCGATCTGGACGACGTCACCCTCGTCGGCAGTGACACCGGCGGCGCTCTCGTCCAGCTCCTCATGGCCGACCGCGCCGCACGCGTGGGACGGGTCGTCCTCGCGCCCTGCGACGCGTTCGACAACTTTCCGCCCGGCCTGACCGGCAGGACGCTGTTCCTTGCGGGCAAGCTCCCGCCGCGCGTGTTCGGGCTGTTCATGCAGCAGATGCGGCTACGCCCGGTGCGGCGGCTCCCCATCGCCTTCGGATGGCTCACCAAACGAGGAGACGCCGCCACCGCCCGGTGGATGAAGCCGCTGCTGGCACGGCCCGAGATCCGTCGCGACATCGTCCGGGTCCTGCGCGCGGCGGCGGCGGACACCGGCATCCTGCTCGCCGCGGCCGAACGCCTGCCGGGTTTCGACCGTCCCGCCCTGGTGGTCTGGGCGCACGGTGATCGCGTGATGCCGCCCGAGCACGGCCGACGCCTCGCCGACCTGCTTCCGCAAGGACGGCTGGCCGAGGTGGAGGACAGCTACACGCTCATCTCCCTGGACCAGCCGGTGAGGCTCGCCGAGCTCATCCAGGAGTTCGCTCCCTCCTCGGCGACCCGCTAGGGAGATCCTCGCGGCGGCCTCGTGGCCTGGCGTTCCCCTACTCGTTGGCCAGCAGGTCGGTGGCCTCTTGCCCGGCATGGGTGGTGCGGCGCAGGAAGTCGGCGAGCAGCTCGAGTTCTGCGTCGGTGTACTCGGCGCAGATCTGGTCCATGGAGCCGTTCATCCCCGAGTAGAGCTGGAACATCTCGGGGTTGCGGTCGCGCAGGGCGTGGACGGCGACGGCGCGTCGATCGGCGGCGTCCGGGTCGCGTTGGCGAGTGATCCAGCCGCCGCGTTGGAGCCGGTCGAGGACGCCGGTCATGGTGGCCGGGTGGAGGCCCGCGCGCCGGGCGAGTTCGCTGGGGCTGAGCGGACCGTGACGGTTGATGAGGTCGAGGCAGGAGACGTCGACGTCCTTGAGATCGACGCGCGCGCCGACCTGGTGGTTGAGCAGGGACAGCTGGATGCTCAGCTCACGCAGGGATTCCTTGATCGTGGTGGTCGTCCGCCGTCGACGCCGTGCCTCGTCGGCGTCCTGGGGTGCCTCGGACGCCATGCGCCACCGCCTTCCCGCCGAGCCTTGATACGGCCCTCATATTCGATGAGTTCCAGATCTTACGACATCCGGATATCGCAGCTCCGAGCCTCAAGCGGCTCCCTTCCCGGGCGTCCGGTGGGCCGGCGGGGCTGGACGTTGTATGAGTTTCATATAATATGAGATTCGTAGGCACTCTTGCGGGAAGGGTGCTGATCATGAAGAGGGGCGTCAACGATGAAGCTCACGATCTTCGCCGCGACCGGCGGTATCGGCCGGCAACTCCTCGACCAGGCCCTCGCCGCGGGGTACGACGTCACGGCGGTGGCTCGCAACCCCAGGGACCTGGACGGGAGGGCGCGCATCGTCACCGCCGACCTCGCGTCGGCGGACCCGGACGTGCTCGCCTCGGCGGTCGAGGGGAGTGACGCCGTGCTGTCCGGGCTGGGTCCGCGCAAGCCGAGGTCCGAGGCGGGGATCACCTCGCGCGGCACGAGGGCGATCGTGACGGCGATGCAGGACGCCGGCGCCCGTCGCCTCATCGTCGTCAGCGCCGCCCCGATCGGCACCGTCCCCTCACCCGGCAACCCGAACCCGCCCAAGCACGACCCGGGCGACGGGTTCTTCATGCGGCACCTGGGAAGCCGGTTCGCCAACACCATGTTCCACGCGCACTATGCCGACCTCGCGCTCACCGAGGACATCGTCCGCGACAGCGGCCTGGACTGGACCGTCAGCCGACCGCCGCAGCTCACCGACAAGCCGCTGACCGGGGCCTACCGAACCGCGCGAGGGCGGAACGTGCGAGGCGGCATCCGTGTCTCGCGCGCCAACGTCGCCCACCACATGCTCGCCATGCTCGAGCAGCCCGCGACGATCCACCAGATCTACGGCATCGCCGACCAGTGACTTCGGCGCAGGGCCCGTCCGCGGCCGGTCAGGTCATGGATGGACGCGCCGTGCCGTCCTGACCGGGGGCCGCAGGGGTGAGGCGCCACCCCTGGGCGACCTCGGTGCGGTGCTCGACGTGTCTGCCGAAACTAGCGGCGGACGACGGGGGCCTGGCGGTCGATCTCGCGGCCGAGCGTCATGACCATGTCCTCGAACGCGGCCGTGCCGTGCTTGCCCTTCAGGGCGGGGAACAGGTTCTTGCGCGCGGCCATTCTGAGCATCTCGCTCAGCGCCGTGTGCGGGACGGGGCGTCCGACGGACAGCTCGTCGTGAGCGTGGCGCGAGAGGCGCATCAGCTCGGGGTGGTCGGCGGACTCGCTGAGGATCATGCGCGTGGCGTCCTTGAGAAGCATGGCCGGAGTCTACGAGGGAGGAGCCCAGCCCGTGGCGGCAATCACTTCGCGCGCTATGTCCGGGACGGACCGCTCGTCGGTGAGCACCCGGACGGTGCCCGCGGCGGCCCGTTCGTCCAGGCGACGTGCCGCCCGGAGGCTGTTCTGGAGTTCCCGCTCCAGCTCGGAACCGAGTTCGCGGCGACGGCGGTCAGGCACGCCGGGGAGGCGCGGGGGCGGACGGGGTGGTCGGGTCAGTTCGAGGGGGCCGCCGTCTCCAGGTGGTGGGTGATGCCTTCGCCGACCGGGTGTGGGGTGGCGTTCTACAGGTCGATGTCCAGGCTGAAGCTCTTCTCGATCCAGGAGCGCGTCGCGTCCGGCTCGGCGGGGTCGGGTGGACGAACGACCGGGTGGGCGGCGGACTGCTCGGCGCCACGGCGTCGCGCGTCGGCCTCCGCGCGGCGGCGTTGTGCGGCGGCCTCGGACCGGTCGTGGGCCTCGGTCAGGTGGCCGTTCTCGAACACCAGCTCCTGGACGTCCTCGTACTTCCACGGGCTCTGGAATCCCATGTGGACGTACAGCTCGTTGAGGAACTCGCGGCCGAGCAGCAGCCGTCCGGTGAACCGGACCGGCTCGCGCAGGCCCTCGTAGCGGCGCCCGCGCGACGCGTCCTCGGCGGGCGTGACCCCGAACAGCGTCGGCGGCTCACCCTCCACGAGCATCTCCAACTCCGTGAGGACGAGCCCGCCGTCCACGACCGTGTACTCGCACACGTAGCCGCGCCAGCACGCGGTCGACATCGCGAGAGGCCGGAGTCCCAGCGCTGACGGGTCGAAGAGGCCGTCGCCCTCCTGTCCCGTCAGCGCGTACAGCCGATCGTGGTAGATCACAGCATCAGGAATCTGTCCCGTCATGCGCCAAACGTAATCGGCGAAGCGGTCATATAGCCGGGACGGCGGCGGACGGGTCATGTCCGGCAAAGGCCATCCCGATCACGAATCCGCCGACCTCCTCCAGCTGCCGCACCCGGTCGAGCCCCCCGAGGACGACCGGATTCCCGCCCAGGTCACGGGCCAGTTCGCCGACCGTCTTGAGCGCGCCCGGATCGTCCCCGGCCATGACGACGACCGGCGTGCGGCCCTCCGACGGCTGCGTCCACTGCATGAACGGGAACGTGTGGAACGCCTTGACGACATGCGCCCCGGGGGCTGCTGCCGCGATGCGTCCGGCCATCGACTCGCCGGGCGCGACGAGCAGCTTTCCGATCCCGTGCCCGACGGCGTTCGTCGGGTCGATGAGCACCGTCCCGGACGGGACGCCCGCGACCAGGTGCTCCGCCGCGTCCCAGGGGACGGCCAGCAGCACCGCGTCGCGTTCGGCGGCCACCTCCTCGACGGGCACCGATCGCGCGCCCAGCTCGTCCGCCAGAGCCCGGGCCTTCTCAGGGGACCGGCCCGCGATCACCACCTCGTGCCCCGCGCGCACCCACACCGCCCCGAGCGCCTTCGCCATGTGACCCGTCCCGATGATCCCGATCCGCATCTCTCAGCCTTCCCTTCGCTGGTCGGACGGCCAACGTAGACATTCCGAAATGCACCATTCGGTACGTCTCGGATCGAGGACCATGGACGGGTGACGGATGACCTGATCGTCGACTGCTGGCTGCGCGCCGGGTTCGAACTCTTCGCGCACACCTGGGATCCGCTCGTCGTCGCCGCGCTGCGCGACGAGCCGCTGCGCCGCCGCGTCCTGAGGAACGCCATCGGGGGCGTCAGCGACAAGGTGCTGACCGAATCCCTGCGGCGGCTGCTCGCGAACGGCCTGGTCACCCGCCGCTCGTTCGCCGAGGCCCCGCCCCGCGTCGAGTACGCGCTGACCGCGCTCGGCCGCACCTTCCTGGACGGCCCGCTCCGCGCCGTCGGCGACTGGCTCGACGGACACGCCGACGAACTCCTCGCGGCGCAGGAGGCCGCCGAGGCAGGATGACCTTCGACCGCCGATGAGTTCGCGCCCGCCAGCGGTCACTCCACGCGCGACAGGAACCAAGGAGGAACCATGCTGGCAGAACCCGTCGAAGCCACCGATCTCAACATCTACGGCGACGGTGAACTCCCCTGGGACCAGGTCGCCGAGGCCCTCGTCGAAGCGCTTCCGAAAATGGAGACGCCCGTCTTCCTCGGGACGGTCGGCCCGTACGGGCGTCCCCACTCGGCGGGCATCGGGGCCGCCGAGTGCGAGGGCCATCTCTACTTCACCAGCGGCCCGAAGACCCGCAAGTCGCAGCGCCTGGCGGCCAACCCGGCCTGCACGCTCTCCATGCGGCTGCCCGGCGTCGACCTCGTCCTCGAGGGAGAGGCCGTGCGCACCACCGACCACGCCGAGATCGCCCGCGTCGCCGCCATCTACGCCGCCGGCGGCTGGCCCGCCGAGCAGGACGGCGATGTGATCACCGCGCCCTACAGTGCCCAGAGCGCCGGCCCCGGCCCCTGGCACCTCTACCGCTTCACCGTCCACGCAGCCGCAGGGGTGGCCCTGGCCGACCCCTACGGCGCCACCCGCTGGCGCTTCGCCTGACCCGCATTCGGACCGACACCCACCCGCCTCGTCGGAACCACACAGGTTCCGTCATGCCGCGGTTGGGGTTCTGGCCGGTGGGTTCAGTCGGCCAGGGGGCCGGGGGACCGATCACGCTCCGGAGGTTTCGGGGCAGGCGTGCCTCAGGTGCGGTGCGCCTTGATGAGGTCGCGGTACCAGGCGAAGGAGTCCTTCGGGGTGCGGACCTGGGTGTCGTGGTCGACGTGGACGAGGCCGAAGCGCTGGTGGAAGCCTTCGGC
The DNA here is from genome assembly GCF_040679435.1 of Spirillospora sp. NPDC052269. NCBI lineage: Bacteria > Bacillati > Actinomycetota > Actinomycetes > Streptosporangiales > Thermomonosporaceae > Spirillospora > Spirillospora sp. NPDC052269. The sequence continues at coordinate 47,829 of NZ_JBFAUU010000015.1, forward strand.
CCATTCGAAGTTGTCCATCAGCGTCCAGGTGAAGTAGCCGCGCACGTCCACACCCTGGGCGACGGCGGCGTCGACGGCCCGCAGATGGGTGTCCAGGTAGTCGATGCGGTCGGTGTCGGGGACGGTGCCGTCCTCGGTGACGACGTCGTTCACCGAGCAGCCGTTCTCGGTGATGTGGATCGGGGGGAGCGCGGGGTAGCGCTCCTTCAGCAGGACGAGGAGCTCGCGGAGGCCGTCGGGGACGACCGGCCAGTCGAAGGCGGTGCGGCGGTAGCCGTCGATCGGGGCCTCCTCGAAGGGGAGGCCCTCGGCCGTGGGGGCCTGGACACGTGTCGGGTTGTAGTAGTTGACGCCGAGGGCGTCCAGGGGAGCGGAGATCAGTTCGAGGTCGCCGTCCTGGACGGAGCCGCCGAGGGTGGCGTCGACGCCGTAGGCGGAGAGGTCGGGATAGGCGCCGGTGAAGAGGGGGTCGGCGAACAAGCGGTTGTGCAGGCTGTCGTAGGCCTCGGCGGCCGCGAGGTCGGCGGGGGACTGCGAGGCGGGCCAGACCGGGGTGCAGTTGTTGGCGATCATCACCTGGAGGCCGCGCCCGCGCAGTTCCCGCAGCGCGAGCCCGTGCCCCAGCAGCTGGTGGTGGGCGACCGGCAGGCAGTCGACCATCAGGGCGCGGCCCGGGGCGTGGGTGCCGAGACCGTAGCCCCAGACCATGTGGATGAACGGCTCGTTCAGCGTGATCCAGTTCTTGACGCGGTTGCCCAGCCTGGCGGCCGCGATGGCGGCGTACTCGGCGAAGCGGTACGCGGTGTCGCGGTTCAGCCAGCCGCCGTCGTCCTCGAGGCCCTGGGGGAGGTCCCAGTGGAACAGCGTGGGAAAGGGCTCGACACCGCGCATGAGCAGGCCGTCCACCAGGCGGTCGTAGAAGTCCAGGCCCTTGGGGTTGGCCACTCCCCTGCCGGTCGGCTGGACGCGGGGCCAGGCGATCGAGAAGCGGTAGCCGGTGAGCCCGGCCTCGGCCATCAGTGCGAGGTCCTCCTCGTACCGGTGGTAGTGGTCGCAGGCGACGTCACCGGTGTGCCCGTCGCGGATCACCCCGGGGCGGGCGGTGAAGGTGTCCCACACCGACGGGCCGCGGCCGTCCTCCTTGGTGGCGCCCTCGATCTGGTAGGACGCCGTCGAGGCGCCCCAGACGAAGTCGGCGGGCAGGTGGTTCAGGGTCATGCCTGGCCTCCAAATGTGAGGGTTACTCGCGTTGACGGGATCGATGGGATGATGGGCGCGTGAATCAGGAGCGCACCGTGGGGGGCCAGCGCCGCCGGCCCGTCCAGAAGCGCAGCGTCGAGCGCTTCGAGCGGTTGCTGGACGCCTGCGCCGAAGCGCTGGAGGAGGCCGGCCTGGTGGCGCTGACCACCAAGGAGGTCGCCCGCCGGGCCGGGGTGCCCATCGGCACCCTGTACCAGTTCTTCTCCGACAAGGAGGGGCTGCTCGGCGCGCTGGCCGCCCGCAACCTGGAGCTCTTCGTCGAGCGGGTCGCGGGCCGGCTGGAGCGCGAGCGGCCCGGGGACATCCCGGCCGCCGTGGACGTGGCCGTCGACGAGTTCGTCGACATGCGCCGGACGGTCACCGGCTTCAACGTCATCGACTTCGGCGCCACCGGCCAGGACCACGCCCTCGATCCGGCCCTGGACAACAACACCGCGGTCGCCGGACGGCTCCGCGAGCTGGCCACCTCCATGGTCGGCATCCGGGACGACGCCGAACTGGAGATCGCGCTCCGGGTGGCGCTGGAATGCGCGGACAGCGTGCTGAACCTGGCCTTCCGAACCGACCCGCAGGGCGACCCCCAGTTGATCGCCGAGTGCAAACGCGTCCTCAACAGCTACCTCAACGATCGGATCCGGTCGCTTCGGACGGGGTGACGGTCTGCCGGCACGCGAGCCGCCCGGCCCGTCCACCGACCCGGGTCAGCGGACACCCTTGACCTTCCACACCAGAGCCGCACCACTCACCGACATCGTGGCGGAGCACAGGAACAGCGCCGGATAACCCCCCATATCGCCGATCAGGAGCGAGGCGACCGGAGGGACCAGGACGTAGGGCAGCGAGCCCATCAGGGTGCCGAGCGCCATGTCCTTGCTGCGGTCCGCGGAGGCGGGGAGGACCTCGGTGACCAGCGCGGTGTCGACCGCCAGGTACACCCCGTAGCCCAGGCCGAGGACGACGGCCGCCACCAGCGTCATCGTCCACGTCGGGGACAGGGCCAGTGGGACCGCCGCGACGCCCATCGTCAACCCGCCGAGGAACGCCGGCAGGCGGCGCCTGCCGAGCTTGTCCGACAACCACCCGCCGAGGATGACCATGGCGACGGTCGAGACCGCGTTGATGCCGATCACGATGAGCAGCCCGTCCTCGGTCTTCTGGCCGGGGAACAACCGCTCGTAGTGCAGGACGTCGTCCAGGAAGTAGGGCAGGTAGAGGGTGCCGAGCCCGTAGCCGAGCGACATGACGAAACGGGAGACCAGCGCCCAGACGAAGTCGGGGTCGTCTCTCAGGCTGACCCGGTAGCCCCGCAGGAAGACCCTCAGCGAGAACGGCTCGCGGCCACCCCCGGTCAGCGGCGCGTCCTTGACCCAGAACCCGAACAGCAGGACGGTCAGCGGGAACGCGGCCATCACCAGGTATCCGGCCATGAACCCGCTGACGAGGCCGATCAGCACCCCGCCGAGGATCAGCGCGCCCGCCAGGGGGACCATCGCCCATCCCAGCACGACGCCGCGCTGCGCGGCCGGAACCTGGTCGGGCACGACCGCGTTCAGGCCCGCGCCCATCACCATGATGCTCACCGACAGCAGGAACGACCCGAAGGCGACCCCGGCGACCGTGTGCTGCGCGCCGGTGAGCAGCAGCGCGCCGATGCAGGCGAGCGCGCCTCCCAGCATCCAGGGGCGGCGGCGGCCGAACCGGCCGGTGGTGCGGTCGCAGAGCGCGCCGGCCAGCGGCGCCAGGACGATGCCGGAGACCGCGCCCATCGCGCTGACCCAGGCGAAGGCGCCGACCTTCCCGGCCGGGTCGATCTCGGCGATCTGCTGCGGCATCAGGAAGATCGTCGGCGCCTGCTGCGGGATGAAGACCCCGAAGTTGGCCAGGACGAACATGGCGACCCAGCGGCGGCCCACGTCGCGGGTCGGCTCGTCGAGCGCGTCGAGGCGCGGGGGAGCGACGGTCACCGGGACACCCGCGTGAGGTGGACCAGCTCGCTCGTGCAGTCGAAGGGCGGCAGCGGCGGGAGGCCGTGGCTCATCAGGACGGCGCCGTCGTGGACGGTCCCGGTGGCCTCGTCCCGATATCGGGCCTGCGGGTCCAGGCCGGTGAGACGGGTGCGGGCAGGGGAGCGGACCAGCCCGGAGGGGCGGAACTGGAACACGACGAGTTCGTCGCCGGTGAGGTACTGCAAGGCGTTGTCGCCGAGCCGGTACAGGGCGCCGCCGTGCACGACCGGGCGGATCCGCTTGTACTGCTCGACCAGCATCCGGGACCAGGCGAGATCGTCCTCGCTCCAGGACCGCAGGTCGCCGCCGATGCCCATCGCGCCGGCCATCGAGACGTGGAAGCGGTAGCGCAGCGGCGTCGGGCGGGCCGTGAGGGCGTTGGGGTTGTCGGTGACCCAGGCGCCCATCGTCCGGGCGGGCAGGACCTGCGAGAAGCCGTGCTGGATCGCGACCCGGTCGGCGGCGTCGGTGTTGTCGGAGGTCCACACCTGGTCGGCGCGGCCGAGGATGCCGAGGTCGGCTCGGCCGCCGCCGCCCGCGCAGGTCTCGAGGTACAGGTCGGGCCGGGCGGCGCGCAGCCGGTCGATCACCTCGTACACACCCCGGGTGTGCTCGATCCAGACCCGGTCGGGGTCGCCCGAGCCGGGCCGCCCCGCCTCGGTGAACGGCCGGTTCATGTCCCACTTGAGGAAGACGGTGTCCAGTTCGGTGACCGTGCGGACCAGCCACTCCACGGCCCACTCGCGCACGTCCCGAAGGCCGAAGTCGAGCACGCACTGGTTGCGGACCTCGGTGCGCGGACGGCCGTCCTGATGAAGGACCCAGTCCGGGTGGGCGCGGTACAGGTCGCTGTCGGGGTTGACCGCCTCGGGCTCGACCCAGAGGCCGAAGCCCATGCCGAGCGCGCGGACCCGGTCGGCGAACGGCCGCAGGCCCTTGGGGAACCGTTCGCGATTGGGCCACCAGTCGCCGAGGCCGGAGTGGTCGCCGGTACGGGTGCTGAACCAGGCGTCGTCCACCACGAACACCTCGACGCCGAGGCCCGCCGCGAGCTCGGCGAGCTCGGTCTGCTGCTCCTCGGAGATGTCGAACTCGGTGGCCTCCCACGAGTTGTAGATGAGCGGCCGTTCGGCGGCACGCTCCGGGAGGACCTCGCCTTCGACATAGGAGTGCCAGCGGCGGCTGGTGCCGCCGAAGCCGTCCGGAGCGTACAGGCCGGTGAAGACGGGGGTCTGGAGGGACTCGCCCGGAGCGAGCCGCCAGACCAGGCCCTCGTGGCCGAAACCGCCGGTCCACGACGTCCGGTCGAGCTGGTCGCGGCGCAGGGTGATCCGGCGGCTGCCGCTCCAGGCCAGCGCGGTGCTCCAGACCTCGCCGTGCTCTTCGGCGGCGTCCCCCGCGTCGACCATCAGCCAGGGACCCTCGTTCGGCCCGGTGATGCCCAGGCGGCTGGTGAGGACCGTCTCGCCGACCGGCACCCGGTCGCGCCGCAGCTGGAACTCCCTGCCCCACTCACCCACGACATGGCTGACCCGGTAGTCGGCGCGCACGGGCAACGTCCAGGAGGCGGAGTCCAGCCTGAGGACCTGGACCGGCTCGCCCGCGGTGAGGACGGTCCAACGCTCGATCTGGTCGTGGCCGTCCCTGATCCGGTAGTGCAGTTCGAGATCGAGCATCCGGACCTTGTCGGTGAAGCCCAGGGTGAGGTGGCCGCCCCGGATCTCCTGGGAGACGAACGACCAGTCGAACCCCCGGACGCCGTCCTGGAACCGGACGGTCAGCGACGGCGTGCCGAACCGGAGCCCGTTCTCGGCGAGGAACTCCTCCCCGACCTCCTCACCGGACGGGTCGTCCGAGGCCGGTCCCGATTCGGGCAGATCGGCGGCGATCACGGCGGCCTGCTCGGCCGTCAGACGCCGTCCCCAGTGGACGTGCTGAGGCACGTCCGCGGCGTTCAGCCGGAACGCGTAGGACGTACCCGGCGTGCTCAGTAGCCAGAGCCGGGCCTCGGGGAGGTGGAAGATCACGCGAGCTCCATCCAGACGGTGATGTCGGGTGGCGGGGGGCGGCTGAACATGGCGACGTCCGGACCGATCCAAACATGAGCACCACTCATATTCGGGCTCATGGTAGGTGAGCGGACCAGCGACGCCAACCCCCTTGGCCGGGCCATCTCAGGAGATTTGGATCGCCCGGCGCGCTCCGGCGACGCGGATCAATTCCTCCAGGCCTGGCCTGGTCCACACAACGCCGCCGACACCGGACCCGAGCCCGTGATCGGCGCGGACTCACAGGACGAGCCGCCGGAAAACGTAGAGGCCGCCCTCCTCGCGGAAGGCGGCCTCTACGTCCCACTTCGTCTGCGTCCTACTTCACCTCGCGCTTCACGAGGCGGAAGGCGCCGATCGCCAGCGGGAGGACCATCCAGAGGGCGAGGGCCGTGCCCGCGCGGGCCCATTCGGTGCCGGTGGCCGCGCTCTCGCCGGTCAGGGGCTCGAAGGCGCGGTTCGTGTCCAGCCACACGGACGCGTCGCGCAGGGCCTTCACCATGGAGCCGACCGTCGTCCAGACCGTCGGCAGGACGAAGTACAGGACGATCGCGACCGGCGTGTTCATCAGCAGCGCGCCGAACGCGACGCCGATCAGGACGGTCGCGACCTCGACCAGCAGCATCGAGCCGATCGCGCGCACCGGCAGGTTCCAGTCGCCCGACGCCACCCCGAGGAGGCCGCCGGCCCCGCGGCCGAGGACGCCGAGCGCCAGGCCGAGCAGGACGAACCCGGTCGCGAGCACGACCGCCGCGATCACCTTCGCCGCCAGGATCCGGAGGCGTTGCGGGACGAGCGCGAACGTCGTCAGCGCCGTCCGCTGCGACCACTCGCCGGTGACCGCGAGGATCCCGACGACCGGCAGCAGCAGGCCCACCCCGATCTGGGACAGCGCGAACAGCTGCCCCGCCGACTGCTCGTCCGCCGGACGGACGGCCATGAACACCACGACCGTCGCGACCGCGACCAGCGCGATGATCGCGAGCAGCCAGCGGCCCGCGCGGGTGTCGGTCATCTTGCGCAGTTCGACCAGCGCGAGCCGCGTGAGCGGCGGACGCGCCGGGGCCTGCGTGAGGTCCAGCACGGTCATCGGAGAGCCTCCTGCGGAGCGGACGGCGACGGTGCCACCGGGCCGGTCTGCCGGCCGGTGAGGGTGAGGAAGAGCTCCTCCAGGCCGCCCCCGCCGGCCTGGCGCAGCTCGAGGAGCACGGTCCCGGACGCGGCGGCGGCCCGTCCGACGGCCTCGGCCGGGGCCTCCACGACGAACGCCTCGCCGCCGTCGCCGGTGGGCTCGCGGCGCACGACGGCCAGGCCCGCTCCGGTCAGCGCGGTGTACAGGGCCGCCTGGTCCAGCGCGCGGACGAGCGTCCGGCCGGACGAGGCGAGCAGGTCGGACTTGGCGCCGTTCGCGACGACGCGTCCGCCCGCGATCACCACGAGCGTGTCGGCGACCGCCTCCACCTCGTGGAGCAGGTGCGAGGACAGCAGCACCGCGCCGCCCCGGTCGGCGAAGCCGCGCAGCAGCGTGCGCATCCAGTAGATGCCCTCGGGGTCCAGGCCGTTGGCGGGCTCGTCGAGGACCAGCACGGACGGGTCGCCCATCAGCGCCTGCGCGATCCCGAGCCGCTGCCGCATGCCGAGCGAGTAGTTCCCGACCCGGCGGCCCGCCGCCTTCCCGGCCAGCCCGACCGTGGCGAGCATCTCGTCCGCGCGCTTCGCCGGGACGCCGAGGACCCGCGCGGTCAGGGCGAGGGTCTCGCGCCCGGTCCGTCCCGCGTGCTGCGCCGACGCGTCCAGCAGCACGCCGACGTGCCGGCCGGGGTTCGGCAGCGAGGCGAACGGCACCCCGAGCACCGTGGCCGTCCCGGACGTCGCGGGCGTCAGCCCGCAGAGCATCCGCATCGTGGTGGACTTGCCCGCGCCGTTCGGCCCGAGGAAGCCCGTCACCGTGCCCGGGCGGCACCCGAAACTCACGTCCTCGACCACCGTGGTCGGGCCGTAGCGCTTGGTCAGTCGCTCGACTTCGATCATGCCCCCAGCCTGGCCTTTCGCCCGGGACATCCGAAACATCCGAAAGTCGGCACCCGATCGACCGAGGTCGATCGGGCGGCCCGCGAAGAGGGCGGGGGGCTTGCCGTTCCTCTAATGATCTTGGCTGGAAATTGGATCAAGTCGACGTCCAATGGGCTCCTGACCAGGGGGTATCGGCCGTACGGTGCCTGTCGACGTACCAACGGCCTCAGCAGGCACAAGGAGTCCCAGATGTCTCGTACTCGATCCGTTCGCAGCCGCTCCTTGGCGCTGACGGTCGGCACTCTGCTGCTCAGCGGTGGAGTGGCCATGTCGTCCCAGACCTCGGCATACGCTCTCACCGGGCAGGCGGGCACCGCCTTCCAGGAGCAGTCCGCGGCCGCCTGGCCGAGGCACTGCTGCGGTCACGGCTGGAGCTGCCACAAGTGCCGCCGCGGACGGCCGGGCCCGCCCGGACCGCAGGGGCCGCAGGGAGAGCCGGGCCGGAACGGCGTCTCGGGGTGGGAGCGCATCGAGCAGAACTTCACGTTGGGAGTGGGCCCGAACCCCGTGACCGAAACGGTCACGTGCAGCCCCAACAAACGGGTGCTGGGCGGCGGGTACGTGATTCCGCCGGAGCCCTTCCTCTACGGAACCGCCCTGATCGTGACCGCCTCCGCGCCGACCGGGCCCAACACCTGGGGGGTGACGGTCAACCCCGTGGGTTCGGGCGAACCCGTCACTGCCACCGCCTACGCGATCTGCGCCGACGTGAACTGACCCGCGGGCCTGGACCGCCACCGGCCGCTGCGAGAGGCCGGGCCTGGTCAGCGACACGGCGGGAACGCGGTCCCCGGCAGCGGCGCTGCCGGGGACCCGGCGGTCAGTCGTTCAGGGCGGCGTCGTGGACGAGCAGCGCGATCTGGACGCGGTTGTTGAGCTCCAGCTTGGCCAGCAGGCGCGACACGTACGCCTTCACGGTCGCGACGCTCAGCGACAGCTCGCGGCCGATCTCGCTGTTGGTCAGGCCGCGCCCGACCCGCGTCGCGACGGCCAGTTCGCCCTCGCTGAGGCGGTCGAGCAGGGTGCGCGCCCGCTCCTGCCGCGGGTCGACGCCCGTCCCGGCGACGTAGCCCATCATCTTGCGCAGCACCGCCGGGGACAGCATCGGCTCCCCGGACGCGACCTGCCGGATCGCCCGCATGATCTCCGGCGGCGGGGTGTGCTTGAGCAGGAAGCCGCTCGCGCCCGCGCGCATCGCCCGCAGGATGTGGTCGTCGGTGTCGAACGTGGTCAGGATGATGATCTCGGGCGGCTCGCGCCGGGACCGCAGCAGCTGGGTCGCGGCCAGGCCGTCCACGCGCGGCATCCGGATGTCCATCAGCACCACGTCCGGCCGGTGCGCGTTCACGGCCGGCACGACCTCGGCGCCGTCGGCGACGTCCGCGACGATCTCCAGGTCGTCCGCGCCCGCCAGCATCATCCTCAACCCCGCGCGGACGAGCGGATCGTCGTCCACGATGAGCACCCGGATCACCTCAGCCACACCCTTCAGTTTACGATTCGCCGAGCGGTAGCCGCGCCACCAGCAGGAACGTTCCGTCCGGCGTCCGGCCGTGCGTGAGCGTCCCGCCCACCAGCGCGACCCGTTCGCCCAACCCCAGCAGCCCGGCCCCGGCCCCGGGCAGCCCCGAGACCGCCCGGCCGTCCCGCGCGGGCATGAGCCCGGCGCCCGGCGGAAGGGGGTTCTCGATCAGGACGATCAGCTCCCCGCCGTCCGCGAGCAGCCCCACCCGCACCCGGGCGCCCGGCGCGTGCTTCCGCGCGTTCGTCAACCCCTCCTGGACGATCCGGTAGGCGTGCCGTCCGATCCGTTCGGGCACGCGCCCGTCCGCTCCGACCTGGTCGTCCAGGTCCACGCGGTCACCGGCGCCCCGGGCCTCGGTCACCAGGGACCCGAGGCCGGCGAGCGTCGGCTGCGGACGCTCCGGCGCCTCGTCCGCGGCCTCCGGGCCGGTGCGCAGGACGCCGATGACCTCGCGCAGGTCCTCCATCGCCTCGTACGCGCCGCGCCGGATGATCCCGGCGGCGTCGCGCTGCGCCTGCGGCGCGTCCGGGCCGAACTCCAGGGCCCCGGCGTGGACGGCGAGCAGCGAGATCCGGTGCGCCAGGACGTCGTGCATCTCGCGCGCGAGGCGCTCGCGCTCCAGCAGCCGCGCCTCCTCGACGCGGAGCCGCTGCCCCTCCTCCGCCTGCCGGGCCCGCTCGCGCAGCGACTCGACCAGGAGCCGCCGCGACCGGACGAGCATTCCCGCCGTGACCAGGACGGCGTGCGACAGCGTGAAGACGACCGCGCCCTCCACGAACCCCTGCCGGGACGTCGAGACCAGCGTCATCAGGCCGCACACGGCCGCGGTCTCCGCCAGCGCGATCGGCACCGCCACCCGCCACGGCCGCAGCGCCGCGACGTTGAACACCGCGACCGCCGCCACCCCGTACGCGGCGGCCCCGAGGAACTGCGCCAGGATCAGCCCGATCGCCAGCGCCACCGGACGGTTCCGCCGGAACAGCAGCACGGCCAGGCAGCACAGCGCGCCTAGCATCAGCTCGCGCGTCTGCGCCGCCGCGCCGTTCTGGCTCGGCTGGTCGACCTGGGACAGCCCGACCGTGACCAGCCCGAGCAGCGCGCCCAGCGCCATGACGCCGACGTCCCCGGCCCACTCCCGGACCGTCCGCCCACCTCTCACCCGCCCGACGCTATCGACCCGCCGGGCCGGCGCGACCCCACCCTCGGTCGCCCTCCCGTCGACTTTGGTCTATGCCGGGCCTTCGGCGCCGCGTGGGGGCTTGACTCTCGCACCGGTGTGAGGGTCTACGGTCGCCCCGTCATTGATCTTGAACGGGGAGGTGGCGTCATGCCAGGCGCAGTGGTCATTGGAGCGGGCCCGGGAGTCGGACAGGCCGTGGCGCGCAGGTTCGCCGCGGAGGGACTGCCGGTCGCCCTGCTGGCCCGGAGCGAGAAGACGCTGCGGGAGGCGGCGGACGCGCTCGCGCCCACGGGCGTCCCCGTCGCCGCGTTCACGGCCGACGCCGCGGACAGGTCCGGCCTGGACGCCGCGCTCGACAAGGCCGTCGACGAGCACGGCGTCCCGGACGTCGTCGTCTACAACGCGGCCCTCATCCGTCCGGACGCGCTGGGCGAGCTCACGGTGCGCGAGCACATGGACGCGTGGGCGGTCAACGTGGTCGGCGCGGCCAACGCCGCCGCCCATCTCGCCCCGGCCATGGCCGCGCGCGGCGGCGGGACGTTCCTGGTCACCGGCGGCATGCCCGAGCCGAAGCCGCAGTACGTCAGCCTGTCCCTGGGCAAGGCGGGCGTCCGGACGCTGGTCACGCTCATCGACCAGCAGTACGGCGAGTCCGGGGTGCACGCGGCGAGCGTCACGATCGACGGCCCGGTCGCCCCCGGCACCGACTTCGACCCCGACCTCATCGCCGAGCACTACTGGCACCTCCACAAGCAGCCCCGCGCGGACTGGCAGCACGAGATCCTCCACACCGGCCGCTCCTGACGGCCGGCGCGGGCGTCTGCGGTGATGAGCGCCGGGCGGCCGCCACGGGACACCTCGTCGCCCGCCCGCACGGCTGACGCCGTCCGCTGGTTGCTTTGTCTGGCGTGGTGGAAGGGGATTGCCGGACAATTCCGCGCCTCCCAGAGTTGGGTCCGACCGGCCGAAAGATCGCCGGTCCTTCACCGCAGTGCCGGTGGAGGAGCTCTCGAGCTGGGGTCGTGCGGCCGGGCCCCAGCCGACCCGACCAGCCACCCGAGGAGGAGCCGGGCAGGGGTCCTCGGATCCCGCGAGAAGCATCCAGCGGCCGCCCGCGATCGTCAGACAGGGAAGGACCACGCGATGAAGATCGGATCGAGCATCCGCGTCGCTGCCGTGCTCGGAGCGGCCACCGCGGCCCTCGGCGCCATCAGTTCCGGCACCGCCAGTGCCGCCGTCCAGGCGCACCCGGCCGCTGCCCAAGCCACCCACGACCGTCCGGCCGTCAAGGGCACCGTCATTCCGTTGCACGGGAAGACCGGCGCCCGCCCTGGCGACGCCTCCGGCCCCGGCCTGCTCGCCTACCACGGGTGCTCCAGCGGCACCGTCTGCATCTACCCCGATTCGGGCTGGAACAACGACCAGCCCATCTACCGCTTCTACGAGTACGGCTACGCCCGGTTCTACAACCTGTACGGCAGCAAGCGCGTGATGAACAACCAGTACGCCACGTCGACCCATAACGGGAGGGTCTACGTGTGTCACGGCCAATATGGCGACAGCTGCGACATCTACATCAACCCCGGACAGACCCATGTCGTCGAGGACATGAGTTCGTACAACACCCTCATGCTCACCTAGCCATACCGAGTCACCTGAGCAGCCCGGCTTGGAGGTGGGTCGCAGGGAGCCGCCCCTTTCCGCGCCAGGCCCCAGGCAGATGAGCTGAGCGCCTCGGCGCACCCAGAATGCAGGCCCTCCCCGGTCCCAAGGGGGAGGGCCTGCGTGTCTGCGGTTCCACTTGCCGGGGGGGCGTCCTTGTACGGGCGCAGCGTGGCGTCCGGGGTGGGCTGGAGGCGGTGTCAGGCCCGGACGCGCCCACCGGCCTCAGGTGTTCGTGGATCGGCGGGTGCGGTGGGTGCGGAGCTTGTTGCGGTTGCCGCACCGTTCCATCGAGCACCAGCGTCGCGCTCCCGGCCGGGACGAGTCGACGAACACGAGCGGGCAGTCGTCGCTCGCGCACTCCCGGACGCGGTCGGCGAACGGCCCGCTCAGCAGCCCGATCATCTCCCGCGCCAGCGTCGACAGGGCCTGCGTCGCGGTCACCGGCGGCCCCCATCCGGAGGTCACTCCGTCGGGGGCCAGCTGCGAGGCCAGGCCGGGAGCGGACGCGGCGCGGTTGATGACCGCCACGTCCCTCCCGGGAAGGGGTGAACCGTCGGCGCGGGCGTGGGCGACGACCCAGATGGCCTGCCGCAGCGCCTTGGCCGCGACCAGCTCCGACGGCGTCACCGGCACGGTGAGGACGGCCGACAGCGGCGGCTCGGCCAGCCATTCGGCCAGGTCACCTGGGCCGTGCATGGTCTCGAAGACCGCGTACCGGCCCTCGCCGCCGGTGTGCGCGAAGTCCAGGCAGACGGCCCCGGCGTCGAACCGAAATGACCCGCCCTTGGGATCGTGCAGGACTCGTCCGGTTGTGCTCGCTCGCATGAAACCACTATAACTGGTTTCGAAAGAGACGCCATATGAACAGGTGTCGTCATCAGGGGGAGCGTCCGATGAGCGTCCGTCACATCAATCCCGAGGGCATGCACCGCAGCCCGGCGTTCAGCCAGGCCGTCGTGGTCGAGGGCCCGGCGAAGACGATCTACATCGGCGGCCAGAACGGCGTCGGGGCCGACGGCAAGGCCGTCGGGCCCACGGTCGCCGACCAGACGGGTCAGGCGCTCCGCAACCTCGCGACCATCCTGGAGAGCGAGGGCGCGACGCTGGCGAACATCGTCCACTGGCGCATCGCCGTCGTGGAAGGCCACTCCTTCAACGACGGCTTCGCCGCCTTCCAGGAGATCTGGGACCCGAAGAACCCTCCGCCCGCCATCACCGTCCACGTCGTCGCCGGCCTCGGCCCGGGCTTCCTCGTGGAGATCGACGCCGTCGCCGCGGTCTGACCCGCCCGCCCCGTCGCCGATTCAGGTGAGTGGGGCGGTGGTTACGGGTTGGCCCAGGGCGCTGCCCTGGAGCCAGTCGGGCCAGGACTTCGCCCAGGGGGTGGGGCCGTTGCCGAAGCGGAGCTTGCGGGAGGTTCCCGTGACCTCGATGATGTCGCCGACGTTGGTGAAGTCGAAGAACCACCTGGCGTCGGAGGGCGAGGCGTTGACGCAGCCGTGGCTGACGTTGGAGCTGCCCTGGGCGCCGGTGGACCACGGGGCCGCGTGGACGAAGGTGCCGCTGTAGGTCATGCGGACGTTCCAGTCCGTCGGGATCCGGTACGCGCCGGGGTCGCCGGTGGTCGCGGAGTCCATGATGATGTGGGCGTCCTTCTCCTGGGCGATCATGACGCCGGTGTAGCTGTCGTCCCCCGGACGGCCCAGGCTGACGGGCATCGTGCGGACCAGCGTGTCGCCCTTGTAGACCTTCGCCTCGTGGCTTCTGGAGTTGATCCGCGTGTAGTGCTTCGCGCCGACGGTGAAGGAGAGCGTGCGGTCCTTGGTGCCGTAGAAGCCGGCGCCCGCCTTCACACCGGACAGGTGCGCGACCAGCTTCACCTTCGTGCCGGACGGCCAGTAGTCCTTCGGGCGGAAGTCGACCTCGCGGTCGCTGATCCAGTACCAGGCGCCCGTGAGGGGCGTGGACGACCGCAGCTCCAGGGACCGCTCGACCGCCTGCTTGCCCGCCTTCGTCGACACGTCGTCGCTCAGCAGCAGCTGGATCGGGATGCCGACGCCGACGGTCTCGCCGTCCAGCGGCGCCAGGCCGCTCTCGAGCTTCTGCTTGGCGGCGAGCGTCGTGAACGTGGACGTCGCCGTCGTCTGCCTGCCGCCGTCGCGACCGTGCGCGGTCACCGTGTACGTCGTCCCCGGGACGAGCCCCCAGGACGTCTGCCAGCTCTTGCCGTCCGGCGACAGTCGTCCCTCGGTCCTGCGCCCCTTGGCGTCGACGAGCGTGACGTCCGTCAGCCTGCTGGTCGCGGCCTTCACCACGACCGGCTGGTCGGGCGCGACCTGCTGCGTCCCGTTCGCGGGACTGATCGTCGGTGGGGGAGCGGCGGCCTTCGAACCACCCCCGCCCGACCCTCCACCGGACGAACACCCCGCCACCAGCGTCAGCGCGGCCGCAAGCGCCGCACCCGTCATAGCCTTTCCCACGTGTGATCCTCCCCGTCGTCCCCTCCAGGGTAAGCACGCGACCGCGGAGCGGGAGGCCGAGCCGGAATCTGTGGAAAACGAACCGGGAGCCGCGCCATCGGCGCGGCTCCCGGTGGTCGTGCTCAGCTCAGCTCACGGGGACGCGATGCGCTCGATTCCCCGGGGCAGCTCCGCCGCGGCGGCACGGTCCAAAAGGAACAGCGTGGAGCGGCGCCCGCGCGCGCCCGCGACCGGAACCTGCACCGGACCCGCCTCGGGGGACAGGCCCAGCCGGACGGCCTTGGCCTTCGACTCGCCCGCCGCGAGCACCCACACGTCCCGAGCCGCCCGCAGGGACGGCATGGTCAGCGAGATGCGGGTCGGCGGCGGCTTCGGCGCGCCGCGCACGCCCACCACCGGACGCTCGTCGTACAGCGCGGGCATCTCCGGGAACAGCGACGCGACGTGGGCGTCCGGCCCGACGCCCAGCATCAGCACGTCGAACGACGGGACGGGGCCGTGGTCCTCGGGACGCGCCGCCCGGCGCAGTTCCTCGGCGTACCGGGCGGCGGCGGCCTCGGGGTCGGCGCCGTCCGGGCCGTCCGTCGCGGGCATCGGGTGCACCCGCGCCGGGTCGAGGCCCACGTGGTCGAGCAGCGCGGCGCGCGCGCCGGTCTCGTTGCGCTCCGGGTCGCCGGTCGGCAGGAACCGCTCGTCGCCCCACCAGATGTCCAGCTTGTGCCAGTCGATCGCGTCCCGCGCGGGCGTGGCGTTCAGCGCGGTCAGGACGGCCGTGCCGACGCCGCCGCCGGTCAGCACCACCGAGGCGGTGCCGCGCGCGGCCTGCGCGTCCACGATCCGGGTGACCAGCCGCGCCGCCGCCGCCTTCGCGAGCAGCTCCTGGTCGCGGTGGATCAGGACGGTCGGAGTGCTCACTTGGACGACCCCGACCGCTTGCCGGGCGCGGGCTTCTTCGCCGCGGCCGCGCCCTTTTCACCGGTCTTGTCCGCGTCCTTGTCGGCCGCCTCCGGCTCCTGCGACGCGGTCGCGGCGGTCAGGTCCTTGGCGAACCGCGTCACCGCGTCCTGGTACACCTCGTCCGGGTCGAGCCGGCGCAGCTCCTCGGCCAGCAGGTCGGCCATCGGACGGCGCTGCAGCGCGACCTGCCGGTCCGGCTGCCCGGAGCGCGACAGCGTCGCGACGCGGCCGTCGGGACGGGACACCTCGATGTCGCCGCCCTTCGTCACCAGCCGGACGCCGGTGATGCCCGGGCCGTCCGACGAGACCCGGACGACCGGGACGCCGAGCCGCACCTCGAGCCAGGCCGCCAGCAGCTCGGCGGACGGGCTGTCCGGCTCCGCCGAGACCTCGCCGCCGGTGATCTCGTCGTGGTCCTGGTCCAGCGCCGCCGCCAGCAGCGACCGCCAGTTGGTGATGCGGGTCCAGGCGAAGTCGGTGTCGCCCGGCCGGTACACCTCGGCGAGCCGCGCGAGGGTGCCGAGCCGGTCGCGGGCCGCGTAGGAGTCGGTCACCCGCCGCTGCGCGAGCGCGCCGAGCGGGTCGGACGACGGGGCCTTGGGGACCCGGCCGCCCGGCCACCAGGTGACCACGGGCGTGTCCGGCATCAGCAGCGGCACGACGACCGAGTCGGCGTGCTCGGCGAGCGGGCCGTACATGCGCAGCAGCACGGTCTCGCCCGGCCCGGTCTCGCCCATCCGGATCTCGGCGTCCAGCCGGGACGAGCTGCCGCGCGCGTCCCGCGAGATGACCGTCAGCACCCGGCAGGGGTGCTCGCGGGCCGCCTCGGTCGCCGCCCGGACGGCGTCGTACTGCGCCGACTCGTCGGTGACGATGATCACGGTGAGGACCATGCCGACGGCCGGGCCGCCCATCAGGTGCCGGGCCTGGGTCAGCGACTCCTGGATCCGGCGGGTGGTGGTGTTGGTGAGATCGATGTTCATGGGTTAGAGCCGCCTCCAGGCACGGCCGTCGCGCGCCATCATCGCGTCCGAGCTCTCGGGCCCGTAGCCGCCGGACTTGTACTGGTCGACCTTCTTCTGGGACGCCCAGTGCTCCTCGACCGGGTCGAGGATCCGCCAGGACAGCTCGACCTCCTCCTGCCGCGGGAACAGCGGCGGGTCGCCGATCAGCACGTCCAGGATGAGCCGCTCGTACGCCTCGGGGGAGGACTCGGTGAACGACTCGCCGTAGGCGAAGTCCATGTTCACGTCGCGGATCTCCATCGAGGTGCCGGGCACCTTCGAGCCGAACCGGACGGTGATGCCCTCGTCCGGCTGCACCCGCATGACCAGGGCGTTCTGCCCCAGCTCCTCGGTGTCGGTCTGCGAGAACGGCTGGTGCGGGGCCTTCTGGAACACCATCGCGACCTCGGTGACGCGGCGCGACAGCCGCTTGCCGGTGCGCAGGTAGAACGGCACGCCCGCCCAGCGGCGGCTGTCGATCTCCAGCTTGACCGCCGCGTAGGTCTCGGTCGTGGACGACTGCGGAATGCCGTCCTCGTCCAGGTATCCGGCGACCTTCACGCCGCCCTGCCAGCCCGCCTCGTACTGGCCGCGCGCGGTCGCCAGGGACAGGTCGTCCGGCAGCCGCACCTGCGACAGGATCTTGGCCTTCTCCGCGCGGACGGCCTCGGAGCTGAACGAGGTCGGCTCCTCCATCGCGGTCAGCGCGAGCAGCTGGAGCAGGTGGTTCTGGATGACGTCGCGCGCCGCGCCGATGCCGTCGTAGTACCCGGCGCGTCCGCCGATGCCGATGTCCTCGGCCATCGTGATCTGCACGTGGTCGACGTGGTACCGGTTCCAGATCGGCTCGAACATCGTGTTGGCGAACCGCAGCGCCAGGATGTTCTGCACCGTCTCCTTGCCGAGGTAGTGGTCGATCCGGAAGATCGACTCCTCGGGGAAGACCCGGTGCACGATGTCGTTGAGCTCCTGGGCCGACTTCAGGTCGTGCCCGAACGGCTTCTCGATGACGACCCGGCGCCAGGAGTTCTCCGACCGGTCGGCCAGGCCGCTGCGCTGCAGCTGCTCGGTCACCGTCGAGAAGAACTTCGGCGGGATCGACATGTAGAAGGCGTAGTTGCCGCCGGTGCCGCGGCTGGCGTCCAGTTCCTTGACCGCCATGGCCAGGGCGTCGAACGCGCCGGGGTCGTTGAACTCGCCGGGGACGAAGTGCATGCCCTCCGACAGGTGGTCCCAGACTTCCTCACGGAACGGGGTGCGCGCGTGCTCCTTGACCGCCTCGTAGGCGATCTGGCGGAAGTCCTGGTGGTCCCAGTCGCGGCGGGCGAAGCCCACCAGCGAGAACCCGGGCGGCAGCAGGCCCCGGTTGGCCAGGTCGTAGATGGCCGGAAGCAGCTTCTTGCGCGACAGGTCCCCGGTGACCCCGAACAACACCAGCACGCACGGCCCGGCCACACGTGGCAGCCGCTTGTCCCGCGGATCCCGGAGCGGATTGGGTGCTGTGTCCGTCACGTGGCGGTCCCCTCTTCTCGCATCATGCGTGGACCGTTCTCCTGCCCACATATTTCTTGAGCTCCCTCGCCGCGCCGGTGCACGGCGCACGCCGTCCGCGCGGGCGAGGGCGTCGCGGTCGGCGTGCCGGGCCGGGCGTTCCGCTCCGGTCCCGGACCGGCGCTTCCACGCCGGTCACCCCCAGGTATACGCCCATCTCGCGAAGATCATTCCCGTCGTCGGGGTAACGGCAACCCCAGGCGATCGTCACAGCCCGGTCGGTCACCCCGCCGCCTGCGTTCTCATCCCGGACGCCCCGCCGAGCGGCGCGCCGGTTCCGGCCGCGCCGCCGGCGGGCGCGGCCGACGTGCCCAGGGCGCGGACGGCCTCGGCGAGGCGTCCCGCGCCCTCCACGGCGTGCCGCAGGTGGACGCGGACGACCGGCAGCCCCAGCGCGCGCAGCGCCCGCTCCTCGGCGAGCGCGCGCGCCAGCTGCAGCGATGCGAGCCCGTACGGACGGCCCGGCACCGGCATGTCGGCGACCGGATCGCCCTCCGGCGGGTCGCCCGTGACCAGAAGGAACGCGCCGCCGCCCGGACCGCGCTTGTGCACCGACCCGGTCGCGTGCAGATACCCGGGGCCCGCGCCGTAGACCACCGGACGGCCCGTGTGCCGCGCCAGCGTCGGCGCGAGGTAACGCCCGGAGAACTCGCCGGACAGGTAGGTCACCACCGACAGGTAGCCCTCCGGCGGCACCTGCGCCAGCAGCGCCACGAGCGTCGCGGACAGGCCGTCCGGATGGTGCGGGACGGGCAGGTCGGTGTGGACCTCCAGGTCGCCGTCGGCGAACACCGGACGGCCGGTCGGCAGCGGTCCGCCCGCGGCCTTGGCCAGCAGCGAGGCCGCGTCGTCCTCGGCCTCCTGCGCGACGGTGCCGCCCGGCTCGAACGGGTTCACGCCGAGCAGCCAGCCGGCGACCGCCGTCGCGTACTCCCACAGGAGGAACTGCGCGCCGAGCGGCGCCCACACCGAGGTCTCGGCGTCGCCGTGCGTGCCCTGCTTCGGGTTCAGCGCGATGGCGTGCGCGTCGGTCAGCTCGGCCGGGCTGCCCGGCGGCTCCAGCGCCAGCACGCCGCGCCCGCGCTTGCCGGTCCCGGCCGCGAGCACCTGCGTGATCCAGCCGCTGAGCGCGCCGGACCCGCCCGGCTCGTGCAGCGCGAGCTTGGCGCGCGCGAGCCCCTCGGGGCCGCGCTGCGCGCAGCCGCCGATGATGGCGCCGAGCAGCAGGCCCGGATTGTCCTTGTCGTTCTGCAGCGCGGGCGCGAGCGCGGCGGCCT
This sequence comes from Spirillospora sp. NPDC052269, assembly GCF_040679435.1. Classification (NCBI taxonomy): domain Bacteria; kingdom Bacillati; phylum Actinomycetota; class Actinomycetes; order Streptosporangiales; family Thermomonosporaceae; genus Spirillospora; species Spirillospora sp. NPDC052269. The sequence continues at coordinate 66,855 of NZ_JBFAUU010000015.1, forward strand.
CGTCCAGCACCTGGCCCACGTCCGCGCCGGCCAGCACCGCGGGCACCAGGCCGTACGCCGACAGCGCCGCCATGTGCCCCGGCAGACCGGGGTCGGTCAGCCCGACCCGGTACCCCTTGCCGCGCGCGAACCCGTGCAGCGGGCTGCCCTGGTCGGTGATCACCACGAACCGCGCGGCGATCTCCCGGTCGCCGAGCCCCTTCTGCCGGAACGCGCTCGCGAGGATGCGCAGGTACGCGTCGCCTTCGAGGGACACGCCGGACTTGCTCGCCAGCACCACCAGGGTGCGGTCGAGGCGCTCCAGCGTGAACGCGAGCGCCGCGGTGTCCGAGCCGTCCAGGACGGTGAGGGTCGCGGCCGACGCGCTCCCGGCCGGGGCGTGCTCCTCCATGATGGCCTGCGCGGCCAGCGCGTCCGCGCCGACGCCGACCAGCACCACGTGGTCGAGGCCCGCGTACCGCGCCTCGGCGACCACGTCGTCCACCTTGTCCAGCAGGTAGCGGGAGGCGAACGGCAGGTCCAGCCACGCCAGGCGGCTGTGGTCGACGGCCCGCCGGCCCCACAGCCGCGGGTCCTTGGCCGCCAGTGCCGCGGGCACACCGCACGCGACCAGGTAGTCGCGAGCCTGCATCGCCTGCTCGAGCACGTCGCCGCGCGTCAGTACGTCGAATCCGGACACCGTTCCTCCCCGGACCCCATCGTTTCAGGAGACACCCGGCATCCGCGACCAACTCTCCGATCTTCCATGTGTCGATTTGTGAACAAGTGCGAAAAAACGAGGACAAAACAGCGAAGCCCGGCCATACGGGACGGCCGGGCTTCGCGGTCGACGTTCGCTCGACGGGTCGGGTGAGGTCAGGTGAGGGCCTTGGCGAGCTGGGTCAGCCCGTCGGCCCGGTCCCTCAGATGCACGCGCACGACCGGACGGGACCGCGCGCGCAGGGCGCGAAGGTCGCCGAAGGCCTGGGCCAGCTGGAGCTCGGCCAGGCTGTACGGACGTCCGGGGATCGGCACATCATGCTCCGGCACGCCGGTGACCAGCAGGAACGCGCCGTTCTCCGGCCCGCCCTTGTGGTACTGGCCCGTGGAGTGCAGGTAGCGCGGGCCCCAGCCGAAGGTGACCGGGACGGGGGAGCGGCGCAGGCGGCCGCCCCGTTCGGCCAGCAGCGGACGCAGCGCCGCGGCGGCCGCGTCGCCGTCCGGATCCAGGTAGGCCAGGACGGCGAGGTAGCCGCGGTCCGGGACGGACGCGAGCAGCGCGTCGACGGCGTCCGAGAGCGAGAAGGAGCCCTTGAGGAAGTCCTCGCGGGCGTGCACCTCGACGGACTCGTCGGTGAACGCCGGAACGCTCGGGATGACGGTCGGGGCCGTGCCCCCGGCCGCGCGCAGCAGCGCGGCGGTGTTGTCCGCGGACTCGGCGACGGCGGGCTGGTCGAACGGGTTGACGCCGATGACCCGCCCCGCCACCGCGACGGCGTACTCCCACAGCAGGAACTGCGCGCCGAGCGGCCCGGAGACCGCCAGGCCCGCCTCCCGGGCGGGGCCGGGCTCGTCCGGGCGGGCGCCCAGGATGACGCGCCGGACATCCGGGGTGAGCTCGAAACCGGGCGCGGCCACGTCCTCCACGACGACCGGGAGCAGGCCCCGGCCGTCCTTCCCGGTGGACGCCGCGACCAGCTGCTCGATCCACGCGGCGAGGCCGGGCAGGCCCGATCCGTGGTCGGCGATGACGAGCTTGTCGCGCCCGGCCAGCACGGATGCGCCGAGCGCCGCGCCCAGGGCCAGCGCCGGGTTCTCATAGGGCTGTTCGAGCGTCTCGGCCAGCGCCGACGCCTCGTCCAGCAGCTGCTCGACGTCGGCGCCCGCGAGCGCTGACGGCACCAGCCCGTAGGCGTCCAGCGCGCCGAAGCGTCCGCCGGTCTCCGGGTCGCCGTGCACGGTGTCGTACCGGCCGTCCAGCGGCGAGCCGGGGTCGGTGACGACCAGAACGCGAGAGGCCGGGTCGAGCCCGGCCTCACCGAACGCCTCCTCGAAGACGCGCAGGTGCGCGTCCGTCTCCACGGTGGCGCCGCTCTTGTCGGCCACCACGAGCAGCGTCGTCGGCAGCCCGGCCAGCGCGGCCCGCACCGTGCGCGGGTCGGCGCCGTCCAGGACGACCAGCTCCGTCCCCTCCGGAGCCGCCGACCGGACGATGGCCTCGGCGGCCGCGGCCGCCCCGCCGGTACCGGCCAGGACGACGCGGGTGAGCCCCGCGGCCCGGGCCTCCCGGACCCGCTCGGCCAGACGGCCGAGCAGGTCACGGGAGGTCTCGGGCAGTCGCAGCCAGCCCAGCCGCCGCGCCGCCAGGGGCGCGGCGTCCGGACCCCACAACCGGCCGGCGCGCTGCAGCAGCGCGCCGGGGACGCCGTCGGAGACGAGCCGGTCCAGAACGGACTCGGTCTCGTCCACCAGCGGGCCCCGGATGGTGACCGACACGCCCGCCGCGGTCACCACCGAGGTCACGCCTTGGCCACCTTGTCCTTCAGCTCCGAGGCGATCGTCTCGAGCATCTCCTTCCAGGAGACCTCGAACTTGTCGACGCCCTCGTCCTCCAGGACCTTCACGACGTCGTCGTAGTCGACGCCGACGTCCTTCAGGCTCTGCATGACGGCGCGCGCCTCGGCGTACTCGCCGGTGATGGTGTCGCCCGCCGGGGAGCCCTTCTCGGCCTCCGCGTCGAGCGTCGCCTCCGGCATCGTGTTGACGACGCCGTCCGCGACCAGGCCGTCCACGTAGAGGGTCGGAGGGAGGTTCGGGTCCTTCACGCCGGTGGACGCCCACAGCGGACGCTGCGGACGCGCCCCCGCGTCACGCAGCTTCGCCCAGCGGTCGGTGCGGGACCTCTCCTCGAACAGCGCGTACGCGAGCCGCGCGTTCGCCAGGCCGGCCTGGGAACGCAGCGCCTTGGCCTCGTCCGTGCCGATCCTGTCCAGCCGCTTGTCGATCTCGGTGTCCACGCGGGACACGAAGAACGACGCGACCGACTCGATCCCGCGGATGTCGTGCCCGTTCGCGCGGGCCTGCTCCAGCCCGGTGAAGTAGGCGTCGATGACCTCGCCGTACCGCTCCAGGGAGAAGATCAGCGTCACGTTCACGCTGATCCCGTCGGCCAGCGCCGCGGTGATCGCGGGCAGGCCCTCCTTCGTCGCGGGGATCTTGATGAACAGGTTCGGCCGGTCGACCATCCACCACAGCGCGCGCGCCTCGGCGATCGTCTTGACGGTCTCGCGGGCCAGCCGCGGGTCCACCTCGATCGACACCCGGCCGTCCACACCCTCGCTCCGGTCGAAGACCGGGCGCAGCACGTCGGCGGCCCAGCGGATGTCGTAGGTCGTGATCGCGCGGGACGCCTCCTCGACGTCCACGCCGCGCACCGCCAGGTCACGGACCTGGGCGTCGTAGGCGTCGCCCTTGCTCAGCGCCTTGGCGAAGATCGTGGGGTTGGAGGTGACCCCCACCACGCTCTTCTCCTTGACCAGCTGCTCGAGGTTGCCCGTGCGCAGCCGCTCCCGGCTGATGTCGTCCAGCCAGATCGACACGCCCTGCTCGGAGAGCCTCTTCAGAGTGTCGCTCATCGCTCGTCGCTTCCTCTCGCCTCAGTTACCCGTGGTGCTGCCGCGTCCGGCGCCGGGCGCCGCCGCCTTGATGCGGCTGGCCCGCGCCGCCGCCGCGACCCGCTCGGCGGTGAAGCCGAACTGCTCGAACAGCGTCTTGTGGTCGGCCGAGGCGCCGAAGTGCTCGAGGCTGACGAGCTCGCCGGCGTCGCCGACGTAGTAGCGCCAGCCGAGCCCGATGCCCGCCTCGATCGCGACCCGGGCGCGCACGCCGGGCGGCAGGACCTCCTGCTTGTAGGAGTCGTCCTGCTCCTCGAACCACTCGACCGACGGCATCGACACCACGCGGGTCGGGATGCCCTCGGCCTGCAGCTCCTCGCGGGCCTCGACGGCGAGCTGCACCTCGGAGCCGGTCGCGATGAGGATGACCTCGGGCCGTCCGCCCTCGGCCTCGGCCAGGACGTAGCCGCCGCGGGCGACGCCGTCGGCGGAAGCCAGCTCGCCGGACCGGTCGAAGGTCGGCAGCTTCTGCCGGGACAGGATGAGGCCCGCCGGACGGTCGGTGTTCTCCATGATCGTCGCCCACGCGACCGCGGTCTCGTTGGCGTCGGCCGGGCGGACGACGTCCAGCCCCGGGATCGCGCGCAGCGCCCACAGGTGCTCGACCGGCTGGTGGGTCGGGCCGTCCTCGCCGAGGCCGATCGAGTCGTGCGTCCAGACGTAGGTGACCGGCAGCTTCATCAGCGCCGCGAGCCGGACGGCCGGGCGCATGTAGTCGCTGAACACCAGGAACGTGCCGCCGTAGGGGCGGGTGCCGCCGTGCAGCGCGATGCCGTTGAGGATCGAGCCCATGCCGTGCTCGCGGATGCCGAAGTGCAGCGTCCGGCCGTACGGCCCGCCCGGGAACTCCTTGGTCTGGAACTCCTCGGGGATGAAGGACGGCTCGCCCTTCATCGTGGTGTTGTTGGACTCGGCCAGGTCGGCCGAGCCGCCCCACAGCTCCGGCAGCACCGGGGCCAGGGCGTTCAGCACCTCGCCGGACGCGGCGCGGGTGGCCAGGTCCTTGCCGGCGGCGAAGGTCGGGACGGCCTTCTTCCAGCCCTCGGGCAGCTCGCGCCGCGAGATCCGGTCGTACAGGGCGGCCTTGTCCGGGTTGGCCTTGCGCCACGCCTGGTAGCGCTCGTCCCACTCGGCGTGCGCCGCGCGCCCGCGCTCGACGACGCCGCGCGCGTGGTCCAGGACCTCGGGGACGACCTCGAACGAGCGGGCCGGGTCCATGCCCATGATCTTCTTGGTGGCGGCGACCTCGTCCGCGCCGAGCGCGGAACCGTGGATCTTGCCGGTGTTCTTCTTGTTCGGCGCGGGCCAGCCGATGATCGTGCGCAGCGAGATCAGCGACGGGCGGGCGCTCTCGCGCTCGGCGGCGGCGAGGGCCTCGGCCAGTCGGCCGACGTTCTCCTCGTACTCGCCGTCGACCGTCCAGTCGACGGTCTGGACGTCCCAGCCGTAGGCCGCGTAGCGCGCCTTGACGTCCTCCGACTTCGCGATCTGGGTGTCGTCCTCGATCGAGATGTGGTTGTCGTCGTAGATCATGACCAGGTTGCCCAGGCGCTGGTGCCCGGCGATCGCGCTGGCCTCGTGGCTGATGCCCTCCTCGATGTCGCCGTCGGAGGCGATCACCCACACGCGGTGGTCGAAGGGGGAGACGCCGGCGGCGGCCTCGGGGTCGAACAGGCCGCGCTCGCGGCGGGCCGCCATCGCCATGCCGACCGCGTTGCCGATGCCCTGGCCGAGCGGACCGGTCGTGGTCTCCACGCCCGCGGTGTGCCCGTGCTCGGGGTGGCCCGGCGTCAGGCTGCCCCACTTGCGCAGGCGCTTCAGGTCGTCCAGCGTCAGCGGGTAGCCCGACAGGTAGAGCTGGATGTACAGGGTCAGGCTGGAGTGCCCGCAGGACAGGACGAACCGGTCACGGCCGGCCCACTCGGGGTCGGTCGGGTCGTGCTTCAGGAAACGCTGGAACAGAAGGTAGGCGGCGGGAGCCAGGCTCATGGCCGTCCCGGGGTGCCCGGAACCGGCTTCCTCGACCGCGTCCATCGCGAGGGCGCGGACCGTGTCCACCGCCCGCCGGTCCAGCTCGGACCACTCAAACGTGCTGTTGTCCCCACTCACGGAACGCCAGGCTCCTCTCGAACCACATATTTAGCGATGTCTGTCACACGGAGGCGGAGATCCACTGTCGCGTCCGTTGGTCGCAACATGACGCGCACCGCCGGTGTTCCCCCAGGGCGGGGGCCCACCGGGCGGTGGACGATCCGTGTCACGGGCGCTCAGGCGAGTCGCTCCGGCCCGCCTCCGAGCCTATCCAACCCTGTGGTCGGCTCCCGTGACCTCGTCGGGTCCGGGATCCGGCGGAAACCCCCGCGACCGCCTCGTCCGGAGCCTGCCCGATCGTTTCACGGCATAACCCCCGCCCGGCGGCCCGTGGAGGCCCGTCCGCGCCCGCCGCAAGGGCCGGACGGCCCCCACCCGGCGGGAGACCGTCCCGGATCCCCGGGAGGACCGGCCCACGCCGCCCCCGCCGCAGGGGCCTTGACGGACGGGTCGGGGAGACGCCGCAGGTCGGGCGGGGGACGGAGGGCGCGGGCGGCGAGTCCGGTGCCCCGGTGCGTGAACCCCGGAGGGGGCGGACTACAGTGGACCCGCGGTTGAGGCGACCGGTACGACGCCGAAAACGACCGCGACAAGCAACAGCCGACCGGGGCACCCGTCCCGGGGCGTGCCGAAGGATCGCGGGGGCACCGCTTGGTGACGCGATTCGGTGGACGCGAATTCCCTTGCCTAGTTGGACGTGGACCCGATTGTGACGGTGCTCAGTAACAAGCTCGGGGTCGAGCAGCTGGACGACCCGATGCCGGGGGCGGCGGTGGCGGCCTCCTCCGAGGCGGCCCTCGCCGAGAGGCGGACGCTCGGCACGAGCGTCCGCGCCTACGTGGCGCTCACCAAGCCCCGCGTGATCGAGCTGCTCCTGATCACGACCATCCCGGTGATGTTCCTCGCCGCGGGCGGCGTGCCCTCGCTCAGCCGGGTGCTGCTGACCTTCGCCTTCGGCTGGATGTCGGCGGGCGCGGCGAACGCGATCAACTGCTACATCGACCGGGACATCGACGCCAAGATGCGCCGCACCCGACGCCGTCCGCTGGCCCGGGCTCAGGTCCTGCCGGGGCGGGCGCTGGCCTTCGGGATCGCCCTCGCGGTGATCTCCACGGTCGGGTTCGCCCTCGCGGTGAACCTCGTCTCCGCCGCGATGTCGCTGTTCGCGATCCTGTTCTACGTCTTCGTGTACTCGCTGCTGCTCAAGCGGCGCACCTCCCAGAACATCATCTGGGGCGGCATCGCGGGCTGCATGCCCGTCCTGATCGGCTGGTCGGCCGTCCGCGGCTCCGTCGACTGGACCCCGTTCATCCTGTTCGGCGTGGTGTTCCTCTGGACGCCGCCGCACACCTGGACGCTGGCGATGCGCTACAAGGAGGACTACGCCGTCGCCAAGGTCCCGATGCTGCCGGTCGTCGCGTCCGAGAAGCGGGTCATCGGCGAGAGCCTCGTCTACACCTGGCTGACCGTGGCGTGCTCGCTGCTGCTCTGGCCGGTCGCCGGGATGACCCCGGTGTACGGGGCCGTCGCGATCGTGCTCGGCCTGGTCTTCCTCGCCGAGGGGCACCGGCTGCTGAAGGACGTCCTGGGCGGCGTGACGGGCGTGCACCTGCGTCCCATGCGCTTCTTCCACCTCTCCAACGTGTACCTGGCGCTGCTGTTCACCGCCGTCGCCGTGGACCCGCTGCTCCACTGAGCCGCCCGCTCACCGGGCTTCGCGCTCACCGAGCCGCCCGCTCACCGAGTCACCGGCGCTGAGCCGCTGGGCCGAGCCCTCCGGGCCGGGCCCAGCGGAGCGCCCCCCTCCTCCCCACCCCGGGCGTCCTGGCCGTCCCCTGCCCTTGAGGGCAGCCGTTCGTGCACCTGAAGGATCGCCGCAGGTCGGGGGGTTCCTGTCCACGCGGTCCTTGCGGGACCGTTACGCTCCCGCTATGGCGCGCATTGATCCCAAGGCGGTGCTCGAAGGGCGGATGCCGGGGCGACCCCCCGTGGGTCTGCTGATCGGGCTCACCGTCTCGTCCCTGTGCGCGCTCGTCGCGCTCGGCATCGACGCGCTCTACGGCGGTGCGGGGTTCTGGGTCGGGATGATCCTGGCGATCCTCCCGATCCCGCTGCTGATCGCGCTGGTCCTCACCCTCGACCGGATGGAGCCGGAGCCGCCGCGCGCCCTGGTGTTCTCGTTCATGTGGGGCGCCGGCGTCGCCGTCCTCGGCGCGCTCGTGCTGAACACCCTCGGCCTGCTCTACGTGACCGTCCCGATCTTCGGGGAGGTCCGGGGCCACTTCGTCAGCGCCACCTTCGGCGCCCCGGTGATCGAGGAGTCGCTGAAGGGCGCGGTGCTGTTCGGCCTGCTCTGGTGGCGCCGCAACGAGATCGACGGCTTCGCGGACGGGATCATGTACGCCTGCATGGTCGGCCTCGGCTTCGCGATGATGGAGAACGTCACCTACTACATGCGGGCGTTCGACCTCGGCGGCACCAAGCAGCTCCAGACGGTGTTCATACTGCGGGGGATCGTCGCGCCCCTGAGCCACCCGCTGTTCACGTCCATCACCGGCATCGGCGTCGCCTGGGCCGCCACCCACCGGCGCGGACGCGTCGCCGCGCCGATCCTCGGCCTGCTCGGGGCCATGATCCTGCACGGCCTGTGGAACGGCGCCGCCGCCATGGGCCTCGGCGGCCTCGGCTCGGTCTACGTCCTGGACGCGGTCGTCCTGGCCGTCCTGCTCACGGTCGTGTTCGTCGAGCGGCACAACACCGTCAAGCGGATCGAGCACGTTCTGCCGATGTACGAGCCGACCGGCCTGGTCACGCCCGCCGACGTCCGGATGCTGCGGTCCATCCCGGCGCGCCGGGCGGCCCGCCGCTGGGCCCGCTCGCTCGGCGGGCGCGGCGCGGCCAAGGCCATGGAGGACTACCAGCTCGCCGCGACCGAGCTCGCCCTGCTACACAAGCGCGCCGAGCGCGGCGTCGCCGAGCCCCGCTGGTTCGAGGCCCGCCGCGACTCCCTGCTGAACCTCATGGGCCTGGCCCGGCAGGCGTTCCTGCGCACCGCCCCGCCCGCGCGGCGCCAGGGCCCGCCGTGGGCCGATCCGGGGCCGTCCGGCTTCGTCCCCCCGCCCGCCCCGGGGCCCTACGGATAGGGCCCGGAGGGCCCGTGTCCGGGCGCGTGGCGGGCGACACGCCCGTATACGCCTTGGGCGGGGGCCGGGTCAAGGCTTCGGGGGTCCGGCCCTACGATGAGGGACGTGGCCGAACGATCCGAGACCGCTGCTGACCCACGCCCGTCGCGCAATCCGCTGACCCGGGTGATCGACTCCTTCTGGAACCCGACCCCGGCGTCGCTGCGGCTGCTGGCGCTGCTCGGCGTCATCGGCAACGCGGTGATCGTCGCGACCGGCGGCGCGGTCCGGGTGACCAAGTCCGGGCTCGGCTGCCCCGACTGGCCCCGGTGCTCGGGCGACAGCCTCGTCCCGACGCACAACCCGGCCCACTCGGCCGCCAACATGGCGATCGAGTTCGGCAACCGGATGATCACCTTCGTGGTGTTGGCGATCGGCGTCCTGGTGTACATCGCCGCGCTGCGGCTGCGCCCCCGCCGCAAGGACCTGGTCTGGTGGGCGCTCGCCCAGCCGATGAGCGTGGTCGCGCAGGCCGTCATCGGCGGCATCGTGGTGCTGAGCAAGCTGCACCCGGCGGCCGTCGCACTGCACTTCCTGATCTCCCCGGCGCTGCTGATCTTCTGCGTGGCCCTGTACGAGCGCGCGAGCGAGGGCGACGCGGCTCCGGAGCGGATCGTCCGGCCGGCGCTGCGCCTGCTGTCGGCGCTGCTGGCGAGCGCCGCCGCCGTCGTCCTGGTCGCCGGGACGGTCGTCACCGGTACCGGCCCCCACGCGGGCGACGACAAGTCCCGCCGCTGGGGCTTCCAGATCGAGGACGTCACGCGCGTGCACAGCGGCCTGGCCTGGATCACCGTCGGGCTGACCGTCCTGGCCCTGGTCGTGGCCCTGCGGACCGGCGCGCCCGCCGTCTACCGCCGCCGCGTCCTCACCCTGGTCGCCCTCGAGGTGGCGCAGGGCGCGCTCGGCTACATCCAGTACTTCATGGGCGTTCCCGGGCCGCTGGTCGTGCTGCACATGCTCGGCGCGGTGATGGTCTGGATCATGGCCCTGCGCATCCTGTTCGCGACCCGGGACCGCGGTCCCGTGCCCGCGGCCGAGACGTCGGCCCCCGCGCCGTCCTCCCGCACCGCCCCTCAGCCCGCCTGAGACGACGGCCCCGGGGGGCCATCCTCATGCACTGCCTCCCGGCCCGCCTGAGAGGTTGGCGCGCCGGGCCGTCCTCCCGCACCGCCTCCCAGCTCCGCATGATCGGCGCGTCGGCATCCAGGACGGCCGCAGGCGCCCTGCTCCGCGGGACGCGACATGGTCGAAGGCCCCGTCCGGGACGTTCCGGACGGGGCCTTCGGGCGATCCGCTCCGTCAGCCCTTCTTGGCGAGGAACTCGCGGAGGCGGGGGAGCGGCCAGGTGTTGATCACGTCGTCGGGCGTGATCCAGGCGCGCTGGGCGGTGCCGATTGAGAACCGGATGTTGCGCATGTCGGTGACCGAGTGCGCGTCGGTGTCGATCGCGAACCGCACGCCGAGCCGCAGCGCCCGGCGGGCCAGGTCGGCGGGCAGGTCGAGCCGGTCCGGGAACGAGTTGACCTCCATCGCCGTCCCGGTGCGGGCGGCGGCGCGGAACACCTCGTCCCAGTCGGCGTCGATGGGGGCGCGGCGGCCGAGCGACCGGGCCGTGGGGTGGCCGATCACGTTGACGTGCGGGTTCTCGCACGCGGTGATCAGGCGCCGGGTCACTTCCTCGCGGCTCTGGGTGAAGTGCGAGTGGACGGACGCCACGCACACGTCGAAGCCCGCGAGGAAGTCGGCGTCCCAGTCGACCGAGCCGTCCGGGCCGATGTTCAGCTCGGTGCCGTGCAGGATCGTCAGGTCCGGGTAGCGCTTCTGGAGCTCCCGGATCCGCTCGCGCTGGGCGAGCATCTTCTCGTCGGTCATCCGCTGCATGACCAGGTCGGGGGCGTGGTCGGTGACCGCGTAGTACTCGAGGCCGCGCGCGGAGGCGGCCTCGACCATCTCCTCCAGGGACGCGACGCCGTCGGTGAGGTCGGTGTGGGTGTGCAGGTCGCCGCGCAGGTCGTCCACCTGGACGAGCCGGGGGAGCTCGTCCTTCAGCGCGGCCTCGATCTCGCCGGTGTCCTCGCGCAGCGGCGGCGGGATCCAGGGCAGCCCGAGCCGCCGGTACACCTCCTCCTCGGTCTCGGACACGACCAGCGCGCCGGACTCGACGTCGAACAGGCCGTACTCCGACAGCTTCAGCCCGGCCCGGACGGCCATCTCGCGCGTCCGGATGTTGTGCGCCTGCGACCCCGTGAAGTACTGCAGCGCCGCGCCCCACGACTCCGGCGGGACGACCCGCAGATCGACCTGGAGGCCGCGGGAGGTGCGCACGGAGGTCTTCTTGTCGCCGCTCCCGATGATCTCGGTGACGAACGGCAGCGCCTTGAACGCCTCCATGATCGGGTGCGGGTCGTCCGAGGCGACCAGGACGTCGACGTCGCCGATGGTCTCGCGCCGCCGCCGCAGCGACCCGGTGTATCGGCACCGCTCCACGCCCGGCAGCGCCGAGATCGCGGCGACGACGTCGTCGGCCAGCCCGGTGGCGACGTCGATCGGGGCGCGGTCGCGGGTCTGCGACAGCAGCTCGATGCCGTGCCGGATGTTCTCCACCGACTTCGGGCCGAAGCCCTTGACGCCCTTGAGGCGCTCCTCGCCGATCGCCTCGGACAGCTCGGCGACCGAGGAGATGCCCAGCTCGTCGTACAGCTGGTAGGCGCGCTTCGGGCCGAGCGTCGGGATCTCGGTCAGCGCCCGCACCCCCGCCGGGATCTGGGCGCGCAGGTCCTCCACCTGCCGGATCGTGCCGGTCTGGTTGTAGTCGAGCAGCTTCTTGGCGATCGCCTCGCCGACCGTCGGGATCTTCCGCAGGCCGGGGAGGCCGAGGCCGGAGATGTCGTCCGGGAAGCCCTCGACCGCCCGGGCGGCCTTCTCGTAGGCCCGGATCTTGAAGGCGTCACCGCCGGTGATGGACAGCAGGTCGGCGAGCTCCCGCAGCAGCTCGGCGGCCTCCTCGTTCGCGCGTGCCATACCGGCAGCCTACGAGGCGCCTACGACAGAACGCGGCCCGGGCGGGCCATGATCGGAAACCCGGTTCAGCGGAGCGGGGCGACCGGGCCGTCCGGGTGCTCGGCGCGTTCCCGGACGACGGTCTCGGCGATCTCCCCGGCGCGCTCGCCCGAGTACGCGCGGAACCCGTCCGCGGTGACCACGGCCAGCGACGGGTAGATCCGCCGGGACAGGTCGGGCCCGCCCGTCGCCGAGTCGTCGTCGGCGGCGTCGTACAGCGCCTGGACGGCGACGAGGGCGGCCTCGTCCTCGGTCAGGTCGTCCCGGTACAGCTTCTTCAGCGCGCCCGAGGCGTACGGCGAGCCGGAGCCGTCCGCGTAGTACCGGCGCACCTCGGTGGGCGCGCCGGTGATGTCGTAGGAGTAGATGCGGCCGACGCCCTCGTCGACGTCCCAGCCCGCGAGCAGCGGCACGACGCCCAGGCCCTGCAGTGCCTGCGCCAGGTTCGCCTGGACGACCGCGCCGAGCCGCCGCGCCTTGCCCGGCAGCGACAGCGGGACGGTCTCCATCTTCTCGTAGTGCTCCAGCTCGACCTGGAACAGCCGGACCATCTCCATCGCCAGGCCGACCGTCCCGGCGAACGCGACCACCGAGTGGTCGTCGCCGCGCTGGACCTTGTCCAGTTCGCGGTAGGCGATCTGGTGCCCCTGCGTGGCGCGGCGGTCGCCCGCCATCAGCACACCGCCGGGGAAGGTGAGCGCGAGGACCGTGGTGCCGTGCGGCAGCTCGAGCGGGCGCGCGGCCTCGGGCGTCCGGTTCACCGGAAGCAGGTCGGGCGCGTGCAGGCGCAGGAAGTCCACGAACGACGCCTGTCCCGCCTCGAAGAACTCGGGCGGCAACCCCTGCTCGTCGTTCAGGCCGGTCACGGCGGCTCCTCTCGCTGTCGTCGGGACGCCGGATCCGTCCCGAGATCGATCCTCGCACGCTCACGGCCCGCCCGCCACATCACGCCCGCCGGGCGGCGGGTCAGGCCTGCGGGGCCTCGGGCGGGGTCTTCTCGCCGAGGGTGGCGCCGGCGCAGGCGGCCATGACGCAGACGATCGCGAGCCACTGCAGGCCGGACAGCACCTCGCCCAGCAGGACGACGCCGACCAGCGCGGCGGCGGCCGGCTCGAGGCTCATCAGGATGCCGAACACGCGCGGCGGCATGCGGCGGAGCGCCTCGAGCTCGAGCGAGTAGGGGATCACCGAGGACATCAGGCCGACGCCCACGCCGAGCAGGAGCAGCTGCGGGTCGAGCAGCTTCGGGCCGCCGGTGGCGATGCCGACCGGGAGGATCGCGGCGGTCGCGACGACGCTGGCGAGGGCGAGGCCGGTGGAGCCGGTGAAGCGGCGTCCGGTCGCGGCGCTGAGGAGGATGTAGAAGGCCCAGCAGATCCCCGCGAACAGCGCGAACCCGACGCCGACCAGGTCGGTGGCGCTGCCGGCGCCGCGTGCCAGGAGCAGGACCCCCGCGGCGGCCAGGGCCGTCCACAGCAGGTCGCGCGGACGGCGGGACGCGAACACCGTGACCGCCAGCGGGCCGAGGAACTCGATCGTGACCGCGACGCCCAGCGGGATCCGGGAGAACGACTGGTAGATCGCGAAGTTCATCAGCGCGAGCGTCAGGCCGAAGCCCGCCGCGACCGCCAGGCTGCGCCGCGAGTGGTCGCGCAGGACCGTCCGCAGGCCCTTGCGCGCCACGAACGCCAGGACGGCCGCGGAGGTGACCAGCCGCAGCATCACCAGCGCGGCGGGCGGCAGCTGTCCGAACAGGTGCTTGGCGATGCCCGCCCCGACCTGGAGCGACAGGATGCCGAGCAGGATCAGCGCGGGCGGCGGGACGGCGCCGAGCGAGAAACGGGCGGCGCGGGACGCGCCGGCTGCGGGAACGGCCGAACCGGGGGCTTCGGCGAGGGCCAACGGACTTACTCCCAGCGGAAGAAACGGGCGGAAAGGGCGAGGCCGGCGACGGCCCACACCGCGAGGACGATCAGGGGCTTGCCGGGCAGCGCCGCACCGTGCTGGAGGACCTGCCGCAGCCCGTCCGCGAGCGCGGAGATCGGCAGCAGCTCGAGCGCGGCGCGCACGCCGTCCGGGAACTTGGTCAGCGGGAAGACCACGCCGCCGACCGCGAGCAGCAGGATGTAGACCAGGTTCGCGGCGGCGAGGGTCGCCTCGGCGCGCAGCGTCCCGGCCATGAGCAGGCCGAACCCGCTGAACGCGGCGGTGCCGAGCAGCAGCAGGACGGCCACGGAGAACGGGTCGCCGTGCGGGTGCCAGCCGAGCGCCAGCGCGACCGCGCCGATCACGACGGCCTGGAGGATCTCGACCAGGACGACGGTGAGGGTCTTGGCGGCGATCAGCCCGGCACGGGGCAGCGGCGTCGCGCCGAGCCGCTTGAGCACGCCGTAGCGGCGTTCGAAGCCGGTGCCGATGGCCTGCCCCGTGAACGCGGTCGACATGACCGCGAGCGCCAGGATGCCGGGGGCGAGGAAGTCCACCCGCCGGCCCGGCCCGAGGTCGAGCAGGGACGTCGCGGAGAACAGCGTCAGCAGGACGACCGGGATGATCAGCGTCAGCAGCAGCTGCTCGCCGTTGCGCAGCAGCGCGCGCAGCTCGTAGCCGGTCTGCGCGGCGATCATCCGGGGCAGCGCGACGGCGCCCGGCGCGGGGGTGAGGTCGAGCCGTTCGGCGGCGGTGGTCACGAGCGCAGCTCCCGTCCGGTCAGCTCCAGGAAGACGTCCTCGAGGGTGCGGCGCTCGATCCGCAGGTCCTCGGCGAGGACTCCGTGCGAGGCGCACCAGGCGGTCACGGTCGCCAGCAGCTCCGGCCCGACGTCGCCCTCGACGAGGTAGTGCCCGGCGGGCGACTCCTTGGCGGTGCTGCCCACCGGGAGCGCCGCCAGCAGCTCGTCCAGGCCGAGGCCGGGACGGGCGCGGAAGCGCAGCTGCCGTTCGGCGCCGGTCAGCTCGGCGGGGGAGCCCTGCGCGACGACCCGGCCGTGGTCGACGATCACCACGTGGTCGGCGAGCCGCTCGGCCTCCTCCATGTAGTGCGTGGTCAGCACCACCGACACCCCGGCGTCGCGGAGCCCGGCGACCAGGTCCCAGGTCGCGTGGCGGGCCTGTGGGTCGAGGCCGGTGGTCGGCTCGTCCAGGAAGACCAGCTCGGGGCGTCCGACGATGGCCAGGGCCAGCGAGAGGCGCTGCTGCTGCCCGCCCGACAGCCGCCGGTACGGGGTCCGGGCGTGCTCGGTGAGGCCGAGCCGCTCGAGCAGCGCGTCCGGGTCGAGCGGGTTGGTGTGGAACGCGGCGACGAGCCTGAGGAACTCGCCGGCCTTCGCGGTGCCGGGGACGCCGCCGGACTGCGGCATCACGCCGACGCGCGGCTTGAGCGCCTTGGCGTCCGCGACCGGGTCGAGGCCGAGGACGCGGACGGTGCCGGAGTCGGCGCGCCGGAAGCCCTCGCAGATCTCGATCGTGGTGGTCTTGCCCGCGCCGTTCGGGCCGAGCAGCGCGGTGACCTCGCCGCGCGCGGCCCCGAAGGACGTCCCGTCCACCGCGGTCCTGGTTCCGTAGCGCTTGACCAGTCCGTCGAGCCGGACCGCGCTGCCGGATGCGGTGGTGTCGTCTCCGGGGGGTGCCATGTCCTCGAGTTTATGACCGGCCCTCCGAGGTTCCGGCCCGGGATGCCCGTGCCGCGCTGTGACGGTCGACACTTCGGCGTTTCGCCGGTGTTCCGGCCGCTCTCGTGGGGCCGGGCGTGATCGTTGCCACCCATGCGGAGCGGCCCTCGTGACCTGGGACGCAGGTCCGTGAAAGTCCCGACAAAGCTTCGGTGATGGGACGGTCCCGTCGGCGTGGGGGAGGCCCGGGCCGGTGGCAGCGTGACGCTCATGGCCGCTCAACTGCGCGCACTGCGCAACCGCATCCGCTCGGTGAAGTCCACGGCGAAGATCACCCGGGCCCAGGAGCTGATCGCCGCCGCCCGGATCTCGCAGGCGCAGCTGCGGCTCTTCCAGGCCATGCCGTACGCGCGGCAGGTGACCCGGTCCGTCGAGGCGCTGATCAGCCACCACGTCCGCATGGACCACGCGCTGCTGAACGAGGACCCCGACGTCTCGCGGGTCGCGCTGCTGGTGGTGACCAGCGACCGCGGGTTCTGCGGCGCGTTCAACAACAACGCGATCAAGCAGGGCGAGTCGCTGATGACGCGGCTGCGGGAGCGGGGCAGCGAGCCGGTCCTGTACGTGGCCGGGCAGCGGGGGATCGACCACTTCCGGTTCAAGGGCGTGCCGGTCGAGCGGTCCTGGCACGGCGACTCCGGCCGGCCCGAGTACGCGACCACCGCCGAGATCGGGCAGGAGCTGCTGGAGGCGTTCGACCGTCCGACCAAGGAGGGCGGCGTCGGCGGGGTGCACGTCGTCTACACCGAGTTCGTGTCGATGCTGACGCAGCGGGTGGCCGTCCGCCGGATCCTGCCCCTCGAGGTCGAGGAGGTGGAGGAGGAGGAGGGAGAGGCCGAGGCGGGCTACGACTTCGAGCCGGACCCGCTCCTGCTGCTGGACGGCCTGCTCCGGCAGTACGTCCACGGGCGCCTGTGGCACATGCGGCTGGAGTCGGCCGCCGCCGAGCAGGCCGCGCGCCGGGCCGCGATGATGGCCGCCACCGACAACGCCAACGACCTGATCGGGTCGCTCACCCGGCAGGCGAACGAGGCCCGCCAGGAGGAGATCACGATGGAGATCAGCGAGATCGTCGGCGGCGCCAACGCGCTCGCCTCGAGCGGGAACGACTGATCCGCCGCCGTCCGTCCGGGCGGGGGCGAAGGGTAAAGCCTTCCCTAAAAACTGGACATCAAGCTCAAAACAGGCTAAAACCGTCCCTCAATCAGGAAGCGGAAGACCGACCGGGGGGACGGGACCACATGGCGCTGAGCGCGGGCGAGCACAGGACTCTGACGGAGATCGCGCGGCGCCTGACCGCCGACGACCCCGAGTTCGGCCACCGCCTCTCGGTCTTCGGCGGCTACGAGACCAGCGCCCTCGGCCTGCCGTCGCGCTGGACGCTCGTCCCGGTCGCGCTCGTCGGAGCCCTGCTGATCGGCGCGTTCCTGGTGGTCTCGGTCATGACCGCGGGCACGGCCGTCTCGGACGGCGCGGACGCCGGGACCGGGCCGGCGGCCTGCGCCGGGCACCCCGCCCAGGCGCTCGCCGGGAACTGTCGGGGCTGACCTCTCGGCGACTTCCCGAATCTTTCCGGGCACGCCCCGGCCGATGTGAAATCGGCCGGGGCGTTGTTTATTTCTCATGTGAATTAGCGAGTTTCAAGTGGCCTCGGTCACCACTCGTCACGCCCCTCGCCGAAGGGTGACCTGTGGGCCTCGTCCGGAGGGCAAAGGACGGTCAAAGAAGCGTCCCCGATCCGTCGACACCTCGGGGCCGAGTCTCCCGGAAAGCCTGCGTGGACGGCGTTCGTGCAGCCCTGCGGGCCAAGCGCGGGTCATGTTACGGCCTGCGCGCGGCAAATGTGAAAAGCGCCCGAAGCCCCTCGCATTTCGGGCGTACTAACGTCTTGATCGTTCGCGAGTTTTCCTGAACCAGCCCAGGGGTAATTCCCCGCATGTCGCATGATCGTTTGGTGCGGCGGGGGCGAATCGGATCGGTCGAGGGGGCACCGAATATGAGCGATCGAGCGACACCGTCGACGCCGTCGGCCTGGGAGGCCGGCGAACTCGACAGGGCCGGTGAACCGCATCCGGCCAAGGTGCTCGGCGAGGCCGGGAAGCTCGGGCTGCCGCAGTCCACCGCCCTGGTCATCGGCAACATCGTCGGAACGGGAATCTTCCTGCTGCCCGCCTCGCTGGCCGCGATCGGGACCATCAGCTTCCCGGTGATGATCGCCACCACGATCGGCGCGATCGCCCTCGCGCTGGTCTTCGGCAAGCTCGGCGCGCGGATCCCGGCGTCCGGCGGACCCTACGCCTACGCGCGCAGCGCCTTCGGCGAGTTCATGGGGTTCTGGAGCGCCTGGTCGTTCTGGCTCACCGCCTGGGGCGGCAACGCCGGCATCGCGGTCGCGTGGGTCGGCTACGTCAACCACTTCCTGCACTGGAACAACACCGCCGGGCAGATCGCCATCGGCCTGGTCGGCATCTGGATCCCCGCGCTGATCAACCTGACCGGCGTGAAGAACATCGGGCTCTTCC
The DNA here is from genome assembly GCF_040679435.1 of Spirillospora sp. NPDC052269. Taxonomy (NCBI): domain Bacteria; kingdom Bacillati; phylum Actinomycetota; class Actinomycetes; order Streptosporangiales; family Thermomonosporaceae; genus Spirillospora; species Spirillospora sp. NPDC052269. The sequence goes on from NZ_JBFAUU010000015.1 coordinate 85,030, forward strand.
AGAGCGTCACCACGGTGCTGAAGTTCGTCCCGCTCATCTTCGTCGGCATCGTCGGGCTGTTCTTCATCAAGTCCGCCAACTTCGGCCCGTTCAACGCCAGCGGCGGCTCCCTGTGGAGCGCGATCTCGCTGTCCCTCGGACTGATCCTGTTCATCTACTCCGGCATGGAGTCGGTGACGATCGTCGCCGAGCGGATCAAGAACCCCGAGCGGAACGTCGGCAAGGCCAGCGTGTACGGCGTCCTGGCCTGCGGCGTGATGTACCTGCTCGCCACGCTCGCCGTCTTCGGCACCGTCCCGCACGACCAGCTGATGAACTCCACCGCGCCCTTCGCGGACTCCCTGAACAACATGTTCGGCGGCTCCATGTGGGGCAACGTGATGGCGGTCTGCGCGATCATCTCCGGCATCGGGGCCCTGAACGGCTGGACGATGCTGGTCGCCGAGATGCCCATGGCCGCCGCCCGGGACGGCATGTTCCCCAAGTCGTTCGGCCGGCTGTCCAAGCGCGAGGCCCCGGTCGTCGGCATCCTCGTCGGGACGGGCCTGACCACCCTGATGCTGCTGTTCGCCTACGCGTCCGAGAACACCTTCAACACGATCCTGCTGTTCGCGTCCTTCACCACCGCGATCCCCTACTTCTTCTCCGCCGCGGCCCAGCTGTTCTGGCTGGTCACCGGGGGACGGGAGGTCAACAAGGCGCGGATGGCCAAGGACATGACGGTGACGGTCATCGCCCTGGTCTTCTCGTTCGCGATCGTCTACGCCTCCGGTGAGCAGGCCGTCATGCTCGGCATCCTCGCGATGCTGATCGGCGTCGTCGTCTACATCTGGACCAAGGGCCGGCGCGGCGAGTACGGCCCCAGGGGCGAGGGCGTGGCGACCACGCCGCCCACCCCCGCGCCGCCCGCCTCCTCCGGGCCGTCCGGCGGGTCCGGAGCCGTCGAGTCGGGCGGCTGAGTCCCGCGGCGGCCCGCCGGGCCCGCCCCGGCAGGCCGCCGCCACCGACCGCCCCACATCTGAACTTCCACTTCTCAGCAAGTCAGCAAGGAGGCTGAACAATGTCCTTCCACGTCGATTCCGAGGTCGGCAAGCTCCGCCAGGTGCTCGTGCACCGTCCGGAACTGTCGCTGAAGCGGCTCACCCCGTCCAACGCCGCGGACCTGCTGTTCGACGACGTCCTCTGGGTGCAGCGCGCCACCGAGGAGCACGAGGAGTTCCAGAAGGTGCTGCGCTCGCGCGGCATCAAGGTCCACCTGCTGCTGGACCTGCTGCGCGAGACCATCGAGATCCCCGAGGCCAAGAAGCACATCCTGGACTACGTGATCGACCCGCACTGGTTCGGTCCGCTGGCCACCGACGGGATCCGCAACGCCTTCGACGCCATGGACCTGCGTGAACTCGGTTCGTTCCTCATCGGCGGCATCACCAAGCGTGAGCTGCTGGAGCGGATGGACGACATCGCGTCGATCGCCTTCCACGCCATCGGGCTGGACGACTTCATCCTGCCGCCGCTGCCGAACCACCTGTTCACCCGGGACACCTCCTGCTGGGTCTACGACGGCGTGTCCATCAACGCCATGAAGAAGAAGGCCCGGATGCGCGAGACGGTGAACATGGAGGCCATCTACAAGTGGCACCCACTGTTCGCCGACGGGTACAACCGGCCGGACGCGGGCGGGTTCAACGTCTGGAACGAGGGCACCCCGATGGCCCCCGCCACGATCGAGGGCGGCGACGTCCTGGTCATCGGCAAGGGCTCGGTGCTGATCGGGATGAGCGAGCGGACCCAGCCGCAGGCGGTGGAGATGCTGGCCAAGTCCCTGTTCGCGCAGGGCTCGGCCAAGAAGATCGTCGCCCTGCGGATGCCGCAGAAGCGCGCCTTCATGCACCTGGACACGGTCATGACGATGGTGGACTACGGCGTCTTCACCAAGTACGCCGGGATGGGCATGCTGCCGTCCTACACCGTCGAGCCCGGTGACACCGAGAAGGAGCTCAAGGTCACCGACCACAAGGCCGAGGACATGCACAGGGCCATCGGCAGGGCCCTCGACCTGGACGACATCAAGGTGCTCACTCCCCACCAGGACGTGTTCGCCGCCGAGCGCGAGCAGTGGGACGACGGCTCCAACGTCCTCGCGATCGAGCCAGGTGTCGTCGTCGCCTACGAGCGGAACACCACCACCAACAACTACCTCACCAAGAACGGCATCGAGGTCATCACGATCCGGGGCAGCGAGCTCGGCCGGGGCCGCGGCGGACCCCGCTGCATGAGCTGCCCGATGGAGCGCGACGCCTGATCCGCCAGGCCGCCGGGTGTGAGGGCCGGGCACGCCGGGTCCCGGCCCGCACACCCACCGCCCGTCCATCCGGAGCACTCGCCCGCCACCGGACGCCCACCGCCCGCACGCGCACCGCCCGCACGCATCTCGCCCGAACGGAGACACCGAGACCATGGGTTACAACCTGTACGGCCGCAGCTTCCTCAAGGAGCTGGACTTCACTCCCAAGGAGTGGAAGTACCTGCTCGACCTTTCCGCCGACCTCAAGGTGGCCAAGCGCAGCGGCGCCGAGGAGCCCCGCCTGAAGCGCAAGAACATCGCGCTGATCTTCGAGAAGACCTCCACCCGGACCCGTTGCGCGTTCGAGGTCGCCGCCTACGACCAGGGCGCGCACGTCACCTACCTCCCGCCGTCCGGCTCGCAGATGGGCCACAAGGAGTCGGCCAAGGACACCGCCCGCGTGCTGGGCCGCATGTTCGACGGCATCGAGTACCGGGGCGACAGCCAGAAGACGGTCGAGGAGCTGGCCCGGTACTCCGGCGTCCCGGTCTGGAACGGCCTGACCGACGAGTGGCACCCGACCCAGATGCTCGCCGACCAGCTCACCATGTTCGAGCACGGCAACGGCCGTCCGCTCAACTCGATGTCCTACGCCTACCTCGGCGACGCCCGCAACAACATGGCGCACTCCTACATCACCTCGGGCGCCCTGTCCGGCATGGACGTCCGGATCGCCGCGCCGAAGAGCCTCTGGCCCGACCAGGACCTGGCCGTCAAGCCCGCGCAGGAGATCAACGCCCGGACCGGCGGCAAGCTGCTCATCACCGAGGACGCGCGGGAGGCCGTGCACGGCGTCGACTACATCCTCACCGACGTGTGGGTGTCGATGGGCGAGCCCAAGGAGATCTGGGACGAGCGCATCAAGCTGCTGAAGCCGTACCAGGTCAACGCCGAGATCATGAAGGCGGCCGGCAACCCGAACGTGAGGTTCATGCACTGCCTGCCCGCGTTCCACAACCGCGAGACCACGGTCGGCGAGGACATCTACCGCAAGACCGGCCTGGACGCCCTGGAGGTGACCGAGGAGGTCTTCGAGTCCGAGGCGTCCATCGTCTTCGACGAGGCGGAGAACCGCCTGCACACCATCAAGGCCGTCATGGTCGCGACGCTCGGCTGACCCGCGCCCGCAGGCCGCCGCCCCGCGGCCTTCGCCTTCTGACAGCCGCCCCTTCGACCTTCGAATCAGAGGACACAGCATGAGAGTCGTCGTCGCACTCGGGGGAAACGCCCTGATGCAACGCGGGGACAAGCCCGACGCGGAGATCCAGCGCGCCAACGTGCAGACCGCGGTGCGGTCGCTCGCGCCGCTGGCCGAGAAGCACGAGCTGATCATCACGCACGGCAACGGCCCCCAGGTCGGCGTGCTGGCGCTGGAGAGCATCAACGACCCGAACCTGACCCGGCCCTACCCGCTGGACACCATCGGCGCCGAGACCCAGGGGATGATCGGCTACTGGATGCTGCAGGCGCTGCAGAACGCCCTGCCCGGCCGCCAGGTGCTGTCGCTGGTCAACCAGACCCTGGTGTCGGCGGTGGACCCCGCGTTCGAGAACCCGACCAAGTTCGTCGGCCAGGTCTACACGCGGGAGGAGGCGGACAAGCTCGCCCAGGAGTACGGCTGGACGGTCAAGCCGGACGGCGACTACTGGCGCCGGGTCGTCCCGTCGCCGCAGCCGCAGCGGGTGATCGAGACCCGGCTGATCCGGCAGGCCGTCCGCACCGGCACCGTCGTGGTCTGCGCGGGCGGCGGCGGCATCCCGGTCATCCGCAACGACGTCGGGCAGCTCGAGGGCGTCGAGGCGGTCATCGACAAGGACACCACCGCCGCGATGCTCGCCGAGACGCTGGAGGCCGACGCCTTCCTCATCCTCACCGACGTGCCGAACGTGGTGCGCGGCTTCGGCACGCCGCAGGCCGAGGCGATCGGCCACACGACGCCGTTCGAGCTGCGCTCGGAGGAGTTCCCGGCCGGTTCCATGGGGCCCAAGATCGACGCGGTCTGCGGGTTCGTGGAGAAGACCGGTGACATGGCCGCCATCGGCAAGCTCGACCAGTGCGTGGAGATCCTGGACGGGGCCGCGGGGACGATCGTGACGCCGAACGCCACATGGCCGCTCGCCAGCACGTTGTGACCAGGAGTATATGATCGACAACACAGGGTGACCGGTCCGGGACGGGCGGACCGGGCGCCCTCCCGTCGTACCACCGCTCAGCGGCCTCACGGCTCCCGACGAAAGCAGCGACCACCGTGGCCACCGCCTCATCAGGTTCCATGCTGCACAGCCTGTTCCGGACCAAACCCGTCGACCAGATCGTCCGAGAGGGCGGGCAGGGCGAGCTGAAACGCTCGATGTCCCTGCTCCAGCTCACGATGTTCAGCGTGGGCGCCACCCTCGGCACCGGGATCTTCGTGGTGCTCGGGGAGGCGGTGCCGCTCGTCGGGCCCGCGATCGTGCTGTCGTTCATCCTCGCCGCGGTCACCGCGCTGTTCTCCGCGCTGTCCTACGCCGAGCTCGCCGGGACGATCCCGGTGTCCGGGTCGTCCTACTCCTACACCTACGCGACCATGGGCGAGCTGATCGCCTGGATCAGCGGCTGGTGCCTGCTGCTGGAGTACGCCGTGTCGGTGTCGGCCGTCGCGGTCGGCTGGGGCCAGTACCTCAACGACTTCTTCAGGCAGACCTTCCACTTCACCCTGCCCGCGGCGATCAGCAACCCGCCCGGCTCCGGCGGCTACCTCAACATCCCCGCCATCGTCGTGGTGCTGCTGGCGATGCTGCTGCTCCTGCAGGGCGCGTCCGAGTCCGCCACGGTCAACACGATCATGGTGTTCCTGAAGATCGGCGTGCTGGTCTTCTTCTGCGTCATCGCCTTCACCGCCTTCGACCGGGCCAACCTGAAGCCGTTCGCGCCGATGGGCTGGGCCGGGATCCAGGCCGCCGGGTCGAAGGTGTTCTTCTCCTACATCGGTTTCGACGCGGCGTCCACGGCCGGTGAGGAGGCCAAGAACCCCCGGCGCGACCTGCCGCTCGCCATCATCGGCTCCCTGGTCATCGTCACCGTCGTCTACGTCGCGGTCGGCCTCGCCGCCGTCGGCGCCATGCCCTGGACGGAGTTCAAGCAGGGCGAGAGCGAGGCGTCGCTGTCGCTCGTCCTGGAACGCGCCACGGGCATGGCCTGGCCGTCGGCCGTGCTGTCGTTCGGCGCGGTCATCGCCATCGCCAGCGTCGTGCTGTCGGTGATGTACGGCCAGACCCGCATCCTGTTCGCGATGTCCCGCGACGGCCTGGTGCCGAGGGTGTTCCAGCGGGTCAGCGCGGGCCGCCGGGTGCCGGTCGCCAACACCCTCATCGTGTCGGGGTTCATCGCCCTGCTCGCCGCCGTCGTCCCCCTCGGCCACCTCGCCGATGCCACCAGCATCGGCACCCTGTTCGCGTTCGGCCTGGTCAACATCGGCGTGATGGTCCTGCGCCGGTCCCGGCCCGACCTGAGCCGCAGCTTCCGCACCCCCCTCTACCCGATCACCCCGATCCTCGGCGTGCTGTTCTGCGCCGGGCTGATCTTCACCCTGGACCACGTGACCCAGCAGATCTTCCTGATCTGGATGGCCGTCGGCCTGGTCGTCTACTTCGCCTACAGCCGCCGCCACTCGCTGCTCGGGCGGCGGGGCGGCGGGCCAGGGCAGCCACCGATCGAGAAGGGGGCGTCATGACCGACGCCACGTCCGCGGCGGGCCGCAACGGCCGGAACGCGAAGAGGAACGGCAAGAACGGCGGGAACGGCAGGAACGCCGGGAACGGCAAGGGCGGCGGGAACGGGAACGGCGGACGAGTCCTGGTCGGCTACTCGCCCGACGACCGCGGCGACGACGCCCTCGCGCTCGCCTCGCTGGCCGCCCGCACCGCCGGCGCCCCGCTGGTCGTCGCCAACGTCCACCCGCCCGCCTGGCCCACCCGCGGAGCCGGCTCGGTGGACGCCGAATGGCTCGCCTACCTGCGCGAGCAGTCCGCCGCCGCGTGCGCCCAGGCCGCCGAGCGGCTGGCCGGGATGAAGCATCCCAAGCGCGGCGTCGGCTACCGGGTGAACGCCCACCGGGGCAGCGGACGCGGCCTGGTCGAGGTCGCCGAGGAGGTCGGCGCGACCCTGATCGTCATCGGGTCCGGGCCGCGCGGGCGCCGCGACCGCATCGCGATCGGCAGCACCGCCGACCAGCTCCTGCACGGCTCGCCCGTCCCGGTCATGCTCGCCCCGCGCGGCTACGCCGAGGATCCGCCGGCCCGGTTCGAGCGGCTCAGCGTCGCCTACTACCGGCGCCGGGACGTCCAGGCCACGATGGACCTGGTCACCACCTTCGCCGTCGACCTGGGCATCCCCGTCCGGCTGGTCACGCTCGTGCTGCGCCCGTCCGGCCTGCCCGCCCGCTTCCTCGGCGCGGACGACGTCGTCCAGCGCCAGTTCGACCAGGCGGAGAAGGACCTGGCCTTCGCCCGCAAGGCCCTCGCCGAACGCGGCGTCGAGGACGTCGAGACCGAGGCCGTCCAGGGCACCCACGTCAACAAGGCCCTGAACAATGTCGACATGCTGCCCGGCGAGCTGCTCGCCACCATGTCCAGCCACGAGGGGCCGCTGCGCAAGGTGTTCGTCGGCGAGAGCTCCGGCAAGATCGTCCGCGCCTCCTGTGCGCCCGTCCTGGTGCTGCCGAGGGGCTATGCCCGCTAGCGGCGCGGTGGGCTCCGGCGGCGGCGCCGTGATGGCCGGCGCGGCCGCCGGCGAGCCCAGGCCCCGCCGCGTGCTCGGGCTGCCCGCCGCGACCGCGCTGGTCATGGGCAACGTGATCGGCGTCGGCGTCTTCCAGCTCCCGGCAGCCATCGCCGGCTACGGGACGGTCGGCATCGTCGCGTTCGTCGTCGTCAGCGTCTGCTCGGTGCTGCTCGCCGTCGTGTTCGGCTGGCTCGCCCGGCGGCTCCCGCACACCGGCGGGCCCTACGTCTACGCCCGCGACGCCTTCGGCGAGCTGACCGGGTTCCTCACCGCCTGGTCCTACTGGATCACCACCTGGGCCAGCAACGGAGCGCTCGTCGTCGCCTGGGCGGGCTATGTGAACGTGCTCGTCCCGCTGCACGGCAGGGGCCCGAACCTGCTGGTCACCATCGGCGCGCTCTGGCTGGCCGTCCTCGCCAACCTCGCCGGGGTCCGCGGCGCGGGCGTCATCGCGGTGGTCACCACCATCCTGAAGTTCGTCCCGCTCGTGCTGATCGCCTTCGTCGGGCTCTTCTTCATCCAGCGGCAGAACTTCGGGCCGTTCGTCTCGCACGGCGGCCATGTGCTCGGCTCCCTCTCGGCCGCGGCCGCCGTCCTGATGTTCAGCTTCCTCGGCGTCGAGTCGGCCACCGTCGCCGCCGAGGAGGTCCACGACCCCCGCCGCAACGTCCTGCGCGCCACCGTCATCGGGACCGCCGCCGCGGCCGTCGTCTACGTCGTCGGGACGATCTCGGTCTTCGGGCTCGTCCCGCACACCGCGCTCGAGCACTCCACGGCCCCCTACGCGCAGGCCGCCACGGCCTTGATCCCCGGTTGGAGCGGGGCGGACGAGGCGATGGCCGCCGCCGCCGTGATCTCCGGCGCCGGGACGCTCGTCGGCTGGACGCTGATCAGCGCCCGGATGCCCTACGCCGCCGCCCGCGACTCGCTGTTCCCGCAGATGTTCCTGCGCCGGAACCGGCGCGGCGTCCCGTGGGTCGGGCTGGTCGTCTCGGGGGTGCTCGCGTCCCTGATCACCCTGCTGAACTACGCCGGCGGGCTCAAGGCGGCGTTCACCGCGCTCGCGCTGCTGACCACGTTCACCGCCGCCGTCCCCTACGTGTACTCCGCCGCCGCGCAGCTGCTCTGGCTGCTCACCGACCACGGCCCGGCGGGACGTCCGGAGGCCGCGCTCCGCTTCGCCCGGGACGTGCTGGTCTCCGCGATCGCCGTCGGGTTCACGATCTGGCTCGTGGCCGGGGCGGGCTACAGCGCCGTCTACCAGGGCATCCTGCTGATCTTCGTGGCCATCCCGGTCTACGTGTTCATGCGCTGGCGGTCCGCCCGGGCCGAGGCGCTGCGGGAGCAGGGCGGCGAGAACCCCCAGGTCGGGTAAAAAGCCCCAAAACTAAGTTAGGTAAGCCTTGCCTGCGTGAGCGACGGCACCGGCGAACGGTTGAAGGCGGGGAAGGAATTACGGCACACTGATGTTGTGAAAAACGTGAGCGAGACGTCGACCAGCGCCGAGGCCGCCCCCGCGCGGCCCGTCGGCGTGCCGTCGATGCCGCCGAGCGGCGAGCACGACACCCGTGCGCGCGTGGCCCGGCTCATTCTCGAACACGGCCCGATCACCGCGTCCACCCTGGGGGAGCGGGTGGGGCTGACGCCCGCCGCGATCCGCCGGCACCTGGACGCGCTGCTCGCCGAGGGCATGATCGAGGTCCGCCGCGACCGCCGTCCGGCGCATCGCGGCCGCGGCCGCCCGGCCAAGTGGTTCGCCATCACCGACGCCGGCCGCAACGCGTTCGTGCACGCCTACGACGACCTGGCCACCAGCGCCCTGCGCTTCCTCGCCGAGACGGCGGGGGAGCAGGCGGTGGCCGAGTTCGCCCGGCGGCAGATCGCCGACCTCGAGCGACGCTACCACCCGGCCGTCCAGGGGGCGCCGCCGCAGCAGCGCGTCCGCCGCCTGGCGGAGGCCCTGTCCGGCGACGGCTACGCCGCCGCCGCGGCCAAGGCCCCCCAGCCGGGAGGCGGCGAGCAGCTCTGCCAGCACCACTGCCCGGTCGCGCACGTCGCCGCGGAGTTCCCGCAGCTGTGCGAGGCCGAGACCGAGGCGTTCAGCCGGCTTCTGGGCACCCCCGTCCAGCGGCTGGCCACCATCGCCCACGGCGACGGCATCTGCACCACCCACGTCAGCTCCCGGTCCCTCTGCGAGGCGGCCGGGGCGGACGTTCAGAACACCAGTGACGAGGAGACCGGAGGGTCCTCCCTATGACTACGGCTGCCCACCCCGAGCTGGAAGGTCTCGACAGGTACAAGTTCGGCTGGGCCGACCCCGACACTGCCGGGGCCTCGGCGCGCCGCGGCCTGAACGAGGACGTCGTCCGCGACATCTCGGGCAAGAAGGACGAGCCCGACTGGATGCTCGACCTCCGCCTGAAGGGCCTGCGGCTGTTCGACAAGAAGCCGATGCCCGGCTGGGGGTCGGACCTGTCGGAGATCGACTTCGACAACATCAAGTACTTCGTCCGCTCCACCGAGAAGCAGGCCGCTTCCTGGGAGGAGCTCCCCGAGGACATCAAGAACACCTACGACAGGCTCGGCATCCCGGAGGCGGAGAAGCAGCGCCTCATCGCGGGCGTCGCCGCGCAGTACGAGTCGGAGGTCGTCTACCACAAGATCCGCGAGGATCTTGAGGAGAAGGGTGTCATCTTCCTCGACACCGACACCGGTCTCAAGGAGCACCCGGAGATCTTCCAGGAGTACTTCGGCTCGGTGATCCCGGTCGGCGACAACAAGTTCGCCGCGCTGAACACCGCCGTCTGGTCCGGTGGATCGTTCATCTACGTCCCCCCGGGCGTCCACGTCGAGATCCCGCTCCAGGCCTACTTCCGGATCAACACCGAGAACATGGGCCAGTTCGAGCGGACGCTGATCATCGCGGACGAGGGCTCGTACGTGCACTACGTCGAGGGCTGCACCGCGCCGATCTACAAGTCGGACTCGCTGCACTCGGCCGTCGTCGAGATCGTCGTGAAGAAGGACGCCCGCGTCCGCTACACGACCATCCAGAACTGGTCGAACAACGTCTACAACCTGGTCACCAAGCGCGCCGTCGCCTACGAGGGCGCGACCATGGAGTGGATCGACGGCAACATCGGCTCCAAGGTCACCATGAAGTACCCGGCCGTCTACCTGCTGGGCGAGCACGCCAAGGGCGAGACCCTGTCGATCGCCTTCGCGGGCGAGGGCCAGCACCAGGACGCGGGCGCCAAGATGGTGCACGCCGCGCCGAACACCTCCTCGACGATCGTGTCGAAGTCGGTGGCGCGCGGCGGCGGCCGGACGTCCTACCGCGGCCTGGTGCAGATCCAGGAGGGCGCCGAGCACAGCAAGTCCACGGTCAAGTGCGACGCGCTGCTGGTCGACCAGATCTCCCGGTCCGACACCTACCCGTACGTCGACGTCCGCGAGGACGACGTGGAGATGGGCCACGAGGCCACCGTCTCCAAGGTGTCGGAGGAGCAGCTGTTCTACCTGATGAGCCGCGGCCTCACCGAGGACGAGGCGATGGCGATGATCGTGCGCGGGTTCGTCGAGCCCATCGCGCGCGAGCTGCCGATGGAGTACGCCCTTGAGCTGAACCGGCTCATCGAGCTTCAGATGGAAGGAGCCGTCGGCTGATGGGGCTCGACACCAAGCCTCTCTCGACCCTGCACGAGAGGGAGTCCTACGAGGTCGCCGACTTCGAGGTGCCGACCGGGCGCGAGGAGGAGTGGCGGTTCACCCCGCTGCGCCGCCTGAAGGGCCTGCACAACGGCACCGCCGACGCGTCCGGCAAGGTCATCGCCGAGGTCGAGGGCCCGGCCGAGATCAAGGTCGAGACCGTCGGCCGGGACGACGAGCGGATCGGCAAGGCGTTCGTGCCTTCCGACCGCGTGAGCGCGCAGGCGTGGACGTCGTTCACCGAGGCGACCGTCGTGACGGTGCCGAAGGAGCTCGAGGCGTCCGACCCGGTCGTCATCCGGCGGCACGGCGAGGACGCGTCCGGCGCGGCGTACGGGCACACCACGGTCATCGTGGAGCCGTTCGCCAAGGCGACGGTCGTGCTGATCCACCGCGGCTCGGCGGTCTACGCCGACAACGTGGAGTTCGTGGTCGGCGACAGCGCCTCGCTGTCGGTGATCAGCCTGCAGGACTGGGCGGACGACGCCGTCCACGTCAGCCGGCAGCACGCCAGGCTGGGCCGGGACGCCCGGTTCACCTCGCACAACATCAGCCTGGGCGGCGACGTGGTGCGGGTCTCCCCGTCGGTCGAGTACGCCGACCGCGGCGGCGACGCCGAGCTGTACGGCGTCTACTTCGCGGACGGCGGCCAGCACCTGGAGCACCGGCTGCTGGTCGACCACACCGTCCCGACCTGCCGCAGCCGCGTGGACTACCGCGGCGCGCTGCAGGACCAGGACGCCCACGCGGTCTGGATCGGCGACGTGATCATCCGGGCCGAGGCCGAGGGCACCGACACCTACGAGCTGAACCGCAACCTCGTCCTCACCGACGGGACGCGGGTCGACTCGGTGCCGAACCTGGAGATCCTGACCGGCGAGGTCGCCGGGGCGGGGCACGCCTCGGCCTCCGGCCGGCTGGACGACGAGCACCTGTTCTACCTGCAGGCGCGCGGCATCCCGTTCGACCAGGCCCGGCGCATGGTGGTCCGGGGCTTCCTCGGCCAGCTCGTCGACCGGATCCAGGTCGAGGAGGTCCGGGAGAAGGTCGCCGCGGCGATCGAGGCCGAGCTCGACCGGGCCCCGGCCCCCGAGGCGGAGCCGGCCCGATGAGCTTCGTCAAGGTCTGCCCGCTCGCGGAGATCCCGGCGGACGGCGCGCTCGCCGTCGAGGTGGACGACACCCCGGTCGCGGTGGTGCGCAGCGGCGAGGAGGTGTTCGCGGTCAGCGACATCTGCTCGCACGCGGAGGTCTCGCTCTCCGAGGGCGAGGTCTACAACGGCACGATCGAGTGCTGGCTGCACGGATCCTGCTTCGACCTCCGGAGCGGCAAGCCCACCAACCCGCCCGCGACGCAGCCCGTCGCCACCTACAAGGTCAAGGTCGAGGACGGCGACGTCTACGTCTCGCTCGACTCCGAGGACTAGGAAACACTGATCATGGCAACCCTTGAGATCCGCGACCTGCACGTCTCCGTCGGAGCGGGCGAGGACGCGAAGGAGATCCTGCGCGGCGTCGACCTGACCGTGAAGGCGGGCGAGACGCACGCGATCATGGGCCCGAACGGGTCCGGCAAGTCCACGCTCGCCTACGCGATCGCGGGCCACCCGAAGTACACCGTCACCTCCGGCACGGTCACCCTGGACGGCGAGGACGTCCTGGCGATGAGCGTCGACGAGCGGGCCCGCGCGGGCCTGTTCCTGGCGATGCAGTACCCGGTGGAGGTGCCGGGCGTGTCGGTGTCGAACTTCCTGCGCTCGGCCGTCACCGCCGTCCGCGGCGAGGCGCCGAAGCTGCGGGTGTTCGCCAAGGAGACCAAGGCCGCCATGGACGCCCTGTCCATCGACCCGGCGTTCGCCCAGCGCTCGCTGAACGAGGGCTTCTCCGGCGGTGAGAAGAAGCGGCACGAGATCCTCCAGCTGGAGATGCTCAAGCCGAAGATCGCCGTGCTGGACGAGACCGACTCCGGCCTCGACGTGGACGCCCTGAAGGTCGTCTCCGAGGGCATCAACCGGTTCCACGACGGCGACCCGGAGACCGGCGTCCTGCTGATCACGCACTACACCCGCATCCTGCGGTACGTGAAGCCGGACTTCGTGCACGTGTTCGCCGCCGGCCGGATCGTCGAGCAGGGCGGCCCGGAGCTGGCCGACGTGCTCGAGAACGAGGGCTACGAGAAGTACGTGAAGGCGGGCGCTTCCTCGTGACCGAGCCGAAGGGCGACGGCGCCGAAGTGCGGCCCGTGGGAGAGGGGGAGACACCATGACTCTGCTTCCGGAGGAGATCAAGAAGGACTTCCCCCTCCTCCAGCGGACGGTCCGCGGCGGGAACCCGCTGATCTACCTGGACTCCGGGGCGACGTCGCAGAAGCCCGTCCAGGTGCTGGACGCCGAGCGGGAGTTCTACGAGAAGCACAACGCGGCCGTCCACCGCGGCGCGCACCTGCTCGCCGAGGAGGCGACGGACGCGTTCGAGGGCGCGCGCGAGAAGATCGCGCGGTTCGTCGGGGCCGTCCCGGGCGAGATCGTGTTCACCAAGAACGCGACCGAGGCGATCAACCTGGTGGCGTACGCGTTGAGCAACGCCGCCACGTTCGGTCCCGAGGCCGACCGGTTCAAGGTGGGCCCCGGTGACGAGATCCTGGTCACCGAGATGGAGCACCACGCCAACCTCGTCCCGTGGCAGCAGCTCTGCCAGCGGACGGGCGCGACGCTGCGCTGGTTCGGCATCACCGACGAGGGCCGCCTGGACCTGTCGGAGCTCGACTCGCTGGTCAACGAGCGCACCAGGCTGGTCGCGCTGACACACCAGTCGAACGTGCTCGGCACCGTCCCGCCGGTCGAGCTGATCGCCGCCCGGGCCCGCAGGCTCGGCGCGCTGGTCCTGCTGGACGCCGCGCAGTCGGTGCCGCACATGCCGGTGGACGTGGCGTCCCTCGGCGCCGACTTCCTGGCGTTCTCGGGCCACAAGATGCTCGGCCCGACCGGGATCGGCGTCCTGTGGGGCCGCTCGGAGCTGCTGGAGGCGATGCCCCCGTTCATCACCGGCGGCTCGATGATCGAGACCGTCACGATGGAGGGCACCACCTTCATGCCGCCGCCGCAGCGGTTCGAGGCCGGGTCGCCGAACGTGGCGCAGGCCGTGGCGCTCGGCGCGGCGGTCGACTACCTGTCGGACCTCGGCATGGCGAACGTCCACGCGCACGAGGTCGCGCTCACCGGGTACGCGCTGGAGCGGCTCGGCGAGATCGCGGGAGTGCGGGTGATCGGCCCGGGCACGACCGAGTCGCGCGGCGGCGCGGTGTCGTTCACGGTGGAGGACATCCACCCGCACGACGTCGGCCAGGTGCTGGACGAGCTGGGCGTGGAGGTCCGGGTCGGACACCACTGCGCCAAGCCGATCTGCCGCCGGTTCGGCATCCCCGCGACGACCCGGGCGTCCTTCTACGTGCACAACACCCTGTCGGACGTCGACGCGCTGGCCGACGGCATCCGGCAGGCGCAGAAGTTCTTCGGAACAGCCTGATCCGGCGGGCTGTTGAAGAACGACGAAGGCCCCTCACGAGGAAACGGAAGCCATGCAGCTTGAGGCGATGTACCAGGAGGTCATCCTGGACCATTACCGCAACCCCCACCACAAGGGGCTGCGGGAGCCGTTCGAGGGCGAGGCGCACCACGTCAACCCCACCTGCGGGGACGAGACGACGGTGCGCGTGCACCTTGACGGCGTGGGCCGGGACGCGGTCGTCGCGGACGTCTCGTACGACGCCATGGGCTGCTCGATCAGCCAGGCCAGCGCGTCGGTCATGACCGACCTGGTCATCGGAAAGTCCGTGAAGGAGGCGATGGGCGTCGGCGAGGAGTTCCTCACGCTGATGCAGTCCCGTGGCCAGGAGGTCGAGCTGGACGAGGACCTCCTGGAGGACGCCATCGCTTTCGCCGGGGTGTCGAAGTACCCCGCACGGATCAAGTGCGCCCTGCTCGCCTGGATGGCGTTCAAGGACGCGACCGCCCGCGCCCTGGGAGAGGCAGCATGAGCGAGAACGTCACCGACACCGAGACCGCCGAGGCCGTCGAGCCCGCGACCGCCGCGGAGCCCGCCGCCACGGAGACGGCCGCCGAGGCCGTGAACGAGCCCGAGACGGCCGCCGAGGCCGTCCCCGGCACTCCTGCCCCGGAGCCCGACGCCACCCCGGACGAGGAGATCCTGGAGGCTCTCCGCGACGTGGTGGACCCGGAGCTCGGCATCAACGTCGTGGACCTGGGCCTGGTCTACGGGGTGACCATCGCCGACGAGGTGGCCACCCTGGACATGACCCTGACCAGCGCCGCGTGCCCGCTCACCGACGTGATCGAGGACCAGGCGCACAGCGCGCTGGAGGGCCTGGTCAAGGACGTGAAGATCAACTGGGTCTGGCTGCCGCCGTGGGGCCCGGACAAGATCACCGACGAGGGCCGGGACCAGCTCCGCGCCCTCGGCTTCAACGTCTGAGCCGTCCGCCGACGAGTCCGGGCCGTCCTGAGCGTGCCGGAAGCCCTCGCCGGCAGGGCTTCAGGCGCTCGGCCGGACCGCGGCCCGGCGCCTGACCTGAGGCGTTATGCGAAGGCCGCACCCCGCAGCGGGGTGCGGCCTTCGCCGTCCTAGCCTGGTCCCCATGCAGGACGCCTTCCCGGAGTCTCCCGAGGGCCTCAGAGCCCGCCGCGCCGCCTCGTTCGGCACGAACGCCGCCGCCTACGCGGCCGAACGCCCCGACTACCCGGTCGCGGCCGTCCGCTGGGCACTGGACCGCCTCCCGGGCCGTCCGGCCCGTGTGCTCGACCTGGGGGCCGGGACGGGCAAGCTGACCGGCGTCCTGCTCGCCGAGGGGATTCCGGCCGGGGCGATCACCGCCGTCGAGCCCGATCCCGCGATGCTGGCCGAGCTGCGCCGCGAGCACCCCGGCGTGACCGCCATCGAGGGCACCGCCGAGGAGATCCCGCTGCCGGACGGCTCGGTCGACGCCATCCTGGTGGGCCAGGCGATGCACTGGTTCGACACGGACCGGGCCTACCCGGAGATGCACCGCGTCCTGAGGCCGGGCGGCGTCATGGGCGGCTTCTGGAACAGGGACGACGCCGCCGTCCCGTGGGTGGCCGAGATGAAGCGGATCGCCCGCAGCGGCTTCGCGGTCGAGCAGGGGCGCCCCAGGGGGCTGCCCGAGCACCCGCTGTTCCCGAACCTGGAGCAGACCGAGTTCCCGCACGTCCAGCGCCGGACGCCCGAGTCGATGGCCGCGACGATCGGCACCCACTCGCACGTCCTGATCATGGACGCCCCGGAGCGCGAGGTTCTGCTGGACAGGATCGTCGCCCACCTGCGCGCCACCCCGGAGATTGCCGGCGGCGAGTTCGAGCACCCCCTGATCACCCTCACCATCCGCGCCGTCGCCGCCTGACCGGCGGGTCGGAGATCCGCCGTACTCCGAACGATGTAGCCGGGTCCGCCCCCCGGGGAGGGCGCGCGGGCTCGGCGGTGGTGCTGAGATAGGGGTGTGCAGCGCTTCACCACCAGGCAGGACGCCTTGATCGCGCCGCTCGCGTTCGCGGGCGGCGTCCTGCTCCTGTTCGCCCAGGGCTACGTGCGGTGGACGGTGCACGGCTGGAGCGCCCCGATCGGGCTGCGGGCCGTCCCGCTGGCGGTGATGTGCGCCGGGATGCTGTTCCGCCGGACGGCCCCCATGACGGGCCTGGCGATCTCGACGGCCGGGAACGTCTTCGAGATCGTCCTCGGGCCCAGCATCGGCGGGGCGGTGATCTACACCGACGCCCTGTACGCGGCGACGCTGTACGGGCCGCGCGGGGCGGTGCGGTGGCTGCTCGGGGCGACGATCGGGGCGTCGCTGTCGGTGGTGGCCACGATCGCGACCCTGCTCGGACGCCTCGGGCCGGGGGTGGTGCTGGGCGCGGTCGCCGGGACGACCTGGCTGACGCCGGTGCTGACCGCCATGATCGTCCGGGAGCACCGGGACCGCGCGGAGGCCGAGCGGGAGCGGGCCCGGCAGGTGGCGCGGCTGGCCGAGATGGACCGGCTGGCCGCCGTGACGACCGAGCGGGCGCGGATGGCTCGGGAGCTGCACGACGTGGTCGCCAACCACCTGAGCGCCGTGGCGCTGCACTCCACGGCCCTGCTGAGGGTGCGCGACCTGGACGAGGAGGGGCTGCGGCGGGCCATGGAGGTCATCCGGGAGAACAGCGTGCAGGGGCTGACCGAGATGCGGCGCATGATCGGCCTGCTGCGGGACGAGGGGACCGACCCGCCCGCCGCGCCCCGGCTGGCGGAGGTGGACCGGCTGGTCGCGCACGCGGCGCGCTCGGACCTGTCGGCCCGCCTGGAGGTCGTGGGGGAGCCGTACGCGCCGCCCGCGGCCGTCGAGCTGGCCGCGTACCGGATCGTCCAGGAGTCGCTGACGAACGCGCTCAAGCACGGCGGGGCCGGGCTGGCCGAGGTCCGGCTGACCTACGGGACGGGCCGGGTGGGCGTGGAGGTCACCAGCCCCCTCGGCGGGGCGTCGGAGCTGCCGGGCGCGGGCGCCGGGCTGATCGGGATGCGGGAGCGGGCCACGCTGCTCGGCGGGGAGTTCTCCGCCGGGGCGTCCGGCGGGGCCTGGGTGGTGCGGGCGGAGCTGCCCCTCGACGGAGGGGTCGACGAAGGGGGGACGCGGTGATCAGGGTGCTGGTGGCCGACGACCAGGCGGCGGTGCGGGCCGGGATCGCGCTGATCCTGCGCGCGGCCCCGGACGTCGAGGTGGTCGGGGAGGCCGCCGACGGGGAGGCCGCCGTGGCGCTCACCCGCGAGCTGCGGCCGGACGTGGTCCTGATGGACGTCCGGATGCCGAAGATGGACGGGATCGCCGCGACCCGCGCGGTCGCCGGGCTCGCCGACGTGCTGGTGCTGACGACGTTCGACGCCGACGCGCACGTGTTCGGGGCGCTGCGGGCGGGCGCGGCCGGGTTCCTCCTGAAGGACGTGGACGCCGACGGGCTCGTCGAGGCCGTCCGGACGGTCGCGGCGGGGGAGGGCGTGATCGCGCCCCAGGTCACCCGGCGGCTGATCGGCGCGTTCGCCGCCGCGCCGGTGCCCGCCGAGCCCGTGGCGCTGGACGTGCTGACCCCGCGTGAGCGGGACGTCCTGGCATGCCTCGGGGACGGCCTGTCGAACCAGCAGATCGCCGAACGCCTGGAGATGGCGGAGACGACCGCGAAGACGCACGTCAGCCGGATCCTGGCCAAACTGGAGCTGCGCAGCAGGGTGCAGGCCGCGATCCTGGCCCGCGAGCACGCCGACGACCTCCGCTGACGCCCGCCCGGCGACGGGGCCGGGCTAGGGCGCGCGGCCGCCGGTCAGGGCGGACACCAGGTAGGTGACGCCGGCGAGCAGGGCGAGCCAGGCGTAGGGGGCGACGTCGGCGCCGCGGAGCGCCTGGACGACCAGCGCGGCGACCAGGCCCGCCGACAGGACGTCCCCGGTCATCGCCGCGGCCTTCAGGTGCGTTCGGCCCCGGTGCCCGCGGCCGAACGCCTCGCTGATCGCCAGGCCCTGCTCGTCCCGCCGGTACGCCAGATGCGCCGCGTACCCGGCGAGCACCGCCAGGGCGATCAGCGCGGTGCCCCGGCGGCCGTCCGCCAGCAGGACCCCGCCGACCACCAGACCCGCGCCGAGGACGAGGACGGGGACCGCCCACCGACGTGCCGACCTGCGTTCGGGAGCCAACCACATGGGGGACATCCTTCCCGATCAACGGCAGAGCGGACACCCGTTCGCGGCACCCGCTCGCGGGCCGGGTGAGATCCGCCTCACCGCGCGGTGCTGTGGATCACCCGGAACTCGACGCCGAACGGGTCCCTGACGTCGGCCATCCGGCCGTACGGGGTGTCCCACGGGCCGTCCTTGAGGGCGCCGCCCCCGTCCTTGACGCGCTGGACGGCCTGGTCGGCGTCGGCCACCTGGAAGTACACCACCCACTGCGGGAGCTCGCGGTCGTCGTCGCGGGCGATCCCGCCGATCGGCCGCTCGGCGTCGTCCGGGCGGGCGAGCGCGTAGAACTCCATGTCCGGCCCGGCGTCGATCTTCACCGGACGCAGGTCGAACACGGACTCGTAGAACGAGCACGCCGCGGCGGTGTCGCGGGTGTGGAGCTCTTCCCAGGTGAACGAGCCGGGTTCGTTGACGATGCCCGAGCCGGGCATCGACTTGCCCTGCCAGAGGCCGAACTGCGCGCCGGTCGGGTCCTTCAGCATGGCCATCCGGCCGTGCTCGAACACGTCCCCGACGGGCTGGACGACCTCGCCGCCCGCGTCCGTGACCCGCTTGATCGTCGCGTCGGCGTCGTCGGTGGAGAAGTACAGGTTCCACCAGTGGCTTCCACCGGTGTCCTCGCCGGACACCTGGACCATGCCCGCGATCATCCGGCCGTCGAGCATGACGGCCTCGTAGCCCATGGCGTCCGGGCCGAGGTCCTGGAAGGTCCAGCCGAACAGCTCGCCGTAGAAGGCCTTCGCGCGGGCGATGTCCGGGATGCCTATGTCGATGTAGTTCGGTGTACCGAGCGGTGGGTTGCTCGTCACGCGGACCATGGTGTTCCCCCTTGTCACGGCCGGGCGGGCCCCGGCCCCCCGGGTG
Source organism: Spirillospora sp. NPDC052269 (assembly GCF_040679435.1). Lineage (NCBI taxonomy): Bacteria > Bacillati > Actinomycetota > Actinomycetes > Streptosporangiales > Thermomonosporaceae > Spirillospora > Spirillospora sp. NPDC052269. Next base: position 104,500 of record NZ_JBFAUU010000015.1, read on the forward strand.
GTCTTCCCGGGCATGTTCCCGCCACGCCCAGCGTTCGTACTCATGTTTGAAGGGTTTCGGCATGGCCGGACCTGGCGGCCCGTCCACGTAGACTGATCGGCTGCGCATCCACCCGCCTCATCCGTCAGGGAACACTTGTGATCATCGCGAACGACATCGAGCTGCGCGCCGGGGCCCGGCTGCTGATCGAGGGAGCCACCTTCCGGGTCAACCCCGGCGACCGGGTCGGCCTCGTCGGGCGCAACGGCGCGGGCAAGACCACGCTCACCAAGGTCCTCGCCGGGGACGCGCAGCCCGCGGCGGGCGGGGTGTCCCGCTCCGGCACGCTCGGCTACCTCCCGCAGGACCCGCGCGGTGTCGACCTGGAGGAGCTCGCCCGCGACCGGATCCTGTCCGCGCGCGGCCTGGACGAGGTGATCCGCAAGCTGCGCGCCGCCGAGGAGCGGATGGCGACCAAGACCGGCGCCGACCGGGACAAGGCCGTCCGGCAGTACGGGCGGCTGGAGGAGCGGCTGCACATCCTCGGCGGCTACTCCGCCGAGGCCGAGGCGGCGTCGATCGCCTCCAGCCTCGGGCTGCCCGACCGCGTCCTCGGCCAGCCGCTCGGCACCCTGTCCGGCGGCCAGCGCCGCCGCGTGGAGCTGGCCCGCATCCTGTTCTCCGGTGCCGACACCCTGCTGCTGGACGAGCCGACCAACCACCTGGACGCCGACTCGATCATGTGGCTGCGCGACTTCCTCAAGTCGCACCAGGGCGGCCTGGTGGTGATCAGCCACGACGTGGAGCTGCTGGACGTGGTGGTGAACCGGGTGTTCCACCTGGACGCCAACCGCAGCGTCGTCGACATCTACAACGTCGGCTGGAAGAAGTACCTGGAGGCGCGCGAGACCGACGAGCGCCGCCGCAAGCGGGAGCGCGCCAACGCCGAGCGGCAGGCCTCCACGCTGCTCTCCCAGGCCGACAAGATGCGCGCCAAGGCCACCAAGGCCAAGGCGGCCCAGCAGATGGACCGGCGGGCCCGGCAGCTGCTGGCGGGCGTGGAGGACGAGCGGCAGGCCGACAAGGTCGCCAAGATCCGCTTCCCGGACCCGGCCCCGTGCGGCAAGACCCCGCTCACCGCGGAAGGTTTGTCCAAGTCGTACGGTTCCTTGGAGATCTTCACGGATGTCTCCCTCGCGGTGGACCGCGGCAGCCGGGTGGTCATCCTGGGCCTGAACGGCGCGGGCAAGACCACGCTGCTGCGCCTGCTCGCGGGCCAGGACAAGTCCGACGCCGGGGGGAAGGTCATCTCCGGCCACGGGCTGCGGGTCGGCTACTACGCCCAGGAGCACGAGACCCTCGAGGTCGAGCGCTCGGTGCTGGAGAACATGCAGTCCGCCGCGCCGGACCTCCCGCCGGTCGAGGTCCGCAAGATCCTCGGCTCGTTCCTGTTCTCCGGGGACGACGTGGACAAGCCCGCCGGGGTGCTGTCCGGCGGCGAGAAGACCCGGCTCGCGCTCGCCATGCTCGTCGTCTCCAGCGCCAACGTGCTGCTGCTGGACGAGCCGACCAACAACCTCGACCCCGCGTCCCGCGAGGAGATCCTCGCGGCGCTGCGCACCTTCGCCGGGGCGATCGTCCTGGTGACGCACGATGAGGGTGCGGTGTCGGCGCTCCGGCCGGAAAGAGTGATTTTGCTTCCGGATGGGGTCGAGGACATCTGGAGTGACGAGTTTGCCGATCTGGTGGCACTTGCGTGACCTGCATGGGGAGTTCGACAGATCTTTTCTGGCGGAGTGGGTAGCCGAACGCGCGGGAATGACTGATCATGGCGGGGGATAACGCAGCGGTCACCACATCACTACGGGAGGTACTCGTGGCCGAGACCCTCAAGAAGGGCACCCGCGTGACCGGTGCCGAGCGCGACAAGCTGGCGGCGGAACTCAAGAAGAGGTACGACTCCGGCGAGAGCATCCGCGCCCTGGCAGCCGCCACCGGCCGCTCCTACGGCTTCATCCACCGGATTCTCACCGAATCCGGTGTCAACCTGCGCGGTCGCGGAGGGGCGACCCGCGGCAAGAAGTCCTGACCCCGGGCCTGGTCCGGTGGGATACGGGCGTGCCCGGCCGCACCCGGCGCGACGCGTCCCTCCGGACGGGCGGACCGCCTGACCTGCCGTCGCGGACGACCGAGTAGGGTTCGGTCGCGACGGCGGGCCGGGTACCGTCCCCGCGCGTGCCGCGCGCGGGTCGCCCCGTCCGCCGTGCTGCACGTCGACACAGCGGAAAAGGGGTATGTCATGGCGGACGCGGAGCTGGGACGGCCGGAACCGGCCACGACGGCGGGACCGCCCACCGGGGCGGAGCTCGCCGAGGGCGGGCTGCGGCTCGAGGTGGACGGGGCGGTCGCGACCGTCACGCTCGCCCGGCCCGAGCGGCGCAACGCCATGACCTTCGCCACCTGGCGGATGCTGGCGGCCATCGGCCGCACGCTTCCGCCGGAGGTGAGGGTCGTCGTCCTCCGCGGCGACGGCCCGTCGTTCTCCGCCGGCATCGACCTGTCGATGTTCTCCGGCGGGGAGGGGGGGTTCCCCTTCGGGGCGGACGATGAGACGGGCGACCGGTTCATCGCCGACCTGCAGGAGGGGTACACCTGGCTGCGGAATCCGGAGATCGTCACCGTCGCGGCGGTGCACGGTCACGCGATCGGCGGGGGCTTCCAGCTCGCGCTGGCCTGCGACATCCGGATCGCCGCGGACGATGTGAGGTTCTGCATGAAGGAGCCCGCGCTCGGCCTGGTACCGGATCTGACCGGCACCAAACCCCTGGTCGAGATCGTGGGCGTCAACCGGGCGATGGAACTCTGCCTCACCGCCCGGAGCGTGGACGCCGCCGAGGCGGCCCGACTCGGCATCGTCGAGCGGGTCGTCCCGTCGGACGGCCTGGACGCGGCCGTTGCGGCTCTCACGGCCGAGCTGCTGGCGGTCAACGCCGAGGCCGCCGTCGCCACCAAGCGCCTGCTCCTCGCGGCGCCGCAGAACACCCTGGACGAGCAGTGCGCCGCCGAGCGGCGCGAGCAGGTCGTCCGGCTGCGCGCGCTGGCCGCCGCCTTCAGCGGCTGACGGCCCCTCGGCCGTCCCGACCCGCTTTGCCGTCCCCACCGGCCCGCGTTGACGCGGGCCGGTGGGGAACGTTCCACTTCCCATTCGGTCAAGTGGAGAAAACCCGCCGTGCGGACGGCGCGCCCGTCCGCACGGCGGTGCCATTCTTGCGGAGAGATCCGGATTTCGGCCAGTCCTTTGCCGGACTGTCTCGAAGTTTTCGGATATTTCGGTTACCTGAGCGAAGTATCCCCGCCGGGTGCGACCGGCAGCAGGACGCGGCTCGCGCCCGGCTGGACGGTCACGGCGGTGCCCGCCGGGTAGCGGAGCGTGTAGTCGTAGTCCGTCGACAGGACGATCACGCCGAGCCGGTGGCCGGCCTTGACCGTGTAGTCGGTGGGCTGCATGTCCCAGCGGAGGGAGTAGGTCTTCCCGGGCGTGAGCGGCTCGCTGCGGGAGATCGAGTTCCGGTTCCGCGCGTCCAGCCAGCCCCTGGTGATGATCTTGTAGGGGGCCGTCTCCGTGGCGAGCTCCTGCCGGAGGGTGCAGCCCTCGTCACCAGGAACGCTCTGGCCGTAGCAGACCTTGTCGGTCGTGGTGATCCGGGCGCCGGTCGGCCGCGTGTCGGTGCCGTAGTCGACCAGCAGCGCGGTCAGGAAGGGCGACCGGCCGTTCAGCGAGGCCCGGATGTCGGCCTTCGGGATGCCGTCCAGCCGCAGCGGCTTGGACAGCGGCCCGGTCAGGTACGCCAGCCGGTTCGGGTCTGCCTTGTCCTCGCCGGTGAGCAGCTGCTCGGCGGTACGGGTGCGGCCCTCGTCGGTGAAGGACTGCGGCGCGCCGCTCTGCGGCCGCGTCCCGAGGACGCCCGGCTGGCCGCCGGAGCCGGAACCGGGGTTCAGGCTGACCGGAAGCGTGCGGGTGCCGGGGAGCGGCCAGTCCTTGGCGGTCTCCCACGAGCCGTCGGGGCGCTGGATGTCCACCTTCGGCTCGTTCTCGATGCCGTTGCGGATGCCGTACAGGTACCGGTCGAACCAGTGGTGCGTCTGCCGCAGCCACTCGTCGATCCGCCAGCGGAACGGGGTGGCGTGGTTGGCCTGGTGCAGCCACAGCTTGTGCGGGACGCCCGCCTCCTTCAGGGCGTTCCACCACCGGACGGACTGCTCGGTCTTGACGTTCCAGTCGTTCAGGCCGTGCACCACCATCACGGCCGCCTTGACCTTCTTGGCGTCCTTGACGTAGTTGCGCTCGTCCCAGAAGGGGCTGTAGTCGCCGGTGTCGCGGTCCTCGCGGGCCTCGATGTCGTCGATGACCTGCTTGCAGACCCCGGGGTTCCGGCGCGTCAGGACGGCCTTGGCGAGCACGTCCAGGTCCTCGCCCTGGTACTCGCCGGGTGCGATCACCGCGCCGTTGTCGCGGTAGTAGTCGTACCAGTTGGAGATGCCCGCGATCGGGACGATGGCCTTCAGGCCGTCCACGCCGGTCGCGGCGGCCATGTTCGGCAGCGTTCCGTTGTAGGACTGGCCGATCATGCCGACGTTCCCGGTGGACCAGTCGGCCTTCACCGGCGTCCCGTCCGGGGCCCAGCCGCGCGCCCGGCCGTTCAGCCAGTCCACCGCGGCCTTCGCGCCCGCCTGCTCGTTGCGCGCGCCGGACGTCGGGCAGCCGGTCGAGCCGCCCGTGCCGAGGCTGTCCAGGTCGGCGACGGCGTACCCGCGCGGCAGGAAGTAGTTGTCGTAGTAGCCGGGGAACACGTCGGCGAGGTCGCGCTGGAACCGGGAGGCCGCCAGGCGGTTCGCCCCGCCGATGTCCACGGGGTGGTTGGGGACGTCCAGGATGCCCGCCCAGTAGGGGCTCGCCTCCATGATCGTCGGGACCTTGAGGCCCTGGCCGGTCTCCTTCGGCCGCATGATCCGCAGCTGGACGGTGTCGCGCTTGCCGTCGCGGTCGCTGTCGACGGCGGTCTCGATGTTGACGGTCTGGCTGACCGCGTCCGCGCGTGAGAACACGGGCTGGGTCTCGCCGTTCCTGACCTGGGCGGACGGCGTCCCTGTCGGTTTTCCGGCCGGCCGGCCCGGCGTCGCGGCGGACGCGCCGGGCGCGAGCGCGGTGAGCGTCACGACCGCGACGGCGGCCGCGCCCGCCGAGATGAATCGCTTCATGGGGGCTCCTGGTGGGAGATGAGGCGATGGTGACTGAAATGTCACATGGGAGTGAACCTCACAAGATCGAATTTGGGAAGGGCGGTGACCTGGATCGGACCGTGGGCCGGGAGTCGGGGGCCGGGAGCGGGAAGGCCTGGCGGTCCCGGGACGTTGTGGACGGTGCGAGCTGAGATGCTTACTTGATTACGTTCGCTTGAGACGACCTCGCCGGCGGTGTCCGCGCCGCGCGGCGTCCATGTCCGCGAGGACCTTTTGGGAGGGCCCGAATGGGGATGCCCGGGATGCCGGGGAACGGCTGGCAGGTGATGGCCTCGTTCCGGCGGGACAGCTCGGTCACGCAGAAGAAGCTGGCCAAGGGGACCGTCAAGCGGATCGCCGGGTACGCCCGGCCCTACGTCCGCGACCTGGTGTGGTTCCTGGCGCTGAACGCGCTCGGCGCGGTGATCGTGGTGGCCAACCCGCTGCTGCTGAAGGGGATCATCGACCACGGGATCATCCCGCACAAGCAGGGCGTCGTCGTCGCCCTGGCGGCCACGGTGGCGGGCCTGGCGCTGCTGGAGGCGGTGCTCGGGCTCGGCCAGCGCTGGTACTCCGCGCGGATCGGCGAGGGCCTGATCTACGACCTGCGGACGCAGGTGTTCGGGCACGTCCAGCGGCAGCCCGTCGCGTTCTTCATGCGCGCCCAGACCGGTTCGCTGATCAGCCGCCTGAACAGCGACGTGATCGGCGCGCAGCGCGCCCTGACGACCACGCTGTCGTCGGTGGTGTCCAACGTGATCAGCCTCGTCCTCGTGCTGATCACGATGCTGGTGCTGTCCTGGCAGGTCACCCTGATCGCGCTGCTGCTGCTCCCGATCTTCGTGCTGCCCGCCAAGTGGGTCGGCAAGCGGCTGCAGGCGGTCAGCCGCGAGCAGATGCAGCTGGACGCCGAGATGAGCTCGCTGATGACCGAGCGGTTCAACGTCGCCGGGGCGATGCTCGCCAAGCTCTACGGCCGTCCGGCCGAGGAGGAGGAGAACTTCGCCGGACGCGCGGCCCGCGTCCGCGACATCGGCGTGGTCGCGGCCATGTACGGCCGGGTGTTCTTCACGGCGCTGACCCTGGTCGCGGCGCTCGCGACCGCGATGGTCTACGGCGTCGGCGGCTCGCTGGTCGTGGACGGCAGCTTCCAGCTGGGCACGCTGGTCGCCCTCGCGACCCTGCTGACCCGCATGTACGGGCCGCTGACCGCCCTGTCCAACGTCCACGTGGACGTGATGACCGCGCTGGTCAGCTTCGACCGCGTCTTCGAGGTGCTCGACCTCAAGCCGCTCATCGACGACAAGGACGACGCCGAGCCGCTCACCGTGGACGAGGAGGAGGCCCCCGCGGTCGAGTTCGACCACGTGTCGTTCAGCTACCCGTCCGCCGAGGAGGTCTCGCTGGCCTCGCTGGAGTCGATCGCCCGCACCGACACCGCGCCCGCCCGGGACGTGCTGTTCGACGTGGACTTCACCGCCGCGCCGGGTCAGCTCGTCGCGCTGGTCGGGCCGTCCGGGGCGGGCAAGTCGACGATCACGCACCTGGTGTCGCGGCTGTACGACGCGTCCGGCGGCGCGGTCCGGATCGGCGGGCAGGACGTCCGGGACGTCACGCTCGACTCGCTCCGCTCCCGCGTCGGGGTCGTCAGCCAGGACGCGCACCTGTTCCACGACTCCATCCGCGAGAACATGCGGTACGCCCGTCCGGACGCGACCGACGAGCAGATCATCGCGGCGCTCGAGGCCGCGCAGGTCGGGGAGCTGATCGCCGACATGCCGGACGGCCTGGACACCGTGGTCGGCGACCGCGGCTACCGGCTGTCGGGCGGCGAGAAGCAGCGCCTGGCCATCGCCCGGCTGCTGCTCAAGGCGCCCTCGGTGGTCGTCCTCGACGAGGCGACCGCGCACCTGGACTCCGAATCCGAGGCGGCCGTCCAGCGGGCCCTGGCGACCGCGCTGGCGGGCCGCACCTCGCTGGTGATCGCGCACCGGCTGTCCACGATCCGCGAGGCGGACCAGATCCTGGTGGTGGAGGCCGGCCGGGTCGTCGAGCGCGGACGGCATGACGAACTGCTCACCGGAGGCGGCCTGTACGCCGAGCTGTACCGCACCCAGTTCGCCCGCCAGGAGGAGCGGACGGACGCCGCGCCCGTCCTCGCCGCCGACTGACACGGCCTGCCCCGCCGGACACGCCGACCGGCCGCACGCGCCGACCGGCCGCCCGCGGCGACCGGCCGGACGTGACCGTCTGGGTCGTCCTCGTGAACAGGGCCCCCGTGATCCACCGGATCACGGGGGCCTGTTCGCTTCCGTGGGGCCGGTGGGACGGCGCGGGGCGGCCACGCCGTTGCAATACCGTGATCGAGCGATCACTTTCCGTAAGGTGATGTCTGTCAACGCGACTGAACTAAACGGGGGTGGCACGCGATGACGAGGATGCGTACGGCAGGGGCCGTGCTGATGCTGGCGGCGGTGGCCTTCACGGGCACGGCCTGTGGCTCGGGCAACAAGAACGAGGCGACGAAGGCCGGTGCCAGCGGCGCGGTCTCCAGCGCGATGGCGAAGGCGTCCGGCAGCGCGGCGAAGGCGAACGTCAAGGCGATGGCCCCGGCGACCGCGCAGCAGGCGTCGGTGCACGTGGGGCGGACCTGCATGGACATCGGGGTGGTGGCCCGCTCGGCCGACGGCAAGGCCGCCACGTGCGCCCTGAAGAACGGCCAGAAGCAGCCCCGCTGGGCGGCCGCCCCTTCCGGGGTCGCGCCCGCCGCCACCGGGAGCATCCAGGTCGGCACCTATTGCTCGGACGTGGGCGCGGTCGGCCAGACCTCGGAGGGCAAGGGCGCCACCTGCGTGAAGGTGAGCAGCGGGGAGCGGGCCCGGTGGGCCCCGGCGAAGCCGGGCAGCGTGACCGTGCCCGGGGCCGTCCGCCCGGGGGCGTTCTGCGCGCCGCAGGGGGCCAAGGGCAAGACCGCCCAGGGCGTCGCCTACACCTGCACCACGACGCCGAAGGACAAGCAGCCCCGCTGGCGGAAGTGATCCGCGGCGATCGGCGGCGATCCGGGGCGGGTTCGCGGGCCGTCGGCGCACGGGGGCCGGGGAGTGATCCTCGCCACGGCCGATCGGCCCGGATTCTCCGGAATGCCGGACGTGCCGGGCGCCGATGGGGTTTCCTGGACCTTCTTTCCGGCGGGCCGGAGCGGCCATCCGGCGGCCATGTCCGCGCACCACGATGGGCGCCCGCACTCGCGAGGGCCGAGGAGATGATCATGCGCGTGGAGATCCGCCCGGACCGGCTCGTCCGCACCGGCACGGGCCGGTACACGGTGCTCCTGGTGGGGCTCGGCGCGGCGGGCGTGGCGATCGGCTGGCTCGGTCCCGAGCTGCGTCGCGACGTCCGCCGCGCCCCGTCCCGCTGACATCCGCTCACTGACACCCGGGCCCGCTGACACCTGCTCACTGGGACCGGCCCGCTGACACCGCCCGCCCGCTCGCCGATCCGTCGGAGGGCGGGCGGGGGCCGGACCGGGGCGATCAGTCGCTGAGACGGTAGCCGAGGCGGTGCAGCTCGTTGCCCGCGATCCGCTCGACCTGGACGACCTGGCGCGGGGTGAGGCGGTCGTGCCAGATCCCGACGCGGCGCTCGGGGTCGGCGGGGTCGGCCGGGGCGCCCGACCGGACGAGCCCGGCCATCACACCCGGCGACAGCGGCGCCTCCAGGAACTCCGAGACGGCCCGGGCCACCTGCCGGGGCTGGGCCGCCAGGTCCTCGAACCGGATGGTGTGCAGCTGGTCCTCGGGGACCTGGGCGCGCAGCCGCGCCGACAGCCGCACCGAGCCGCGCCAGCGCAGCGCGCACTTCACGGCCAGGGCCGCGCTCGGCCAGCGGCGGCGCTCGGACTCCTCCTCGACCCCGAGGAACGGGTTGGGGAACACCTCGTCCAGGTTCGACAGGCCCGGCCGGAACCAGCCCAGGCAGCCGTCGTCGGCGAGCATGTCGGCGACCACGTCCCGGCCGTCCCTGATCACCTGGACGAGCTGGGCGTCGGGGAAGGCGTCCAGCAGCACGTCGGCGCTGTACAGCAGGTCGGGCGTGGCGTCGGCGAACCGCTCCACGCCGCGCGCCTCGACGCACGGCTCCTCGGCCGGGCGGCCCGCGTCCGGACGGAACCGGCCGGCGGCCCGGGGCGGGACGGGCGGCAGGCCCGCCAGCGCCCGGCACTCGGCGGGGCAGTCCCGGCAGCCGCCGGGCGTGATCTGCCAGCTCTCGGCGTAGGCGTCGCGCAGCACCCGGGCGGCCCCGACCCCGCGTCCCGTCGCGATCGACGGGCGCCGGGCGTAGGCGTAGACCAGGCGCAGCACGTTCGGGCGGCCCGCGGTCAGGTGGAACCCGGCGGAACGCTTGACGGCGCGGGCGAGCACGTCCGCGCCAGACTGGGGGGATCCGAGGATGAACACGGGGCGGCGGACCTTGGTCCCGTTGATCACCAGGATGTGCGGCGTCGACCTCATACGTGTCCTCAGTTTCTCACTCCGCGGGCCCTCTCCGGTCCGCCACGCCCAGAGCGGCGCCCGCGTGTTTCGCCCGGCGGCGCGATTCCCCCACGGACCGGGCCGGACGGGCGAGACGGTCGGAAGCGGGGCGGTCCGGCCCTAGGCTGGTGGCATGGCAGCAGCACCCCCCGGGCCCGGTTCCGGCGACGTGGAGCGCGCCGGGGCGCTGATGGCCGCGGCCCGGCGGATCACCGTGCTCACCGGGGCCGGGATCAGCACCGACAGCGGGATCCCGGATTTCCGGGGCCCGCAGGGCGTGTGGACCAAGGACCCGGCCGCCGCCGCGATGTCCACCATCGGGGCCTACATCTCCGACCCCGAGGTGCGCCGCCGCGCCTGGCGGGCCCGGCTGGACAACCCCGCGTGGGAGGCCCGGCCCAACACCGGGCACGCGGCCCTGGTCGCGCTGGAGCGCGCCGGGCGGCTGCACGGCCTGGTCACCCAGAACATCGACGGCCTGCACCAGCGGGCCGGATCCGACCCGGCGCTGGTGCTGGAGATCCACGGCACGATGCTGGAGGCCGAGTGCCTGTCCTGCGGCCTGCGCACCCCGATGCGGGAGGTGCTGGCGCGGGTCGAGGCCGGCGAGGAGGACCCGCCGTGCCCCGAGTGCGGCGGCATCCAGAAGTCCGCGACGATCTCGTTCGGCCAGGCGCTCCGGGAGGACGTCCTGGACGCGTCGGTCGCCGCCGCCCGCTCCTGTGACCTGCTGCTGGCCGTGGGCACCTCGCTGACCGTCCACCCCGCCGCCGGACTGTGCGGCGAGGCGGTCGACAACGGCGGCCGGCTGGTGATCGTGAACGCCGAGCCCACCCCGTACGACCCGATGGCGGACGTGGTCGTCCGCGACCCGATCGGGGAGGCGCTGCCCCGCCTGGTCGCCGCCGTCACCGGCGACGACCCGGACGGCCCGGCGGGCGGTCCGCCGGACGGCCCGATGGACGGCCGGGCGGGCGGTCCCGCCGGCTGAGGCGGGTGCCGGGGACCGGTCACGAACCGTTGGCACGTCGTGACCAGAGGCCCCTTCCATCGGACGACATCTGCTGACAAGCTCTAGGGATCGCGGTGCGAGGAGGGAACGGGTTGAGCAGCGGGGGCGCTCACGAGACGGAACCGGACGGCCGTGACGGCCGGCCCGGTTCCCGGCCCCGCAGGCACGTCAGGCTCCGTCCGGGGGACCGGGTGGCGGTCATCGCCCCCAGCGGCCGGCTGGATCCGGACCGCCTCGCGGCCGGGTGCGAGGTCCTGCGCGGTCTCGATCTGGACGTCATGGTGGGCAAGCACACCCTGGACGCCGCCAATCTGAGCGAGGCCGGCGCGGTCCGGGACGACTGGTACCGGCTCGCCGGGACCGACGCCGCCCGCGCCGCCGACCTGGCCGACGCCTGGTGCGACCCGTCCGTGCGGGCCGTGCTGTGCGCGCGGGGAGGCTACGGCGCGACCCGCCTGCTGGACCACCTCGACTGGGCGGCGCTCGCCTCCGCCGCGACGGGCCCGGAGCCGAAGATCCTGCACGGGTCCAGCGACATCACCGCGCTGCACTCCGCGTTCGGCGCGCGGCTCGGCGTCACCACGTCCTTCGGGCCCATGGCCGCGTCCCAGATCATCGCCGGGCCGGGCCCGGACGAGGACGGCGAGGGCGCCGTGGCGGGCCTGCGCGCCGCGCTGTTCGGTAGTGGAACGATCGAAGCGGCCGGGACCTCGGTGATCCGGGACGGCCGCGCCGAGGGCCCGCTGACCGGCGGCACGCTCTCGCTGCTGACCGCGCTGCTCGGCACCCCCGACGCCCCGCCCCCGGCCGCCGGGGGGATCGTCTTCCTGGAGGACGTCTCCGAGGAGCCCTACCGGCTCGACCGGATGCTCACCCAGCTGATCCAGTCGGGCTGGCTGGACGGTGTGGCGGGGATCGCGCTCGGCTCGTTCCACGACTGCGGAGACCCCGCCGAGGCCGAGGCCGTGCTCGCGGCCCGCCTCGCCCCCCTGGGCGTGCCGGTGCTGGCGGGGCTGCCCGCCGGGCACGGCCCGCGCCAGCTCACCCTCGAACTCGGCGCGCCGGCCGTCCTGGACACCGGCGCCCGCCACCTCCTCGGAGGTCTCGGATGACCGGACGGCACCCCCTGCCCGACCCCGCGGCCGACGGCACGCTCGACTCGCTGGTGGTCCTGGTCGCCGAGACCCTCGGCTACTCCTGCCACGCGGTGTCGGGCGAGGTCATGCTGCTGGAGGGCCCGACCCGGATGCACGTCGGGATGCGGGACCTGCGGCAGATCGCCCGGCTGATCCCGCGCGACGACTGGCCCGCGCTCGTGTCGGACCACATCACCACGCTCACCACGGCGCTGGAGGAGCCGCTGGACCTGGCGGACTTCGACCTGGCCCAGCACCTCCTGCGTACCCGGCTGTACCAGAGCGCGGCCGACATCGGCGGCCTGGCCGCCCGGCCGTTCGCGCCGGGCCTGATCGAGGCCGTGGTCGTGGACACCCCGACCGCCGTCCGGACGGTCACCAGCCAGGAGGCGGGCGGCTGGCCGGTCTCCGGCGACGCGCTGTTCATGCTCGGCCGGGCCAACGTCCGCGCGGACGGCCCGCTCCGGGTGGACGAGCACGACCTCGGCCAGGTGCGGGTGGCGGTCCTGTCCGGCTGGACGGCCTACACCGCGACCCACCTGGCGTGGCTGGAGGAGTACCTGCACATCGGCGCGCAGGGCGCGCTGGTGACCGTCCCGAACCGCAGCCTGACGGTCGTCCACCCGCTGCGGTCGTCGGATCCGTCGCCCCGCATCCGGTACCGGGCCGCCGCCACCGCCGCGCACGAGTTGCACTCGCACGCCCGGAACGCCTACGACGAGGGGCCGGGTTCGCTCAGCCCGCACGTGTACTGGTGGCGGGCGGGCCAGATGGACCGGCTCGACCTGCGGTACCAGGACGGCACGGTCGTGCTGCCCGAGGGGTTCGCGGCGGCCGTCGTCGGCCCGGCGTCCCGCAGCGCGCGCGCCGAGCCGCTCTAGGCGCGATCAGCGGAACGGTCACGATCAGCGGAACAGAACAGCCCGGAGCCCATGACCTGAGCTCCGGGCTGTTCTGCTATCGCGGGGGAGTCCTCGGGGTCAGGCGGGGACCGGGTCGAGGCCGGGCTCCTTGGCGGGCTGCTCGCGCCCGGGGAGCTTGATCGCGAGGGCGGGGACCGTCCAGTGGCAGATCGGGCCGATCAGGACGGCGTACAGGAGCGTTCCGATCCCGACGGTGCCGCCGAGCAGCCAGCCGGTCAGCAGGACGGTCAGCTCGATGCCGGTGCGCGCCACCCGGATCGGGACGCCCTTGGAGGCCAGTCCGGTCATCAGGCCGTCGCGCGGGCCGGGGCCGTGCCCCGCGCCGATGTAGCAGCCCGTGGCGAAGCCGCCGATCAGGATCGCGGCGATCAGGTACGTCCAGCGCAGGGCCGTGCCGTCCGGGTGGGGGAGCAGCCAGAGGCCGAGGTCGGCGAACGCCCCGACCAGCACGACGTTGCTGATCGTGCCGAGGCCGGGACGCTGCCGCAGGGGGATCCAGGCGAGCATGACCACGGCCCCGGCGATGATGATCCAGGCGCCGAGGGACAGTCCGAACTGGCGCGCGAGGCCCTGGTGGAACACGTCCCACGGGTCGTTGCCCAGGCCGGAGGCCACCTGGAGGGCGATCCCGAAGCCGTAAAGGGCCAGTCCGACGTAGAGCTGGGTGAGTCGGCGAAGCGTCAAGGCCAGTCCGTTCATATCAGTCATGGTGAAGCAAGTGGACTGGTGACTATAGGGCCAATGTGGAAAAGTGGCCTTATGAGCGGAACGCGGTACGTGAGTGGACTGCAGCTGGCCCGGCTGCTGGGCGAGGTGCCGCGCGAGCGGCCGCTGTACTCGGGGCTCGCGCGCGCGGTGCGCGGCCTCGTCCAGGACGGGCGGCTCGCGCTCCGCACCCGGCTGCCCGCCGAACGCGACCTGGCCGGCGCGCTCGGCGTCAGCCGCACGACCGTGACCGCCGCCTACGACCGGCTGCGCTCGGAGGGGTACGTGGAGAGCCGGCAGGGCGCGGGCAGCTGGACGACCCTCCCGACCAGCGGTTCGCTGGCTCCGCCGCCCGCCGCGTCCGGGGCGGTCGTGCCGCGCTTCGGGATGGCGCACGCGCCCGAGCCCGGGGGCGGGTTCATCGACCTCGGGTGCGCGGCCCCGGCCGTCCCGGCGATCTTCCACGAGTCGGTGGAGGCCGCGGTCGCGGCCCTGCCGCGGCACTACGGCGGCCCCGGCTACGACCCGGCCGGGCTGCCCGAGCTGCGCGAGGTGATCGCCGCCGGGTACGCCGAGCGTGGCGTCCCCACGCATCCCGACCAGATCATCGTGACGAACGGCGCGCAGCAGGCGTTCGGCATGCTGCTGGAGATGTTCATGTCACCGGGGGACGGCGTGCTGGTCGAGCGTCCCGCCTACCCGAACGCGCTGGACGCGCTGCGCCGCCGGGGCGCCCGGCTCGTCCCGGTCGGCGTCGGCGCGGGCTGGGACCTCGAGCTGCTCGCCGGGGCGATGCGGCAGGCCGCCGTCCGGCTCGGCTACCTGATCCCCGACTTCCAGAACCCGACCGGCGCGCTGATGGCCGACGACGACCGGGCCGCCCTGGTGTCGGCCGCGCGCTCGGCCGACGCGCTGCTGGTGGTGGACGAGACGTTCGTGGGCCTCGCGCTCGACCCGGCGGCGCCGGAGCCGCTCCCGGTCTCCGCCTACGACCGGGACGGCCGCGTGATCAGCATCGGCTCGATGTCCAAGCTGGCGTGGGGCGGCCTGCGGATCGGCTGGATCCGGGCCAGCGCGCCGGTCGCGCGCCGGGTCGCGATCGCCCGCGAGGCGGTGGACATGGCGAGCCCGGTGCTGGACCAGCTCATCGCCCGGGAGCTGCTGCTGCGCGCGGACGAGGTGCGCGCCGAGCGGACCACCGCGCTGGCCGCGAGCCGGGACGCCCTGGTCGGCGCCCTGCGCGAGCGGCTGCCCGACTGGACGTTCCGGGTGCCGCCCGGCGGCATGTCGCTGTGGGTGGGGGTCGGCGGCCCCGTCGCGACACGGCTCGCCGACGCCGGGGCCCGGCGCGGCGTCCGGGTCGTCTCCGGGCCGGTGTTCGGCGCCGACGGCGTCCTCGAGGACCGGTTGCGGCTGCCGTTCGTGCTGCCGCCCGCGACGCTGCGGGAGGCCGTGGCGCGACTCGCCCTGGCCCGCGAGGACCTGCGCGACGCCCCGCCCGCCCGTCCGCTCCGCGTCCTGGTCTAGGGCGCGCGGCGGGCCATGGGATGTGGCCCGCGGGGCGCGCCGGGGCGGCCGGGGATCGGTGATCGGTGATCGGTGATCGGGACGGTGGTCAGGGGTCTCTGGTCAGGAGCCGACGCGGCGGATGTAGCCGACCAGGTGCTCGCGCTCGTCCTCCAGTTCGTCGATCGCGCTCTTGACCACGTCGCCGATGCTGACGATCCCGGCGAGCCGGTCGTCCTCCAGCACCGGGACGTGCCGGATGCGGTGCTCGGTCATGGTCTGGCGCAGATCTTCCACGGCCGTGTCGGGCGTCACGGTCCTGACCCGTCCGGTCATGATCGCCGAGACCGGGCGGTCGAGCAGGTCGGCGCCGTGCTCGTTCAGCCGCCGGACGATGTCGCGCTCGGAGGCGATGCCGGCGATGGCCGCGCCGTCCGGCGAGACGACGGCCGCGCCGATGTTGTGCTCGGCGAGGACGGTCAGCAGGTCGCGCACGGTGGCGTCCGGCCGGACGGTGGCCACCGTGCTGCCCTTCCTTCGAAGGATGTCGCGTATACGCATCTCACACGCTCCGGGGGTTCGGTGCAGGGTTGGCGGTGAGGGGCTTTCGCCCAAGGTCGCACGCCGGGCGCGGGGGAGGGAACCCCTGGAGGGCAAAGCCTGACGAATCGGCTACGACAAATGTCGTTGAAACGGGAGGAACGCCATGTGGCGACCCCGGTGTGTTCCCCGTTCCGGAGAGTTACTTAGAGTGGGTGATCTGTTGCGGAGCGTCCAGGATGGGGACGGGCCGCAGCGACTATGGGCCGAAGGGAGTCGCCGTGACCGTTCCCCGCATCGTGATCGTGGGCGGCGGGTTCGCCGGGTACGGCACCGCGCGCCGCCTGGAGCGGACGCTCCGCCCAGCCGAGGCCGCGATCTCGCTCGTCGCGCCGTTCGGCTACACGCTCTACCAGCCGCTGCTGCCCGAGGTCGCGTCCGGGACGCTGGACCCGCGGGCGCTCGCCGGGCCGCTGCACCGGCTGCTGCACCGCACCCGGATCGTCCCCGGCACCGCCCTCGGCGTGGACCTGCGCGAGCGGACGGTCACCGTCAGCAAGATCGACGGCGACCGGACCACGCTGCGCTACGACCGGCTCGTGCTCTGCCCGGGCAGCGTCACCCGCACCTTCGACATCCCCGGGCTGAAGGAGTACGGGCACGGGATGAAGAACCTCGCCGAGGCCGTCTACCTGCGCGACCACGTGATCGCGCAGCTGGAGCTGGCGGCGGCGACCCACGACCCGGAGGAGCGGGCCGCGCGGCTGGGCTTCATCGTGGTCGGCGGCGGCTACTCCGGCGTCGAGACCACCGCGAACCTCCAGCTGCTCACCTACAAGGCGCTCAGCCGCTTCCCGCGGCTCGACCCGGCCCTGCTGTCCTGGACACTGCTGGACATCGCGCCCAACCTGCTGCCCGAGCTGGGAGAACGGCTCGGCGAGGTGGCGATGCGGACGCTGCGCCGGCGCGGCGTGGACGTCCGGCTCGGGGTCAGCCTCGAGAGGCTCGACGCGCACTCCGCGCGGCTCACCGACGGCCGGACGCTCCCGTGCCGCACCCTGATCTGGACGGCCGGGGTGAAGCCGTCGCCGGTCGTCGCCACCCTGGACGCGCCCACCGAGAAGGGCCGCCTGGTGGTCGGCGCGGACCTGCGGCTCGCGGGCTTCCCCGAGGTGATCGCGCTCGGTGACGCCGCCGCCGTCCCGGACCTGGCGAAGGGCGGCGGCGCGGTCTGCCCGCCGACCGCCCAGCACGCCACCCGGCAGGCGCGGGTCGCCGCCGCCAACATCGCGGCGGGCCTGCACGGCCGGCCGGTCCGCCGGTACTCGCACCGCGACCTCGGCATGGTCGTGGACCTCGGCGGCACGCAGGCGGTCGCGCGGCCGCTCGGGCTGAGCCTCACCGGGCCGCTCGCGCAGGCCGTCACGCGCGGCTACCACCTGTCGACCCTCCCCGGGTACCGCGCCAAGGCGCGCGTCCTGGCCCAGTGGAGCCTGCACGCCGTCGCCGGGGACGACCTGATCCGGATGGGGTTCATGGACGCGCGCACGAACACCGCCGTCGACCTCGGCCACACGGTCGCCGCCGCCGCGACGGTCTGATGCGGAACCGGCCGACGCCCGCCCGCGGTGGCGCGCGCGCCGCCGCGGGCGGGGTGCTGGTCGGCGGGGTGCTGGCGGGCTGCGGGTCCGGGACGTCCGGGCCGCCGGCCGTGGACCTGTACAACGCGCCGCAGGAGCACCTGGCGCAGATCGTGCGGCGCTGCAACGGGATCGCGGGCGGCGCGTACCGGATCCGGCTCAACACGCTGCCGCGCGGCGCGGACGACCAGCGCGAGCAGCTCGTCCGGCGGCTCGCGGCCGGGGACACCGGCCTGGACGTGCTCGGCCTCGACGTCACCTGGACGGCCGAGCTCGCCGAGGCGGGCTGGATCCGCGAGTGGACCGGGGCGGACGCCGCGCGGGCCCGGCAGGGCACCCTGGCGGCGCCGCTCGACACCGCGCTGTGGCACGGGAGGCTCTACGCGGCGCCGTACAACACCAATGTCCAGCTGCTCTGGTACCGGTCCGACCTCATCCCGAGCCCGCCGCGCACGTGGACGGGGCTGATGGCCGAGTCCGCGCGCCTGGCCCGGGAGGGGAGACCCGCGTACGGCGAGGTCACCGGCGCGCAGTACGAGGGCCTGGTGGTCTGGTTCAACAGCCTGGTCGCGTCCGCGGGCGGGAGCATCCTGACGCCCGGCGGCGAGCACGTCGCGCTCGGCCCGCCCGCACTCGAGGCGCTGAGGGTGATGCGCGCGTTCGCCCGGTCCAAGGCCGCCGACCCGTCGCTGTCCAACACGCGGGAGGACGACGCGCGGCTCGCGGTCGAGGCCGGGCGCGGCGCCTACGAGATCAACTGGCCGTTCGTCTACGCGTCGATGGTGGCGAACCGTCCGGCGATGGCCGCGCGCTTCCGCTGGGCGCCGTACCCGGGCATAGACGGCACGGGACGGTCCCCGCTCGGCGGCGCGAACTTCGCGGTCAGCCGGTACTCGCGGCATCCGCGGGCGGCCTTCCGCGCGGCGCTGTGCCTGCGCGACCCGGAGAGCCAGCGCGTCGCCGCCGTCGAGGACGGCCTGCCGCCCACGATCGAGGCCGTGTACGGAGCGCCCGGGATGGCCAAGGCGTACCCGATGCGGCAGACGATCGAGGAGGCGCTGCGCACCGCCGCGCCGCGTCCGAAGACGCCGACCTACCAGAACGTCTCGACGGTGACGGCCGTGACGCTGTCGCCGCCCCGCTCCATCGACCCGCCGCGGACCCTGCGCACGCTGCGCTCGCTCATCGGGGACGCGCTGCGCAGCAGGGGGGTGCTGCCGTGATCGGGCGGACGGCGAGCCAGGGGGCCCGGGACGAGCGCAGACTCGGCTGGTGGCTGTGCGCCCCGGCCGGGCTGGTGATGCTGCTGGTCACCGGCTGGCCCGTCGTGTACTCGGTGCTGCTCTCGCTCCAGCGCTACGACCTGCGCTTCCCGGACCGGAAGGCGTGGATCGGCCTGGCGAACTACGGGACCGTCCTGACCAGCGCGTTCTGGTGGAACGCGGTCGGGGTGACGGTGCTGGTCACGGTGGTCAGCGTGGCCATCGAGCTCGTCCTCGGGATGGCGATCGCGCTGGTGATGTACCGGACGCTGGTCGCCCGGGGCCTGGTGAGGGCGGCGGTGCTGATCCCGTACGGCATCGTGACGGTCGCCGCCGCCTACGGCTGGAAGTACGCCTGGACGCCCGGAACCGGGTGGCTCGCCGGGTTCCTGCCCGCCGGCAGCGCGCCGCTGACCGAGCGCTGGCCCGCCCTCGGCATCATCATCCTCGCGGAGGTCTGGAAGACCACGCCGTTCATGTCGCTGCTGCTCATGGCGGGCCTGGCGCTGGTCCCCGAGGACACCCTGAAGGCGGCCGCGATGGACGGCGCGTCCGCGTGGCAGCGGTTCCGGCTGGTCGTCCTGCCGCTGATGGCGCCGACGATCCTCGCCGCGCTGCTGTTCCGGATCCTGGACGCGGTGCGGATCTTCGACGACATCTACGTGCTGACCAACGGCGCGCAGCGCACCTCGTCGGTGTCGATCATCGCCTACCACAACCTGGTCTCCGGGCTGAACCTCGGCATCGGCTCGACGATGTCGGTGCTGGTCTTCCTCGGCGTGGCCGTGGTGCCGGTGGTGTTCGTCAAGCTGCTCGGCGCGTCCGCGCCGGGGCAGGACCGGGGGCGCTGATGGGCGGGAACGCGCGCGCCAGGTGGGCCCTGCTCGACCTGCTCGTCCTCGTGTACGCGCTGGTCCCGGTCGCGTGGATCGCGTCGCTGTCGTTCAAGGAGCCGTCCACCGTCAGCGCGGGGACGTTCTGGCCGACCAAATGGACGTGGTCGAACTACGCCGGAATCTTCCGGAACGACGACTTCGTGCGCGGCCTGGTGAACTCGATCGGGATCGGCCTGATCTCCACGGCGATCGCGATCGCGCTCGGCACGATGGCCGCCTACGCGGTGGCCCGGCTGCGGTTCCCCGGCCGGAACGCGGTGCTCGGGCTGTCCCTGCTGATCTCGATGTTCCCGCAGATCTCGCTGGTCACGCCGCTGTTCGAGATCGAGCGGCGGCTCGGGCTGTTCAACACCTGGCCCGGGCTGATCGTCCCGTACGTGACCTTCGCGCTGCCGCTGACCATCTACACGCTCTCGACGTTCTTCCGGGAGATCCCATGGGACCTGGAGAAGGCCGCCACCATGGACGGCGCGTCCCCGTTCCAGGCGTTCCGGCTGGTGATCGTGCCGCTGGCGCTGCCCGGCGTGGTGACCACCGCGATCCTGGCGTTCATCCTGTGCTGGAACGACTTCCTGTTCTCGATCTCGCTGACCTCGTCGAACGCGGCCCGCACCGCGCCCGCCACGATCTCCTACTTCACCGGCTCGTCGCAGTTCGAGGACCCGACCGGGTCGATCGCGGCGGCGGCCGTGGTGATCACGATCCCGATCGTGGTGTTCGTGCTGGCGTTCCAGCGGCGGATCGTGTCCGGGCTGACGTCCGGGGCGGTGAAGGGATGAGGAGGGTGGGCGGTGGCTGAGATCGTCCTGGCCGGGCTGACCAAGCGGTACCCGGACGGCACCCTGGCGGTGGAACGGTTCGACCTGACCATCGCCGACGGCGAGTTCATCATCCTGGTCGGGCCGTCCGGCTGCGGGAAGTCCACCACGCTCAACATGATCGCCGGGCTGGAGGACATCACCGACGGCGAGCTGCGCATCGACGGGACGCGGGTGAACGAGCGCGCGCCGCGCGACCGCGACATCGCGATGGTGTTCCAGTCGTACGCCCTGTACCCGCACATGACCGTCCGGGAGAACATCGGGTTCCCGCTGCGCCTGGCGAAGACCGCCAAGGCCGAGGCCGGGCGGCGGATCGACGAGGCCGCGCGGCTGCTCGACCTCGGGGAGCTGCTCGACCGCAAGCCCGCCAATCTGTCCGGCGGGCAGCGGCAGCGGGTCGCGATGGGCCGCGCGATCGTCCGCGACCCGAAGGCGTTCCTGATGGACGAGCCGCTGTCCAACCTGGACGCCCGGCTGCGCGTCCAGATGCGCACGATGATCTCGCGGCTGCAGAAGCGGCTCGGCACGACCACGGTGTACGTCACCCACGACCAGACCGAGGCGATGACGCTCGGCGACCGTATCGTCCTGATGCGCCGGGGCGTCCTCCAGCAGATCGGACCGCCCCAGGAGCTGTACGAGCACCCGCGCAACCTGTTCGTCGCGGGGTTCATCGGCTCGCCGTCGATGAACTTCCTGCCCTGCGAGGTGACCGGCGGCCATCTGAGGACGATCATCGGGGACGTCCCGCTCACGAGCGCCACGCGGCGCGTCCTGGCCGATCGCGACGCGCCCGAGGAGCTCATCCTGGGCCTGCGTCCCGAGGCGTTCGACGACGCCCGGCTCGTCCGCCCGGACGGGCCGGCCCACACGTTCACCGGGCACGTCGACATCCTGGAGTCGCTCGGGTCGGAGAAGCTGGCCCACATCGCGCTGGACGAGGCGGGCGCGATCCGGTCCGAGCACCTCGCCGAGGCGTTCTCGGACGGTTCGGGCGAGGCGCGCGCGCAGCTCGTCGCGCACCTCGACCCGAAGTCGCCCGCCCGGGAGGGCGAGGACGTCGTGCTCACCTTCGACCCGTCCGCGCTCCACCTGTTCGACCCGGACAGCGGCCTGAACCTGACGAACGCGGTCTGAGCCCGGAAGCGCGGATCAGGCGAGGGCCGGAAGCGCGGGGAGCTCCACCATCCGGCGCTCGGGCCCGCGCCGCCGCAGCGCGAGGTATCCGGCGAACGCGGCCGGGCCGAACAGCACCTGCGCGGGGATCAGGTCGGGCCGGTGGCCGGTCAGCGCATCCAGGACGGGCGGGGCGACCGTCGGCAGGATCGCGCCGAACACCGCGAGCAGCACGATCGCCAGGCGGAGGCCGGACCGTCCGTACGCCTTGTAGGCCCCCGTGGTGTACAGCGAGTACGCCAGCAGGTCGCCCATGCCGATCACGGCGGAGTGGTCGCCGATCCGCAGGCCCGCGGACGGCGCGAACGGGTAGCCCTGGATCGCCTCGACCAGCTCCTGCGTCAGCGGGATCGCGGTCGCGAACGTCAGGTCGTACACGGCGAGCGCCAGCACGAACCACGCGATGTGCCGCAACCGCATGCCGCCCTGGATGTTCAGGTTCGTCGCGGACACGACGATCAGACCGACGATCGCGCTGTTGGCCGACCAGTACACCGGGGAGTCCGAACCGAGCAGCTGGTGTCCGGCGAGGTCGACGCCGAGCAGCGCGAGGATCAGCGCCCAGCGCAGCGGCGTCCGGCCCACGATCGGCTGGTAGCCGACGGTCAGGCCACCCGAGAACACCAGAGCCAGCACCACCGGGAGCACCCCGCCGGGCAGCGCCAGATACACGAACGGCAACGCCAGGACGAAGCCCATCATGACCACGATGTCGCGGCCGTTGAACGTCCCGACCGGCGGACGCGGCACCCGGACGCGCCGGAAGTACAGCACCGCGCCCGCCGGGACGGCCAGCGCGAAGGCGAGGGTGACGCCGGTGAAGTAGATCTGCTGGCCGGTGCTCACACGGTCTCCTTCGGGGCGGGCGCGGCGGTGAAGGTCTCCTCGCGCAGGTCGCAGCGCAGCGGGTGGAACAGCCGGGCCTCGTCCTCGTCGAGTTCGACGATCTCGGCGGTGACGTCGAGATCGCGGTCGGCGAACGCCTTCACCACGTCCGACGGGGACGGTCCGCGCGCCGCGACCGTGAGGTGGAGGCGGCCGTCGCCCGAGACCCGGGCCTGGTGCCGGACGGGCCACTCGACGCCCGGCAGCCCGTCCAGCGCCTCGACCACGTCCCGCTGCGTGACGATTCCGTCCCGGGTGCGCAGCAGCCGGCTCTCCTTGCCGAGGATCTTCGAGACGGCCGGGACGCCCGCCAGCTCGCAGTCCAGCTCGTCCGGCAGCACGCGGACCACGTCGCGGGTGTCGTAGCGCAGCACGGGCATGCACTCGCGGTACGGGTAGAACGGCGTGACGACGAGCGTGCCCAGCTCGCCGACCTCGGCGGGCTCGTCGGCGTCCAGCCGCTCGACCTCGGCATAGCCCATGTTCAGGTCGAGGTGCAGGTGGCCGCCCTCGCAGCTCCGGCCGCCCGCCGGGAGCAGCTCGGTCACGCCGTAGGTGTCGTGGATCTGCCGGACGCCGAAGGTGTCGCGCGCCGCCTCGGCCAGGTGCGGCGACAGCACCTCGCCGCCGACGAACAGCGCCCGCAGCTCGAAGTCGTCCGGGCCGAGGCCGCGCCGCCGGGCCGCCGTGACGAGCTGCCCGAGGTAGCTCGGATAGGCGCCGAGGAGCGTGGGGATCCCGCCCGCCCGGTCCAGCAGGTGGTCGATCGACTCGTCCGGGGGGACCTGCCCGACGACCCGCGCCGACGCGTTCGACAGCCGCAGCATCTCCAGGTCCTCCTGGACGGCGGCGGTCGCGCGCGAGCTGACGTTGATCTGCATGCAGTCGCCCGGCCGCACCTCGCCGCGCAGCAGCATCGCCAGCGCGATCAGCGCGGGCCAGAGCTCGAGCTCGTAGCGGGACAGCCACACCCGGGTGGGCGTGCCGGTCGTCCCGGTGGTCTGCGTGCTGATGTAGGGGGCCGCGCACATCATGTCCGCGGCCCGGGTGACCAGGTCGTCCTTGACGGTCACCGGGATCGAGCGCAGCGACTCGAGGGTCAGCGCCGCCGGGTCCACCCCGGCCGCCGCGAACCGCTCGCGGTAGAACGCCGACCTGCCGGCGAGCCGCCGGGCGGTGCGCCGCAGCGCCCGGGTCTGGAGGTCACGGCGCTCGTCCGGGTCGCTGAACGGCCCGTCCACGAGCTGCTCGACGTCGTCGCCGGGCGAGCCGAACTCGTGGAGCGTGGCGAGCGCGTCGTCCACCAGCCGCTCCACCAGCCGGGGGCTCATCCGCCGGCCGAACACCATCGCCATCGCCACCCGGACCTGTCGGACACCGGTCTCCAGCACTTCAGCCTCCGCGGGGTCGCCGCTGCCTGGAAAGGGGCCGGGCGTGCGGGGAGGGTGACCCCTCCCCGCACGCCCGGGTGAGAGTTGGATCAGGAGGTGCCGCAGGTACCGAAGAAGACGGCGGTCATCGCGCCGGTCACGTAGCGAACCTGCTTGGCGGCACTCTTAACGGCGGCCATGGCGGCCTCCTTTCACTCAGGTCGTCCGGACCGGTCGGCCCGAACGACTTCATCGTGCGGGGAACGCTTGACGCGGCGGCTATCGCACTCTTTATTGATCTTGTATTCGGCGCAGGGGCCCGGGACGGGCGGGCCACGGCCGGAGGGTGGCGAGGGGACGGTTCGATGAAGTTCTGTGTGCTCGGGCCCGTGGAGGCGTGCGACGGCGACGTGTCGCTGCCGATCGGCGGGGCGCTGCGGCGGGCGCTGCTGGCGGCGCTGCTGCTGGAGCCCGGCCGGGTCGTCTCGGACGACTCGCTGGTCCAGGTGTTGTGGGCGGTGCCACCGGAGACCGCTCGCGCGCAGGTCAGGCAGCATGTCTCGGCGCTGCGCCGCGTCCTTGGGGCGGGGACGATCGTCCGCCGGGGCTCGGGGTACATCGTGGTCGCCGAGCCGGGCGGCGTCGACCTGGAGGTCTTCGTCCGGAGCACCGAGCTGGCGCGGGCCGCGTCCGCCGCGGGCCGCACGGCGGACGCGGCGGCGCTCCTGCGGGACGCCCTCGCGCTGTGGCACGGCGAGCCCCTCGGCGGAGCCGCCCACGACTTCGTCCGGCGGGCCGCGCCCGCCCTGGAGGAGCGCCGGCTGGCCGCCCTGGAGGAGTGCTTCGACGCCGAACTGGCGGAGGGCCGCCACGCCGAGCTGGTGGGGGAGATCCTGGCGCAGGTCGAGCGGCATCCGCTGCGCGAGCGGATGCGCGGGCAGCTCATGATCGCCCTGTACCGGTGCGGCCGCCAGTCCGAGGCGCTCGAGGTGTTCCGGGACGGCGGGCGGCTGCTGCGCGAGGAGGTCGGGCTCGACCCCGGCGCGCGGCTGCGCGCCCTGGAGCGGGCCATCCACACCGAGGACCCGGCGCTCGACCCGCCCGTCCGGGCCGCGGTCCCGCAGGGCACGACCGAGCACGCCCTGCGGCTGCCCCCCGACCTGGCCGACTTCACCGGCCGGGAGACCGAGATCGCCCTCGTCTCCCGGGTGTTCGCCGAGGGCGCGCAGGACGACCGTCCGACCCTCTGCGCGATCTCCGGAGCGCCGGGCACCGGGAAGTCCGCGCTCGCCGTGCGGCTGGCCCACCTGCTGGGCGGCGCGTTCCCGGACGGCTGCGTCCACGTGGACCTGCGCGAGCACGGCGGCGACCCGGCGCGCGCGCTGGCCCGGCTCCTGCGGCTGCTCGGCGTCCCCGACGTCCCGGACGCGCGGGAGGAGCGCGCCGACCGGTACCTCGACGCGCTGTCCGGGCGGCGGGTCCTGGTCGTGCTGGACAACGCCGAGGGGGAGGCGGCGGTCCGCCCGCTGCTGCCGCAGGCGCCCGGCTGCGCCGCGCTGGTCACAGCGCGCGGCCCGCTGCCCGGCCTGCCCGGGCCGCGTCGGATCCTGCTGCGGCCGCTCCCGGCGGTGTCGGCGCACGAGCTGCTCGCCCGGGTCGTCGGCCGGAACCGCGCGCAGGCGGAGCCGGAGGCCGTGGCCGAGATCGCCGAGCTCTGCGGCCGCCTGCCGCTCGCGCTGCGGATCGCCGGGACCCGCCTGGCGCTGCGTCCGCACGGCCAGATCGGGCGGTTCGCCACCCGGCTCCGCGACGCGCCCCGCCGCCTGGACGAACTGCGCGCCGCGGACCTGGACCTGCGCCGCGTGCTGGCGGCCGCGCTGCCGGCGCTGCCGGCCCCGGTCCGGCGGGCCTTCGCCGTCCTCGGCACGCGGCGCATCCGGTTCTGCGCCACCGAGGCCGCGGCCGAGCTGCGGATGACCCTGGAACGCGCCGAGGACGTCATCGACGAGCTGCTCGGGGCGGGTCTGGTCGAGTTCGCCGGGTACGACCCCGACGGCCACGACGCCTACCGCTTCCCCGAGCTGCTGCGCCTCTACGCGCTCGAGTACGCCTTCGAGCACGCCGCGCAGTACGCGTGCGGACCCGGGACGGACTGCGCGTCCGGCCCGCGCTCGAGCACGTATCCCTACCTGCGTCCGAGCGCGCATCCGGAGGCGTACCGGAGCACGCCTTCGGACACGCGGCCCGGGCACGCTCCCGGGCAGGGGCCCGAGCACGCGCGCGGACGCATGTCCGGGAACGTGCCCGAGCAGTGTGCGGGCTAGCCGACGTCGATGCGGGCGAGGAGGCGCATCATGCCGGGTGACAGGCGGGAGACCAGGCGGCTCACGTGCGCCTCGGGCGTCACCGGGACGACCGCGCGGTCCTTCAGCACGGCCCGGACGACCTGCTCGGCGACCCGGTCCGGGCCGTAGTTGCGCAGCGCGTAGGCGCGGGACGCCCGCTTGCGGTCGTGCTCCTGCGCCGCCGCGTCCCGCCCGACGAACCGGGACGTCCTGGTGATGTTGGTGTTGACGACGCCGGGGCAGATGGCGGTGACGCCGATGCCCCGGCCCGCCAGCTCGGCGCGCAGGCACTCGCTGAGCATCAGCACCGCCGCCTTGCTGGTGGCGTAGGCGGGCAGCGTTCGGGACGGCGTGAACGCGGCCGCCGAGGCCGTGTTCACGATGTGGCCGCCCTGCCCGCGCTCGGCCATCTGCCCCGCGAACAGGCGCGTCCCGTGGACGACGCCCCACAGGTTGACGTCCAGGACGCGCTTCCAGTCGTCCGGCGTGTGGTCGAGGAACCCGCCCGCCATGCCGATCCCGGCGTTGTTGACGACCACCTCGGGGACGCCGTGGTCGTGCAGGACGGTCTTGGCGAAGTCCTCCATCGCGTCCGCGTCCGCCACGTCCACCTGGAAGGCGTGCGCGTCCGGGCCGAGCAGGCGCGCCAGCTCGGCGGTGCGCTGCGCGGACGCCGGGTCCAGGTCGGCGGCGACGACCTCCGCGCCGCGCTCGGCGAACGCCAGCGCGGTCGCCCGGCCGATGCCGCTGCCCGCGCCGGTCACCACCACGAGCGAGCCCTCGAACGGACGCCGGTCCGGCGCGACCCGGGCCCGGCGCAGCGCGCGGGACTCGGCGGCGGTCAGCGCGCCGCCGGTCGTGCCGGTGATGTGCTCGCCGATCCAGCGCGCGATCACCTCCGGGTGGCTGCGGACCACCCAGTGCCCGGCGGTGATCGTCCGCAGCGACAGGTCCGGGACGCGGTCGCCGAGCCCGCCGACCAGGTGCGGCGACACGAACAGGTCCTTGGTCGGGACGATGACCTGCGTCGGGACGTCCGTCCGGCGGTCGAGCGGGGCGCGCATGCGCCGCAGCATGTTCGCCCGGTACAGGCCGACGCCGGCGGCGCCGTCGCGCGGCAGCGTCCGCGCCGGGTGCCCGTCCCGGGACGCGACGCCCTCGCCGACCTCCAGCGCCTTCGCGAACGGCCCGCCCATCCCCGCCCGCCACACGATCTCGGGCAGCAGCGGCGTCTGGAAGAAGTAGATGTACCAGGACCGGGCGGCCTGCCCGAGTCCGTGCCGCACGTTCCGCGGCGTCGGACGGCGCAGGTTGTGGCGCGTCCAGTGGGCGACGTGGTCCAGGCAGGGCCCGGAGATCGAGGTGAACGAGGCGAACCGGTCCCGCATCGTGCAGGCGGCCTCCCACCCCTGGATGGACCCCCAGTCGTGCCCGACCAGGTGCACCTTCCGCTCCGGCGCGGTCGCGTCGAGGACGGCCCGCATGTCGGCCATGAGGTAGGAGAAGGCGTAGTGGCGCTTCCCGAACGGCCGCGACGAGGCCCCCGCGCCGCGCACGTCGTACCGGACGACGTGGTACCGCTCGGCGAGCCGTCCGGCCACCTCGTCCCAGACCGCGTGCGTGTCCGGGTAGCCGTGCATCAGCAGGACGGTCGGACGGCCCGGGTCGCCCTGCTCGTAGACGGCCAGGTCGACGCCGTCGCCCCGGACCCGGCGCCGCCGGACCCCGCTCGCGTTCGTGGTCGTCTCCGGGGTGTGCGGGGAGGTCATGAGGCAGCCTTTCGTGCGGCCCAGCGGTGGACGTGGGGGAGGTCGTCGTCGAGCCAGAACGCGTCGTCCCCGGTGACCACGAGGAGCTCCTCGAACTTCACCCCGACGCCGCGGAACCCGATGTGGGGCTCGACCGCCCAGAGGCCGGGCGTCGGCGGGTGCTGGGACCCCTTGGCGCCGTTCCACAGCGGCGAGCGGCCCTCGAGCCGCTCCTTGACCAGCTCGCGGCCGATGGTCTGCAGGAACCGGACCCCGAACGGGAACCCGACGCCCTTCGGCAGCGGTCCGCCGATGATCCCGACCTGGTGTCCGATGACGCGTCCCGGGTACTTCCTGTGCCGGTTCTGGTAGCCCTGGCGGTCGATCAGGGCGTCCACCTCGGCGTAGATGTCGGCGAACGTCCGCCGCTCGCGCACCAGCCCCACGATGAGCGCCCGGTACTCGGCGAGGTCGGCGTCCAGGGCCTCCCAGATCCGGTTCTCGCCGAGCACGCCCCCGTACCCGATGTCGGCGGAGAAGCCCTGCTTCACCGGGGCCATGTCGAGGATGTACGGCATCCCCTCCTCGAGCCGCCTCCCGCTCGGCAGGAACTGGGTCGGCACCTTGAACCCCTGGAAGGCGGTGCGGTCGCCGAACCAGGCGAACGGGGTGTGCAGCCAGTCGTCCACGCCGTGGTCGAGCAGCCAGCGCCGCATGCGGCGGCACGCCTCGCGTTCGGTCACGCCCGGCTCGAGCGTGGCCGCCACCTCGTCGGCGCACTGGTAGCACAGGCGCTGGATCTCCCGGAACCGCTCAAGCTCCGCCGCGTTGTCGGTGCGGGCGAGCGTGACATTATTGGACACGGTGTTAATTAAGCGCGCGGACGAGTCCCCGGTCAAGTCGGCCCGCAGGTGACCCGCGCCACGGACGCCCGACCGTCCGGGCCGACCTTGCGGGCCGACCCGGAGGCGCGTCCTTCTAGTAGGGGGTGTGGCCGGCGGCCTTGGCGGCGGGGGACGTCGTGAGGTAGTCGAGCGCGCGCGGCGTCGAGCAGATCTGGGACGGGTGGTGGGAGGGACGCAGGTAGACCGGGGCCTCGCCGAGCAGCAGCTTGAAGATGCCCGGGATGTGCCCCTTGCGGACCGATCGCCGGTAGGCGAACCACATCCGCGGCAGCGTCACCCTGCCGCGGACGGTCGGATCCTGTTTCAGCAGGTAGAGCGAGCCGCCGATGAGCGCCCAGTACAGGAAGAACAGCGACACCACCCACGCGGCCACGCGCATCGGGTAGCGGCCGCCCATCGCCTGGTAGGTGTCGAACACGACGGACCGGTGCTCGACCTCCTCGGCGCCGTGCCAGCGCAGCAGGTCCAGCATGGTCGGGTCGACGCCCGCCGCGTCCAGCCGCCGGTTGTCCATGATCCACTGTCCGAGGACGGCGGTGTAGTGCTCGATCGAGGAGACCGCGGCGAGTTCGAACCGCAGCCTCCGCCGCCAGGCGCGCGGCGACTTGGCCTTGAGCTTCTCCATGTCCGCCGGACGTTGGGCGTTGCCCGCGGCCATCTGGCGGGTGATCTTCTCGACGTCGATCCCGTTGGCCTCCAGGATCTGGTCGAGCACGCCCTGGTGCGAGCGCGCGTGCACCATCTCCTGCCCGATGAACCCGCGGATCTCCTCCAGCAGCCTCTCGTCGCGCAGGTGCGGCCGGGCGTCCCGGACCGCCTGGACGAACCATTTCTCGCCCTCGGGCAGGACGATGTGGAAGGAGTTGATGATGTGCGTGGCGACCGGGTCGCCGGGGATCCAGTGCAGCGGCGTGGACGACCAGTCGAAGGTCACCCGGCGCGGCCGGATCGGTGGGTGTCGCTCGTCGATCTCGGGTTCCGTCCCTCTGGGAGCCAGGGACTCGGTCATGACCCTCCTTCGGTCCATCCCACGCCCGCACGGGTGGGATGGGGAGCAGGGTACAGACGTGACCTACCAGGGAGTAGTCACTTCACGCGCGAATTCGGCCGCCACGACTGTAGATGTTCATCGTCTCCCCACGAAGAAAGCCGACCAGGGTCATCCCGGCGTCCTCGGCCAGCTCCACCGCCAGCGAGGACGGCGCCGACACCGCCGCCAGGACGGGGATCCCCGCGGCCGTCGCCTTCTGCGTCAGCTCGAACGACGCCCGGCCGCTCACCATGAGCACGGTCCCGGTCAGCGGGAGCCGGCCGTCGCGCAGCGCCCACCCGACGACCTTGTCGACCGCGTTGTGCCGTCCGACGTCCTCGCGCAGGGCCAGCAGCTTGCCGGACGCGTCGAACAGCCCCGCCGCGTGCAGGCCGCCCGTCCGGTCGAACACCCGCTGCGCCGCGCGCAGCGACCCGGGCATGCCGGCGAGGACCTCGGCGTCCAGCTCGAGCGGGTCGGCCGCCACGTCGTAGGGCCGCTCGGCGCGCAGCGCCTCGATGCTCGACTTGCCGCAGACCCCGCACGCGCTGGTCGTGGTGAACGCGCGGACGAGCGTGTCGTCCGGCGGCCGGACGCCCGGGGCGAGCACGACGTCCAGGGTGTTCTGCTCCTGGGTGTCCGCGCAGTACCGCATCGCCGCGATGTCGCCGGCCGACCGGACGATCCCCTCCGCCGAGAGGAACCCGGCCACGAGGTCGAAGTCGTCGCCGGGCGTCCGCATCGTGATCGTGAGCGGCGCGCCCGCCACCCGGATCTCCAGCGGCTCCTCGACCGCGAGCGTGTCCGCCCGCCGGTTCCGCGCCCCGCCCACCGCCAGTCGCTCCACCGGCCTGCGCACCGTGATCCGCCCCATGTACCGAAACTACCTTTCGTTCTACCTTCACCGGCTCGCCGGACGGTCAGTCCGCCACGCCCCGGGCACGCGGCGTCCGCCAGTTCCAGCGCATCGCGGCCACCCGCAGCCCGAACGCCAGCAGCGCCGACCCGGCCGACACGAACACCCCGTGCAGCCCCTCCTGCCACAGCGCCGTCGCGACCGTCGCCCCGACCAGGGAGGGCAGCGCGTAGAGCTGCCGGTCGTACAGCACCGAGGGGATCTGCCCGCTCATCATGTCGCGCAGGATGCCGCCCCCGACCGCCGTGATGACGCCGAGCAGCACCGCGTGCAGCGGGGACAGGTGGTAGTCGAGCGCCTTGATGGAGCCGGTGACGCAGAACAGCCCGAGCCCGGCCGCGTCGAACAGCATGACGGCCGGCATGATCCGGGTGACCTGGGGGTGCCACCAGAACACCAGCGCGGTCGCGAACAGGGGGACGACCACGTAGCCCACGCTGGTGAACGCGGCGGGCGGTATCGCGCCGATCACCACGTCGCGCAGCACCCCGCCGCCGAGCGCGGTGATCTCGGCCAGCACCACCATGCCGACGATGTCCAGCCGTTTCTGCACCGCCGCGAGCGCCCCCGACACCGCGAACACGAAGATCCCGGCGAGGTCGAGCGCGCCGGGAATCCCGAGGTCACTCACCCGCAGATCATCTCAAACCGCCGGATCACTCCCGGCGGTCGATGCCCCAGTTGGCGACGATCGCGGCGAACGGCGGGATGACCATGGCCACGATCGACATCACGATGGCGGCCGGCGGACTGAACCGGGCGACCACCGTCCAGGACAGGACGAACAGCGTGAGGCAGGTGCCCATCATGATGCCGTACGCCACCTTGCGGCGCCTCATACCTCCAGGCTACGTCGCGGGGCGCCGGTCCGCCGTGGCGGCGGGCACCCGGCCCGAGTGCGGCGGACGCCCGGCTCAGCCGTGCTCCAGCGCCATCCGGAGGCCGAGGCCGACCAGGACCGTTCCGGTGACGCGGTCGAACACCCGGCGCACCCGCTCCCGCGACAGCACCCGGCCGAGCGCCCCGACCATCAGCGAGAACAGCCGCCACCACAGGACGGCGAAGGCCAGGAGCGTTCCGGCCAGGACGGCCGTGGTCGCCAGGCGCGGCTCGCCGTCCGCGACGAACTGCGGCAGCAGGGTCAGGAAGATCAGCACGATCTTGGGGTTGAGCAGGTTGCTGACCAGGCCCTGCCGGAACGCGGCCTTCCGGGTGACGGCCACGGCCGGCGCGGGCGCCTCCGGGGCCTCGTGGGCGGGCTTGCCGCGCCGGGCGTGCCAGATCGCGGACGCCCCGAGGTAGACCAGGTAGGCCGCGCCCGCCAGCCGGACGACCGTGAACGCGGCGGCCGAGGCGGCGAGCAGCGCCGACAGCCCGGCCACGGCGGCGCAGGCGTGCACCGCGATGCCGAGGCAGCAGCCCAGGCCCGTCCACCACGCGAGGCTGGGCCCGCCCCGGACACCGTTTCGGAGTACCAGGGCCATGTCCGGGCCCGGAGTGACGGTCAGGACGGCGACGACGAGCAGAAACGGCAGGATGAGGGTGGGCACGCGTTGATCGTAGCGCTGGCCCGAAGGGGATTCGGCGGGGCGTTCGCCGAGGTGCGGGGCCTTGGGTGAGGCGGCGCGGCCCGTTTGAGTACCGGGACGAGCGGATCTGAGTATCCGGGCGCTGCCGCCGGGACCTTCGCGCCGCGAGGCTCGGAGGATGACCCGACACCACATGCTGCTCGTCCAGTGCTGCGTGATGCTGCTCGCCGTGGCGGCCCGGCTGCTGGCCCCGGGCTGGCTGGCGGCGATGATGCTGTTCTCGCTCGGGCTCGTCCCGCTGGTGCTGCTCGCGCCGCTGATCATCGCGACGGCGGCCCTTCCGCGCGGACGGGTCGGAGCCGTCGCGGTCGCGGCGTTCGCGGTCACCGACCTGGCGCTGCTGGTGTTCGCCTGGGCCTACCCGGACTTCTCCGACGGCTCGAACGAGATCGCCGTCCCGGCCGCGGCGCTGTTCGGCCTCGGGGCCCCGCTCGGCTCCGGCGGCCGGTTCATCGCCTCCTACGACACCACCGGACGCGTCCTGACCATGGTCGGCGAGGCCGGGTTCATCGGCTATGTCGTGTGTGCGCTGGCGACGGCCGCGTTCGTGGCCGTCCTGCGGATTCGGCGGAACCGGGCCGTGCCGGCGCTCTGAACGCCCGCGGGAGACGCCGCCCCTTCAACCGGGCGCTGCTGTTCGCCCGCGTCACCATCGTCCTCTACCTGCTGGAACCGCTGCTCAAGCTGACCCGGCCGCGCATCATGCCGAACGAGCCGACCCTGTCGATCTTCACGAGGTTGCCCGTCACGTCCGGATCCGGACGGGACGGCATTTGACCGGGGTCGGCCAATGGGGGTTGTAGGGGCTCGAGCGCAGATCTACGTTCCCTGCGAAGGCCGTGAAGATCTACACGTCTGTAGCGGCACCTCGCTCACCGAGGAGCACCTGCATGAGACAACGAAGTCTGACCGCCGCCGGGCTCGCCCTGATCCTGGGCGGAGCGCTGACGGCCGTCGCGTCCGCCGACGCCGGGCAGCCCGTCAAGAACATCTCGCCGGGCAACCCGTACGCGTCGTGCACGGCCGGGGACAAGCCCGGCTCGGTCGTCGTCCCCGGCGCCGAGGACGAGCCGTGGGTCGCGGTGGACCGGCACAACCCCGGCCACGTCATCTCCGCCTACCAGCAGGACCGCTGGTCGAACGGCGGCGCGCGCGGCGTCGCCGCGTCCTACAGCACCGACGGGAAGCACTTCACCAAGATCCCGCTGCCGTTCAGCAAGTGCGCGCCCGGCGGCCTGAACTACGAGCGCGCCTCCGACGCCTGGGTCGACTTCGGCCCGGACGGCGTCGCCTACTCCAGCGGCCTGGACTTCGACACCAACGGCCCGCGCAACGGCGTCGGCGCCGCCACGTCCTACGACAGCGGCAGGACCTGGACGCACGTCACCCAGCTCATCGACGACACCGACGCGGCGTTCACCGACGACAAGAACTCGGTCACCGCCGACCCGCGCCACCCCGGCACCGCCTACCAGGTCTGGGACCGCATCGACCAGGTCGCGAGCGGGCCGGGCGCGCACTACGACGGGCCGTCCTACATCGCGGTCACCCGCGACCACGGACGCACCTGGGGCCCCGCGCACGCGTTCGTCGACACCAGCGGCGTCCCGAACTCGCAGACCATCGGCAACGTCATCGTCCCCGACGCGCGCACCGACACCCTGTACGACTTCTTCGAGTGGCAGACCTACAGCGACGCCACCGGGGTCACGCCGACGGACCTGCACTTCGCGTTCGTCACGTCCCATGACCAGGGCCGGACGTGGAGCAAGCCCACCACGATCGGGTCCGACACGTCCGTGCCGGAGGTCCACCCGAACGCGCCGGACGACCCGAGCAAGGCGATGCGCGCCGGCGCGAACCTGATCAGCGCCGCGATCGACCCGGTCACCGGCGAGCTGTACGCCGCGTTCGAGGGCTCGGCGTTCACCGGCGGCAAGTCCGACGACGTCGAGCTCGTCCACTCCACCGACCACGGCCGGACCTGGTCCGCGCCCGTCCAGATCAACCAGACCGCCCCGACGGCGCCCGCGTTCACCCCGTCCATCGCGGTGAACGACCGCGGCCGGCTCGCGGTCACCTACTACGACCTGCGCTACCTGCGGCCGGACGACACCACGACGCTGCCGACGGCCATGTGGATGAAGACCTACGCGCGCGGCGGGTCCCAGGGGTCCGAGCGCCGGATCTCCGGCGTGTTCGACTGGGAGCTCGCGCCGTACGCCGGATGGGGCCACTTCCTCGGCGACTACGAGTCCGTCGCGGTGAGCGGCGGGACGGACTTCCGGCCCGTCCTCGTCGCGACCACCGGCGACGCGTCCGACCCGACGGACGTCTACAGCGGCGTCTTCGGGCCCGGCCCGGTCGACTCCGGCCCGCCGCTCGCGCGGCCCGCGCCGCGCCTGGCCGCCCCCACCCACCTCAACGCCCACCCGCGCCGCCACTGACGCGCGTCACCACCGCGCCCGCCCCGGCCACCGGCCGGGGCGGGCGCTCCGCATTCCGGCAGGGGCTCACGTGATCAAGCCGCGCGGCCTTGTCCGGCCGCGCGGCTTGGTCGGGCCGTGTCCTCCGACCGGCCCTGTTCCTTTCAGGTCGCGCGTGATCAAAGGCTGGGGTGTGACCTGGGTCGCCTGGGGGGCGGGGTGGGATTGGCTAGAATGTGCGGAGGTCCTCGTGAGGACGAGGCCGCGGCGGTGGGGCCCGCCGCCCCGGAGCGCCCGCGACACGGGCCCGGGAAACCGCGACGCTTCGCCAACGGTCCCTGCCAGAGTGATCAGCTGTGCCCTGGTAGGAGGAACCGATGTCCGATCCCCGGCTGCCCGTCGATCCCGACGTGGAGCTGCGCGTCCCCGAACAGCGACGTGAGCTGGCCCACGCCCCCTGGATGACGCTCGGCGCGATCTCGGCCGGCGGGGTGTGCGGGGCGCTCGCCCGGTACGGCCTCGCGACCGCCTTCCCGCACGGCCCCGGCGGATTCCCCTGGGCCATCTTCGGCATCAACGCCTCCGGCTGCCTGGTCATCGGCGTGCTCATGGTGATGATCACCGAGGTGCTGCGGCCGCATCCGCTGCTACGGCCCTTCTTCGGCGTCGGCGTGCTCGGCGGCTTCACCACCTTCTCCACCGCGATGGTGGACGTCCAGCAGGCGGTGCGGGACGGGGCGCCCGGCATCGCGCTGGCCTACCTCGCCGCGACCCTGGTGACGGCGCTCGCCGCCGTCTGGACCGGCGTCCGGCTGACCCGCGCGCTCACCCCGGCCCGGACGGAGTCGAAGGCCGCTCCCGAGGACGCCGCCGCGACGGTCGGCGCCGGAACCTCCCAGGGGGATGACCGATGACGCTGCTCCTCGTCGCGCTCGGCGCGGCCGTCGGCGCGCCCGCGCGCTACCTGACCGACCGCGCCGTCCAGTCCCGGCACGACTCGGTGTTCCCGTGGGGGACGTTCGCCGTGAACGTGTTCGGCTGCCTGCTCCTCGGATTCCTCGCGGCCTACCCCGCCGACGGCGGGCTCATGGCGGTCCTGGGAACCGGGTTCTGCGGCGCGCTGACCACCTACTCCACGTTCGGGTACGAGACCGTCCGGCTCGCCGAGACCGGCGCGCGGTCGTACGCCGTGCTCAACGTCGTCGCCTCGCTCGGCGCCGGCCTGGGCGCGGCGTGGGTCGGGATGGTCCTCGCGCAGGCCGTCTCCGGCGCCTCCTGACGCCGGGCCCCGCACCGCCTGACCCCGACTCCTGCCCTGTCCGAGTCCGGGACCCGCACCGCCGGTCTCACCTTTTGCCCAACCTGGGACGGGTTTTGGGCTTCCCGCTGAGGGGTTGCGGCTACGGGTCCCATGAAGGGCGGCACGGGGAGGAGGCCGGTCGTGTCGAACTCGATGTACGGTCCCGCGTCCCGGCCGGACGACCCGGCGGCGTCCCAGCCGCGGCCGAACCCCGGACGCCTGTGGGCCGGGGGCCTCGCGACGGCCGTCGTCGCCGCGCTCGTCGTCGTGGTCGGGGTGCTGCTCGTCGTCGGCGTCGCCATCGTCAGCCTGCTGTGCGCGGTCGCGAACACCGCCATGCAGCGGCCCGCGGACGCGCGGCCACCCGCCCCGCCTCCGCCGGGGTACCACGGGTGACCGGGCCGGTTCCCGCCGGGCCCGGAACCGCCACGGGGCGGCGATGGGCCGTCCTGGCGGTCCTGTCGGGCAGCCTGCTGATCATCGCGATGGACGCCACGATCCTCAACGTGGCGTTCCCGTCGCTGGTGGCGGACCTGCGGCCGACCTCGGTCGAGCAGCTGTGGATCATCGACGCGTACGCGCTGGTGCTGTCCGGGCTGCTCATCACCGCGGGCGCGCTCGGCGACCGCTGGGGACGCCGCCGGCTGCTGCTCATCGGGTTCGTCCTGTTCGCGGCGGCCTCACTGCTCGCGGTCGTCGCCGTCGCGCCCTGGGTGGTGATCGCGGCGCGGGCGCTGCTCGGCGTCGGCGGCGCGGCGATCATGCCGTCCACGATCTCGATCCTGCGGGTGGTGTTCACCGACCCGCGCGAACGCGCCGTCGCCTACAGCGTCTGGACGGCCGTGATCGGCGCGGGCATGGCCCTCGGCCCGCTCGTCGGCGGCCTGGTCGTCCAGGCGTCGGGCTGGAAGGCCGCGTTCCTGCTGAACATCCCGGTCGCCCTCGTCTGCATCGTGTTCGCGCTGTGGCTGGTGCCCGAGTCGTCCAATCCGCGCGAGGGGGGCTGGGACTGGTGGGGCGTCGTCCTGTCGGTCGTCGGGATGGTCTCGCTCGCCGGGGGCATCAAGCTGGTCGGCGGGCACGACATACCGGTCGGCCTGGTGCTGCTGGCCGTCGCGGCGTTCACGCTGACCCTGTTCGTCCGGCGGGAGCTGCGGATCGCCAACCCGCTGCTGGCGGTGCGGATGTTCGGCAACCCCGTCTTCACCGTCTCGGCCGTCGCGATCTTCCTCGGCATGATGGCGCTGGGCGCGGTGCTGTTCCTGCTCACCCAGTGGTTCCAGTACGCGCGCGGCCTCGAGCCGTTCGCCGCCGGACTCCGGCTGCTGCCCGCCCCGGCCGCGCTGATCGTCGCGCCGCTGTTCACGCCCCGGCTGATGGAGCGGTTCGGCGTCCGCGTCGTCCTCGGTGTCGGCATGGTCCTCGCCGCCGTCGGGATGGCCGTGCCGTGGATCGCCGACCTCGCCGGACGGCTCGAGTACGTCGAGATCGCGGTCGCGCTGCTGTGCCTCGGCACCGGCTTCGGCATCGCCACGACCGCCGCGTCCGTGGCGCTGCTGTCGTCCTCGCCGCAGGAGGAGGCGGGCGGCGCCGCGGCCGTCGAGGAGATCTCCTACGAGCTGGGCAGCGCGATGGGCGTCGCCGCGATCGGCAGCCTCGCCGCCGTCCTGTACCGGGGGGACGTGCCGAGCCTCGGCCTGAGCGAGGCCGACATGGCGCGCGTCCGCGACTCGATCGGCGAGGCCGCCGTCATCGCCGCGCAGAACGGTGGCGGGCTCGGCGTGCGGATCATGGCGGCCGCGGCCGCCTCGTTCACCCACGCGCTCGGCGTCGCGTTCGCCGTCGCCGGGATCCTGCTGCTCCTGTCCGGATACATCGGGTACCGGGTGATCCCGTCCGACTTCCGGCCGACCGAGAACGGCCACTGACACCGTCCGGAGGGACCACCATGAAGGCCGCCAGCTACGACGCCTACGCCCCGGACAACTCGCGCCTGCGGTTCGGGGACGTCCCCGACCCCCGCCTCGGGCCGGGCCACGTCCTGGTCGAGGTGCGCGCCGCCGG
Organism: Spirillospora sp. NPDC052269; assembly: GCF_040679435.1. Classification (NCBI taxonomy): domain Bacteria; kingdom Bacillati; phylum Actinomycetota; class Actinomycetes; order Streptosporangiales; family Thermomonosporaceae; genus Spirillospora; species Spirillospora sp. NPDC052269. The sequence continues at coordinate 142,486 of NZ_JBFAUU010000015.1, forward strand.
GGTCAACCCGGTGGACTGGAAGGTCATGGCGGGCGGCCTGGACCCGCTGATCGAGGCGGTCTTCCCGGTCGTCCCCGGCTGGGACGTCGCGGGCGTCGTCACCGGAGCCGGACCCGACACCCCCGAGTTCGCGGACGGCGACGAGGTGATCGCCTACGCCCGCATGCCGATCGTCCGGCACGGCACGTTCGCCGAGTACGTCGCCGTCCCGGCCGAGTTCCTCGCCCGCCGCCCCGTCGCGCTCGACTGGGCCCAGTCGGCGGGCCTGCCGCTCGTGGGCCTCACCGCCCTGCGCATGCTGAACCGGCTGGAGGTCGGGCCCGGCGACGTCCTGCTGGTGTACGGGGCGTCCGGCGGGGTCGGCAGCATCGCCGTCCAGCTCGGACGCGAGCGCGGCGCCCGCGTCCTCGGCACCGCCTCGGCCCCCAACCACGACTTCGTCCGCACCCTCGGCGCCGAACCCCTCGCCTACGGGGACGGCCAGACCGACCGCGTCCGCGACCTGGCCCCGGGCGGCGTCACCGCCGTCGCCGACTGCGTCGGCGGCCAGCTCGACACCACCCTCGCCGTCCTCGTCTCCGGCGGCCGCCACGCCTCGATCGCCGACCCCGCCGTCGGCCGCCACGGCGGCTCGTCCGTCTGGACCCGCCCCGACGGCGCCGCCCTCACCGAACTCGTCGGCCTCGCCGACCAGGGCGCCCTCACCGTCGAGGTCTCCCGGACCTTCCCCCTCGCCGAGGTCGCCGCCGCCTTCGACGCCAGCCGCACCGGCCACACCCGAGGCAAAATCGTCCTCCTGCCCTGACCGGACCACCCCTCGGCAGGCGCCCCGGCCTGCTTCACTACCAGCCATGAGCACCGTCGACGCGGTCGTCCTGACCATGAACGACCGTCCGGACGAGTTCGCCGAAGCCATGGCGTCGCTGCTCGCCCAGGAGGGCGTCACGCTGAACGCCGTGGTCGTCGGCAACGGCTGCGTCCCGGACGGCGTGCCCGACGGCGTCCGGACGGTCGCGCTCCCGACGAACGTCGGCATCCCCGAGGGCCGGAACGTGGGTGCGAACGCGCTCGGCGGCGGCGAGTTCGTGCTGTTCTTCGACAACGACGCCGTCCTACCGCGCCGCGACGACGTCGCGCGGCTGGTCGCGGAGCTCGAACGGCACCCTGAGGCCGCCTACGCGCAGCCGCGCATCGCCGACCCGGTGACCGGGGTGACGCTCGCGCGATGGGTGCCGCGGCCGCGCGGGAGGCATCCGCGGCGCGGGGGAGCGGTCGCGACGATGTCGGAAGGCATCGTGCTGGTGCGCCGGGACGACTTCGAGCGCGCGGGCCACTGGCCAGGCCACTACTTCCTCTTCCACGAAGGCCTTGACCTGGCCTGGCGGCTCTGGGACCTGGGCCGGACGGGCCGCTACGCGCCGCATGTCGTCGTTCACCATCCGGCGACTGATCCGGCGCGGCACGCGGGCTTCCACCGGCTCAGCGCGCGGAACCGCGTCTGGGCTGCCTATCGCAACCTGCCGATGCCGCTGGCCGCGGTGTACATCGCCTCGTGGGCGATCCTGACGGTCGCGCGGCTGCGGTCCCGCGAGGCGCTCGCCGCCACCCTGCGCGGCTTCCGCGAGGGCCTGTCCACGCGGCACGAGCAGACGCGGAAGCCGATCGCCTGGCGGACGGTGGGACGCCTCACCCGGGTGGGCCGTCCGCCGGTCATCTGAGACCGGCCGTCGCGCGGCCCGCCGGCCCACGCCGACGGCTGCACTCGTTCCCCACCGATCCCGCCAACCGCCCGCTGCCGCACCAGTGCAGCGTGCAAGACCGCTCGATGGCGAGCCGGGCCGGGCCTTTCCCTCGACTTTGCTCCTTTGCGGGGTGCAGGCCCGGTGGGCTCGGGCATCTCGCAGTGGGACTGACAGGACACGGCAGGGGAGATGCATGCGGCCGAGATTGTTGGACGATGTGCGTTACGTGGAGTGCGATGAGGGTGTGTTCCTGGAAAGTGATCGTGGTGCGTGCACGATCGCGGGGGAGCACGGATACGTGTGGCTGTCCCGTCTGGCTCCGTTCCTCACCGGAGAGCACACCCTCCAAGAACTGACCGGGCCACTGTCGCCCGATCGCCGGGACCTGGTCGAACGGCTGGTCGGGGCGCTGGCCGAGCACCGGTTCGTGGTGGACGCGCGGGTCGAGGAACCTCACTGGCTGAGCGCGGCCGAGCAGGAGGTCTACGCCCCGGAGATCGCGTTCATCCGGTACGGCTTCGACTCGGCCGAGCGGCGGTTCGAACGCCTGCGGCTGGCGCGGATCTCCCTGGTCGGGTCGGGCCCGGTGCTGGGCGCGCTGCTGCGGGCCGGGCTGAACAGCGGCTGGCACACCGTCCGGGTGACCGATCTGGGCGACGAACCGGTGGACCTGCTGGCGGCGGTCGCCGAAAGCCGCCGGGACCCCGACCAGATGGTGCTGATCGGCGGCACCGAACAGGCATGGCACGACGCCGACGTCGTGCTGCAGGTGCACGACGGCGACCAGACCGACGAACTGGAGTCCACGGCGGCCGCTTGCGCCCGGCACGGCCTCGCGCTGGGCCAGGTATGGCTCCGGCAGGACGAGGCCTGGGTGACGCCGGTCGGGACGAACGGCGTCGCGTCCGCGTGTTGGCGACGGCTCACGGGACTGCCGCGCCACACACTGCGGCAGGACGCGCCGGACGACAGAGACTGGCTCACGGGCGCGGTCCCCACGGTGCTGGTCGCGCAGACGGCGCTGTCGTGCTTCGAGTACCTCACCGGCATGACGAACACACCGGCGGCATCACCGAGTCCGGCGTCGGCGTCGGCGGATTCGGCGGTGACCCGGATCGACCTGCGCACCCTCGACACCAGGCGACACCGCGTGTTCCCCTACGCCGGCCCTCACGACACGGCTCCGGATGTGGCCTCCCTCCCGCCCATGGCGGCCGATGACCTGCTGGCGCGGGTGGCGGAGATCGTCGACGCCCGTACCGGGGTGCTGGGAACGCTGGACTCCGGTGACCTGGCACAGACACCGCTGCGCGTGTGCCAGGCGACCGTGTCCGACCCGCGCGGAGCGCTACCGAGTTGGTCGGCCGAGCCCTCGGTGATCGGATGGGGCGACACCGCCGACTCCGCGCGGCTGCGGACGGTGCTGGCGGGACTCGCCACCTACCAGGCACTCGCCGGGACGCGGCAGGCGCTCACCCCCTACACCGCGCCGGTCGGCGTCGCGGCGGGGCTGTCCTGGCCGCAGGCCGTGGCGGCCGCCCTCGCGCAGCACTGCCAGGCGCTGCTACGCCAGAACGATCCAGGTGACTTCCCCACGGTCGCCGCACTGCCCGACGCCCGAGTCGCGCAGCTGGTGGCGTTGCTGGAGGCGGCCGGTGAGCAGGTGGAGATCCGCGACCTGAGCGCAGTGTTCGGGCTCCCCGCGTACATGGTCGGCACCGCGACCGGCTCGACAGCGCCCGAACAGGACGGTCGCGTCACGATGACGTACGCGGCTCCCGCCTGCGGGGCCGGTCCCGCCGCGGCGATGCGCGCGGCGCTGGAGCGGGCGCTGCTGGCCTGGCAGTCCCGCACCGAACGACAGCCCTGGTACGCCGATCCACCGATCCGCTGGCCCGAGGGCGACGAAGCCGACGACCGCGATACCGAGCGGTTCGCCGAGGCGATGACCGACGCGCTCACGCGGGCGGGCCGAAGGCCGACCGTCCTCCCGCTGGCCCACGACGCCCAGGTGGCCCAGTTGCTGCCGTTCGTGGCGCAGGCGGTGACGAGCGATGCTTGATGGTCTGCTCGACGAGTCCGCGGCAGACCCGGCCGATGACGGCGTGCTGGGTTCCGGGACGCTCCATGCCGCGCTGCGTCGGATGCCTGTGCCGCCGCACCTGCGAGTGGTGGTCACCGACGGCGGCGACACCGCCCCGCACGAGGCGGTCCGCGCCGGTGGCACACCATGGCTTCCGGTGCGGCTGGAGTCCGGGGTGATCTTCATCGGCCCGGCGGTCGAGCCATCGCGGCCCGGTTGCCCCACCTGCCTGCGCAGACGCCGCAACGGCAACCTGCCGCACGCCGCGGCCCGCCGCGAGCTGCGCGAACGCCTCGACACGCGGCGCAACAGCGGACACCACGACGGACTGCCGCTTCTGCCGCTGGTCACCGACCTGGTCGCCGCCCTGGTGCGCGACGAACTGGCGTCCGATTTCGTCCACACCCGGAACGGCGTGCTGCGGGTTTCGGCCGCCACAGGCGCCTTCACCCACCACCGCCTGCTCCCCGACCCGCGCTGCCCGGACTGCGCCGCACCGCCCCAGGAGCACGCGGCCGACCTGACGCCGGAACGCGCCCCCAAGCCCGACCCGGCACGACTGCGAACCGGCGAGCTGACCGAAAGCCTGGAGGAGACGTACGCGGACACCGAAACCGGGCTGATCAACTCGGTCGTGGCCTTCGACACCGGCCCGATCCCGTGGGCCATGGCCCGCTTGGGGCCGGCCGGTGAGGGGCACGACAGCCGCCACGGCTACGGCCGCACCCGCGACGCCCGCTCGGCGCGCCTGACCGCGATCGCCGAGGCACTCGAACGCCACGCCGGTTCACACCTGTGCGGCCGGACGACCGTCCGGGCCGCCTACGCCGACATCGCCGACCACGCGCTCGACCCGCGCACCCTCGGCCTCTACCCCGACTCCTGGTACGACCAGGACGGCTTCGACTACACCCGCTTCGACCCGGAGGCGCGGGCCAGCTGGGTCTGGGGGTACTCCTTCGCCGCCGCCCGTCCGCTGCTGGTCCCGGCCACCTACGCCTACTACGGCGAAAGGACGAAGGCCGAGCCCGGCTGGGTGTACGAGTGTTCCAACGGCGCCGCCCTCGGCAGCTCCCGGAACGAAGCGATCCTGCACGGCCTGCTCGAGGTCGCCGAACGAGACGCCTTCCTGATGACCTGGTACGGACGGCTCCCCGTCCCCAAGGTCGACCTGAACTCCGTCACCGACCGCCGCATCCCGCTGACCGCCACGCAGATCCGCCAGAACCTCGGCTACGAGGTCATGGCGTTCGCGATGCCCATGGAACAGGGCATACCCGCCTTCTGGGTCATGGCCGTCGACCGATCAGACGGCCGCGACCGAGACGGCCGCGACCGCCCGCACGTCCTCTGCGGCGCCGGCGCCCACCCTCACGCCGAACAGGCTCTGCACTCGGCGCTGATGGAACTGCTCGTGTTCGTCCAAGGAGCCGCCGACCCCAACCGCGACAGCGCCAAAGACCCGGCACACGACGACCGCCGGCAAGCCATGCTGGACGACCCTGACCACGTCCGGGAAATGGCGGACCACCACACCCTGTACGGACACCCGGACGCCTGGTCGCGCTTGAGCTTCCTGCCGACCGACGCTCCCGGCTGGCCGCTCGCCGAACTCGTCCAGCCATGGCCGACCCACCGGGACCTCGCCGACGACCTGAGCGAGCTGGTCGGCCGTTTCCTGTCGACCGGCCTGGACGTCATCGCGGTCGACACGACCTGCGCCGATCTGAAAGCGGGCGGGCTGGCCGCCGCCAAGGTCATCGTCCCGGGCACCGTGTCGATGACGTTCGGCCACCGCTACCGGCGTGTCCACGACCTGCCTCGGCTGCTGACCGTGCCCCGCCTGCTCGGCTACCGCGACCGCGACCTGCGTCCGGACGAACTCAACCCGCACCCACACCCCTTTCCCTGAGCGGCCAAAGCCCCAAGCCCGGACCCGACCAAGGCAGAGCAAGCTGGAACAGCAGGGGAGCGGAGTTCATGACGGTCACCGACGGGCACGCCACCCGACGCTTTCTGGCAGCCATCGACCAGCGGCGCGCGGAGCCGATCGACTGGGCCGCCGCCCCACCCCGCTACAAGCGGTACCGGGACACCACTCGCACCGTCCTGCCCCCGACCGGCCAGGACGCCTGGAAGGGCGACCTCCTCCGGGGCCTGCTCGGCCTGACCCGCGTGTCCTGGAACCACCCGACCGACGGCGTGGGCCAGGCGATCCCCGGCCCACGTTCCGTGCGGATCGGCCGCCCGGTGGCGTCCGGCGGCGCTCTGTACCCGATCGAGGCGTACCTGCTCGACGAGACGGCGCTGCACCACTACGACATCGTCCACCACGCCCTGGAAACCGTCCGCGACGGCGACCACCGCAACGCGCTCCCACAAGCCGCGACCGCGGACGCCGCCATCGTCCTCACCTCCGTGTTCTGGCGCAACGGCTTCAAATACCGCGACTTCGCCTACCGCCTCGCCTGCCAGGAAACCGGCGCTTTGTGCGCCCAGGCTCTCGTCCTGGCCGAATCCATGAACCTGGACGCCTCGATCCACCTGGCCTTCGACGGCGAACACACCGAAACCCTCCTGGGCCTGGACCCCACCGCCGAAGGCGCACTCGCCGTCCTGACCTTCAACACCCCCCGCAGCGGGGCACCCCGAAGTGACGCACCGCCATCCCAGGCCGCTGCTCAACCCGTCGACCCACCCAGACCCGTCACCCGCCTCCTGCCTCACCTGGCCGAACTCCACGCCGCGACCAGAACGCCAGGACCCCTGCCACCATCAACGCCCCGACCGGCCGCATCACCCTCCGAACCGGCAATATCCCTACCCCTGGCCGAGGACGTCGACCTGGCACGCGGCATCCCCCACCGTGCCTCGCCCATCAACGGCTTCCGCCGCCGCCCGCTCACCGCCGCCGACCTGGCGCGCATCCTGGCGGCTGCTCGCCCTGGAGACCGCGTCACCACAGACCTGTACGTCCTGATCTGGAACGTCACCGACATCCCGTCCGGCGCCTACCGATACGACCACACGCGACGCACGCTCATCCATCACGGCTCAGCCGACATCACCGCAGGTCCGCTCATCGTCAACACCCGCAACGCCCTGCGCGGCGCCGCCGCCGCGCTCATCCCCGTTGGCGCCCCACTGATCGAAACGGCCACCTACGGCGACCTCGCCTACCGCCTCCAACAGGCCGAAACCGGCATGGTCGTCCACCGGGCGACCCTGGCCGCCGCCGCACTCGGCCTCACCAGCCGCATCCACTCCGACGGCACCAACCCCGTCACCGACGCCGTTCTCGGCCTGGCCGCGCCCCACCGGTCGCTGAGTTTCCTGCTCATCGGCCACCCGCACCCGAGCGGGCCGACCCTCACGCGTCCGCCCGACCGCAACGTCACCACCCGACATGCGCACGAGATCGAGGAGTGACCGTCCATGGAAGAACTCATCAGCCGACTGAACGACCTGCCCATCGGCACGATCGAGGTGCGGTCGGCCGACGCTCAGCAGACGTCGCACGTTCCCGAGCTGCCTCCCTGCGACTGCACCCACTGCACCTGCGAGTGCACCAGCTGTTCCTGCCTGTGCCCGTGCGGCAGTTCGTGCGGGTCCCACTGCGGCTGAGCGTCCGGTGGGCCGACAGGGCCGGGCGGCCGCTGAGCCTCCTGCTCATCGGTCGGCCCCCTGAAGCGGGCCGACGTTCACGCGTCGGCCTGACGGCAGGGTCACAACCCCGAGCAACCACAACAAGGAGTGATCGTCCATGGAAGAAATCATCGACCAGCTCAACGACCTGCCCACCGGCACGATCGAGGTACGGCCGTCCGACGCCGAGCAGGCCACGGACCCCACCGAGACCGCCCCTGTCTGCGGATGCAACTGGGGCAAGTAGCGGTCGTGTGAACCATGCGGCGGGCGGACACCTGACGTCGGGCATCCGCCCGCTGCGCCGGCAACGTCCCGGGAGGACGGAACAGGTGTACGACGTGATCGTCGTGGGTGCGCGTTGCGCCGGAGCGGTCACCGCGATGCTGCTGGCCCGCGCCGGACACAAGGTCCTTCTCCTGGACCGCGCCCGCTTTCCCAGCGACACCGTGTCGACCCACTACATCCACCAGCCCGGCCTGGCCCACCTGCACCGCTGGGGCCTGCTGGACGAGGTGCTCGCCACGGGCTGCCCGTCCCTGACGCGCGTTTGCGCCGACCTCTCCGGCGCTCGACTCACCGGCCAGGCGCCCATGCTCGGCGTGGTCACGGGAGGCTGCGCACCCCGCCGCCACATCCTGGACCACATCCTCGTCCGGGCCGCCGTCCGGGCCGGTGCCGAATTCCGCCCCCGCACCACCGTGCTGGACCTGCACTGGCAGAACGGAGCCGTGGCCGGGGTCGTCCACGGCACCCGGCACGGAGCGCGACACGTGGAACGAGCTCACCTGGTCGTGGGCGCCGACGGACGCAACTCCACCATCGCACGCCTCACCCGCGCGCCCTACCTGCGCCAAGACCCGAAGCTCACCTACACCTACTACACCTACTGGAGCGGCATCCCGGACCAGGGCCTGCGTCTTTACCTTGGGGCAGGGGCAGGAACCGCGTGCATCCCGACCCATGACGGACTCACGCTCATCGGACTCGCGTTCTCCCGCACCGGAGACACCATCGCGAACCACGACCGTCAGCGGACCTACCTCGGCAAGGTGCGGCGGGCCTCGCTCGAACTCGACCGGCAACTCGCGGACGCCCGGCAGGAGGAACCGCTGTTCTGCTGCGCCGACCAACCGAACTTCTTCCGCCACGCCCAAGGGCCGGGCTGGGTCCTGGTCGGCGACGCGGCACACACCAAGGATCCCGGCACCGCCCGGGGTATCACCGACGCCTTCACCCAGGCCGGCATGCTGGCCGACCACCTCGACATCCCCTTGGACGACCATGACCGAGTCAGGAAAGCCCTGACCAGGTACGCCCGGCAGCTGCCCCGCGACTTCGACGCCGCCTACCGGAACACGTTGCTCGTCGCTCGAATGGAGATCGACGACCACTCGCAGCGCGTCATCGAGAACCAAGGCGACCCCGCCTACGTCGACCGGTACTTCCGCGCGTATGCGGGCATGCTCGAACCCGCCGGAGCCGAGCCCTCATTCGTCAGGACCACAGGCCGGTAAGGGCAAGAGCTTCCTCAGGAGTGGTGGCGTGGCGGATGCCGGAGACGGGCTCGCCGTCCCGGCCCAGGATCGTCCAACCGCCCAGCTGGACGACGGGGACGCGGCCTCGACGCGCGGCCAATGCCAGCTCCGAAAGGGTTCCCCATGAGCCACCGACCACGATGACCGCGTCACCGGAGTTGACGATGACGCTGTTCCGAGCCTCGCCGGCACCCGTCGGGATCACGATCGACAGGTCCGGGCTGGCGCCCTCGGCGGTGTCATGAGACAGGACGCCCACGACCGTCCCGCCCGCGGATCGTGCACCGGCCGCCACGGCGGCCATGACCCCGCTGTACCCACCGCAGACCACCACCGCCCCGCGCTCGGCCAGCAGCCGCCCGACCTCGTACGCATCCCGACGTTCGTCGCCGGTGCAGTCACTCGGCCCGCACACCGAAACCTGAACGGCCATGTCAGTTCCTCCCCTCGCGACCCTAGCCAAGCGCGAGAGAGCCCTTGAGGCGCCACGCAGATCGAGCGCCTGCACCCGGCGCGCGTTCTCACCGTGGGGCGTCCGTGTGCGCGCCGACCGCCACTTCGAACCAGACGCGCCATCGGCGCAGGTCGCCCTCGCGCAGCAGCACCGCGCCGGAGCGGTCGGTCATCATGGCCACCAGGCCCAGGCCGCGCCCGGACTCCGCGGTCAGGTCCGCATCCTCGAAGGCATCGGCCTCGGGCATCGGGAGCATCGGGATGTCCATCGCGCCACCGTCGTCGGTGATCTCCACGCGCAACGCGTGCGCCGCGGAGAACTCGGCCCCATGGACGGTGCGCACCGCCACGTCAACCCCGCCGCCGCTCCGTCCGGACGCGGTGTGCCGGACGGCGTTCGCCGCGATCTCCGCCACCGCCAGGTCCACGACGTCCAGGTCCACAGGCAGGGGGCGTGCCATCACCCACGATCGCACCTGCGCGCGCACCGCCCTGACGTCCAGCCGCGCGCCGCACGGTGAATCCAGCCGCCGCGACACCACCAGGTCCCAGGCCGTCACCGGACGACCTCGGCGATCCGCGCCGCGGCCATCGCCGAGTCGTCCGCGACCTGGAGGCGGTCGCGCCATCCGAACAGCCACCTGTCCTGCGCGTCCCGCGTCACCAGCACCGCAAACCACGCCCCCGACAGGGGAGCGCGCACCAACAGCACCGGCTCACCCGACTTCGGGCATTCCAGTCGTGTAGCCCTGCCGAATCGCCGCAGGTCAGCCATCAGTCCCGCCAGCAGTCCGATCCGAGTCAGCGTCACGGCGTTCAGCGTGTGTTCGCCGCCTGCGCCACGTGTCACCTGCGAACCCGGACGCCTCGTGTCCGATAGGTTCTGCATTGGTCCGACTCCTTCCAGTCGGGCAAGGCCCCGGCCTGGTGTAGCCGCACCAGGCCGGGGCCGCTTGTGTTCCGGACCTCCTCCCAGGTCGGCCCGTGAGCCGCCTGAGAGCAGAGCCGGACTTCTACTCTTTCGCCACCGAGCGCATCGATGTGATGACACTCTGTCCTCGAACACAATGCACGACGCTGGCCAGCTCACGCAATACGGCTTGTGCAATTCGGCAAAAGAGCAAGGAGGATGTCATGACACGTCGTCCGGGAACGGGACACAGCCCGACGCTTCTGTCCCGCAGGCTCGCGCTCGAACTCGCCAGGTGCCGGGAGGCGCGCAGGCTCAGCCGCGATGAGGTGACCAAGCGCCTGGAGTGGTCGAACACCACGCTGTTCCGCATCGAGACCGGTCGGACCAAGCCGCAGCCGCGCAGCGTCCGCGAACTCCTCGACCTCTACGGGATCGGCGGAACCACGAAGGAAGGGCTGATCCAGCTTGCGCGCGACGCGCGTAAGCCCGGGTGGTGGCACTCCTTCCGGGACGTCCTGCCCAATCCCTATGAGGCGTTCATCGGCCTTGAGGCCGGAGCGTCCGGCATCCGGACCTTCGAGACGACCATGATTCCCGGACTGCTCCAGACGGCCGACTACGCCCGTGCGATGATCCGCGGCGGTCCCCAGGAACTCGACCCGGACGAGATCGAGCGCCGTGTCGAGGTGCGCATGGCCCGGCAGGAGATCCTCAATGGTGCCGATCGCCCACGCTTGTGGACGATCCTGGACGAGGCCGCCTTGCATCGCACCGTCGGCGGCTCGGCCATCATGCGTCGGCAACTCGTCCACCTGGCCGAGATGTCGGAGCAGGCCAAGACCATGATCCAGGTCGTCCCGTTCGCGGCGGGCGCCCACGCGGGCGTGACCGGCCCGTTCGTGGTCCTGGACTTCGCCGAGCCTCAGGACCCCGACGTGATCTACCTCGAATCCGTCCCGGAAGGTGTTTATCTGGAGGATGCGGACGACGTGGGGCGGTTTATTCTTGCGTTTGACCGTTTGCGCGCCGCCGCCGAGCACCCGGACGAGTCGATCGCACTCATCCGGAAGCTGGCGGATGCAGCGCAGTGAGGCGACCGGAAAGGCGGTGCGGGATGAACGTCCCGGACTTGTCCCACGCCAGATGGCGCAAGAGCTCACGGAGTGGCCAGAACGGGAACTGTGTGGAACTCGCCGACCTGGATGACGGTGTGGCGATCCGCGACAGCAAGGACACGAGCATTGCGCCGATCCTGCTGGGGGCCGCCGAATGGCGAACCCTCGCATCGATCATCCGCGCGGACTGACCTCGTCCGACGAGACGATGGACGGCAGTCATCCGGCGCATTGAGAGGGAGGGGCGGCGTCCGGTTCGGCCTGGTCGACGCGAGGCGCCTCCCGGGCCGTCCGGACGGTGCGCCTGTCTCAGTTGTGGGCTGATGTCGAGGCGTCAGGGCTGTGGTGGTGTCCGTGTCCGGGCCAACGTCCGGTCAGTCGGAGGCCGTCGCGCAGGTTGAGCGACATCAGCGTGAGGTTGGCCGCGCCGGCGGTCAGCTCGAGTGCCTGGACGGCGTAGAAGAGGGTGCCGAACCCTCCTCGGGAGGCGAGCCTGTCGAGGTAGAGCGCGGCGGGGACGAGGATCAGCAGTCCGTTCGCGGCGATGAACGGCATCCGGCGTCTCTTGGCCCTGATCCTGGCGTCGGAGGAGGCGCCGGCCATCGCGAAGCCGGTCGCCCGCGCGTTCGGTCAGCGTGACCAGGGTGCGGCGGCGGTCCGCCGGGTCGGGGGTGTGTTCGATCAGCCCGTCCCGGTCCATGCGTCCCAGCGTGTGGGACAGCGTCGACTGGTCGATCCGCACCTGGTCGCAGAGCTGGTTCTGTGTCACGCCCTCCTGCTCGTACAGCGCGAGGAGCTGGGCGAACTGGCCGGGGACGACGCCGTGAGGGGCGATCTGGAGGCGGAACGCGCGAGCAGGCGGAGACTTGCCGATGCGTCGCGGATTGCTCTGGACGGTGGGAGTATAACGAGTATAGTACTGAGTATCTTTCGGGGAGGTCGGCGATGAGTGTCCGTCATGCCCTGCTGTCCCTGCTGAGCGAGGGGCCGAAGTACGGGCTGCGGTTGCGTGAGGAGTTCGAGCAGCGGACGGGCGAGTTGTGGCCGCTGAACGTCGGGCAGGTGTACACGAGCCTGCAGCGGCTGGAGCGGGACGGGCTGATCGAGTCCGACGCGGAGGAGGCGGACGGGCGGTCGTCGCAGAAGCGGTACCGGTTGACCGGGGCTGGGTGGGACGAGCTGACCGGATGGCTGCGCGCGCCGTCCGGGGTGACCCCGCCGCCGCGGGACGAGCTGGTCATCAAGGTGATGGTCGCCTCGACGGTGCCGGGTGTCGACGTGCACGAGGTGCTTCAGACGCACCGGCGGCACGTGGTGGAGACCATGCAGCGGTTCACCGCGCTGAAGAGCCGCGCCGACGAGGACGACATCGGGTTGACGCTGGTCGCCGACGCCGAGCTGTTCCGCCTGGACGCGGCCTACCGGTGGTTGGAGAAGGCCGACGCGCTGTTCAGGCGGAGCGGCGTGCCGGGGAACGGCGTCACGGCGCAGGGCAGACCGGGGAGCGGCGGCGCGGCGCGCGGTGGGGGCGGGCGGGACGTGACGGGGAGCGGCGTGGGGACGGAACGCGCGACGGCGCGCGACTAGACGGCTCGCAATGTGGAGGTGCCACGGTGAACCAACCCGCCATCGAGCTTCAGCGGGTGTCGAAGGTCTACGGCTCCCCGCCCGACCAGGTGCGGGCCCTCGCGGAGGTGGACCTCACGATCCGCTACGGCGAACTGGTCGCGATCATGGGGCCGAGCGGGTCGGGCAAGAGCACCCTGCTGACCATCGCGGGCAGCCTGGAGGAGCCGTCCGAGGGGCGGGTCGTGGTCGGCGGGATCGACCTGGCGAAGGCGTCCCGCAATGACCGGGCGAAGATGCGCCGCCGTCTGATCGGCTACGTGTTCCAGGACTTCAACCTGCTGCCCGGCCTCACCGTCGCCGAGAACGTCGCGCTTCCGCTGGAGCTGGACGGCACCGGGGCGCGCACCGCCCGCTCGATCGCGTTGGAGGCGCTGGACCGGCTCGGCCTCGGCGAACGCGCGGGCCGGTTTCCCGAGCAGCTGTCGGGTGGCGAGAGGCAGCGGGTCGCCATCGCGCGCGCCGTGGTGGGGGACCGGCGGATCCTGCTCACCGACGAGCCGACCGGTGCGCTCGACTCGGTGAACGGTGAGGGGGTCATGCGGATGCTCCGCACCGCCTGCCGGGACGGCGTCGCGGGCGTCGTGGTCACGCACGACTCGCAGCTGGCGGCCTGGGCCGACCGGATCGTGTTCATCCGGGACGGCCGCGTGGTCGACCAGACCGCCCCGCCTCCCGGGCCGGACTCGCTGCTCACCGGCGGCGAGCCGTCCCGAGGGCAGTGGTGACGGTCACGCGCGAGCCGTCCTCGCTCGGGGGACCGGCCAACGGGGGAGTGGCGGCCCGGCGCGCGATCGTCCGGTGGGCATGGCGGATGCTCCGCCGCGGCTGGCGGCAGCAGGTCGTCGTGACCTCGCTCCTCACGCTCGCCGTGCTCGGCGCGGTCGTCGGCGGGGCGGCGGCCGTCAACCTCGCGCCGCGTGATGACGCCCGGTACGGACGGGCGCATCAGCTCGTCAATCTGGACGGCGGGGACGCAGCGGCGCTCAAGCGGAGCCTCGACCTCGCGCGGAGCAGGCTCGGGAAGATCGAGGAGGTCGGGCGGCGGTTCGTGCCCGTTCCAGGTATCGCCGAGTCGCTCGAGGTCCGGGCGCAGGATCCGCACGGCCCGTACACGGCGCCGATGCTGGACGTCCGGAAGGGGCGCCTACCGCAGGGGACGGGTGAGACGGCGCTGACCGACGGCGCCGCCAGGGAACTCGACCTGGGGATCGGGGGCACGTTCACGGCGGGCGGCGAACACCGCGAGGTCGTCGGGATCGTGGAGAACCCACGGGACCTGAGCGACGAGTTCGCCCTGGTTGCGCCCGGCACACTGAAGGCCGACGGGGTGACGGTCTTCGTCAGGGTGTCGGCCGGCACCTTCGACTCCTATCGGCAGGCGTCGGAGGTTCCGCTGGCGACGCAGACGTTGCGGCACAACGGGCAGGCGGCGGGGGCGGTTCTCGCCGTGACGACCGTGATGCTGCTGCTGGTGTCGCTGGTCGCGGCCGCCGCGTTCGCCGTCGTCGCGCAGCGGCGGCTGCGGGAGATCGGCATGCTGGCGGCGATCGGCGCGACCGAGCGGCAGCTGCGCCTGGTGATGATCGCCAACGGCGCGGCGGTCGGCGTGGTCGCGGCCGTCGCCGGGCTGCTCCTGGGCGTGGCGGTGTGGGTGCCGGTGTCCGGGACGCTGGAGGGTGCGGCGCAGCACCGGATCCCGCCGTCCGGGGTGCCGTGGTCGCTGGCTCTGGAGTGCGCGCTGCTCGCCGTCGTCATGGCGACCGCCGCGGCCTGGCGGCCCGCGCGGAGCGTCGCGCGGGTCCCGATCGTCCAGGCGCTGTCGGCGCGTCCGCCGCGGCCGAGGCCCGCGCGCCGGGCCACCGCGCTCGCGGTGCTGTTCCTCGCCGGGGGCATCGCGTGCCTCGCCGCGTCCGGGCAGAGGAATCCGTTCCTGGTCATCGCCGGGACGCTCGGGACCGTCCTCGGCGTGCTGCTCGCCGGTCCGCTCGCGCTGCGGGCGCTCGCGGCGGCCGGCGGCCGCGCCCCGGTCGCGATCCGCCTCGCGGTGCGGGACCTCGCGCGGTATCGGGCCCGGTCGGCCGCCGCGCTCGCCGCGATCAGCCTCGCGCTCGGCATCCCGATCGCCGTCATCGTCGCCTCGTCCGCCGCTCAGGACACCGCCGCCACCGGCAACCTGTCCGACCGGCAGCTGGTGATCCGGATCGGACGGCTCGGCGACCCGGTCGTGCCGCTGCGCACCGACAGGGCGATCGCGGACCTGGACGCCCAGGTCCGCCGGATCGCCGCGCAGCTGCCGAACGCCGAGGTCGTCGCGCTGGACCTGCCGGTCGACCCGGCGATCAGGCCCGAGCCCGGCTACGCGGACGCGCAGGGCGGCCAGCCCGCCGCCGACCTCGGCATCCCGCCGGGCTCTACCGGCAAGGACGACGATGCCGCCGCCGGTGCGGGCCGCAGCAGCGGCGCGCTCCAGGCCGTCCCGCTGTACGTGGAGACGCCCGGGCTGCTCGAACACCTCGGCGTCGACCCGGCGTCGGTGGGGCCGTCCACCGACCTGGTCACCGGACGGCACGGCAGGATCGAGATCCCGAGCGTGTCGAGGCCGGAGACGCTGACGCGCATCCAGCGGATCCGGACCAGCGCCTACACCG
Source organism: Spirillospora sp. NPDC052269 (assembly GCF_040679435.1). Classification (NCBI taxonomy): domain Bacteria; kingdom Bacillati; phylum Actinomycetota; class Actinomycetes; order Streptosporangiales; family Thermomonosporaceae; genus Spirillospora; species Spirillospora sp. NPDC052269. The sequence goes on from NZ_JBFAUU010000015.1 coordinate 158,252, forward strand.
ACGACCCGACGTCCGTGCTCACCTCCAGCGGGCTGGCGCGGCGGCACTGGAAGCGGATCCGGGCCGGGTGGCTCGTGGAATCCGGCAAGCCCCTCACCAGTGCGCAGCTCGTCTCGGCCCGGCACATCGCCGCGTCCGCCGGGGTGAACGTCGAGTCCCGCCGCGACCAGGCGTCCCTCGGCCGGGTCCGGCTCGCCGCGGCGCTCGCGGGGCTGCTGCTCGCACTCGGAGTGCTCGCGATGACGGTCGGGCTGATCCGCATCGAGGGCGCGCGTGACCTGCGGACGCTCACGGCGACCGGGGCGAGCGTCCGTGTCCGCCGGACGCTGACCGCCGCGACCGCCGGAGGGCTCGCCCTGTTGGGCGTGCTGCTCGGCGGAGCCGGGGCCATCGCGGCGCTGGTCGCCGTCCACCTGAAGGATCTGGGGAAGCTCGGGCACGTCCCCGTGCCCTACCTGCTCGCGATCGTGGTCGGTGTGCCGGTGGCGTCGACCGTCGCCGGATGGGCCCTCGCGGGACGGGAACCGTCCGCGTTCGCCCGGCGGACACTGGACTGACCCTTCGCGCCGTCCCTGACCAGGCGCGTCGTCCGTTCGTTCCACCCTCCCGTGCGGTATCAAGATCTCGGCATGTGGAAACTCCGATGGGCACGTGCTAATTTTCTTTTGCATGTGCGGAGGAGGTGGCGTGACGACCGGGGACGAACTGCTCCGCGCGCTCGCGGCGCTCGACAACCCGCATCGGCTGCGGATCCTCGCGGCGCTCGCGGTCGAGCGCGACTACGTCAGCAACCTCGCGCGCGAGCTGGGCATCAGCCGGCCGCTGCTCCAGGTGCACCTGCGCAAGCTGGAGGCGGCCGGGCTGGTGACGAGCGCGAGCGAGGTCTCGCCGGACGGGAAGGCGATGAAGTTCTACGAGATCGTCCCGTTCCGGCTCGAACTGACCCCTGAGGGCGTACGGCGGGCGGTGCGGACCCTGACCGCACCGGAGGACAGGAGGGCGGACGGATGATGGACGGTCACGATCTGGCGGAGGTGGCGGGCGCGATCGGCATCTTCGCCTTCGTCACCACCGTGGTCACGGTGATCATCGTGCAGCTGGGGGCGACGGTGCGGGCGCGTGCCGCGCTGGCCCGCGAGGCGGAGTTCCGCCGGATCGCCGAGACGAGCCTCGCGACCCAGCGCGAGATAGAGAAGCAGCTCACCGAGAGCGCGCGGAGCCTCGGCGAGATGCAGAAGAGGATGGACGCCTTGGAGAAGATCCTGCTCACCGTCGAGTGAGCGGGCGGAGCACAGCAGAGCCGGGCCGTCGAGCGGCCACTCGACGACCCGGCGTGAAGAGGCACCACCACCCGCCCGTTTCCGGGCGGGCTCTCTCAGCAGCACTCCTTCACCGAAAGGACAGCACTTCATGCTGCCTGAACGCAAACCGATCACCGAGCGCGTCGCGGGGTGGTCGGCACGGCACCGGACGCTCGCCATCACCGGCTGGCTCGTCCTGGTCGTCGCGGCGATCCTCGGAGCCGGGGCCCTCGGCCTGGATCAGAGACACAGCACCGACCCCGGTGAGTCCGGACGCGCCGACCGCGTCCTGGACGTCCACACCGGCTACCTTCCTTTGCTGGAGAACGTCCTGGTCCAGAGCCGGGACGGCGGGACGACCCGGTTCTCGGCGGACCCCGGACTCCGCGCCGCCACCCGCGAACTGACGGCCGCGCTGCGGCCCTACGGGACCGTCCGATCGCCGCTCGACAGCCCGGCCCTGGTGTCGCGGGACGGACGGTCGGGCCTGGTCACCGTGCAGGTCGCCGGGCCGCACGAGCAGTTTCGCGCGAACTATGACGGCGTCGTGAAGGCCGTCCGGGACGTCGCTGCGCGGCACCCGGACGTCCGGCTGGCGCAGGCGGGGGACAAGAGCCTCTCGGACGCGGTGAACGGCGGCATCAAGGACGACATGAAGCGGGCCGAGTACTTCTCGCTGCCGCTGACCGTCCTGATCCTGCTGGCCGTGTTCGGGTCGCTGATCGCCGCCGGGATCCCGCTGCTCCTCGCGGTCACCACCGTCGCCGGGACGTTCGGGCTGCTGCGGCTCGCCGGGCACTGGGTCCCCGTGAACAGCGCGGCGTCCTCGATCGTGCTGCTGGTCGGGATCGCCGTCGGCGTCGACTACTCGCTGTTCTACCTGCGCCGGACGCGGGAGGAGCGCGCGGCGGGCCGGGCCCCGGACGAGGCTCTGCGCGTCGCGACCCGCACGTCCGGGCACGTCGTGGTCGTCTCCGGCCTGACCGTCATGCTCTGCCTCGCCGGGCTGCTGTTCACCGGCCTGGACAACTTCAAGGGCCTGACCGCCGGGACCGTCCTGGTCGTCGGCCTCGCCATGGTCGGCTCGGTCACCTTCCTGCCCGCGCTGCTCGCCGCGCTCGGCCCCCGCGTGGACGGCCTGCGCCTGCCGTGGATCGGCCGCCGCCGCACCGCCGCCGCCCCGTCCCGGTTCTGGACGGCCGTGGCCGGGCGCGTCGTCCGGCGTCCACTGGTGTGGGGCGGGCTGGCCGTGCTCGCGCTGGTCCTGCTGACCGTGCCCGCGCTCGGCCTGCGCCTCCAGGACGCGGCGGTCACCGACAGCCTGCCCCGGTCCGTCCCCGTGGTGGACGCGGCGCTGCGCATGCAGTCGGCGTTCCCGGGCAGCCCGTCACCGGCGTCCGTCGTCCTGTGGGAGAAGCGACCCGGCGCGCTGGACGACCCGGCCGTCGCGTCCGCCATTGCGGACCTGCACCCGACCGTCACCGCCCGAAGCGAGAACGTGCTGGTCGCGCGCGTCCCGCTCGCGCACTTCGGCACCGGGACCGAAGCGAACCGCTCGCTCCTCGACCTGCGCCACCGCGGCGACGCCGCGTTCGGCCGCATGGACGGCGTCGGGCACGCCGTCGCGGGCAAGACCGCCTTCGCCTACGACTTCACCCGCGTCATCAAGGACCGGTCGGCGGTCGTCGTCGGGGCCGTCCTGGCGCTGGCGTTCGTGCTGCTGGCCGTCGCCTTCCGCTCCCTGGCCGTCCCGCTGGTGTCGATCGCGCTGAACCTGCTGTCGATCGGCGCCGCGATCGGCGTGCTGGCCTGGGGCTTCCAGGACGGCCACCTCGGCGGCGCGCTCGGCTTCACCGGCTACGGCGGGGTGGTCGGCTGGCTGCCGCTGTTCATGTTCGTGATCCTGTTCGGGCTCAGCATGGACTACCACATCTTCATCCTGAGCCGGATCCGCGAGCACCGGGCCGAGGGCCTCCCGGCGCGCGCGGCCGTCGTCGCCGGGGTCGGCGCGACCTCGGGCGTCGTCACCAGCGCCGCGACCATCATGACCTGCGCGTTCAGCGTCTTCGCGGTGCTGACGGCGATCGAGTACAAGATGATGGGCGTCGGCCTGGCCGCCGCGATCCTCATCGACGCCACGCTCGTCCGCGGCGTCCTGCTGCCCGCCGCGCTCGCCGTCCTGGGCGACCGCCTATGGAAGCGGGCCCCGGCGGGACGCGTCAGTCCACGGGAAGCGGACGCGGCCCCCTCCGCGGCCCCCTCCGGGGCGCCCGCTCGCGAAGGGCGCGGGTCAACTCCCAGCCTCCCCTGACGAGGACGCCGAGCATGCAGGCGACCAGGAACATCATCAGAGAGGCGGCGGCGGGCCCGACGTCCGCGACGCCGCGGTAGTAGAGGAGGTTGGCGACCGCGGCGGCGCCGACCGCGAGGTACGCCACGTTCAGCCAGACGCTCGTCGGCAGCGCTCCCCAGTCCACTTCCCCGAGGTCGGGGACGGCGAGCACGCCCAGCAGCACCGCTCCGGAACCCACCTTCGTTCCAGCCCGCGAACGCGGAGGTTCAGCGGGGTGTGAGGCGGTGGGAGAGGAGGGTGCCTGCGAGGGCCAGGATGGCGGTGAGGGCGAAGAGTAGGAGGAGGGCGCCGCGGGGGCTCAGGGACGATATGTGTTCCGCGGCTACGACGGCGGCGCCGCCTAGGCCGGCGACCAGTGCGGTCGACAGGGTCTGGGCCAGTTGGAGCGCGGCGCTGGCCTGTCCCTGCCGGGCGGCGGGGACGGGCTGCAGCGTGGCGGTCGTGGACGCGTTGAACGCGACGCCCATGCCGATTCCGGCGACGGCCCAGCCGAGGACGGCGATCCAGCTCGGCATCGCGCTCGTGACCACCGCCGCCCCGGTCAGGGCGACGCCGCCGAGCAGCACCGCGAACCCGGCGGCCGTTGCGGCGACGCGTCCGGAGTCCCGGCGGGCCTGGAACGCCGAACCGGCGACCCAGGTGATCGCGCCCGCCGACAGGCCGAGGCCCGCCTCGGTCGCGCCCATCCCGCGCAGCTGCTGGAGCCCGAGCGGAAGGAACGCCTCGCTGCCGAAGTACGCCCCGCACAGCAGTGCCCGGACGACGACGCCCGCCCCGAGTCCGGGCCGTGCGCTCAGCGTGCCGCCCGGGGTGACCAGCCGCAGCGCGGGGACGGCGACGACCAGTCCGATCCCCGCGACCACGGCCAGCCGCACCGGGTCGTCCAGCAGCAGTCCCTGGAGGAGCAGGCCGCTGCCCAGGGTCAGCCAGACGGACGCGGCGAGCGGCCGCTTCCACCACGCCACGGCGTCCGCCTCGTCCGGGCCCGGGGCCGAGGGGGCGGGCAGGCGGCCCATCGCGGGCAGGGCGAGGGCGGCCGCCAGCACGGCGATCGGCGGGACGAGGACGAACACCGCCCGCCAGCTCACCGCGTCGCTCAGCGTCCCGGCGGCGACCGGTCCGACGAGGGACGGCAGCGTCCAGGCGGACGACAGCAGGGCGAACATCCGCGCCTGGAGCCGTCCCGGGTAGGCGAGCCCGATCAGCGTGTACGCCATCGCCATCACGGCCCCGACGCCGAGGCCCTGCAGGACCCGTCCGGCGAGGAACGCCGGCCAGGTCGGGGCCGCCCCGGCGACGGCGCAGCCGATCGCGAACACCAGCATGCCGGCCGCCATCGGACGCCGCGGGCCGCGCCGGTCCGCCGACCGTCCGCCGAGGACGGTGCCGACGATGTTCGCCAGCATCAGCGCCGACAGGCCCCAGCCGTAAGAGCCCAGCCCGTGCAGGTCGCCCGCGATGCCGGGCAGCACGGTGGCCACGCCGAGCGACTCGAACGCGACCATGCCGACCGACAGCAGGACCCCGGCCGTGAGCGCCCGGTAGGACGCGCCGAACACACCCTCTTCGGGGGGCGTCGTGTCGGGCGGCACTTCCGGCCGCTCGGTGTGCGCGGAGGGGGACACGGCCATCACCTCTATTTCGTTCCGTTCCGGATCGGAACGAAATAGTACATATACTGGGCGCATGGTCAACAGCGGCAGCCGCCCCGCGGAGCGTCCCGGCCGGCAGGACGCCGCCCCGGCCCGTCCGGGGCGTCCCCGGGACGCGCGGATCGACGAGACCGTCCCGCGCGCGGTGCTCGACCTGCTCGACGAGGTCGGCTACGCGGGCCTCACGATGGAGGGCGTCGCCGCCCGCGCGGGCACGAGCAAACCGGCCCTGCGGCGCCGGTGGCGGTCACTCCCGCACCTGGTCGTCGAGGCCCTCGCGCGGACGGTCGGCACCTCGCCCACCCCCGACACCGGCTGCACGCACTGCGACCTCGTCACCGGCATCGGCACCCTGAGCACGGCGTTCACCACGACCGTCGGACGCCGCGTCCTGCCCGCCCTGGTCGCCGACCTGGCGGACGACCCCGACCTGGAGAAGGAGTTCCGCCGCTCCTACTTCGAGCCGCGCCGCGCGACCACCGCCGCCGCCCTGCGGCGCGGCATCGACCGCGGCGACATCCGCCCGGACGCCGACATCGACCTGCTGCTGGACATGCTGGCCGCCACGACCTACTACCGCGTCCTGTTCGGACACCTGCCCATCACCCCCGCCCTCGCCGAGGACGTCGTCACCGTCGTCCTCGCGGGCGTCGCCACCGACCACCGGCGCGTCCACACCGCCCACTGAGCGGGGCGGTCAGCGGTCGCGGGAGGCCACGAGCGTGGCCAGGGCGCGGAGTTCGGCCTGCCGCTCGGCCGGGATCTCGGCGTGGTCGAGCGCGGTGAAGGCGCCGGCCAGCCGGCGGCGCGCCTCCTGCTCGGCCCAGGCGCGGCCGCCCGCGTGCTCCACGAGCTCGGCGGCCCGCGCCACCTCGCCCTCGCTGAGCTCGGCGGAGAGTCCGATGAGGTCGGCCAGCTCGGCGGCGGCGTTGTTCTTCGAGTGGAGGGCCGCCACCACCGGGAGGCTCTTCTTGCGGGACGTCAGGTCCGACCCCGCGGGCTTCCCGGTGACGGCCGGGTCGCCCCAGATGCCCAGCAGGTCGTCCACGAGCTGGAAGGCGATGCCCAGGTGCCGTCCGAAGACCGCCAGGGCCGACGCCGTCCGCGGACCGGCCCCGCCGGCGAGCGCGCCCAGGCGGCAGGACGCCTCCAGCAGGGCGGCGGTCTTGCCGTCCGACATCTTCAGGCACTCGTCCAGCGACACCCGGGTGCGCCGCTCGAACCGCAGGTCCAGGGACTGCCCGGCGCACAGGCGGACCACGGCGTCCGACAGGACGGTCCGGGCGTCCCGCGCGAACGGGGCCGGAGCGGCGTCGGCCCCCGCCCCGGGCAGGCAGCCGAGCGCCGTCGCCAGTAGCAGGTCTCCCGCCACGATCGCCTGTCCTGTCCCGAACACCGTCCAGGCCGCCGGACGGTGCCGCCGCGTGGTGTCCCGGTCCATGACGTCGTCGTGCAGCAGCGAGAAGTCGTGGACCATCTGCACCGCGACCCCCGCCGCCGTCACCGCCGCCTCCGGAACCTGCGTCCCGAGGGCGGACGCGGCGGCCAGCACCAGCGCCGGGCGGACCGCCTTGCCCCCGCCGTCGGCCGCGCGCCCGTCGATGTCCCACCACCCGGCGTGGTACCCGATCACCCGGCGGACGGGCGACGGCAGGAGGTCGACCGCGCCCCGGTACTCGGGTTCGACCAGCGCCCGGGACCGCTCCAGCAACGGCCGAGCGGACGGCGCGTGGGGGAGGGAACTGGAAACGCTGGCGGACATGCGGACTCCTCACGGGCGGACGTCGCTCCGCAGTCTCGCCGAGCGGCGGCCGCGTCCCGTCCACTTTTGCCGCCCGCGCGGGAACGCTTTGCCAGTGATCTTTTCCATCGGCCGATCGGTCGGCGACGGCGCTGACCGGACGCCCTCGGGGGTGAAAAGGTGGCAATTGCGAACCATGTCCCTTCGCGGAAAGGTCCACCATGTCCTCCGAGACGCCGCCGTCCCCGCTCGCCGCCTACTCGCTCGAGGACCTCAGGGGCCGCCACAGCGTCAAGTGGCGCGACTTCCCGCAGGACGTCCTGCCCATGCACATCGCCGAGATGGACACCCCGATCGCCGCGCCCATCGCCGATGCGCTGGCCCGCGCGGTCGCCCAGGGCGACACCGGCTACGCCACCGCCGGACGCCTGCCCGAGGCCTTCGCCGAGTTCGCCGCCCGCCGCTTCGGCTGGCGGCCGGACCCGGCGTCCATGCGGCTCGTGCCGGACGTGATGGTCGGGATCGCGGAGGTCCTGCAGGTCGTCACCGAACCGGGCGACGGCGTCCTGTTCAACACGCCGGGGTACCCGCCGTACTTCTCCTGGCTGCCCCGGATCGGCCGCCGCGTCGTCGCGAGCCCCCTGGCCGCCACCGACGACGGATACCGCCTCGACCTCGACCGGCTGGAACGCGACTTCGCCTCAGGCGTGCGCGCCTACCTGCTGTGCAACCCCCACAACCCGACGGGCACCGTCTTCTCGGAAGAGGACCTCGAAGCCGTCGCCGAGCTCGCCGCCCGGTACGGCGTCCAGGTCGTCAGCGACGAGATCCACGCGCCGCTCGTCCACCCCGGGGCCCGGCACGTCCCCTTCCCGTCGCTCGACCACCCGGCCGCCGCGGGCTCGGTCGCGTTCCACTCGGCGTCCAAGGCATGGAACGTCGCCGGGCTGAAGGCCGCCCTGGTCGTCGCCGGGCCGGACGCCCGGGCCGTGAGCGCCGCGATCCACGACGAGGTGGAGGACGGCGCCGGACTCTTCGGGGTCCTGGCCGCCGAAGCCGCCTTCGCCCACGGCGAGCCCTGGCTGGACGGCCTGCTCGCCGCCCTCGACGACAACCGCCGTCTGCTCGCGTCGCTCCTGGACAAGCACCTGCCCGCCGTCCGGCACCACCTGCCGCAGGCCAGTTACCTCACGTGGATCGACTGCCGTCCCCTGCGCCTGCCCGGCGAGCCCGCCCGGCTCTTCCTCGAGCACGGCAGGGTCGGCCTTTCCGCAGGTCCGAGATTCGCCCCCGAGGACGACTCCGACCAGGTCGGGCGGGGCTTCGTCCGCTTCAACTTCGGGACCCGTCCCGACCTGCTCACCGAGGCCGTCCAGCGCATGGCGGCCACCATCCAGGAGCTCGCGCCGCCGACGGACTGAGGCTCGCGCCCGGGACTTCCTGAGGCACGCCCGGACGTCCTGAGGTTCGCACCTCAGGACGTTCTGAGGCGCAGGCCCGAGACGTCCTGAGGTGCGCGTTTCCCCAGCAGTTCACCGAACCGCGAACCTCTCCGGGCTTTAGCGATACCGCATCGCCGGAACTGCTCCTTGTAGGTCAGGGATTCTCCATCGACCCAGGAGGACGGCGTGGCGCTGCACGAGAGCGCGAAAGGCACGACCGAGGTCAAAGCGGGCACGGGCGTCTGGCGTGACGCGCCCACGGCATGGGACGACCTGTTCGCCGAGCCGTCGTCCGAGGGGGTGCTGTCCAAGGGGCGGATGCCCGAGCGGATCACCGATCCGCGCGCCGTCTTCGAGATGGTCCGCGCCGAGCTGCAGCTGGACGGCAACGCGTCCCAGAACCTGGCGACGTTCTGCACGACCTGGTCCGAGGACGAGGTCCGCCGGCTGATGGACGACTGTGTCGCCAAGAACATGATCGACAAGGACGAGTACCCGCAGACCGCCGAGATCGAGGCCCGGTGCGTCCGGATCCTGGCGGACCTGTGGAACTCGCCCGCCGAGGCGACCACGATCGGCTGCTCCACCACCGGGTCCAGCGAGGCGGCGATGCTGGGCGGCCTGGCGATGAAATGGCGTTGGCGGCAGCGCCGCCAACGGGAGGGGAAGCCCGCCGATAAGCCGAACCTGGTGTGCGGGCCGGTGCAGATCTGCTGGGAGAAGTTCGCCCGGTACTTCGACGTCGAACTCCGCCAGATCCCGCTGGAGGACGACGCGACCGGCCTGCGCCCCCACCAGCTCGCCGAGCACGTCGACGAGAACACCATCGGCGTCGTCGCCATCCTCGGCGTCACGTTCACCTGCGACTACGAGCCCGTCGCCCAGATCTCGGCCGCGCTGGACCGCATCCAGGACGACACCGGCGTGGACGTCCCCATCCACGTCGACGCGGCCAGCGGCGGCTTCGTCGCCCCCTTCCTGCACCCCGCCCTGGACTGGGACTTCCGGGTGGGCCGCGTCGTGTCGATCAACTCGTCCGGCCACAAGTACGGCCTGGCGCCGCTCGGCGTGGGCTGGGTGGTCTGGCGCGACGCCGAGCACCTGCCGGAGGACCTGGTGTTCTCCGTGGACTACCTCGGCGGCAAGATGCCCACGTTCGCCCTGAACTTCTCCCGCCCCGGCGGCGAGGTCGTCGCCCAGTACTACCTGTTCCAGCGTCTGGGCCGCGAGGGCTACCGGCGCGTTCAGGAGGCCTGCGCCGAGACCGCCCGCTGGCTCGGCGAGCAGATCTCCGTCCTCGGCCCCTTCGAGCTCGTCTACGACGGCCGCGGCGCCCTCCCCGCCGTCTCCTACAGACTCAAACCCGGCCACACCGGCTTCACCCTCTACGACCTGACCGAGCAGCTGCGCGTCCGAGGCTGGCAGGTCCCGTCCTACCCGCTGCCCGCGGGGCGGGACGGCACGGTCGTCCAGCGCGTCCTCGTCCGCCACGGCATCGGCCGCGACGAGGCGTCACTGCTGGTCGAGGACATGAAACGCTGCCTGCAGCGCCTGTCCACGGGCACCACCGGAGCGCCCGCCCGCCCGTCCTTCCACCACTGACCGCCTCGTACCGGCTCGGACGCCTCGTACCGGCTCGGACGCGTCGTCCGCTCGGACGCGTCGTCCGGGCGGCTCGTCCTCAGGGGACGGGTGCGGTCTCCGCGGCGGCGCCGTCGTGGCCGGCGAGGCGCCGGTAGCAGGCGAGGAGTCGCGCGCAGCCGTTCTCGGTGGTGAACTCCGCGGCCTCGGCGCGCGCCTCGGCGGTCACGTGCCCCTTGTCGTCGAGGGCCCGCTGAAGGGCGTCGATGAGCCCGTCGCGGTCGCCGGGCGGGAAGAGGTAGGCGTTGTGCCCGTCCACGAGGACGTTGGTGATGCCGCCGCTGGACGGGACGACCACCGGGGTCCCCGAGGCCATCGCCTCGACGACGGTGCGTCCGAGCGTCTCGTACGGGGACGCCGTGCAGAACGCGTCGCAGGACGCGTAGAGCGCGCCGCGGTCGGCGCCGCGAACGAAGCCGAGCATATGGATCCGGGGTGAGATGGCGGCGAGTTTCGCGATCTGCCCGGTGATGTCGTCCGGCCCCTCGCCCGCGATGAAGAGCGAGAGGTCCTCGTTGCCGGGGTGCGCGTTCAGCCTGAGGTAGGCGCCGATGATGAGGTCCAGGCGCTTCTCCCGGGCGAGTCGTCCCAGGTAGAGGATGCGTTTCCCGCCTCCCTCGTACTCCGGCGCCAGCTTGGTGAGGACGGCCGGGTCGGCGCGGTCCGGGCTGAAGGCGTCGAGGTCGACCCCCACGAACGGCACCTGCTCGATCGGGATGCCGGTGAACTCGCGCAGGGTGGCCTCGGCGTGCGGGCTCGCGCAGACGGCGGCGTCGAAGTGCCGGTACACGAAGCGCATGACGGGCCGGAGGACCGGCACCCGCAGGTGGCGCAGGAGCGGATAGCTCAGGGCGAAGTTGTAGTAGTCACTCTGGTACTGGGCGACATAGGGGACGCCGTGCCGCCGTGCGTAGCGGCGGCCCGGCAATCCCCACGAGGCGAACATGAAGCACCGCTCGGGGTTGGTGACGACCACCAGGTCCGGCGCGATCCGCTCCAGCGTCGCGTCGATCCGCGCGAGCGCCGAACGCCGCGGGACGAGCATCATCCGGTAGGGCAGCCACCGCTTGGCGGGGTAGGCCCGCACCTCCAGGCCGCACGTGTCGGCCCCGGTCGGGGGGACGCCCCCGGCTCCGGCCTCCGCGACGACCCTGGCGGCCTCCGCCGCGCCGTCGGGGGATTCGGGGACGAGCAGGGACAGGCGCACGTCCCGCCGTCCGGCGAACCAGTGGGCCCGCTCCACGTTCCCCAGCGAGACACCGCTGACCTCCGGGGGGAAGCTGGCGGTGATCCAGACGACGGTCAGCGGTTCGGTTCTTCCGGCGCGCGTTCTCAACCTAGTGCTCCGCCCACGGCCATGATCTCGGTTCGGGTCAGGTCAGGAGGTCGCCGGAGAGGGGGCCGGTGACCGGTTCAGGTGGTTTGTCCCTTCCCGGTGTCGTGGCGGCGGGTCCCTTTCTCCAGGCGGTCCGCACGGGCAGGGGGCGGGAGTCGAGGGTGAACCTCTGCCCGTCGTCCGGGAAGGTGACGTTGGGACGGGTGGGGGCGGGCACGTCGTCGCTGAGATGGGTGGCCAGGACCTGCAGCCCCGGGTGGCGGGCGGCGAGCGCCTCGACGTCCCGCAGGCCCATGTGGCCGGCCCTGCCCTCGGCGGGGAAGGTCGTGTCGGCGACGAGGGTCGAGCTGGTCGAGGCGAGTTCCTCGACGGCCGGGCAGTAGGCGGTGTCGCCGGTGAGGCCCAGCGTGGTGCCCTGGTCGTCGGTGACGCGGTAGCCCAGGCCGGGGACGGTGTGCCGGACGGGCCGCGCCTTGATCTCGTAGCGGCGGCCGCCCGCGCTGCCCTCCCACTCGCCGCCGCTGCCGCCGATCTCGACGAAGGACGGCCTGGTCTTCGGCCGGAGCCCCTTCCAGGCGCCGGGGTAGGCCAGCTCGACCAGCTGCCGGACGCGGTCGGCGAGGCCGGCGGGGCCGATCAGCACCAGGTCGGTGTCGCGCCGCCGCAGCAGTCCCTGCTCCAGGAGCAGGAAGACGACGTCCCAGAAATGGTCGGCGTGGAAGTGGGTGATGAGGCAGAGGTCGACGGCCGCGGGGTCGAGCCCGCGGCGGCGCATCGCCTTCATCGACCCGTTCGGGGCGTCGATCAGGATCGCGCCGTCGACCAGCGCCGACGAGCTCATCCGGTCGCTGATGATCGATCCGGTCCCGATGAACTGCAGTTCCATGGGTGGTTCCTCCCCGATGCCCCCTCCGGCCGGAGCGGCCCGCACGCGACCCGCGCCGGTTCTCGTCGCCTCCTGGCCACCTGACCTCGTTGCACTACTTACCGTATATAAGTCATGACAATGAGTGCAGAGGTGGGGGTGGGGGAAGATCTCCCCGAGGGGACTGATGGACACCAGCGCGGACACGGCCGCCGGCACCAGCGCGGTGGCGCCGGAACCCGGCATGACGATGGGCGTGGAGGAGGAGTTCCTGCTCCTGGACGCCGAGACGCTCCAGCCGGTGCCCCGGGCGTCGGCCGTCCTGCGCCGTGCGTGCGCGGAGACCGAGGGCCCGTGCGCCCTGCTAGGGGAGATGTGGAAGAGCCAGGTGGAGAGCACCACCGGCATCTGCACCGGACTCGACGAGCTGCGCGACCACCTGGTCTCCGGGCGGAGCCGCCTCGCGAACGCCGCCCGCGCCGAAGGGACGCGCATCGCCTCGGTGGGCCTGCCGGTCACGCCCTCCCCGGAACCCGTGTCGAGTGACGACCCGCATCACCTGGACTGCCTGGACAGGTTCACCCCGGTCGTGAGCGGCCCCGAGTTCTGCGCCACGCACATCCACATCGGCATGCCCGACCGCGACGTCGGCGTCGCGGTCCTGAACCTGGTCACGCCCTGGCTGCCCGTCCTGCTGGCGGTCACCGCCAACTCGCCCTACCTGCACGGCACCGACACCCGCTTCCACAGCTGGCGCCACCAGGTCTACACGCGCCTGCCCTGCTCCGGCCCGCCGCCCTGGTACGCCTCGTCGGCCGAATACGACGCCGAGTACGACCGGATGGTCGAGGCCGGGCTCTGGACGGCGGGCACCGGTTCCCTCCACACGGTCAGGCTCTCGTCCCGCTACCCCACCCTGGAGGTCCGCGTCGGCGACGCCTGCGCCACCGTGGACGACGCCGTCCTGTACGCGGCGCTGGCGCGCGGCCTGGTCCGGACGGCGCTGACCGACCTGCGCCACGGCCGCACCTGCCCCACCACGGCCCTGGCCGCCCACGCCACCACGTCCGCCGGTCTCTGGGCGTCCGCCCGGCACGGCCTCACCCGCGCCCTGGATCCCCGCACCGGCCGTCCGCTGGACGGCCCGGGGATGATCGCCGCCCTGCTCCGGCACGTCACCCCCGCCCTGGACGATCTCGGTGACACCGTCCGGGTCCGCGCCCTGCTCCGCGACCTCCTCATGCGGGGCAACGGGGCGGACCGCCAGCGCCGCACCCGTCCCGGCCCCGACGCCGCGACCGCCCTGGACACCGTCCTCACCGAGACCCTCCGCGGCGTCGAGGACCCCCTCGCCTGCGACGCCTGAGCGGCGGCCGCCCGACGGCCCCCTGAGATGATCGGGGGAGGAGCGTTCGAGGGGCTGGAGCGGGATGGAACTGCGGCAGATGGAGGTCGTCGTCGCGGTGGCCGAGGAGGGCGGGTTCACGGCCGCCGCGCGGCGGTTGAACGTCGTGCAGTCCGCGGTGTCCGGGACGGTCCGGGCGCTGGAGAGGGAACTCGGCGTCAAGCTGTTCGAGCGGACGACGCACCGGGTCACGCTGACGAGCGCGGGCGCGGCGTTCGTGCCCGCCGCGCGCAACGCGCTGCGGGCGGCCGAGGCGGCGCGGGCGGCGGCGGACGAGGCGCGGGGCCGCCTGCGCGGCGTGCTGACGGTCGGGACGATGCAGGGCGTGTGGCTCGGTCTCGGCCGGGCGCTGGCGGAACTGCGCGCCGAGCATCCCGAGCTGACGGTCCGGCTGCGTCAGGCGGCGGTCGCCGACATCCGGACGGCGCTGCGGGACGGCTCGGTGGACGTCGCGGTCGTGGCGTTCGACCGCCAGCAGCGGCGCGGCCTGGAGGTCCGCTCGCTCGCGCGCGAGGAGATGGTCCTGGCCGCCGCCCCCGCCCGTGCCTTCCAACAGGACGACACGGTCACGTTCGCGGAGACGGCCGGGATGCCCTTCGTGGACTTCGCCCCCGGCTGGGCGATCCGGGCGGCGGTGGACCGGGCGTACCGTGCGGCGGCCGTCGAGCGCACCCCGGTGTTCGAGGCGAACGACATCGTGGCGGCCGCCGAACTCGTCCAGCACGACCTGGGCGTCTGCGTGATGCCGGAGTCGATCGCCGCCCGGTTCCCCGGCCTGGCGTTGCGCCGGTTCACCGGCCGTCCGCCCCGCTGGGACGTCACGGTGGTGCGTCCCGGCGGGGACCCGGCCCCGGCGGTGGCGGCGCTGCTACGCCACCTCACCTGAGGCCGTCCGGGCGGCGCGGAGTTCGGTCGTCCAGTAGAGCAGGGCCAGCAGCGGCAGGACGGCGGCGAGGGCGAGCAGGACGATGTCGTGGGCGCCGATCCCGGCGAGCAGCGCGGCGAGCGCCCCGGCCGCCAGCGCGGCCCCGGTCATCCGGCGGCCCAGACCGCGGTCGGCCCAGTGCCCCGCCAGCGGCGCGACGGCCGCGCCCGCCGCGCCGACCAGCGCGAACAGGCCGACCCCGGTGGAGCCGTAGTGGAAGTGGGGGCCGGTCAGCAGGAACGAGACCGTCGTCCAGAACGCGCTGAACGCGCCGAACATCGCCGCCTGGTACAGGCCGCGCCGCAGGATCGCCGGGTGCGTGCGCACCAGCCGCACGGTGGAGCGGAGCACGTGGTGGTAGGGGAGGGACGTGGTCGGCGCGTGCGCGGGCAGCGTCAGCCGCAGGGCGACGGCCAGCAGCGCGGTCAGCACGGCCGAACCGGCGTACACGGCCCGCCATCCGGCGGCGTCGGCGACCAGGGCGCTGATCGTCCGGGAGAGCAGGATGCCGGTGAGCAGCCCGGCCATCACCCGTCCGACGACCCGTCCGCGGGCGTGGTCGGGCGCCATGCTCGCGGCGAACGGGACGAGGATCTGGGCGACGACCGAGGTCGCGCCGCTGACCAGCGAGGCGAGCAGCAGCATCGGGAACCCGGTCGCCGCGCCCGCGGCCGCCAGGACGGCGCTGGTCACCGCCAGCAGCAGCGTCACCAGCCCGCGCTTCTCGAAGCGGTCGCCGAGGGGCACCAGGAACAGCATGCCGATGACGTAGCCGATCTGGGTGACCGTCACGATCGCGCCCGCCGTGGCGGTGCCGACGTGGAAGGCCCCGGCCAGGGTGGAGAGCAGCGGCTGCGCGTAGTAGAGGTTCGCGACCGTGGCGCCGGTGGCGAAGGCGAGCAGCGCCACCAGCCATCCCGGCACCCCGCCGCGGCCGGCGCCGGTGACGCGGGACACGTCCGTCGCCGGAGTCGTGGAACTGGACTGGGTTGTCATGGCCACCTTCTATGGGACTCGGATCCGTTCGTGCGGCGGAAGTGCCGCACGTCCCTGAGAGCGTTCGCGCCCTCGGATCGCTTCCCACCTGACGGCGATGATCGACGACGACAGTCATCTCTGTTCGTGATGACCGATGCCGCGCCCGTTGTGCGGGCGCGGCATCGGTCGGCCACAACGGTCGGCCGGGATGG
This sequence comes from Spirillospora sp. NPDC052269, assembly GCF_040679435.1. Lineage (NCBI taxonomy): Bacteria > Bacillati > Actinomycetota > Actinomycetes > Streptosporangiales > Thermomonosporaceae > Spirillospora > Spirillospora sp. NPDC052269. Next base: position 174,103 of record NZ_JBFAUU010000015.1, read on the forward strand.
CCAGCCGGGGACGGTCAGGCGAGGACGGCCGCGGTGATGGCGCGGGCGACCGCCTCGGGATGCGACAGCGCGACCGCGTGGGAGGCCCCCGCCAGCTCCACGGTCTCGGCGCCGATCCGCGCGGCGGCGGCCCGCTGGGCGCCGGGGTCGATGGCGTGGTCGGCCCCGGCCACGACGAACCGGGACGGCAGCCGCTTCCATCCGGGCTCGACGGCGAGCGGCTCGGCCAGCGCGCGCTCGGCGACCGGGCGCTGCGAGGCGGCCATCAGCGCGGCCGTGTCGGACGGCAGGTCGGCGCAGAACACCGAGTGGAACCGGGCCTCGTCGATGGTGAACTCGGTGGCCGCGCCCGAGCCGTCCGGGTAGGTGCCGGGGACCAGCGCCGAACCCAGTTCGGGCGCCGGGAAGCCCTCCACCGACGACAGCGCGCTCATGCCGGTGTCCAGCCCGAACGCGGCGACGAAGACCAGGCCCTCGACGTTGTCCGCCGAGGACGAGGCGTGCGTGATGACCGGGCCGCCGTAGGAGTGGCCGACGAGCACCACGGGGCCGTCGATCCGCGCGACGACCGAGGCGACGTAGTCGCCGTCGTGGGCGAGCCCGCGCAGCGGGTTGGCGACGGCCAGGACCCGGGTGCCGGCGTCGCGCAGCCGCTCGGCGACGGGCCGCCAGCTGGAACCGTCCGCGAACGCCCCGTGGACGAGGACGACGGTGGGCTCGGTCATGCGGATTCCTCCGTAGTGGTGGTGGTGACGCGGATCGCGTCGCGGATCAGCGCGGCGACCTCCTGGGGCCGCGACAGCATCACCAGGTGCGAGGAGTCGAGCTCCACGGCCTCGATGCCGGCGCGCCGGTAGCCGAACCGCTCGACGTCGGGGTTGATGGTCCGGTCGGCCGCGGCGACGATCCCGAAGGCGGGCCTGGTCCGCCAGGCGGCCGCCGGGGCGGGCTCGCCGAACGCGGCGGCGGCCAGCGGGCGCTGGGTCACCGCCAGCACCCGGGCGAGGTCCTCCTCGACGTCGGCGGCGAACACGGCGTGGAACCGCTCGGGGTCCACGTAGACGTCGACGCCCGTCTCGTCGCCGTTCCCGGTCGGGTACGGCCGCTGGACCAGCGCGGACGCCAGTGCCGAGTCGGGGAAGCCGCCCTGCAGCACGCCCAGGCTCTCGCCCTCCTCCAGTGCGTATCCGGCCAAATAGACCAGGGCGGTGACGTTCTCCTCGACGCCCGCGACCGTGATCACCGCGCCGCCGTAGGAGTGGCCGACCAGGACGACCGGGCCGTCGATCGCGCGGACGATCGACGCGACGTACGCGGCGTCGCCGGAGAGGCTGCGGTTGGGCACGGCGGGCACGACGACCGGGATGCCGTCCGCCCGCAGCTCGGGGATCAGCCGCGCGAAGCTGGAGCCGTCCGCGAACGCCCCGTGGACCAGGACGACGGTGGGCGGCGATGGGGATTCGTTCATGGGGAGTCTCCGGTGGATGGGACGGGTCAGGCGTGCAGGGCGTCGTGCAGGAACTCGCCCGCCTGCCGGGTGGCGGCCTTGGCGGCGTGCGTGTCGCGCAGGGCGTTGAGCATCACGAAGTCGTGGATGATGCCCTGGTAGCGGACGGCCGTGACCGGCACCCCAGCCGCGCGGAGCCGGGCGGCGTACGCCTCGCCCTCGTCCCGCAGGACGTCGGCCTCGGCGACGATGACCAGCGCGGGCGGCAGCCCGGTGAGGTCGTCGAGGGACGCGCGCAGCGGCGACGCGGTGATCTCGGCGCGCTCGGCCGGGTCGGTCGTGTACTGGTCCCAGAACCAGCGCATGCCCTCGCGGCTCAGGAAGTAGCCCTTCTCGAACCGCTCGTAGGAGCCGGTGTCGAAGGCCGCGTTCGTGACCGGGTAGAACAGCACCTGCGCGGCCAGGGCCGGGCCGCCGTTCCGCTTGGCCAGCAGCGTCGTCGCCGCCGCCATGTTCCCGCCGACCGAGTCGCCGGCTACGGCGATGCGGGACGCGTCCAGGCCGTGCTCGGCGCCGTTCGCCGCGATCCACTCCAGCGCGGCGTAGATCTCCTCGATCGCCGTCGGGTACCTGACCTCGGGGGAGAGGCTGTACTCGACGAACACCGTCGCGGCGTTCGCCCGGACGGTGAGCTCGCGGACGAGCCGGTCGTGGGTGTGGGCGTTGCCGAACACCCAGCCCGCGCCGTGGATGTACAGGACGACCGGCAGGGTCTCCGTGCTGCCCGCCGGACGCAGGACGCGGATCCGGACGTTCCCCGTGGGACCGCCCGGGACGGTGAGGTCGACGACGTCGGCGTCCGGGACGGGCACGTCGCCGTCCTGGACGCTGTCGACGGTCTTGCGTCCCTCGACGGGGCCGAGGTCGTAGAGGAAGGGCGGGTTGGCGGTGGCTTCGACGAACTCCTGCGCGGCGGGTTCGAGAACAGGTCGTGTTTCGCTCATGAAGCCAGCTTCCCGGCGTTCCGCCCAGGCGACATCAGTCAGTCGACTGCACCACCGCGATGCAGTCGTCGCAGTCATCGTCCGAAGCCGCCGAAGGGCATGCGAACAGACCCGCGCGCGGCGGCGGGCAGGCGTGTCAGAGAAGGTGAGGACGCCAGACCGCCCGGGGGCGGCCTGGCGGCCGGGCAGGCGTGTCAGAGAAGGAGGGGGCCAGGCCGTCCGGGGAGCGGTCGGGCGGGCGTGCCTCAGAAGGAGAGGGCGTCCTTGAGGAACGCGCCGCCCTGGCGCAGCGCGGCGCGGGTGGGCGGGCTGTCGCGCAGGGCGGTGAGCGAGGCGAAGTCGTGGACGGTGCCCAGGTAGCGGACGGCGGTGACGGCGACGCCCACGTTCCGCAGATTGCGGGCGTACTGCTCGCCGTCGTCGCGGGCGACGTCCGCCTCGGCGGAGACGATCATCGTGTCGGGCAGTCCGGCCAGCTCCTCGGCGGTGGCGCGGAGCGGCGCGGCGAAGGGCTCGGCGAGCTGCCGCTCGTCGTCGCTGTACTGCCGCCAGTACCAGCGCACCGCCTCGTCCGGCAGCAGCGGGTCGCCGCCGAACTCCCGGTGGGACGCGCCGGAGCAGGCCGGGTCGGTGAGCGGGTAGTACAGCAGCTGGCCGCGCAGCCGCGGACCGCCGCGCTGCTTGGCGACCAGGGCGAGCGCGGCGGCGATCGTGGCGCCCGCGCAGTCCCCGGCGACCGCGACCCTGCGCGCGTCGAGGCCGAGGCTTCCGGCCTCGTCCAGCGCCCAGAGCAGCAGCGCGTAGCACTCCTCCAGCGCGATCGGGTACCGCGCCTCGGGCGTGCGGGTGTACTCGGGGACGACCAGCGCCGCGCCCGAGCCGAGCACGAGCCCGCCGATGACCTGGCCGTGGGTGTGCAGGTCGCCCAGCATCCACCGGCCGCCGTGGACGTACAGCACGGCCGGCAGCGGCCCGGTCGCCCGCTCGGGGCGGACGAGCCAGAACCCGGTGAGCCCGGACGGCCCGACGGGCGCGACCTTGAACTCGGCGCGCACCCCGGGCGGCAGCGTGTGGTGCCCCTGCGCCTCGGCCAGCGCCTGGCGGCCGTCCTGGGGGCCGAGCTGGTGGAGGTACGGCGGGGCGGCGGCGGCGTCCCGAAGACGCTGGACGAGAGGGTCGAGCACCACCGGCTCGCCTGTCTCAGAGTCCCGCGCGTCCACGTCGCCCACCTCCGTTCGGACGCAGCCTAGCGGCCGTACCCGCCGGTAGGACCGCGCGGTACGAGGGGCGGAGGACGTCACTCACCGTCGAGGACGTCCCGCAACTGGTGCCGCCTGCTCACCCCGAGCTTGGGGAAGACGCGGTACAGGTGGGAGCCGACGGTGCGCGGCGACAGGTGCAGCCGCTCGCCGATCTCCCGGTTCCCCAGGCCCTGCGCGGCCAGCCGGACGATCCGCAGCTCCTGCGCGGTCAGGGCGTCGAACCCCGCGCGCTCGTCGGCGAACCCCTGACGCCCGGCGGCGACACCGCTGCGCCCGGCGGTGAGCCCGTCGCGCCCGGCGGCGGACGCCGGGGCTCCGGCGGCGGCGGGTCCGACCCCGGCGGCGCGCAGCTCGTCCGTGGCGGTCAGCGTCCACGGGTCCGCGCCGAGCATCGCGAAGGTGTCGCGGGCCGCGGCCAGCAGCGGCCGGGCCTCCGAGGGACGTCGGCGCCGCCGCAGCCACTGCGCGTAGTCGAGGCGGGCCCGCGCCCGCGACAGCGGCCACTGCTCCCCGGCCGGGTTGACCACGGCGAGCCGGTAGTGGTGCTCGGCCGCCGCCGAGTCGTCCAGCAGCGCGGCCGCGTGGTGCAGCAGCAGCGTCATGCGGGTCGTCGGCTCCGGCCCGGCCGCCTCGCGGGCAGCGGCGAGCAGGTCCGCCGCCTGCTCGGTGCGTCCGGTGTGGCGGGCCGCCGAGGCCAGCTCCACGATCGAACGCGCCGACAGGACGTGGTGCAGCGGTTCGCGGCCGTCGGCGTCCCAGAGCGCGCGGAACCGCCGGTACGCCTCCTCGTGGTCACCGGCGGCCGCCGCCTGCGCCCCCACCGCGTGCAGCTGGAGCGCGTGCGTCGCGCGGTTCTCCTCGGGGCAGAACGCCGGCCACTCCGGCGGCGGGGCGGGGCGTCCGCGCAGCGCGTCCAGCGTGACGCCGAGCGCGGCGGCCTCCCCGTCCAGCCTGGTCAGGCCGTGGACGGCGGCGAGCCGTCCGGCCTCGGCCAGGACCTCCGCCGCCCGGTCCCAGCGTCCGGTGTCGATCAGGGCCGACGCCAGCGGCACCGCGCACAGGGCCAGCGGGCCGTGGCTCCCGGGCGCCGCGCACCGGAGGCGTTCGAGGTGGTCGACGCACCGCTCCGGCTCGTCGGCGAACCAGGCGACCAACCCGCGCGCGGCGAGCCACATCGGCTCGTCCCGCACGTGCCGCTCGACCCCCCGGCGCTGGACGATCCCGGCCGCCGACCCCGGATCCGCGATGACCGCGGCCAGCTCCTCCAAGGCCTGACCGGCTCCGTCCGCCTGCGGGGGCTCCGCGGGTTCAGGACGGATACCGGCCTGGTATCCGGCGGTCGCGGCCACGACGCGGAGGGCGAGTCCGGTGGCGCCCGCCGGGTCCGGCAGGCGGTCCAGTGCTGAGAGCGCGAGCCGCCGGGCCTCCAGCTGCCGTCCCGTCAGGGACGAGGCCATCCCTTCGCAGGCCACCGCCACGCCCAGCGGCTCCGGCTCGGTGGTGAGGTGGGCGACCTTCGTGTGCAGCTCGTGCACCCAGGCCCGCTCACCGGTCATGGCGGCTGCGACCAGCGTCTTCACCCGGCGGCGGGCGCGGTCCCCGGCGGACGGGGACAGGTCGGCGGCCGAGTCCAGCGCCCGCGCCGCCGCGACCATGTCCGCCGCGCCCGCGGCGGTCGCCTCCAGCATGCTCGCGACGTCCTCGTCGTAGCCGACCACGGCCGCCGCGAGGTGGCGGGCCCGGCGGGCCGGTTCGTCGATGACCGCGGAGAGGTCGTGGTGGGCGCGTCGACGCGCCTCGGCGGGGGCCCGCCGGTAGCAGACCGCGCCGACCATCGGATGGGTGAACACGACCCGCTGGTCGATGATCGAGACGAGTCCGGCGTCCTCGGCCGCCCGCCAGTCGGCCAGGTGCGGGGCCGTCCCGGCGGCGGCCATGATCGTGGGGAGGTCGGCGCCGTCCGGATCGGCCGCCGCGAGCAGCAGCAGCCGCGCGGGGACGTCGGGGAGCGCGCGCAACCGCGCGTCGAGGTCCGGCACACCGCCGGTGCGGCCCGCCGGAACCCCGGCCGCGAGGTCGATGAGCGCCTGGGGGTTGCCGCCCGCGTGCCGCAGGATCCACGTCCGGTCGCGTGCCGCCGGGGGCTTCGGCTGGGCGTCGAGCAGCCGGGCGGCGTCCGCGTCGCCGAGCCCGCCGACCGTCATGACCGGGGCCCGCGGGCCGAGCCGGTCGGCGCTGCCGGGCGCGCCCGCGGCGAGGGCCCGCACCCCGGCGTGCGCGCCGCGCCGGACGACGAAGTCCAGCACGTGCAGGGAGTGCCGGTCGACCAGGTGGAGGTCGTCGACGACCAGCAGCCCGGGACGTGTCGCGAAGCGCGACGCGAGCAGCCGCAGGACGGCAGTCCCGACCGCCGCGGGAGGGAACGCGGCGTCCGCGCCGACGTCCAGCACCGGTCCGAGGTCGGCCCGGTCCCGCTCGCCGAGGTCGTCCAGGAGAGGGTGCAGCGCCTGGTTCAGGCAGCCGAAGGGGACGCCGTCGCCCTGCCCCTCCAGCACGAGCATGCCCTGGTCACGGGCATGCCGGGCGGCCTGGCCCAGCAGCTCGCTCTTGCCCGTCCCCACCTCGCCGGTGACCAGCAGGGCGGGCGGCTCCCCGAGCTCGACCACGCGCAGGACGCGGTCGAGCTCGGCCCGGCGCCCCAGGAGCACGGGCGTTTCGAGTAGGCCGAAGGGGCTCCCGGACATCACATCGGCCTCCTGTGTACTTGACGCGGCACACAGTCTTCCCCGCCGGACGCTCCGATCGCCCCTCTCCACAGGCCACGAAACCCCTGCTGTCAGACATACCCCACTTCATCGGACACGCCAGGCCCGCTATCGGACATGCCGGACGTTCCCCCGAGCCGCGACCGGCTCGGACGCCGTCAGACGTGTGCCGGACGGCCGCGTCCGTCGCCCGTCGACCGGAACCGCTGCTGGTACTTCTTCGGCGAGATGCCCAGCCGGTTCACGAAGGCGCGGCGCATGCCCTCCGCGCTGCCGAACCCGGCGAGCTCGGCGGTCTCGGTGACCGAGTGGCCCGCGTCCAGGAGCTCGGTGGCCCGCTCGAACCGCATCTCCGCGATGAACTCGGTCGGGGAGCGCTCCAGCTCGACGCGGAACAGCCGGGTCAGGTGCCGCGGGCTGACCCGCGCGTGGGCGGCGAGCCCGGCGACCGTGTAGGGCCGCGCGGGATCGGCGCGGATCAGGTCGGCGACGTCCCGGACGAGGGGGCTGCGCGGCACCGGCCCGCGCAGCGACGCCGAGAACTGCGACTGGCCGCCCGCCCGCTGCATGTACACCAGGATGGACTGCGCGACTCGCCGGGCCACGTCCGCCCCGTGGTCCTCCTCCACCAGGGCCAGCGCGAGGTCCATGCCCGCCGCCACCCCGGCCGAGGAGTAGGTGCGGCCGTCCCGGACGAAGATGGAGTCCGGTTCGACGGTGACCGCCGGATACCGGCGCGCGAGGTCGGCGGTGAACTTCCAGTGGGTCGTCGCGCGCTTCCCGTCGAGCAGGCCCAGGTCGGCCAGCACGAACGCGCCGCTGCAGACCGAGGCCAGCCGGCGGGTGCGCCGGGCCAGACACGCCGCGGCCTCCTTCACCTGCGGGGTGACGAACGCGCCGGGCGGCAGTTCGCTGCCCGGGACCATCACCGTGTCGAAGTCGCCCGCGTCGCACGCCGCGCCCGACACCCCGACGCGCGCGCCGATCGAGGTCATGACGTCGCGTCCGTCGGCGGACAGCAGGACGATCTCGTAGCCGCCCCCGAGGGACTGGTTCGCCTCGACGAACACCTCCGCGGGCCCCGCGAAGTCGAGCAGCTTGACCCCGTCGAAGACGAGGAGGGCGACCCTGCGCCGAGCGGGGGAGAGGCGGTTCATGAGCAGAGATTATGGATCTGACCTGCGAAGATCTCAAAACGGCAGATCTCCGCCCGAAGCGGGCGGAGCTGGGGGACGGAGGCGGGCGGGGATCGAACCCGCCGTCCCGAGGTCCTCGGGACCACCTGCTTTGAAGGCAGGGGAGGCCACCAGGCGCTCATCCGCCTCCGGGCGGGAGCCTAGCGGTGTCAGGGGGTGTAGAGGGAGGCGAGCGCGTCGGCGTATTTGGCGTGGACGACGCGGCGGCGCAGCTTCAGGGTGGGGGTGAGCTCCTCGGACTCGGCCGTCCACTCGGCGGACAGCAGCCGCCACCGCTTGACCTGCTGGACGCGGGCCAGCCGCGTGTTGGCGTCCGCGACGGCGTGCCCGACCTCCTCCAGCACCAGGGGGTGCTCGGCGAGGGCGGCGGTGTCGGTGGCGTCGACGCCGTGGGCGGCGGCCCAGACGGGGGCGACCTCGGCGTCCAGGGTGATGAGGGCGACCAGGTGGGGGCGGCGGTCGCCGAACGCGAGGGCCTGCCCGACCAGCGGGTGCTCCTTCAGGAGGTTCTCGACCAGGGACGGGGCGACGTTCTCGCCGCCCGCCGTGATGATGATCTCCTTCTTGCGGTCGACGACGCGCAGGAAGCCGTCCGCGTCCAGGGCGCCGATGTCGCCGGTGCGCAGGAACCCGTCGGGCGTGAACGCGCCGGCGGTCGCGTCCGGACGGCCCAGGTAGCCGGGGGTGACGGTCGCGCCGCGGACGAGGATCTCGCCGTCGTCGTCCAGCCGGAGCTCGACCCCCGGGAACGGGCGGCCGACGGTGCCGAGCTTGAAGCGGTCGTCGAGGTTGGCGGTGACCGCGCCGGTCGTCTCGGTCATCCCGTAGGCGTCGAAGATCTTCAGGCCGAGCCCGGCGAAGAACCGGGCCACCTCCACCGGCAGCGGCGCGGCCGCGCTGGACGCCTGGACGACCCGGTCCAGCCCGAGCAGCCCGCGCATCGGCGCCAGGACGGCCGCGTCGGCGCGCGCGAACGCCTCCTCGATCTCGGGGGTGAGGACGTTGCCGTGCTCCTGCGCGGTCACGTGGGCGCGTCCGGCGTCGAGCGCCGCCTCGACGGCCCGCCGCCTGCCCTCGTCCCGCTCGGCCGCCAGGACGGCCTGGATCCCCGCCATGATCTTCTCCCAGACGCGGGGCACGCCGAAGAACCCGTGCGGCCGGACGTCCCGCAGGACGGTCGTGAGCTGCGCCGGATCCGGGCAGAAGTGGACGTGCGCGGCCCGCCGGATCGCCTGGTAGTAGCTGAGCACCCGGTCGGCGATGTGCGCGAACGGCAGGTAGGAGATCGCCGCGTTGTGCTCGGGCAGGATCGAGGCGGCGTCGACCATCGCGGTCTCGGCGAGCGCCATGGCGTGCGTGATCAGCACGCCCTTCGGCTCGCCCGTGGTGCCCGAGGTGTAGAGCAGGGTCAGCGTGTCGGACGGCCGGACCGCGCGCCAGCGGGCCTCGACGCCCGCGGCGTCCGCGGCGAGGCGGTCGCGTCCGAGGTCCAGGAAGGCGTCCCAGGTCAGGAACCGGTCGCCGGACGGGCAGGCGTCGGCGTCCACGACGATGACGCGCCGCAGGTCCGGCAGCCGGTCGAGGACGGGCAGCCAGCGGTCGAGCTGGTCGCGCCCGTCCAGCACGGCGAGGCGGGCGCCGCAGTCGGCGGCGATGAACCCGATCTGGTCGGCGGCGAGGGTGGCGTAGACGGTGGTGGGGACGCCGCCCGCGTGCACCGCGCCGAGGTCGGCCAGGACGTGCTCGGACCGGTTCGGCATCATCAGCGCGACCACGTCGCCGGGCGCCAGGCCGAGCGCGGCGAACCCGGCGGCGGCCACCAGGGCGTCGTCGCGGAACTCCGACCACGTGCGGGTCCGCCACGCGCCGTCCACCCGGTCGGAGTAGGCGGGCAGGTCGCCGTGCCGTCCGGCGGTGCCGGCCAGCGCCGTGCAGATCGTGCTCATCGCGCCCCCGCTCGTCAGTAAGTACTTGCAGACGGCCATCGGATCATGTGAAACACGCCTCGATCAAGGTCGGATTCTGCACATATGTCACCGGAGTACTCTTTTGTCCGGTCTTTCATTCCGCGATCACACGGGTACGTTCCGCGAGGAGTGCCGGTGAGGACCGGTCGTGCCGGTCGCGGCGACTGTGGGGGGACAACGAAACCGCATGGCGACAACGACGTCGGAACCCTCTCCCGGGGGGCGCACCTTCTTCGGCCACCCGTGGGGGCTGGCCACGCTGTTCTTCACCGAGATGTGGGAACGGTTCAGCTTCTACGGGCTGCGCGCGATCCTGGTCCTGTTCCTGATCGCGCCCCCGGCCGAGTCGGGCCTCGGCATGGCCGAGGGGACGGCCAAGGCGCTGCTCGGCGTCTACATGTCGATGGTCTACTTCGTCGCCCTGCCCGGCGGCTGGGTCGCCGACCGGATCCTCGGCGCCCGCAAGGCCGTCCTGGTCGGCGGGTTCGTGATCATGTTCGGCCATATCTCGATGGCCATCCCCGCCGGGTCCGGCTTCGTCTACCTGGGCCTCGCGCTGATCATCGTCGGCACCGGCCTGCTCAAGCCGAACATCTCCACGATGGTCGGCAAGCTCTACAAGGGTGAGGACAGCGCCCGCCGCGACTCGGCGTTCTCGCTGTTCTACATGGGCATCAACATCGGCTCGCTCGCCCCGTTCGTGGTCGGCTATCTCGGCCAGAACATCAACTGGCACCTCGGGTTCGGCGCCGCCGCGATCGGCATGGCCCTCGGCCTCGTCCAGTACATCCTCGGCGGCAAGCACCTGCAGGGCGTCGGCGACGAGCCCGGCCACCGCCTCACCCCGGAGGAGCGGACCCGGTTCCTGCGCATCCTCGCCGCGGTCGCCGCCGTCGTCGTCGCGATCGTCCTGATCGCGATCGCCACCGGCACCCTCAGCGTGGACTCGGTGACCGTCGCCCTGACGATCCTGGCGATCGTCGTCCCGGCGCTCTACTTCGGCTACATGTTCCGCAGCCACGAGGTCACCGCGGCCGAGCGCGTGAAGCTGCGCGCCTACGTGTGGCTGTTCCTCGCCGCCGCCCTCTTCTGGATGATCTTCGACCAGGCCGCCGGGCCGCTGAACATCTTCGCCAACGACAACGTGAACCTGAGCGTGTTCGGCTGGGACATGCCCGCGTCCTGGACGCAGAACATCAACCCGATCCTGGTGATCTGCTTCTCGGCGTTCTTCGCCTGGCTGTGGCTGCGCCTGGGCAACCGCGCGTCCACCGGGATGAAGTTCGGGGTCGCGCTGGTCCTGAGCGGCCTGTCGTTCGTCGTCATGTCCCTGGCCTCGCACGCCACCCACGGCGGGACGGTCAGGGTGTCGCTGCTCTGGCTCGTCGCCGTCTACCTGCTGCAGACCCTCGGCGAACTGTGCCTGTCGCCCGTCGGCCTGTCGGTCACGACCCGGCTCGCCCCGGCCGCGTTCGCCAGCCAGATGATGGGCGTGTGGTTCCTCGCCGCCGCCGCGGGCGACGCCGTCGGCGGCCAGGTCGCGCGGCTCCAGCACGTCTGGGGCGACGTCACCTACTTCCTGGTCCTCGGCCTGTTCTCGGTCGCCGCGGGTGTGCTGCTCTTCCTGTTCGTCAAGACGCTGCGGCGGCTGATGGGCGAGGGCCGCGAGCTGATCACCACCCGGCACTGAGGCGACCCGCCCCAGGACGGCTCCGACGGCCGCCGCCCGAGGTCGGGGAACGACCGCGGGCGGCGGCCGTCGCCGTCCCGCCGCCGGATGATCGCGGGTCGTGTCAATGATCCTTCGCGGGGTATCTGATCTGTGACGGTTCCGCTACGGAGCGGGACCATTCTCCACCGGAGGAGCGGACATGACCATCGGGGGATTCTTCACCGCGATCATCTTCGGGGCGATCATCGGCGGGCTGGGCCGCCTGATCGTGCCCGGCAAGCAGCACATGGCGATCTGGCTCACCATCGTCGTCGGGATCATCGCCGCGTTCCTCGGCACCGGCGTCGCCCACCTGTTCGGCCTGCACACCCGCGGCTGGAACTTCTGGGAGACCCTGTTCCAGATCGTGTTCGCCGTCATCGGCGTCTACCTGGTGGCGTCCTTCTGGCCCAAGAGGACCTCGCAGCACTAGCCGGAACCGGATCCGGCCCTAAGAGCTCGCACCGGCCCCGGGGGACGCGGCGGGCCCGAGGTCCGTGCCGGGGCCGGAGCCGCGCAGGACGGGCCGGAGCTCCTCCAGCACCGCGGGATCCTCGATCGTCGACGGCGCCGGGACGTCCCGGCCGTCGGCGATCCCGCGCATCACGCCCCGCAGGATCTTCCCCGACCGGGTCTTCGGCAGCGCCGCCACCACCGTGACCTCCTTCAGCGACGCGACCGGTCCCACCCGCTCCCGGACCATCGCGACCAGCTCCGCGCACACCGTCTCCGGCGCGGTGTCCACGCCGCTCTTGAGCACCACCAGACCGCGCGGCACCTGGCCCTTCACCGCGTCCCGGACGCCGATCACCGCGCACTCGGCCACGGCCGGGTGCGACGCCACGACCTCCTCCATCACGCCCGTGGACAGCCGGTGCCCGGCGACGTTCACCACGTCGTCGGTGCGGCCCATCACCCACACGTAGCCGTCCTCGTCGATCCGCCCGCCGTCCCCGCTCAGGTAGTGGCCGGGGAACCGGGTCAGGTACGACTCGACGAACCGCGCGTCGTCCTGCCACAGCGTCGGCAGCGTGCCCGGCGGCAGCGGCAACCGGACGACGAGGTCGCCCTCCTCGTCCGGCGCGGCCGGCGAGCCGTCCGGCCGCAGCACCCGCACGTCGTAGCCGGGGACGGGCACCGACGGCGACCCCGGCCTGACCGGCAGCGGCTCGAGCCCGCGCGGGTTGCACACCATCGGCCAGCCCGTCTCGGTCTGCCACCAGTGGTCCACGACCGGACGCCCCAGCATCCGCGCCGCCCAGTGGTAGGTGTCGGGGTCGAGGCGCTCACCCGCCAGGAACAGCGTGTCCAGCGCGGCCAGGTCGTGCCGGGCCAGCAGCCGCCCGTCCGGGTCCTCCTTCTTGATCGCCCGGATCGCGGTCGGCGCCGTGAACAGCACCTTCACCCGATGCCGCGCCGCCACCCGCCAGAACGCCCCCGCGTCCGGCGTACCGACCGGTTTGCCCTCGTACAGGACGGTCGTGCAGCCCGTCAGCAGCGGCGCGTACACGATGTAGGAGTGCCCGACGACCCATCCCACGTCGGACGCCGCCCAGAACACGTCGCCCGGCCCCACCCCGAACAGGTTCTCCATCGACCAGCGCAGCGCGACCGCGTGCCCGCCGTTGTCGCGGACGACGCCCTTCGGACGGCCCGTTGTCCCGGACGTGTAGAGGATGTAGAGCGGATCGGTCGCGGCGACCGGCACGCACCCGACCGGGGCGGCCGCGGCGACCGCCTCGTCCCAGTCGACGTCGCGCGGACGCGTCAGATCGGCGTGCAGCTGCGGACGCTGCCGGATCACGCACCGCTCGACCTTGTGGGACGCCAACTCCAGAGCCTCGTCCAGCAGCGGCTTGTAGGCGACCAGCCGCGACCCCTCGATCCCGCACGACGCCGACACCACGGCCTTCGGACGGGCATGGTCGATGCGCGCCGCCAGCTCCGGCGCGGCGAAACCCCCGAAGACCACCGAGTGCACCGCCCCGATCCGCGCGCACGCGAGCATCGCGACGACCGCCTCGGGGATCATCGGCAGGTAGACCACGACGCGGTCCCCCCGGTCCACGCCCTGCGCGCGCAGCGCCCCGGCGAACCGCGCGACCTGGTCGGTCAGCTCCCGGTAGGTGTAGGTCCGGACGGTCCCGGTCACGGGGGAGTCGTAGATCAGCGCGGGCTGGTCGCCGCGACCCTCCTCGACATGCCGGTCCAGGGCGTTGTCACAGGTGTTCAACTCGCCACCGGTGAACCACCGGTAGAACGGCGGGGCGCCGTCGTCCAGAACCCGGTCGGGCGGCACCAGCCAGCGGATGTCGCGCGCCGCCAGCCCCCAGAAGCGCGTGGGGTCGGAGATGCTGCGTTCGAACGCAGCGGCGTAAGCGCCCATGTCGTCCTCCGTCGGCTCCCCGGCCCCAAAGCTTGTTTCGGGGCGCCTCCCTATAAGGGACGGCCCGGACGCCTCTCGTCAAGGGCCCCACACCGTCCGGCCAGGGTGATCAGTCGCCATCGCCGCGCCGGGCGCACACCGGACGACCGAAACCCCTCCGGCCGCACCATCGGACGACCGCAACCCCGGCGGCGGCGCCACCGGAACCCGAGAACACCTCGAGTCGCGCCACGGGGAACCCAAGGAACCCTCACGACCCGCCACCGGAACCCCGGCAACACCTCGGCCCGCGCCGCCGGAACCCAGCGAACGCCTCCGGCCGCGCAGCAGGGAACCCGGGAACGGCTTCGGCTGCGCGGCAGAGAACACGGGGAACGCCTCGGAACGTGCCTCCAGGACCCAGGGAACGCCTCCGGCCGCGGCCCGTGTCCCTGAACGCAGGGAGTCCTGGGAACGTGCCTTGGCCCCTGCGAACGCCTCGGGCCGCGTCCGATGCGGACGCGGCCCGAGGAGGTCGTGCGCGGGGTCGGCGGGAGGCCGGGCGGAGGCGTCAGTCCTTCGCGTCGACGACCACCGAGGCCGTCGTCTCCTCCGGGTGGTGGTGCGCGCCGTGCCGCAGCCCGTGGAACAGCGCCACCACGGCGGCCAGGCCCGCGCCCGCCGCGACGATCCAGAAGCACAGCACGTAGGCGTCCAGCGTCGGGACCGGGGTGTGCGGGATGACGCGGCTGGTCAGCACCGACGCCGTGACCGCGCCCGCGATGCTGCCGCCCGCCGTCCGGACCAGCGAGTTGATGCCGGACGCGATGCCGCTCTGGCTCATCGGGACGTGCTGGACCGCCAGCGTCCCGAGCGCCGCGTACGCCACGCCGAACCCGATGCCCTGGATCGCGCTGAACGCCAGCACGTCGTACACGTGCTCGTTCGACACCGCCAGCCACACGTAGCTGAGGCCCGCGAACACCGACCCGATCGCCAGGGTGAACGCCGGGCCGAGGCGCGCGGCGAGCCGTCCGGCCAGGGCGGAGAAGACCAGCATCGTGACCGTGCTCGGCAGCATGTACAGGCCGACGTCCAGCACCGACCCGCCGAGCCCGTACCCGATCTTGTCCTTGGGGGACTGGACGAAGTTGGAGATCAGCGTGAACGCCGCGAACATCGAGAAGCCGAGCAGCATCGACGCCACGTTCGCGGTCAGCGACTTCGGCCCGACCAGCAGGTTCAGCCGCACCAGCGGCTCCCGGACGCGCAGCTCGACGACCGCCCACACCGCGCACAGCACGACCGCCGCGGCGAACAGCCCGAGCACCCGCCCGGACGTCCAGCCCCACGCGTTGCCCTCGCTGATGCCGAGCAGCAGGCTGACCAGGAACCCGGCCAGCAGCACCGCGCCGACCAGGTCGGGCCGTCCGCCGTGCCGGGCGCCCCGGTCCTGCGCGGCGACCGCGACCAGGACCATGCCCGCCGCGGCGAGCCCGGCGGCGATCCAGAACACCGGCCGGTAGCTCTCGGTGCGGTCCGCGATCAGCCCGGTGACGATCATGCCCGCGGTGCCGCCGACGCCCATGGTCGCGCTGACCAGGCCGATCGCGGTCGTCACCTTCTCCCGGGGGAAGGTGTCGCGGATCATGCCGATGGCCAGCGGGATCATCGCCGAGGACACGCCCTGCAGCGCCCGCCCGGCGACCAGCACGGCGAGCGAGGACGACAGCGCGCAGACCACCGAGCCGATGGTGAGCAGCCCCATCGCCAGCAGGATCATCGTCTTCTTGCCGTACATGTCGCCGAACCGGGACAGCAGCGGCGTGGCGACCGCCCCGGCCAGCAGGGACGCGGTGAACACCCAGGTCACCGAGGTGACCGAGACGTCGAAGTGCCGCATCAGCCGGGGCAGCAGCGGGATGACGAGGGTCTGCTGCACCGACACCACCATCCCGGCGATGGCGAGTGCGAACAGCACGAGCCCGGTGCGGGCGGGGGGAGCGGAACGCTCGGCGGTGCCGGGCGGCGCCGCGGTGGCGCGGGTCATGGAGGTCGTGGCCTTCCGTGGTTCGGGGGGCGCCTGGGGAGCGCGCCCGGGGGGAGTGGTTCGTCCGACCGGGCGATTATACTTACTTAAGTTAAGCAACTAGGTTGTAAGGTGAGTCACATGACCTCCCCGCAGCGCCCCGACCAGGCCGTTCCGGCGACCACGGACGCCCCGGCCCCCCCGGCGGCCGACGAGATCATGGAGATCGAACGGGCGCTCACCCGCGTCGCGCACCTGCTCACCCGCGCACGCCAGCACGACCGCCTCGTCGCCGAGTCCGGAATCGCCGTCGACCGCGCCGCCGTCCCGCTCCTCCGCCTCCTCGCCGACAACGACGGGCCGATGCGCCCGAGCGAGATCGCCGCCCGCCTGGTCGTCGAGGCCCCCCACGTCACCCGCCAGGTCCAGCGCCTCGAACGCGCCGGCTACGTCGACCGCGTCCCCGACCCCGACGACCGCCGCGCCCAGCGCGTCCGGCTCAGCGACACCGGCCGCGACGCCGTCGACTGCATCCGCGCCGTCGGCCGCACCTGGATGAACGACGCCCTCACCGGCTGGTCACCCGACGAGCTGCGCGAACTCGCCCGCCTCGTCCACCGCATGGTCGACGACTTCGTCGCCCACTCCGACGCCACCGGCGGCCGCTGCGCCGACCCCGCCTCCACCCCCGCCGCCATCCGGCCCGCCGCCCCTGCCAGCGACCGGCCCGCCACCCCCGCCGCCATCCGGCCCGCCACCCCTGCCACCGACCGGCCTGCCACCCCTGCCACCGACCGGGCCGCAGCCCCCGCCACCGGCCGCCCCGCAGCCCCCGCCGGCGGCCGGGCCGACACCCCTGCCACGGCCGAGGCACGCTGACATCCCGAATCCCGCCGATGTCATTCGTCTCACAGTGCGGGCCGGGTTGACTTCCTAGACCGGTCCACCCTCCCTAGGGTGATGTCGGTGGACCCCCGGCCGCACACCCCCACCCCCGCCGACGGCCCGCGCGCCGCCACGGCGACCACCGGCGACCCCCGCCGCACCGTCCCGCGCACGGACGCCGTCCTCGCCGACCCCGCTCTTCACGACGCCCTCCACCGACTCGGCCGACGCCTCGTGAAAACGGCCGTCACCGACGCCCAGCAACGCGTCCGCACCGGCGAACTCGCCGCGAAAGACCTGGTCACAGCCGTCCTCGCGGCCCTACCCGACCACGCCACCACCCTCCGGCCCGTCCTCAACGCCACCGGCGTCCTCCTCCACACCAACCTCGGCCGCGCCCCACTGTCGCCCGCCGCCCGCGACGCCCTCACCGCCGCCACCGGATGCGCCGACGTCGAATACGACCTCGCCACCGGACACCGCGGACCACGCGGCGCCGGCGCCCTCGCCGCCCTCCGCGACGCCTGCCCACCCGGCGCCGACGTCCAGATCGTGAACAACAACGCCGCCGCGCTCACCCTCGCCGCCACCGCCCTCGCCACCGGCCGCGAGATCATCGTCAGCCGCGGCGAACTCGTCGAGATCGGCGACGGCTTCCGCCTCCCCGACCTGCTCACCGCCACCGGCGCCCGCATCCGCGAGGTCGGCACCACCAACCGCACCACCACCGCCGACTACGCCACCGCCATCGGCCCCGACACCGGATTCGTCCTCAAGGTCCACCCCTCCAACTTCACGATCGAGGGTTTCACCTATGCCCCACCGGTCAACGAGCTCGCCACCCTCGGCGTCCCCCTGATCGTGGACATCGGTTCCGGCCTGCTCGCCCCCCACCCCGCCCTCCCCGACGAACCCGACGCGCGCACCGCCCTCCGCGACGGCGCGCACCTGGTCACCGCGTCCGCCGACAAACTCCTCGGCGGCCCCCAGGCCGGCCTCCTCCTCGGCGACCCCGCCCTCCTCACCCGCCTGCGCCGCCACCCCCTCTACCGCGCCCTGCGCGTCGACAAACTCACCCTCGCCGCCCTCGAGGCGACCCTCCGCGGACCCGTCCCACCCGTCCGCGCCATGCTCGACGCCGACACCCGCGACCTGCGCCGACGCGCCGAGACCCTCGCCGCCGCCCTCACCACGCGACTCCCCGGAACCGACGCCCACGTCACCACCACGACCGCCGTCGTCGGAGGAGGCGGCGCCCCCGGCGTCCCCCTGCCCAGCCACGCCGTGTCCCTGCCCGCCGCCACCGAACCCGCCCTCCGCGCCGCCCGCGTCATCGGACGCCTCGACCACGACCGCCTCCTCCTCGACCTCCGATCCCTCCACCCCGACGACGACGAAGAACTCCACGCCACCGTGCTCACCGCCCTCACCCCCACCCACCCCGACACCGACCCCGACGCGCCCACCGGACCGCCTGCCGTCCCGAACGCCGCCACGGAAGGGAACTGATGCAGGTCGTCGCCACCGCCGGGCACGTCGACCACGGCAAATCCACCCTCGTCCACGCCCTCACCGGCATGGAACCCGACCGCCTCGCCGAAGAACGCCGCCGCGGCCTCACCCTCGACCTCGGCTTCGCCTGGACCGACCTGCCCTCCGGCACCCGCCTCGCCTTCGTGGACGTCCCCGGCCACGAACGCTTCGTCACCACCATGCTCGCCGGCGTCGGCCCCGTCCCCGCCGTCCTGCTCACCGTCGCCGCCGACGAAGGCTGGATGCCCCAGACCGAGGAACACCTCGCCGCCCTCGACGCCCTCGGCGTCCGCCACGGCGTCCTCGCCGTCACCCGCGCCGACCTCGCCGACCCCCGCCACGCCCTCCGCCAGGCCCGCACCCGCCTCGCCACCACCGGCCTCGCCGCAGCCGAGGCCGTCACCGTCAGCGCCACCACCGGCGAAGGCGTCCCCGAACTCACCGCCGCCCTCGACCGCCTCGCCTCCCGCCTCCCCATCCCCGACCCCGAAACCCCCGTCCGCCTCTGGATCGACCGCGCCTTCACCGTCCCCGGCAGCGGCACCGTCGTCACCGGCACCCTCCCCGCCGGCACCATCAGCACCGGCGACGAACTCCTCCTCATGCCCGCCGGACGACGCGTCCGCGTCCGCGCCGTCGAAACCACCAAAGAACGCGTCGACAACGCCACCGGCGTCGCCCGCGTCGCCCTCAACCTCCGCGGAATCCCCCGCGACGACGTCGCACGCGGCATGGCCCTCGTCACCCCCGGAGCCTGGACCACCGCCACCACCGTCGACGTCCGCACCCACTTCGGCGAGGCCTCCGGACGCCTCGCCCGCCAGATGACCCTCCACATCGGCTCCGCCGCCGTCCCCGTCCGCCTCCGCCCCCTCGGACCCGACACCGCCCGCCTCACCCTCAACCACCGCCTCGCCCTCCACATCGGCGACACCGCCCTCCTCCGCGACCCCGGACGCCGCGCCGTCGCCGGAGTCAGCGTCCTCGACGTCCGGCCGCCCACCCTCGTCCGCCGCGGCGCCGGCACCGAACGCGCCCGCGAACTCGCCACCTGGCCCGACCGCCCCGACGGCGCCCACGTCCTCCGCCGCCACGGCGTCCTGCGCCGCACCGACCTCACCGTCATGGGCTGCGAACCACCCCCCGGCGCCGTCACCCTCGACGGCGACTGGCTCGCCGACCCCGCCCACTGGGAGGCCCTCCACCGCCGCCTCGCCGACGAGGCCGCCCGGCACGCCGCCGACCGGCCCCTCGCCCCCGGCCTGCCCGTCGAGACCGCCCGCCTACGGCTCTCCCTCCCCGCCCGCGACCTCGTCACCGCCCTCGTCCGCCCCCCACTCCGCCTCGACGCCGGACGCGTCCACGGACCCGGCCTCCCACCCCCCGTCGTCGCCGCCGTCGACCGCCTCCGCGCCGACCTCGCCACCACCCCCTTCCGCGCCCCCACCGCCGACCGGCTCGGCGAGATCGGCCTGACCCCGCCGATCCTCGCCGTCGCCGAACGCGCCGGAGCCGTCCTCCGCCTCCCCGGCGACGTCGTCCTGCTCCCCGGCGGCGACCGCGCCGCACTGCGGGTCCTGCACGAACTCCCGCAGCCGTTCACCGTCGGCCAGGCCCGCGAGGCCCTCGACGCGCCACGCCGCGTCACCATCGCGCTGCTCGAACACCTCCACCGCCAGGGCCGCACCGAACGCCTCCCCGAAGGCCACCGCGTCCCCGCAGCCGAGGACGCCGCAGGCACCTGACCAGCCGAACTTCGCCCTGAGGCGGCGCTCCCACCATCCGGAACCCCACCCCCGCCTTGATAGGCAAGCCGTCACTTGCCTAACATGGAGTAGTGGAGGACGAGCTCTTCAAGGCCCTCGCGGACCCGACACGGCGGCTGATCCTGGACGAACTGACCGACCGCGACGGACAGTCCCTGTTCGAGATCTGCACCCGCCTGATCACCAGGCACGGACTCGCCCTCTCCCGGCAGGCCGTCAGCCAGCACCTCGCCGTCCTCGAGGCCGCCGACCTCGTCCGCACCCGCCGCGACGGCCGCTACAAGTTCCACGACCTCAACACCGAACCGCTCGAGCACATCGCCCGCCGATGGCTCGACCACCCGGAGGACACACCATGAGGATCAACATCACCAGCGTCTTCGTCGACGACCAGGCCAAGGCCCTCGCCTTCTACACGGGCACGCTCGGCTTCGAGAAGAAACACGACGTCCCCGTCGGCGCCGCCCGCTGGCTCACCGTCGTCTCACCCGAACAGCCCGACGGCACTGAACTCCTCCTCGAACCCGACGGCCACCCCGCCGTGAAGCCCTACAAGGACGCCCTCGTCGCCGACGGCATCCCCGCCGCCTCCTTCGCCGTCGACGACGTCCAGGCCGAACACCGCCGCCTCACGGGCCTCGGCGTCCGCTTCACCCAGGACCCCCTCCCAATGGGCCCCGTCACCACCGCCGTCCTCGACGACACCTGCGGCAACCTCATCCAACTCACCCAGGTCGAGTAAACGGCGCCGCGAGCGAAGTCAGTAGCGAGGAACCCCGGTGATCCCCTGGATGAGCCGATACCGCCTGATGTTCACGCTCTTCTCGGTGCGTCCGAGTTTCTCGGCCGCCTCTGCGGTCGACATCGCCAGCACCATTTCGTCCTCGCGCGAAGTCCACGAGCGGCGAGGGGCCGCTCTCTTCATGTCCGGCGGACGGGCCCACGCGATGACCTCGACCGCCTTGACGTACTTGCGCTCGAGCGCGAGGCATCCCTCGTAGTAGATCCAGCGTGCGAACTTCACCGCCGAGTCGCAGGTGAGGAGCAGGTTGTAGATGTCGTCGCGCTTGTTCGGCCTGACCGTCCGGCGAACACCCGTCACCTCGAACACCTTGTCGCACACATAGGCCATGAGCCGCGGGCTGGCCGTCGTGAAGCTGACGAACGGAAGCCCCTTGCCGGTGTAGCCCACCGATCCGTCGGCGTCGATGAGCGCGCGCACGTAGTCCGGCTCGCTGAAGGGGCGCCTCGGGGGCTCGATGATGGCCGACTTCTTCCCGGGCGGCAGCCCCAAGCTCTCCAGGGCGCGCCGCGCTTCCAGGTCGAAGAGGCACCAGACGGCAGTCTGGTGCTGCCTGCCAGCGGTGAAGTTCGTCGACCGCGACCTGAAGGTGATCGTGGAGGGGTAGGGGACGAGCCGCTGGAAACGTTCCAGGAGAGAGAGGTCGCGGCGCGAGAGCTCGACGGAGACACGGCCTCGGTTGCGGGACAGGCTGGAATGGGTTCCGTCTGTCTGAAGGAATCCGAAAAGGTAGGCCATATCCGGCTGCGCGAGGTCGAAGGTGCGGTGGCCTCTGGCCAGATCGACCTCCTTCGGTGGCGCCCCGAGCTGGACCGGAGGGCGTGAGCTCTTCGGGGTCACCCTCATAAATCGCTTGTAGTGGCGGCTGCACATGCCGCGAGCTTTGACCGGCCTGGCGCAGTACGGGTCGGAGCATTCCGTGGGGGCCATACCACTCCTTTCGAAGTCCATCTGTCGAACTTCAGTTCGACGCCTGAATTGATTGTTGCGCGATCGGGGGCGTCATTGAGCCAAAATTGGGGTAACGCGAAGCAAGTGTCCGGTTGCTCTGAGTGACAAGGATCTGGCTCGATCGGTAGCACCGAAAAATGGGTTGAACCGGATTGTGGTGATCTGGCGTCATAGTGCCCGGTTCAGTTCGCTATCAAGGTCGGAGAGGGGTACGCGGTGCCGTATCGGGAGTTGAAGGGTGAGCGCGTTCCGATCCGGATGTGGGCCGACCCGTCCACCGTCGAGGATCAGGCGCTCGAGCAGCTGCGTAACGTCTCGGCGCTGCCGTGGGTGGAAGGCATGGCCGTCATGCCGGACGTCCATTACGGCAAGGGGGCCACCGTCGGTTCGGTCATCGCGATGCGGGATGCGGTGTCGCCGGCCGCCGTTGGTGTGGACATCGGCTGTGGGATGACGGCGGTGAAGTCGACTCTGACGGTCGAGGACATGCCTGACGACTTGGCTGGAATCCGGCGTCGCATCGAAGCGACCATCCCGGTCGGCCGTGCGGCCCACAAGGAGCCGGTGGATCCGTCCGGTGTCCCAGGGCTGAAGGAGCGCGGATGGTACGAGTTCTGGAAGGAGTTCGAGAACCTACATCCGGCCGTCCAGAGTCGTTTCGGCAAGGCTCGTGTCCAAATTGCCTCACTTGGGGGAGGAAATCACTTTTGGGAATTGTGTTCCGATGATGACGGGGCAATTTGGTTGGTTTTGCATTCTGGTTCCCGGAACATTGGGAAGGAGCTTGCGGAGCGGCATGTCGAGGTGGCTCGGCGGCTTCCGCATAACCAGGACCTTCCGGATCCCGACCTTGCGGTGTTCCTTTCGGGGACGGACGCGATGGACGCCTACCGGCACGATCTGTTCTGGGCGCAGGAGTACGCGCGGCGCAACCGGGCGGTCATGATGGCGCTCGCGCAGAACGTGGTGACGCGGCGGTTCGGTGAGAAGCGCTGCAAGTGGGGCGAGGTCATCTCGTGCCACCACAACTACGTGGCCGAGGAGACCTACGGCGGCGTGGACGTGCTGGTCACCCGGAAGGGCGCGATCCGCGCCGGGACGGGCGACCTGGGGATCATCCCCGGGTCGATGGCGACCGGGACGTACATCGTGCGGGGCCTCGGGAACGAGCTCGCCTTCAACTCGGCGTCGCATGGCGCGGGGCGGCGGATGAGCCGGAACAAGGCGCGCAAGACCTTCACCGTTCAGGACCTGGAGGAGCAGACCAGGGGAGTCGAGTGCCGGAAGGACGGGGGCGTGCTCGATGAGATCCCGGGCGCGTACAAGGACCTGGAGTCGGTGATGGAGGCGCAGACGGACCTCGTCGAGGTCGTCGCGCACCTGCGTCAGCTGATCTGCGTGAAGGGTTGATGCGGGATGTCGGTGAGGACGGCCCGCCGCAGGCAGCGGCCCGCGACCGCGCGGTCCGCGGCGGACGGGATGAAGCTGCATCGCCGTGAGGTGCGCTTGGCGGGCCGCCCTCACACGGTCGTGTCCTTGCGTCCGGGGACGGCGGTGCGGTTCAGCGCGAACCTGTTCCATGACACGTGGCATGTGCTGTCGGACCGGCATGGGGCGCGGGTGCTGGGGCGGCTGTTGTGGGGTCTGTCGTACCAGTCGCGGCCGGGGACGCTGGTGGTGATCGATCGTGAGTTCATCACCACCACGCCGTTCGACGGTGATCCGGCCGATCGGATCGTTCTGGTGCCGGGTTGGGAGACGCCGTTCACCGCTCGGCACGCGGGTGCGCTGAAGGCGCGGCTTCCGTTCGCGTCCGGGCCGGAGGGCACGGTCCGCTGGCACACACACGGTTTGGACGCGGCGTTGGTCGATCCCAGGGAATGGTTCGAGGAGAACTGGGATTGGGACGACCCGCGTCGCGGCCGGATCGAGTACCTGAACGGCCTGATCGTGCTCCGTGTCCAGTCGCCGAACGAGATGCGGGAGTGGGCCGTCCGTTCCGGCCGGCTCGATCCGCACCCTCACGGCATGGACTACACCTATCTGGGTCAGGGCATGTGCCACTACGCGTCCGGTGAGGTGCAGGTGTTCCAGGACTTCCGCCGGGACGTGTCGGTGGCCCGCCGGGCCCGCGCGGACGTGCTGGCCGGGTTGGACGAGCCGGTCGAGCCCGAGGTTCTGCGGCCCCTGATCTGGGACCGGGCCGACGCGCTGAGGCGCTGAGGCGCTGAAGCGCCGACCGCTGACCGGCTCGTCCGCCGGGTCAGGCCGGGGTGACGGGTTCCTGGATTTCGGTGAGCCAGTCGTCCTGGTTCTCGGGGCATTCCAGGGAGATCTCCCTGGGGTAGCCGGTGGAGCGGTAGCCGTTGGCCTCGATCCAGCGTCCGAGGGTCTGGACGGCCGGGAGCATGGCGGCGGGCGAGCCGCGGTGCAGGACGGTCGCAGCGCGTTCGATGGGCGGCAGGTCGACGATCCGGAGCCGGTCGCCGTCCATGACCGGGGCGGTGACCTCGACGCCGGCGTGGATGAGGACGCCGCCGTCGGGGGCGTCCTCGTAGTAGGCGACGCCGGGTCCGGACGGGGTGATGCCGGCCTTCTCCAGCAGCTGGAACAGTTCTCCGTACAGCGGCTGGATGACCGGTGTGATGGCGTCGAAGCCGGTGGTCACCCCCGAGACCTCCGCCACCCGCAGTTTCGGCAGGCTCTTGACCGCGATGTCCTCGTCGGGCATCTGGCCCTCCCTCTCGATCGATCGGAGCCTCGCCTCGACCTGGACGAGTCGGGCCGCGGTGGTCGTCATCGCGGTCTCCAGTTCGGCGCGCCGCAGCCGGAGCATGGCCCGCAGTTCCTCGGTGGTGACCTGGTCGTTCAGGATGTCCCGCACCTGCTGGAGGGTGAATCCGAGGTCTTTGAGCGCGATGACGCGGTTGAGGCGGGCCAGTTGCCCGGCTTCGTAGTACCGGTATCCGCTGTCCGGGTCCACGCGCACCGGACGGAGCAGTCCGAGTGCGTCGTAGTGGCGCAGCATCCGGATCGACACGCGGCCGTGGCGGGCGAATTCTCCGATGGTGAACATGGTGTCTCCGAGTCCAGCGCCTGACACGGTGTGAGGGTCAAGCACGCTACTCCCGGCCGAGAACGTCATTTCATATTCAGGAGGTATGTCGCTGAACGTTCGGACCACCTTCGAGTGCCGCGCCTGTGGTGCCGGTCTGACGAAGGCCCTGCTCAGGGTGAGGATGCCGCGTCCTGGAACCCAGCCGCCGATGCACTTCACCTGTCCTGTGCTGATGGCGGCGGGGACGTGCGCCGAGGATCCGCGAGGGTTCGTTCTGGCGCCGGGGGACGTGTTCGGGGTGCGGCTCGTCCCGGAACGTTGCGGTGATGGTTGCCTGGGTGTCGTCCCAGGTGAGGAGCCCAACCTGGTGTGCGCCACGTGTGGAGCCGATGTGGGCGAACGGACGGATGACTGCAACAGCTGGCAGCGCACCGTTCTGTTGCGCGGGGCCGTTCGGACGTGGGACGAGCCGACCGATGACGAACCGTGGGAGAACCCGGACGAGTGGTTCGGGCGCTTCCCGATCGACGACGAGGGCGGGGCCGACTGGTTGTGGTTCGGGCGCCTGTCGGTAGGAGCGGACGAGTTGCTCGCGCGATCGGAGAGCCTCCCGCTGTACTTCACCCCGGCGACCGAGCTGTTGCGCATCTTCCTTCTCGGGTTGCTAGGCAACACGCCATGTGCGGACCGGTTGCGCCCTCTGCCCCTGGACGGGCGCCGTCCGGCGGACGTGCCGCTGGCGGTGTGCGATCTCGACAGTCCGGAGCGTCCTTTCATGGAGCCGTCGTATGCGCACGAGCCGGGCGTGCTGCTGCTCCGGGTCGTCCCGGATGACGATCCGGAGTTGCCGGTGCCGCTGGTGCCCGTCCATGAGCATGTGTGGCGGTATCTGGCGTGGGGGCAGGGGGTGGCGGCGCGTCCGGGGCGTTCGGGGCGTTGGGAGGACGATGTGCCGCACCGGTTGTCGGCGGGGTTGGTGCTCAGCGAGGGGGCGTGGTTGCGAGACAGTCGTCGATGGTGGTCGTGACGTCGGTGAGGACCTCGTCGCGGTTGGTCTCGTTGAAGATCTCGTGGCGGGCGTCGGGGTAGAGCCTGGAGGTGAGGCGGGTGCCGCGGACGGCGTCGATGCCGGCGCGGGTGCCGGAGACGGGGACGAGCCGGTCGTCCTCGCCGTGGAGCCAGAGGACGGGCAGGTCGCCGAGGGAGCCGTGGGTGTTCACGGTCTCGATCGAGGTGAGGAGGCCCCGGACGGTCTCGGGTTTGAACGGGCCGTGCCAGACGAGGGGGTCGGCGGCGTAGGCGCGGCCGACCTCGGGGTCGCGGGAGAGCGTGGAGGTGTCGATGGGGACGTCGGGGATCTCCTGGAGGTCGCGCAGGGCGGCGAGGGCGTCCCAGCGGCCGAGGACGGGCCCGGAGAGCACGAGCGCGGTGAGTTGCGGGCCGTGGAGCTGGGCGTAGCGGGTGGCGATGAGGCCGCCCATGGAGTGGCCGATCATGACGATGGGGACGCCGGGCAGGTCGTCGCGGGCGGATTCGACGACGGTGTGGAGGTCGGCGACCAGGTCGTCCACGTCGTGGATCAGGACGCGGTCGCCCGCGGAGAGGCCGTGTCCGGCGTGGTCGGGGCCGCAGACGAGGGCGCCGTGCTCGTGCAGGGCGGCGGCGACGTGCCCGTAGCGTCCGAGGTGCTCGCCGTAGCCGTGGACGAGGACGGCGGCGTAGCGGGGGGCGTCGTGGGGCCAGATGTGGGCGGTGACGGCGCCGTTCGCTCCGGCGAACTCCCACTGGTGGGCGGTGGTCATGGAACCTCCGGGGGGGGGCGGGCGTCCGGGGGAGTCCGGACGCGGGGGCCGATGATCGCGCGGATACGGTCTCCCGCGGTGCGCGAGATCGTCAAACGGCGCAATAGGCTGGGCGTCCAGACGTTCAGACGGCAGGAAGGGGCGCCCGTGCTTGTCGACAGCTTCGGTCGGACCGCGACGGACCTGCGGGTCTCCCTCACCGACCGGTGCAACCTGCGGTGTTCGTATTGCATGCCGGCGGAGGGCCTGGAATGGCTGCCCAAGCCGGATCTGCTGACCGACGACGAGGTGGTCCGGCTCGTCCGGATCGGGGTGGAGCGGCTCGGGATCACCGAGGTCAGGTACACCGGCGGTGAGCCGCTGCTGCGCCGGGGGCTGCCCGATCTCGTCCGCCGGACGGTGGAGCTGTCGCCGCGGCCGCGGGTGTCGCTGACGACGAACGCGGTGGGCCTGGCCCGGCTGGCGGGGCCGCTCGCGGACGCCGGGCTCGACCGGGTGAACGTGTCGCTCGACACACTCGACCCCGAGACGTTCAAGAGGCTCGCGCACCGGGACCGGCACGCGGACGTCCTGGCGGGGCTCGCCGCGGCGCGCGACGCGGGCCTGCTGCCGGTGAAGGTGAACGCGGTGCTGATGCGCGGGGTGAACGACCACGAGGCGGTGCCGCTGCTGCGCTGGTGCCTCGAGCAGGGGTACCGCCTGCGGTTCATCGAGCAGATGCCGCTGGACGCCCAGCGCGGCTGGAGCCGTGACGACATGATCACGGCGGACGAGATCCTCGCGCTGCTGGGTGAGGCGTTCACGCTGACGCCGGCGGAGGCCGCCGAGCGCGGCAGCGCCCCGGCCGAGTCGTTCCTGGTGGACGGCGGCCCGGGGACGGTCGGGGTGATCGGGTCGGTGACGCGGCCGTTCTGCGGGGCGTGCGACCGGGTTCGGCTGACGGCGGACGGCCAGGTCCGCAACTGCCTGTTCGCGACCGAGGAGTCCAACCTGCGGGACGCGCTGCGCGAGGGCGCCTCGGACGAGGTCCTGGCCGAGCGGTGGCGGGCCGCGGTGGCGCGGAAGCGCGCCGGGCACGGCATCGACGATCCGTCGTTCCTGCAGCCGGCGCGTCCGATGTCGGCGATCGGCGGCTGACCTGCCCCCGCCCGTGCCCGGGCGGCGCGGGCGGGTGGGGCGGGCGTGCGACGATGGCGGGGTGACGGACGAGCCGCTGGACACCCGTGTCGAGATCACCGTCCCGCCCGAGGAGGAGGTCGGCGCGTTCGCCGGGTTCGCCTCGGTCTGGCGGGCCCAGGACAGTTTCGTTCTGGACTTCGCCACCGAGGTGCGTCCGCCGGAGGTCGCCGAGGACCGGGCGACCGGCGAGCGGTACGTGCACGTGCCCGCCCGGGTGGTCGCGCGGGTCCGGATCCCGCCAGGGCAGGTGTGGGAGCTGATGCGGGCGCTGGAGAAGAACCTCAGCGCCTATGAGCGCGAGCGCGGCTCGAGCAAGCATGGCGAGTGACGGCGCGGCGGGCGGGTTCGACGCGATTCTGCTGGCGGGGGGCTTGGCGCGCCGGCTGGGCGGGGTGGACAAGCCCGCGCTGACCGTCGGCGGGACGCCGCTGCTCGTGCTGACGGCGCGCGCGGTCGAGGCCGCCGGACGCGTCGTGGTCGTCGGCCCCACGCATCCGGATCTTCCGGACGCGACGTACGTCCGCGAGGATCCGCCGGGCTCCGGGCCCGTTCCGGCGCTGCGTGCCGGGTTCGCCGAGGTCCGCGCGCCCTGGACGGTCCTGCTGGCCGCCGACCTGCCGTTCCTTCGCCCGGAGCATGTCGCCGCGCTCCTGGGGGCGGCGGGCCGCGCCGACGCGGACGGGGCGGTGTTCGTGGACGACGAGGGCCGCTCCCAGTGGCTCACCGGGGTGTGGCGGACGGCGGCCCTCCGGCGGGCGCTCGGCGGGTACGAGGGGCAGCGGCTGCGCGGGGTTCTGCGGGGGCTGCGTCCGCTCGCGGTCTCGATGAGGGACGCGGGGGAGCGGCCGCCGTGGTTCGACTGCGACACCCCGGAGGCACTGGCCGAGGCGGAGCGGGCGGCGTCCGGCCCGTACGATCGGAGCCGGGATCCGGTGAAAGGGGAGATGACGGTGCTGGAGGAGTGGATCGAGGCGGTGTGCCTGGAGCTCGGCGTCGAACGCGCGGACCTGGACCGGGACCTGGTCCTGGACCTGGCGCGGGACGTCGCGCACGGTGTGGCCCGTCCGGCCGCGCCGCTGACCGCCTACCTGCTCGGCCTGGCGGTCGGGCGCGGCATGTCCGCGCGGGACGCCGCCGCCCGCGTCGCCGAGATGGCCCTGGCCCGGAAGACCGACACGGACGAGTAGCCGGACGGCTGCCCGGCGGCGCGTCCGCGTGGCCGGGCGGGTCGGCCGACCGACAGGGCTGGCCGTCCGAAGGGGCTAGCCGTCCGACGGGGTGAGCTCGCTCATCGGGACGACGTCCTTGAGGAAGTCGCGGCGGTCCAGGAACTGGGAGAGCTGCTCGCGGTGGGCGTCGCAGGCCAGCCAGACCTTGCGCCGCTCCGGCGTGTGGATCTTGGGGTTGTTCCAGCGCAGGGCCCATACGGCGGGGGCTCGGCAGCCCTTGGCCGAGCACTGGGGTGCTTCGTCCGCCGGGTCGCCGGGATGGGTTTCGGTCACGTCCCAAGAGTAGTCACCCGGCGAATCGGGCCCGTCGTCCGGGCGGGCCGACGGGGCGGCCGGGCAGCGGGCGTCCGGCTCAAGTGCCGGGCAAGAGCGGGACCGGTATCGGTCGCGCTCCGGGCGCCCGGTGTTTGCCTGGTCCAGGGCAGGTGAAGGATTCGTCGTGTGACGACCGAGACGGCGGCGCCCCGGCCGTGCGCCCATCCGTGGCGAGCGCTGTCGGTCTGCCTCGTCGCGGCGTTCATGACGCTTCTGGACGTCAGCATCGTCAACGTGGCACTGCCGTCGATCCGGACGGGGCTGAACGCCTCCGAGGGCGAGCTGCAGTGGATCCTGTCCGGGTACGCGCTGACGTTCGGCCTGGTCCTGGTCGCGGCGGGGCGGATCGGGGACGCGCGGTCCCGGCGGGCGACGTTCATGGCCGGGCTGGCGCTGTTCGTGCTGGCGAGCGCGGCGTGCGGGCTCGCGCCGACGATGCTCTGGCTGGTGGTCGCCCGGTTCGTCCAGGGCGTCGCGGGCGGGGTGCTGAACCCGCAGGTCGCGGGCCTGATCCAGCAGCTGTTCCAGGGCGCGGACCGGGGCCGGGCGTTCGGCGCGCTGGGCGCGGTCATCGGGATCGCGACGGCGGTCGGGCCGGTGCTGGGCGGCGTCCTGATCCAGATCGCCGGGACCGAGACCGGCTGGCGCTGGATCTTCCTGATCAACATCCCGATCGGGCTGGTCGCGCTGGTGCTGGCGCGCCTGCTGCTGCCCGAGCCGGTCTACGGCGAGAGCCGGGGCCTGGACCCGGTCGGCGTGTTCCTGCTGGGCGCCGCGATCATCGCGATCATGCTGCCGTTCCTGCAGGAGCGGACCTGGCACGGGCATGCCAAGTGGCTGCTGCTGGTCGCCGGGTTCGTCCTGCTCGTCGTCTTCGTGGCGTGGGAGCGGCACACGGACGCGCCGATGGTCGACCTCGGGCTGTTCCGGCTGCGCTCGTACTCGCTCGGCTCCGGGATCGCGCTGCTGTACTTCGCCGGGTTCACCTCGATCTTCTTCATCTTCACCCTCTACCTGCAGAACGGTCTGGGCTACAGCGCGCTCGGCGCGGGCGTCGCGATCACCCCGTTCGCCGTCGGGTCCGGTGTCGCGTCGGTGGTCGGCGGACGCCTGGTCGGACGGCTCGGACGCCCGCTGGTGTGCGGCGGCCTGGCGGTGGTCGCCGTCGGGCTGGTGCTGACGTGGATCGCGGTGGCGGTGCACCCGGGCGGGGGCGCGGCCTGGTGGACGGCGGTCCCGCTGCTGTTCGCGGGCCTCGGCAGCGGCCTGGTGATCTCGCCGAACCAGACCATCACGCTGTCGGAGGTGCCGTTCCAGGAGGGCGGCAGCGCCGCGGGCGTGCTCCAGACCGGGCAGCGGGTCGGCACGGCGGTCGGCATCGCCTGCGTCGGCGCGGTGTTCTTCGCCACGGTCGCGAACCTCCGCGGGGACTGGGCGGCGGCGTTCCGGGACGGCCTGGTGGTCGTGCTCGGGTTCGTCCTCGCGGCGTTCGCGCTGAGCCTGCTCGACCTGTTCGGCCACTCCTGGAAGACGGCCGTCCGGCGGCACGCCGGCTGACCCGGCCGGGGCCGCGCCGGGTGGTTTACCGAACGTGGACCGGGGACGGGGACTAGCCGGAACACCGCCCGGCAAGGGTTCCCGAGAAGGGGGCAGCTCATGGCGCACGACCAGGACTCGTCCAGGGACCGGGACGCGAACCGGAGCCGGAACGCGGGCACGGGCCGGGACGCGGGTTCGGGCCGGGACGCGAGTGGGGGCTCGGCCGCGAACAAGAGCCCGGACGCGGGTTCGGGCCGGGCTGCGAACAGGGGCCCGGCAGCGGTCAGGAGCCGGGACGTGGTGAGGAGCCAGGGCGCGCCGGGCGTGCCCGCGCGCGGGCTCGGGCCGGGGAGCGGCGGGCCGCCGTCCCGCGTGCCGTACACGCACCCGACCGCCGGCTGGGGCGCGGCCAGGCGGGTCGGTGAGGCGGTCGCCGAGACGCGCGAGTTCACGGAGCTGCCGCGTGCCTTGCTGAGGATGAACCACGAGGACGGCGGGTTTGACTGCCCGGGCTGCGCCTGGCCGGACGCGCGCGACGGCCTGAAGCTCGACATCTGCGAGAACGGGATCAAGCACGTCGCGTGGGAGATGACGCACAAACGCGCCGACCGCGCTTTCTTCGCCGCGCACACCGTGTCCGAGCTTTCGACCTGGAGCGACTTCGCGCTGGAGGACGCCGGGCGGCTGACCGAGCCGCTGGTGTGCGACGAGGCGTCCGACCGGTATGTCCCGATCTCGTGGGAGCAGGCGTTCCAGCTGGTCGGGCGCGCCCTCCGCGACCTGGACGACCCGGACCGGGCGGCGTTCTACACCTCCGGGCGGCTCAGCAACGAGGGGTCGTTCCTGTACCAGTTGTGGGTGCGCGAGTTCGGCACCAACAACCTGCCGGACTGCTCGAACCTGTGCCACGAGGCGACCGGGCTGGCGCTGAACGCGTCCCTCGGCACGCCCAAGGGCACCGTCGACCTGGACGACTGGGACATGGCGGACGCCGTCCTCCTGCTCGGCAACAACGCCGCGTCCAACGCGCCGCGCATGCTGACCGCGCTCGCCAAGGCGTACCGGCGGGGCGCGGCGATCGTCCACGTCAACCCGCTGGTGGAGGGGGCGGCGCGGCGGACGATCGTCCCGCACGAGTTCGTGTCGATGGGCCTGAACAAGTCCACCCCGACGGGGACGATGGACGTCCAGGTGCGGATCGGCGGCGACATGGCGCTGCTGCGCGGCGTCGCCAAGGCCGTCCTGGAGAAGGCGGAGACCGACCCGCGCGCGATCGACCGTGACTTCCTCGACCGGCACACCGCCGGGTTCGAGGCGTACGCGAAGATCGTCAAGGACACCGCGTGGGCGGACCTGGAGCGCGTGTCGGGCGTCCGGGAGGCGCGGATCCGCGAGCTGGCCGCGGTGTGCCTGCGGTCCAAGCGGACGATCGTCGCCTGGTGCCTCGGCATCACCCAGCACGACCACGCCGTCGACACCATCCGCGAGATCGTGAACGTGCTGCTGCTGCGCGGCAACATCGGCACCGAGGGCGCGGGCGTCTGCCCGGTGCGCGGGCACAGCAACGTCCAGGGCAACCGCACCTGCGGCATCGACCACCATCCGCCGCCGTTCCTGTCCGACCGGATGGACGAGATCTACGACTTCACCCCACCCCGCAAGCCCGGCCTGGACGTCGTCCGGACCGTCAAGGCGATGCACGACGGGCAGGTGAAGGTGTTCGTGTCGCTGGCGGGGAACTTCGCGCTCGCCTGCCCCGACACCGCCTACACCTTCGAGGCGCTGCGCCGCTGCGACCTGACCGTCCACGTCTCGACGAAGCTGAACCGCAGCGACCTGGTCCACGGGAGGAAGGCGCTGATCCTGCCGGCGCTGACCCGCAGCGAGAGGGACCGGCAGGCCAGTGGCCCGCAGAGCCTCACGGTCGAGGACTCGATGAGCATGGTGCACCGGTCGACGGGCATGAAGCGGCCCGCGTCGGGGCGGCTGCGTTCGGAGATCGCGATCCTCGCGGGGATGGCGCGGGCGACGCTGCCGGGCAGCACCACCCCCTACGAGGAGTACGCCGAGGACTACGACCGGATCCGGGACGCCATGGCCCGGTGCCTCGAGGGGTTCGAGGACTTCAACCGGCGCGTCCGCCAGCCGCTCGGGTTCCGGCTGCGGCAGGCCGCGCGCGAGCGGGTGTTCGGGACGCCGTCCGGGGCCGCCGAGTTCTCCCTGGCCGCGCTCGGCGACGTCACCCCGGGCGTGGGACGGCTCATGCTCAGCACCGTCCGCTCGCACGACCAGTGGAACACCACGATCTACTCCGACGACGACCGGTACCGGGGCGTCCGGAACCTGCGCACGCTCGTCTTCATGAACCGCGCCGACATGGACGACCGCGGGCTGAAGGAGCTCGACCTCGTCGACATCACGTCCATCGCCAAGGACGGCTCGAAACGCTCGGTCCACGGCTACCGCGCGATCGCCTACGACATCCCGCGCGGCTGCGCGACCGGCTACATGCCGGAGCTGAACGTGCTGTGCCCGATCGGCGACTTCAGCCCGCAGAGCGACCAGCCGCTGATGAAGCAGATCACCGTCGAGGTCGTCCGCAGCCGGACGGCCGAACGCACGCCCTCAGGCGAGCGCCTCTCGGCCCCCGTCCGCCCCGCTCCCGCCTGACCACGGCCCGGCCCAGCGACGGGAGCATCCGCGTACGTCCCGCCGCCGACACGGCGCGCGAGCCGCTGCTCACCGGCCCTTCGGGCGCGTGCGCCTCGCACGGCCTGCGCCGCGGGCCGCCTATCGGCGGGAGCGTCTGCGGACGGCCCGGACGGTGCGGATGGCTCCGGCGGCGAGCAGTGTCCCGGCGGCCGCCGCGCCCGCGACGGCCAGGTTCTGACGCCTGATCCGGGCCGGGATCTCCGCATACGGCAGCGTCGAGAACGACACCAGCTCGTACCGCGACACGTACCGTCCGGCGAGCCGCCGCTCGAGCGCGTGCGCGGCCGCCTGCTTGGCCCGGAACACCGGGGAGGCGACCTTGTCGCGCATCTCCACGAAGTTCTCCAGCGCCATCTCGGCGATCGCGTCGGTGTTGGCCTTGCGGCGCTCCTGGTAGCGGGCCAGCGCGGCCGTCCAGTCGCCGTTCGTCTCGTCCAGGCAGCGGTCGATCTCGACGCAGTCCTCGAACGCGCAGTTCGCGCCCTGCCCGAAGAACGGGACGATGGCGTGCGCGGCGTCGCCGAGCAGTGCCACCGACGCGCCCTCGCCGGTCCGCACCCACGGCCATGCCCGGACGGTCACCAGCGACCCGATCGGGTTGTGCGCGAAGTCGTCGGTGAGGTCCGGCATCAGCGGGGCGACGTCCGGGTAGTGCCGCCGGAAGTGCGCGGTCACCGCCTCGGGCGTGCCGAGCGCCTCGAAGTCGCCCTTCGGCCAGAACAGCGTGCAGGTGAAGGAGCGGTCCAGGTTCGGCAGCGCGATCATCATGGCGGTGCCGCGCGGCCAGATGTGCAGGGCGTCGGGGTCGAGCGCGAAGTCGCCGTCGCGCGGCGGGATCGTCAGCTCCTTGTAGCCGTGGTCCAGGAAGTCGGTGTCGGCGCCGAACGCGCCGCCGGGCCCGACGCCGCGCCGGACCGCGCTGTACGCGCCGTCCCCGGCCAGGACGATGTCGGCGGGCTCGGTGACGGTGCCGTCCGGGCCGTCCAGGGTGAGCTTGCCGGACGCGGTGTCCACGCCCGTCACCTTGAGCCCGAACCGCAGCGTCACGCCGGGAGTGGCCTCGGCGGTGTCGAGCAGCGCGGCGTTCAGCTCGGCGCGGCTGATCGAGTTGATCGCGCGCGTGCCGTCCGCGCTGTAGGACTGGAAGTTGGTCGCGCCGTTGCCCGGGTGGACCATGCGGCCGTGCATCGGCAGCGCCCGCCCCAGCGCCAGTTCGCGCAGTCCCACCTGCTCGAGCGCGGCCAGGCCGCGCGCGGAGATCGCCAGGTTGATGGACCGGCCGCGTTCGGCTCCGGCGACCCGCGGGTCCGGGCGCCGTTCGTACACCGTCACCGGGACGCCGCGCCGGCCCAGCAGGGTCGCGAGCAGCGCGCCCGCCAGGCCCGCGCCGACGACGGCGACGCGCTGCGCCTGGGACTCCGGCGCCGGGGACTGCGGGGCGCGGGACGGTTCAGCGGTCATGGACGACGGTCTCCTCGATCTGCGACCGGACCTCCCACAGGTCCGGGAAGGCCGGGGTGAACAGGGTGGAGCGCAGGTAGTCCGCCCCGGCGGAGCCGCCGGTGCCGATTTTGGCGCCGATGGTCCGCTCGACCATCTTGACGTGCCGGTACCGCCATTCCTGGATGCCCTCGTCGATGTCGACGAGCGCCTCGCACACCTCGACGGCGGGGCCGCTCTCGTCGGAGTACACCTTCAGCAGCGCGTCCTGGACGCCCGGGTCGGCCTGCCACGCCTCGGACGGGTCGCGCTCCAGCGCCGCCTCCGGGACCGCGAACCCGTGGACGGACAGGTACCGCATCAGCGAGTCCATCAGGGACCGGCGCGCGATCACCGCCTTCAGGTTCTCGTCGTCGCGCAGGTCGGACGCCGGGAACCTGCGGCGTCCGAGGACGGCCTCGATCTGCCGGAACTGCGCCGACTGGAACCCGCTGGACGTGCCGAGGGCGTCCCGGAACGAGGCGAACTGGCGCGGCGTCATGGTCTCCAGCACGTCCAGCTGGCCGACCACGGTCTTGAGGATCTTGACGATCCGGCGGGCGGTGCTCAGCGTGCCCGCGCTGTCGCCGTCCTCCAGCCGCCGCTGCAGCAGGTCCGCCTCGTGCAGGATCTGCTTGAACCACAGCTCGTACACCTGGTGGATGACCACGAACAGCAGCTCGTCGTGCGCGCCGGTCCGCGGCTCCTGGCAGTCCAGCAGCTTGTCCAGCCGCAGGTAGCCGCCGTAGGTGAGGGCTTCGGGGGCCGGTTCGCCCATCGCCTCGTCCTCCTTCGTCCCCGCTCCGTGCCCGCGCTTCCCGGCACCTCGGTGTGCCGGGGTACGACGCCGCGTAGCGGCATCAACGGGTGGATATACCGCAGACTCTATGAAGGCGGGCGGACGGCATGTCAGAGGAGGAGCTCAACCCTTTTCTCCTTGAGCTATACCCATCTCGTTATGCCACGAACCCGGCCCACCCCGCACTCCGTCGTCCATCTCCGCCGAAAAGCCGGGAAAGTGATCGGCCCGACCGGTGAAGCATGGGTGTCCGATCACCGACCCCCATGCGGAGACGCCCATGTTGGATCTGATCGCGTGACCGCCGACCTGGCCCCACCGGCCGACGCGGACGAGCGGGAGCATCCGGCCGCGCCGCCCACGGACGCGGAACTGGCCGCGGCCTTCCGGCGCGATCCCGACCGGTTCACCGCCGTGTACGACCGGTACTTCCGCGACATCTACCTGTACGCGGCGGGACGCCTCGACACCCAGGCCGGCGAGGACATCGCCGCGGAGACGTTCTGTGCGGCGTTCGCGTCCCGGGACAGGTTCGACCCCGAGCGCGGCGCGCTGCGGCCCTGGCTGTTCGGCATCGCGACCAACTTCATCGCCCGGCACCGGCGTCGCGAGGCCCGCCACTACAAGGCGCTCGCGCGCGGCGGCGCCGATCCGGTGGAGGGCAGTCACGAGAACGGCGTCGTCACCGCCGTCGCCGCCCGCCGCATGCGGCCCGAACTGGCCCGCGCCCTGACGACCCTCAACCAGGGCGAACGCGACGTCCTGTTGCTGGTCGCGCTGGCGCAGCTCAGCCACGAGGAGATCGCCGAGGCGCTCGGAGTCTCCTACGGCACCGTCGGATCCCGGCTCAGCCGCGCCCGCGCCAAGCTCCACAAGACCATCGCCAAGGAGGACTTCCATGGATGACGACCTGCGCATCCTCGCCGACACGCTCGCCAAGCCCGACCCCGGCGCCGATGTCGTGGACCGCCGCCGCCACCAGCTCCAGAACACCATGCGCGGAGGCGCCGCACCCGCCCGCGGCCGCCGCCGCGTCCACTGGGCCCTCGGCGGCACCGGCCTCACCGCCGGGGTCGCCGCCGCGGCCGTCGCGATCGCCGTCGCGACCGGCTCGACCGGCACGTCCACCCACCGGGCGGGCCCGTCCCAGCAGCCGGGCACGGCGTCCGGGCAGGCCGGGGACCCCATGAGCGCCCGTCAGGTGTTCCTCGCCGCCGCCCACAGCGCAGCCCAGGCCCCGGAGCGCATCGGCAAGTACTGGCACCTGCGCACGCTCTCCCAGGACGCCCAGGGTGTGGAGGTCAAGGGCGACAGCTACGACGAGTGGTTCCGGCACGACGGACGCCACTACACCAGCGGCGAGAAGACCGACTTCAAGCCGTTCCTCCCGCCCAAGCAGGAGCCCGGCTTCAGCATCGGCGGGCCCGTCCTGACGTTCGAGGAGCTCCGCGCGCTGCCGTCCGCCCCCGACGCGCTGGTCGCCCGGCTGGCACGGTACGTCGAGGCCGCGCACATCCGGACGAGCGCCGGACAGCTGACCGCCCAGGAGCGGCGTACCGAGGTGCTCAACGACCTGTTCGTGCTGTCGACCCAGAGCCCGGTGACCCAGAAGGTCCGCGCGGCGGCCTTCCGCGCTCTGGCGGACGCCCCCGAGGTGAAGAGCCGCGGCCGGGTCAACGGCGGAGTGCGGCTGAACATCCCGGTGTTCCACGACCCCGCCGGGCTGGACGTGGTGCTCGACCCGGCCACCGGCCGGCTGCGCGGTTCCCGCAGCTACGTCGACTTCAGCGGGTCACTGCTCATCATGGAGCCGGGGAAGACCGTCTCGATCATCGCCGAGTGGACCGACACCCTGCCGGACAAGACCGGGCCGAACTGACCGGGCCGAACTGACCGGGCCGAACTGACCGGGCCGGGCTGACCGGGCCGGGCTGACCGGGCCGGCCGGATCGGGCCGAACCGATCGGCGGGACGCCCCGGCCTCGGGGGACCGGGGCGTCTCGATACACTCCAGGTCGGCCGACTCCGGTACGGTCGACCTGGGGTAACGAGAGCTGAGGCAACGATCCGCATGGAACTGATCCACTCGGGCAAGGTCCGCGACGTCTACGCCGACGGGGACGACCTGGTCCTGGTCGCCACCGACCGGGTGAGCGTGTACGACGTGGTGCTGCCGACCGAGGTTCCCGACAAGGGGAAGATCCTCACGCAGCTCTCGCTGTGGTGGTTCGAGCGGCTCGCGGACGTCGTGCCGAACCACGTGATCTCCGCCACGGACGTGCCCGCCGAGTTCGTCGGACGGGCCCTGCGCGTGCGGCGCCTGGAGATGCTGCCGGTCGAGTGGATCGCGCGCGGCTACCTCACCGGCCTCGGCCTGAAGCAGTACCAGAAGGACGGCGCGGTCTCCGGCGTCCGGCTGCCGGAGGGCCTGGTCGAGTCGGACCGGCTGCCCGAGCCGATCTTCACCCCGACGACCAAGGCCACCGAGGGCCACGACGAGTTCATCACCTACGACGAGATGGTCGCCGAGATCGGCGCGGACACCGCCGCCGAGCTGCGCGAGACCACGCTGGAGGTGTACCGGCGCGGTGCGGCGCTCGCCCTCGAGCGGGGCATCATCATCGCCGACACCAAGCTGGAGTTCGGCCGCGCCGCCGACGGGACGCTCGTCCTCGGCGACGAGGTCCTGACGCCCGACTCGTCCCGGTTCTGGCCTGCCGACACCTACCAGCCCGGCCGTACCCAGGACTCGCTGGACAAGCAGTTCGTCCGCGACTGGTCGTCCACGCTGGACTGGGACCGCACCCCGCCCGGCCCGGAGATCCCCGCCGAGGTCGTCGACGCCACCCGCGCCCGCTACGTCGAGGTGTACGAGCGCCTCACCGGCGACCGCTGGAACGGCTGACCACACCCCACCGGCTGGCCACACCCCGTCAGCCGGCCACACCCCACCGGCTGACCACGCCTCATCGGATGACCGTGCCCCGCACCCGGGGCGCGGTCATCTCGCGTCGTCAGGAGCCCGGGACGCCGTTCAGCGGCACCTCGGGAGCCGAACCGTCCGCGCCGGACGCGTCGTCCGGCGGAAGGTCGCCCGCCGAGGCGCGGACGGCGTGCAGCGCCGCGGTGATCGCCGACGCCTGGGCCGGGGAGAGGCCCGGCAGCCCGAAGTCGGCCTCGTGCAGCGCCGCGGTGGCGGCCTCGGCCAGCTCGCGCCCGTCGCCGGTGATCGTCGCGAGCACGACCCGGCGGTCGTCGGGGGAGGGGCCGCGGCCGACCAGGCCGCGCCGTTCGAGCCGTCCGATCACGTTGGTGACCGACGCGGCGTGCACCATGAGCCGCTCGCCCATCTTGCCCATCGGGAGGGTGCCGGTGCGGGTGAAGGCGAGCAGCCGCAGCGCCTCGTAGGCGGCGAAGGTCAGCCCGTACGGCTTCAGCACCGCCTCGATCCGGCTGAGCAGCAGCTGCTGGGCGCGCATGACCGAGGTCACGGCCGCCATCTGGTCGGCGTGGCCGGGCCACCGGGCGCTCCACTGGCGGTGCGCCTCGGCGATCGGGTCGAGGGAGTGGGACTTCTGGCCGGTCACGGGCATACCGTACGGCACCCGCCGCCCTTGACTGATGCGCTCACGGTTATTACTTTAACTTCTAAATATTGGATGTCCAAGGAGTTGTGATGTCGGGATCGCTGCACGTGCCGGTGCACCCGGTGCGGTTCGTCACGGCGGCCGCCCTGTTCGACGGGCACGACGCGGCCATCAACATCATGCGGCGCATCCTGCAGGCGCAGGGCGCCGAGGTCGTGCACCTCGGGCACGACCGGTCGGTGCGCGAGGTCGTGGACGCGGTCCTGGAGGAGGACGCCCAGGGCGTGGCGATCAGCTCCTACCAGGGCGGCCACGTCGAGTACTTCGAGTTCCTGGCGCGCAGCCTCAAGGAGGCCGGGGCCGAGAACGTCAAGGTGTTCGGCGGCGGCGGGGGAGTGATCGTCCCCGGCGAGATCGACCGGCTCGCGGACGCCGGGGTGCGGATCTTCTCCCCCGAGGACGGCCAGCGCCTCGGCCTGCCCGGCATGATCAACGAGCTGGTCCGGGACGCCGACGTGGACCTCTCCGAGGAGCCGTCCCACGTGGACGAGGTGCTGTCCGGCGACCGCCGCGCCCTCGCCCGCGCCCTCACCTGCCTCCAGGCCGGACGCTACGACGGCCTCGACGCGCTCCGCGAGGCCGCGGCCGGAAGGCGGGTTCCGGTGCTCGGCATCACCGGCACCGGCGGCTCCGGCAAGTCCTCGCTCACCGACGAGCTCGTCCGGCGCCTGCGCGCCGACCAGCAGGACAAGCTGCGCGTCGCGGTGATCGCCGTCGACCCGACCCGGCGGCGCGGCGGCGGCGCCCTGCTCGGCGACCGCATCCGGATGAACTCCCTGGACGGCGACCGCGTGTTCTTCCGGTCGCTGGCCACCCGCGGCGCCCGCGAGCTGCCCGAGAACGCCGCCGACATGATCACCGCGGTGAAGGCCGCCGGGTACGACCTGATCATCCTCGAGACGCCCGGCATCGGGCAGGGCGACGCCGCGGTCGTCCCGCTGGTGGACGTCTCGCTGTACGTGATGACGCCCGAGTTCGGCGCCGCGTCCCAGCTCGAGAAGATCGACATGCTGGACTTCGCGGACGTCGTGGCGATCAACAAGTTCGAGCGCCGCGGCGCCGCGGACGCGTTGCGCGACGTCTCCCGGCAGCTCATCCGCAACCGCGAGGCGTTCGGGGCCAGGCCCGAGGACATGCCGGTGTTCGGCACCAGCGCCGCCACGTTCAACGACGACGGCGTCACCGCCCTCTACCAGCACCTCGCCGGACGGCTCGCCGAGCACGGCCTGCGCCTGGAGGAGGGCACGCTGCCCGCGGTGACCACCAAGGTCTCCACCGGCGCCGCGCAGATCATCCCGCCGAACCGCGTCCGCTACCTGTCGGACATCTCCGACACCGTCCGGGGCTTCCACGCCGAGACCGAGAAGCAGGTCGACGCCGTCCGCCGCGCGCAGCGGTTCGAGCTCGTCCGGGACGAGCTGACCGACACCGCCGAGATCGACGGCAAGCTGGCCGAGGCGCGCGGCGCCGTCGCGCCCGAGGCCGCCGAGCTGGTCGCGCAGTGGCCCGCGACGGTCGAGGCGTACTCCGGCGACGAGCAGGTCGTCCGCGTCCGGGACAAGGAGATCCACACCCGGCTGGCCCGCGAGTCGCTGTCGGGCAACCGCATCCCGCGCGTCGCGCTGCCCCGCTACGAGGACCACGGCGAGCTGCTGCGCTTCCTGCGCCGCGAGAACCTGCCCGGCCGGTTCCCGTTCACCGGCGGGGTGTTCCCCTTCAAGCGCGACAACGAGGACCCGGCCCGCATGTTCGCGGGCGAGGGCGACCCGTTCCGCACCAACCGCCGGTTCAAGCTGCTCAGCGAGGGCCAGCCCGCGACCCGGCTGTCCACCGCGTTCGACTCGGTGACGCTGTACGGGCGCGACCCGGGCGAGAGCCCCGACGTGTACGGCAAGGTTGGCACGTCCGGGGTGTCCATCGCGACGCTGGACGACATGAAGGCGCTCTACGACGGCTTCGACCTGTCGTCGCCGACCACCTCGGTGTCGATGACGATCAACGGCCCGGCCCCGACGATCCTGGCGTTCTTCCTGAACACCGCGATCGACCAGGGCGTGGAGGCGTTCCGCGCCGAGCACGGCCGCGAGCCGTCGGAGGCCGAGGCCGCCGAGATCCGCGCGCGGGTCCTGACGACCGTCCGCGGGACCGTCCAGGCCGACATCCTCAAGGAGGACCAGGGCCAGAACACCTGCATCTTCTCCACCGAGTTCAGCCTGCGGATGATGGGCGACATCCAGCAGTGGTTCATCGAGCAGGGCGTTCGCAACTTCTACTCGGTGTCGATCTCCGGCTACCACATCGCCGAGGCCGGGGCGAACCCCATCAGCCAGCTCGCGTTCACGCTCGCGAACGGGTTCACCTACGTCGAGTCCTACCTCGCGCGCGGCATGGACATCGACGACTTCGCGCCGAACCTGTCGTTCTTCTTCTCCAACGGCATGGACCCGGAGTACAACGTCATCGGACGCGTCGCCCGCCGCATCTGGGCCGTCGCCATGCGCGAGCGCTACGGGGCCAACGAGCGCAGCCAGAAGCTGAAGTACCACGTCCAGACGTCCGGGCGGTCCCTGCACGCGCAGGAGATGAACTTCAACGACATCCGGACGACCCTGCAGGCGCTCATCGCGATCTACGACAACTGCAACAGCCTGCACACCAACGCCTACGACGAGGCCGTCACCACCCCGACCGCCGAGTCGGTCCGCCGCGCCCTGGCGATCCAGCT
The DNA here is from genome assembly GCF_040679435.1 of Spirillospora sp. NPDC052269. Lineage (NCBI taxonomy): Bacteria > Bacillati > Actinomycetota > Actinomycetes > Streptosporangiales > Thermomonosporaceae > Spirillospora > Spirillospora sp. NPDC052269. Next base: position 216,270 of record NZ_JBFAUU010000015.1, read on the forward strand.
GATCATCAACAAGGAGTGGGGCCTGGCGATGAACGAGAACCCCCTCCAGGGGGCGTTCGTCATCGACGAGCTCACCGACCTGGTCGAGGAGGCCGTCCTCGCCGAGTTCGACCGGATCAGCGAGCGCGGCGGCGTGCTCGGCGCGATGGAGACCGGCTACCAGCGCGGCCGCATCCAGGACGAGTCGATGCTGTACGAGCAGCGCAAGCACGACGGGTCGCTGCCGATCGTCGGCGTCAACACCTTCCGCAACCCCTACGGGGAACAGGAGGGCGGCAAGTCCCTCGAGCTGGCCCGCGCGACCGAGGACGAGAAGCGCTCGCAGCTCGACCGCGTCCGCGGCTTCCAGGGCGCCCACCACGGCGACTCCGAGGCGGCGCTGACCGCGCTGAAGGACGCCGCCCGGTCCGGCGAGAACGTCTTCGCGGTGCTGATGGACGCGGCGCGCGTGTGCAGCCTCCAGCAGATCACCGACGCGTTCTTCGAGGTCGGCGGCCAGTACCGCCGGAACGTCTGAGGCGCGGGACGTCCGAGGGAAGGGCCGCCATGCGGGTCGTGTCGCTGGTGCCGTCGCTGACCGAGTCGGTCGCGGCGACGGCGCCCGGCGTCCTGGTCGGGGCGACCGACTGGTGCAGCCACCCCGCGGACCTCGACGTCACGCGGGTGCGCGGCACCAAGAACCCCGACCTCGAGGCCGTCCGGGCCCTGAAGCCGGACGTGGTGCTCGCCAATGCCGAGGAGAACCGCGCGCCCGACCTCGACCTGCTCCGCGCGGCCGGGCTGCGCGTCTGGACGACCGACATCCGCACCGTGGACGACGCGTTCCCCCAGCTCCGCGCGATGCTCACCGAAGGGTGCGGCCTGCCCGCCCCGGCCTGGCTGGACGAGGCGGAACGCGCCTGGGCGGCCGTCGAACCGGCGTCGCCGCCGCTGCGCGCGGTGATCCCGATCTGGCGGCGTCCGTGGATGGTCGTCGGCCGCGACACCTTCACCGGCGACGTCCTGCGCCGCCTCGGCGTCGAGAACCTCTACGACGGCCATCCCGACCGCTACCCGAGGATCCCCGTCGACGAGCTGAACGCGGCCCGGCCCGACCTGGTCGTCCTGCCGGACGAGCCGTACGCGTTCACCGCCGAGGACGGCCCGGAGGCGTTCCCCGGCGTGCCCTGCGCGCTCGTCGGCGGACGCCACCTCACCTGGTACGGCCCGTCCCTCGCCGAGGCCCCCGCCGTGCTGCGGCGCGAACTCGACGACCGGATCGAAAACCGAATGACCTAGACGATCCCGGTTTGCCACGATGGCCGGATGAAGACCGACCTGGAGGCCCTCGTCGTCCGTCGAACCCGGCGCGTCCCGCTGCCGGACGGCCCCGCCGGAGACGGCGCAGGCAGAGAGACGGCGGGCGATGGGGCAGCCATGGCGCGCCGGTTCGATACCGCGCTGATGGCCATCGGGTACAAGCTCTCCGGAGACCTGCTCGCGGCGCTCTCCCGCCTGGACGGCCAGACGGTCGTGAACCTCGCCGTGCGGACACTGGCGACCGTCCGGGAAACGGTCGGCGACCACGTCCGGCTCTACTCCTACTTCATCGACTTCCCGGACAACGTCCCGGACACCTTCGAGTTCTGGATGGACCTCGTCCGCGCGACGTTCGCTGACCCGGCCGACCAGGAGAAGGCCGAGATCCTGCTCAGCGAGGGCATGCTCAACCTGCTCACGCTCTCCACTTACGGGAACTACCAGCACACCTACGAGGAGATGCTGGCCCGGCACGACGAGCTGATCGCGTCCGCCCGCGACCGGGTGACCGTCCTGCATCTCGGCGGCGACCTGGAGTCCGAGGGCCGCGACCTTTACCTCGCGCTCGCCGGGAGCGCCACCCCGCTGAACGAGGACGAAGCCCGCGACCTCGCCTACCTCGCCGCGTACTGCGTGGACGGCCCGCAGCCCGAGCAGATCCCGGTGCGCGAGATCCGCGCCCTGGTCAACCGCGCCCGCGTGGACGCGAGCGGCGAACCGCTCCTCGACACCGTCACCGACGTGCTGCGCCTGGCCTGCGCGCTCGGGGACGGCGACGTCACCCTCCAGGAGCCGACCCGCTTCCCGGCGTTCCCGCGCCGGATCCGCCGCGTCCTGCTCGGCGGACTCGACCGCGTGGTCGCGGGAAGCCCGGCAAAGCTCGCCGACACCGGCGTCCACGCCGAACGCTGGAAGCGCCTCGGCGAACGCCTCCACCCGCACGAGTACCCGCGCTGGCCGCACGCCGCCGACGTGTTCGCCGTCGCGCGCGGCGACAAGCCCGCGCCGACCCCGGACGCGCGGATCGAGGCGCTGCTCGAAGCCGGCGACGTCCTCGGCGCGGTCGAGCTGCTGGCGACCATGCCCGGACGCCTGTTCCGCGCCCTGGACCGGCTCCTGCGCATGCCGCTGGACCCGGCCGAGCAGGAGGCCGTCCTCGCCGCCGCCGAGCGCACCGCCAAGGACGTGTCCGGACGCGTGCTGCTGGCCGTCCGCGAACACCTCGACAACCGCGTCCAGCCCGCGGCCTCGGACGTCCAGAAGCCTCAGAAGACGAAGGACCGCGGCCACCGCGTGTTCGTGAACCGCCATGGACGCGCCTGGACGGCCTCGGAGACCCGGTACCCCATCCCCGAGCCGGTGCGCGCGCGGCTCACCGCCCTCCTCGACGCGCAGATCGCGCGCCGCCTGCCCGCCGGGGGCCGCCTGCTCGTCGACCCGGACATGCTGGACGTGGCGCTCCCGCTCAGCGGCCGGGCCGCCCCCGCGGGACTCGGCGTCCTCCCGCGCGGCTCGCGCTCGCGCGTCGACGGCGAGGTGCTGCGCTTCTTCGTCTACTGGCGGCAGCGCGCGCACCGCACCGACTACGACCTGTCGGCGCTCATGCTGACCAGTGGCTTCGGCGACCCGGCATGGATCTCGTTCACCAACCTCACCGACGGCGCGGGCGAGCACTCCGGAGACATCACCGACGCCCCGGACGGCGCGAGCGAGTTCATCAACATGCGGCTCGCCCGCTTCACCCGGACCTACGTCCTGCCGCAGGTGCACATCTACTCGGGCGAGGGGTTCGACGAGGTCGAGGAGTCCTTCTTCGGGTTCATGACCCGCGACCTCGACCAGGCGGGACGGCCGTTCGAGCCGCGCACCGTCCGGATGAAGTCCGACCTGCGAGGCCCCGGCCGGGTCGCGCTGCCGCTGGTCTTCCAGCGGGACCAGGACGGCACCTGGACGGCCCGCTGGCTGCACCTCTACCTGACGGGCGGCCTGAGCCACAACCAGGTCGAGGGCAGCCGCGTGACCGTCTCGGCCCTGCTGCGCGCCTTCGTGGACCGCGAGTACCTCACGGTCGGGCACCTGGTGGACCTGATGGCCGGTCGCGGCGCCGAGGTCGTCCGCTGGGACGCCGCGCCGGTGCTCGCCGCGGACGACCGCCCCGTCACCTACCTGGGCCTCGAACGTCCCGACGGCCTGCCGGAGGGGACCCGGGTGATCACCCCGGAAAACCTGCGTGACCTCATCCCCGCCTGAGTGTTAGCGTGATCGCGGTGAGGCCATGAGGGGGCTTCCTTCTCACTCCTTATGACTCTAGTCCTCTCGCTTTCCTCACCACTGCCTTCAGGAACCGGGCGCGTCCCTTGCCGGACGCGCCCGGTCTGTTTCCACCTGGAGGAGGCGCGGGTCAGACCTTCATGTCCTTGGCGATGATGGTCTTCAGGACCTCGCTGGTGCCGCCGTAGATGCGCGCGACGCGCGCGTCCGCGTACAGGCGGGCGATCGGGTACTCCAGGATGTAGCCGTAGCCGCCGTGCAGCTGCAGGCACTTGTCCACCACGCGGGCCTGCGCCTCGGTGCAGAACAGCTTGGCGACGGCCGCGTCGGCCGGGGTGAGCTCCCCGGCGTCCAGGGCCTCGATGCAGCGGTCGACCAGCGAGCGGGCCGCCTCCACGTCGGTCTGGCACTCGGCCAGCACGAACTTGGTGTTCTGGAAGGACGACACGGTCTTGCCGAACACCTGGCGCTGCTGGACGTAGTCCTTGGCGAAGTCCACGGCGGCCGCGGCCGACGCGTAGGAGCTGAGCGCGATGCCGAGGCGCTCCTCGGCCAGGTTGTGGGTCAGGTACTCGAAGCCCCGGCCCTCCTCGCCGAGCAGGTCCTCCACCGGGACGCGGACGTCCACGAAGGACAGCTCGGCGGTGTCGGACGAGCGCAGCCCGATCTTCTCCAGCTTGCGGCCGACCGAGTAGCCCTCGCTCCTGGTGTCCACGACCAGGATGGACAGGCCCGAGCGGCGGTTGTCCGGGTCGGCCGGGGCGGTGCGCGCGACGACCAGCATCCGGTCGGCGAGCACGCCGCCGGTGATGAAGGTCTTGGCGCCGTTCAGGACGTAGTGGTCGCCGTCCCGCTTGGCCGTGGTGGCGATGCCCGCGAGGTCCGAGCCGGTGCCGGGCTCGGTCATCGCGATCGCGAACATGGCGTCACCGGCGACGAACGCGGGCAGCCATCGCTTCTTCTGCTCCTCGTCCGCGTACTTCAGCAGGTACGGCAGGCAGAGGTTCACGTGGACGCTGTAGCCGCCGAAGCCCACCCCGGCGCGCGCGCACTCCTCGGCGATGACCGCCTGGTACTTGAAGCTGGTCTCACCCGCGCCGCCGAACTCCTCGGGGACCTGGATGCCGAACACGCCCAGCTCGCCGAGCTGGTTGTAGAAGTCGCGCGGCGGGTGGCCGGCGTTCTCCCAGTCCTCGTAGCGCGGCGCGACCTCGGCGTCGATGAACGCCCGGATGGTCTCCCGGAACGCCTCGTGGTCCTCGTTGTACAGCGTACGGCGCACGGCCGGCCCCTCTCTCGGCGGAAAGATCACATCGAACAGGATTCTAGTTAGGTCCGCCCGCGGCCCGGGCACCCGGCCCCACGCCCCGCGCAGGCCGGAAATTTACTGGACGTAAGCCGTAAAACCCCTGTCCACCTGCGCGGACTTTGATGGACGTCCCCCGGAGCGGGCACTATCCGTACATGATCGTTGTCGCTGGGCGAAAGATCACCTGGACCAGGGTGATGCCATGGCTGGGACTTCTGGCGCTGATCGCGACCTGGGGCCGGGCCCTGTCGTCCCCCGTCGCGGCGGCGGTGGGACTGCTCCTGTGCGGGGCGGTGCTCGCCGCCGTGCACCACGCGGAGGTGGTCGCGCACCGGGTCGGCGAGCCGTTCGGCTCCCTGGTGCTGGCCGTCGCGGTGACGGTGATCGAGGTCGCGCTGATCGTGAGCATGATGGCCTCCGGCGGCGGGGGCAAGGCCGCCACCCTCGCCCGGGACACCGTGTTCGCCGCCGTGATGATCACCATGACCGGGATCGTCGGGATCTCACTGCTGGTCGGGGTCGTCCAGAGGCACACGGTGATGTTCAACGCCGAGGGCGCCGGCGGGGCGCTCGCCAGCGTCGCGACCCTCGCCACCCTCAGCCTGGTGCTGCCGACCTTCACCACCAGCCGCCCCCGCTACGAGTTCAGCCCGGCCCAGCTGGCCTTCGCCGCGGTCGCCTCGGTGGCGCTGTACGGGCTGTTCGTGCTCACCCAGACCGTCCGGCACCGGGACTACTTCCTGCCGGTGGACCGCGGCAGCGGCGACGTCATCGACGAGGACGCCCACGCCGAGCGGCCGTCCGGGCGGGAGACGCTGCTCAGCGTGGGGCTCCTCATGGTCGCGCTGGTGGGCGTGGTCGGGCTGGCGAAGGTCGAGTCCCCGACGATCGAGGGGGCGGTGGCCTCGGCGGGCTTCCCGCAGGCCGTGGTCGGCGTCGTGATCGCCCTGCTGGTGCTGCTGCCCGAGACCATCGCGGCCGTCCGCGCCGCCTCCCGGGACCGGCTCCAGATCAGCCTGAACCTCGCGCTCGGCTCGGCCCTGGCGAGCATCGGGCTCACCATCCCGGCGATCGCGGTCGCGTCGATCTGGCTGTCCGGGCCGCTGAAGCTCGGCCTGGAGCCGGTGCACATGGTGCTGCTGGCGATCGCGGTCGTCGTGTCCGTCCTGACCGTCGTCCCGGGCCGTGCGACGCTCCTCCAGGCCGGGCTGCACCTCGCCGTCTTCGCCGCCTTCCTGTTCCTCGCCGTCAGCCCCTGAGGACGGAGCGGGACGATCCGGGCGCGCGCCGGGTGGTGCGCCGGGACCCCGGGGCGCCGGGAGCCCGGAGGGCGCTCCAGAGGCCCGGGGAGCGAGACGGGCGAAGCGGGACGCCCCGGGCGTGGCGGAAGTTCGTGCGGGCGGGGTTTCGGACGGCGGCCTGATACGGCCAGAGCCGGGGCTTGCGTCCCGGGCGGCGGGCGGATATCGGCCCGCGTCCCGTCCCAGGTGAAGCCCGCTCCGGCCGCCGGACACTCCAAGGCCGATCAAAGCGCGACTCAAGGTGGCGGCAGGGGGAAGGCAAGAGGAACCTTCGGGAAAGTAAAAGCGACGCCGGGTGGATACGGGGGCAATCCACCCGGCGTCGCATCATCGGTGTTCCGACGGGGGCCCGGAACACCGGCAAGGGCGCCCCGACGGGGGACCAGAGCGCCGGTACAAATCGTACACCGAAACCCCCCGGCCCGAGTCAAGAGAATGTCACGACCGGATTTCTGGTCGCTGTCCGGAAACCTCGTTCCGGTCGGGGCGCTCGGGGGTCTCGAACCGCGCCCGGGACACCGGCTCACGGCCGCCGTTGGCGACGATCACGCTGATGTACGGCAGGAACACCGCGCCGACCACGAACAGGCCCACGACCCACAGGGGCGCTCCCGCGACCCCGCTGAAGACCGCACCCAGGAAGCAGCCCGTGCGGATGCCCATCGACAGCAGGTAGCGCTTCTGCCGGCGGCTGATGTCCTCCGAGAGCGGACGGGGCGCGTTGGTGACCGTGTAGACGACCTGCGGCTCGCGCTGGTGCTTGACCTTCACGTTTTAACGGTAGACCCCAACCCGCTGAACGGCGACACCAGGTCAGGCCAAAACACACCGCCGTTCCCGGGCGAATCCTGAAGAGCACCTCAAAAACGCGGAAAACCCGCACCCGGCGGCGCGAGCCCCCTGTCCGACCCGCCCAGGACGCCCTGAGCACCCCGGAGACGGCTCGGCGGGCGGCCCCAAGACAAGGGGGAGGGCCGCCCGCCGGAAGGACCCCGGTCAGGACGCCTGGGAGACCGTGGACATGTTGAAGTCCGGCACCCGGACGGGCGGCATCGCCGCCCGCTGGAAGTAGTCCGACCACTCGCGGGCGAGCGTCGGGACCGTCCCGCCGACCTCCGAGAGCCGGCCGAGCAGGTCCACCGGGCTCTCGTTGAACCGGAAGTTGTTCACCGCGCCGACGACCTCGCCGTCCTCGACCAGGTAGACGCCGTCCCGGGTGAGGCCGGTGAGCAGCAGCGACTGCGGGTCCACCTCGCGGACGTACCAGAGGCAGGTCAGCAGCAGGCCGCGGCCGGTCCGGGCCACCATGTCGTCGAGCGAGGCGTCCGCGCCGTCCGGGCCGCTCATCAGCAGGTTGTCCACCGGCGGCGTGACCGGCAGCCCGGTGATCTTCGCCGACCGGCGCGTCTGGGTCAGCGCGGCCAGCGTCCCGTCGCGGATCCAGTCGGTCGGCCCGAGCGCAAGCCCGTTGTCGAACACCGACTGCGTGCGGCCCGAGGTGTGCGCCACCGTGAACGGCGCGGCCTCGATCCCGGCCGCGGCCGGGTCGCTGAACAGCCGGACCGGCAGGCTCGCCAGCTTCTCCCCGACCCGGGTGCCGCCGCCCGGCGCGCTGAACACGGTCGCGCCGTCCGCGGCGTCCCGGGCGCCCGCCGACCAGTACAAGTAGATCATCAGGTCGGCGACCGCGGACGGCGGCAGCACCGTCTCGTACCGTCCGGCGGGCAGGTCGACCCGGCGCTCGCCCCAGCCGAGCCGCCGGGTCAGGTCGGCGGCCATCGCCGGGACGTCCACGTCGGCGAAGTCACGCGTGGCGACCCCGGCCCAGGCCGAGCCGCCCTCGCCCTTGGCGTTCAGCTCCAGGATCCCGGCGGGCTGGTCGTGCCGGGCGCGCAGCCCCGCCGACGACCCGACGAACGTGGAGGTGACCACGTGGTTGGCGAACCCGTACAGCCGCCGGTCGCCCGCCGCGGCCTCGGCGAACGCCGCTCCGAGCGCGGGCGCGACGTCCCGGTACACGCCGATGCCGGTGTCGGCGGGCGCGGCCGACCAGTCGCCGAACTCCCCGCCGAGCAGGGCGGCGGCGTCGTCGGCCGGCTGGTTGGACGCGGCGTCCGCCTCGGCGGCCCGCACCACGTCCTCGATCTCGTCCGCGCCGACCGCGGCCCGCGACACCACGCCCGCCGCCACGCCGTCGCCGGTGCGGCGCAGCGCGATCACGGTGAGCTGGCCGGAACTCGTCACCCCGTTGGTGGTCAGGGTGTTGCCCGCCCACCGCAGGTTCGCGGTGCTCGACTCCTCGGCGATGACGATGCAGTCGTCGCCGCGGGACAGCGCGAGAGCGCGCTCCACGGCCTCCTGCGGGGAGAGTGCGCTCACTGGCCCGCCTCCTTGACCGTGTTGAGGATGTTCACGCCGCGGAACACCGCGGACGGGCAGCCGTGGCTGACCGGCGCGACCTGCGCCGGCTGCCCCTTGCCGCAGTTGAACGCGCCGCCCATCACGTACGTGGACGGCCCGCCCACCGCCTCCATCGAGTTCCAGAACTCGGTGGTGCTGGCCTGGTAGGCGACGTCCCGGACCTGCCCGGCGAGCCGGCCGTTGCGGATCCGGTAGAACCGCTGCCCGGTGAACTGGAAGTTGTACCGCTGCATGTCGATCGACCAGGACTTGTCGCCGACGACGTAGACGCCGTCCTCGACCCCGGCGATCAGGCCGTCCGTGTCGGGCCCGTCCGGATCGGCCTGCAGCGACACGTTCGCCATCCGCTGGATCGGCGTGCTGTGCGCCGAGTCGGCGAACGCGCACCCGTTGGACCGTCCGGCCCCGGTGAGCCGCGCGATGCGCCGGTCGAGCTGGTAGCCGGTGAACCGGCCGCCGGTGATGATGTCGAACGCCTGGCCCTCCACGCCCTCGTCGTCGTACCCGATCGTGGCGAGGCCGTGCTCGGCGGTGCGGTCGCCGGTCACGTTCATGACCTTCGACCCGTACTGGAGCGTGCCGAGCTTGTCCGGCGTCGCGAACGAGGTGCCCGCGTAGGCCGCCTCGTAGCCGAGCGCCCGGTCCAGCTCGGTCGCGTGCCCGATCGACTCGTGGATCGTCAGCCACAGGTTGGACGGATCGACCACCAGGTCGTACCGGCCCGCCTCGATCGACGGCGCGGCCAGCTTCTCGGCCAGCAGCTCGGGGATGCGGCCGAGCTCGACGTCCCAGTCGTGGACGTCGCCGACCAGGAACTCCCAGCCGCGGCCGACGGGCTGCGCGAGCGTGCGCATCGTGTCGAACGCGCCCTCGGTGACGCCCGTCGCCTCGACGACCGGTTGCAGCCGCACCCGTTGCTGCGTCGTGGTCGTCCCGTTCAGGTCGGCGTAGAACTTGTTCTCGCGCACCTGTACCAGCGAGGCGTCCACGTGGTCGACCCGTGGATCGCCGAGCAGCCGCCGGCTCCAGTCGGCGAGCAGGCCGACCTTGTCCGGAGTGGACACGCTGAACGGGTCGATCTCGTAGGACGACACCCAGGTCACGTCGCCGTGCGACGGCTCGGGCGCCAGCTCGACCGGCTCGCGGTTGACGGGCGCGGCGACGCGCGCGACCTCGACCGCCCGCTCGGCCAGCGCGGCCGCGCCCCCGGTGGTCAGGTCGATTCCGGCGGCGAAGCCCCAGGTCCCCCCGGCGACGACCCGGACCGAAATCCCGAGGTCGCTGTCGTCGGCGGCGGTCTCCAGGACGGCGTCGCGCAGCCGGAGGCTCTGGGTGCGGATGCGTTCCACCCGGACGTCGGCGTGCTCGGCCCCGAGCTCGCGCGCCCGGCTCAGCGCCGCGTCGGCGAGCGCCCGCAGCGGCAGTGCGGTGAAGGCGGGATCAATGTCATGCACCTTCCTCAACCTACCGTCCCGAGGCCTCTTGACCATGTGGACGGTCGCCTGTGTCGGGGTGTCGTGCCCGGCGCCGGGAGCAGGGTCGGGAGCGGGGACCGGAACAAAGGCGGCCTCCGGATCTTGTCGGGAAGGAACATCTCTGCGGCGGGGCGCCGGTCGATACGCTCGACCCCGATGTGATGTGGACAACGGAAGGCATGAGATGAGTCGCTCTGTCCTGGTGACGGGCGGGAACCGGGGCATCGGCCTGGCGATCGCGCGCGAGCTGGCCGCCGCCGGTGACAAGGTCGCCGTCACCTACCGCTCCGGCGAGCCCCCCGAGGGGCTGTTCGGGGTGCGCTGCGACGTGACCAGCGCCGAGGACGTGGACGCCGCGTTCGCGAAGGTGGAGGCGGAGCAGGGCCCGGTCGAGGTGCTGGTGGCCAACGCGGGGATCACCAAGGACACGCTCCTGGCGATCATGAGCGAGGACGCGTTCACCTCCGTCCTCGACACCAACCTCACCGGATCGTTCCGGGTGGCCAAGCGGTCGGTGAAGGGCATGATGCGGGCCCGCAAGGGCCGGATCATCCTGGTCTCCTCGGTGGTCGGGCTGCTCGGCTCGGCGGGGCAGGCCAACTACGCCGCGTCCAAGGCGGGCATGGTCGGGTTCGCCCGGTCGCTGGCCCGCGAGCTGGGCTCGCGCGGGATCACCGTGAACGTCGTCGCGCCCGGTTTCGTCGACACCGACATGACCGCCGCGCTGACCGAGGACCAGCAGAAGACGATCAAGAGCGTGATCCCGCTCGGCCGCACGGCGCAGCCGGAGGAGATCGCCAAGACCATCGGGTTCCTGGCGTCCGACGACGCCGCGTACATCACCGGCGCGGTCATCCCGGTGGACGGCGGACTGGGAATGGGGCACTGAGCGCGATGGGCATCCTCGAAGGCAAGAACATCCTGGTCACCGGCGTCCTCACGGACGCGTCGATCGGGTTCCACGTGGCGCGGGTCGCGCAGGAGCAGGGCGCGCGCGTCGTGCTGACCGCCTACCCGCGTCCGACGCTGACCGCCCGGACCGCCAAGCGGCTGCCGTCCGGCCCGGACGACGTCCCCCCGGTCATCGAGCTGGACGTCACCAACGCCGAACAGCTGGACGCGCTCGCCGGGAACCTCGCGGACGTGGGCTTCGACCGGCTGGACGGCGTCGTCCACTCGATCGGGTTCGCGCCGCAGACCGCGCTCGGCGGCAACTTCCTCGAGACCCCGTGGGAGGACGTGGCGGTCGCCGTGCACTCCTCGGCGTACTCGCTGAAGTCGCTCACGATGGCCTGCATGCCGCTGATGAAGGACGGCGGCTCGGTCGTCGGCCTCGACTTCGACGCGACCAAGGCGTGGCCGGTCTACGACTGGATGGGCGTGGCGAAGGCGGGCCTGGAGTCCACCTGCCGCTACCTGGCCAAGTACCTCGGCCCGCAGAACGTCCGGGTGAACCTGGTCGCGGCCGGGCCGCTCGGCACGATGGCGGCCAAGAGCATCCCCGGCTTCCAGACGATGACCGACCTGTGGCCGCGCACCGCGCCGCTCGGCTGGGACATCAAGGACAGCGAGCCCACCGCGAAGGCGATCGTGGCGCTGCTGTCGGACTGGTTCCCGGCGACCACGGGCGAGATCCTGCACGTGGACGGCGGCCTCCACGCGGTCGGCGCCCCGCCCGCGTAACCCCCTTCACGGCGAAACGGCGGCGGCCCGGTCACCCGACCGGGCCGCCGCCGCCTCTCGTCCGCCGCCTTCCCGCCTGCCGGTCAGCGGCGGCGCGGGCGGCGCCGCATCTGGCGGGCGATGTGGCTGAGGTTCAGCGCGGCGGCCGCGCCGATGACCGCCGCGGACCCGGCCACCCAGATCATCTGGCCGCCCTCGGTCTGCTCGGACGCGGCGACCGGCGAAACCAGATGCGTCTGGGGGAGGGGCGCCCCACCGGGAAGCGCGCCGTCCGGCCCGGCGACCTGCGGCGCGGGGAGCAGGCCGGGCAGGTTCGTCTGCCGTCCGTTCGGCGCGGTCTCAGGGAACGGCTGAGGGGCCTGGTCGCTCATGAGGGACGGCCCGCTCCCGGTCGGCACGTTCACCTTCGGCCCGCCGCCGTTGCCCTGGGGCGTCTTGCCGCCGCCGTTCCCGCCGCCGCTGTGGTCGCCCGTGCCGTCCCCGCCGGGGCCGTTGACGGCCTTGTCGGGCGTCTTGGACTTGGTCGGCGTCGGGGACGGAGTGTTGTGGTGGTCGACCCGGTCGCGGAGGTGGTCGAGCTGGCACTTCCAGTTCTCGAGCGTGCTCTTCGGGTCGGTGCCCTTGACGCAGGGCTTGGCGGCGCTCGCGGCCGCCGTCCCGGCGTACGCGGCCGGGGACCCGAGCACCGTCATGACCAGGGCGGTGGCGGAGACCGCCGTGGCCGCGGACCCGATCCTCCGGAGGCGTCGCTGCTGGGGCATGTCACTCCTTCGCTGTTGACGCCCCGTCCAAGGAGACTCGGGCGGGGCGTCGCACCGGGTTCGCGCCTTCGTGATCGAATCGTGCCGCACCAGGCCCCTGCGGTAAACAGCGAATCGAAGGTTTCCTCCGCCCCGGTGAGGCCGCCGGCCCCCAGCGGTCCCGCGGAAGTGGTGTCCGCGCGGGCCCGGGAAGGAGCCGTGGCCTAGCCGAGGACGAGGCGCGCCAGCCGCGTGCGGCGCTCCGGCGCACCGGTCTCCCGGACGGCCCGGGCGAGGCCGGGTCCGGCCGCCTGCACCACCGACAGGTGCCGCCGGGCGAGCCCGAACGCGGTCGCGACGGCGGGCCGCGACAGCGCGGATCCGGCGACCACGGCGACGACCGCGTCCCGGCGGGCGCCGCGCGCGAGCGACAGCGGCAGCGCCCAGCCGTGCCGCAGCCGCGACGCCGACGCGGGCGGCACCACGGACGTCCCGGCGGCGAACACGATGCTCAGGCCCTCCGGTCTGGCCCCCTCGATCGTGCCGGTCTCACCGACGGCGGCCTGGGGGAGCGGCGAGGCGACCACGATCCGGTCGCCGACGTCGAACCCGGCGAACCGGCCGGGGCCCGGGTTCAGCTTCGCCTTGAGCGCCGCGTTGAGCGCGCCGGCGGCCGCCTCGCCCGCCGGGGCGAGCGCCACGACCTGCACCTCGCCCGCGGGGATGTCCAAGACGCGCGGGATCGAGTCGGTGACGAGCTGCACCGCGCGGTGCACCGCCTCCTCCTCGCCCATCGCCGGGACGATCACGACCTCCTTGTTCGGCGCGGCCACCTGGGCGAGCCCGCCGCCCCGGACCGCCGCCGTCAGCTCGTCCAGCGGGCCGCCGGGCCCCTCCGGCTCGAGCTCCACGACCGGGACGGTCTCGGACGCCTCGAGGTCCGCAAGGACGCGTCCGGGCGCCGCGGGCGGGGCCGCGCCGGGCTCCCCGCAGAGCACCAGGTGCGCGCCGTCCGGGCACGCCTCGACCAGCACCGCGCACAGTTCGACGTCCAGGCCCGACGCGTCCGGCAGGACGAGCAGGTCCAGCTCGAACGGCCGCTGCTCGCCGCGCCGGTACAGCACCGACCCGGGGGCCGTGCCGGGTTCGTCCGCCGGGTCGAGCAGCCGGTGCAGGCCGACGGCGGTGCCCTCCGGGAGTTCGGGATGCGCGGCCGCGAGGTCGGCGGCGGCGAGGTCGGTCGGCGTGACCACCGCGGCCCGCACGCCCTGTCCGGCGGCGGCCGTGACGACCGCGACCGCCGTGGCCGCCAGGTCGTTCGCGGTGCCGCGCCAGATGGTCACGCCGGTGCGGAGCGCGGCGGTGAAGGCCAGCGAGCGGTCCTCCGGCAGGCCCGAGCGCAGCTCCTTGACCACGGCGTCGTCCAGCAGGGGCGCGGCGGTCGCGTTGAGCCGCTGGAACCCCTCGGCCGCGGCCTCCTCGGTCAGCGCCCACCGGGCCAGCCCGAGCGACTCCTCGGGCTCGGGCAGGTCGGCGTCCTCGTCGAACGCCTCCTCGTCGAACTCCGGCTCCTCGGTGAGGGCGAGCACCTCGCCCGCGTCGAGCGCGTCCTCCACGGCCCTGCGGGGGTCGGCGACGCGCTCCTTCTCCAGCGACGTCAGGACGTCTGGCAGTGGCGTGACGGTGTGCCCGCGCACGGCCGCCTCCGCCAGCAGCGCCGCGACGAGCGCCCGGCCGCGCCGCGGGTCGTCCGGACGCGCGGCGTCGCCGAGCACCTTCCGGGCGAAGTGGTCGGCCTGCCGGGGGCGGACGCCCGGCACCCGCAGCAGCCGCCACGGGTCGTCCCGGAGCCGGTCCGCGGCGCCCGCGCCGAGGCGGGCGGCGGCGCGGGGCGCGAGCGAGGCCGGGACCCCGGCCTCCTCGAACAACGCGGTCAGCGCCGCGATCTCGCCCGCGGCGTCGGTGCCCGCGGCGTCGGTGGCCGCGTCGGCGGTGGGAGCGGCTGCGGATTCGGAGTTGTCGGCGGAGTTGTCGGTCACGGTCTTCCCGGATGGCTTGGGCAGAGTCTGGTCATGGCGCGGTGGACGAGGCGGTGGGCGACGCGGCCACGGGCCGCTCCCGAGCGTGCCACGCCCGGCCCGTCCGCGCGAACCGAGCCACGCGGACACCCGGACCCGGTTCGGGTCCGGCACCCCGTGAGCGGGGCGCTGTGAGCGGGAGGCCGGGGGACGTGGCGCGGACGAGAGGGGGCGTGGCATGGACGAGGGGGCGGGTGAGGGGTGAGGGTCAGTGCGGGGCGGTCATATCGGAGACGTCGTCGAGGGCGCGGCGGATCTCGTCCGGCAGCGTCAGCGCCTCGCTCGCCAGCGCCTGGCCGAGCTGCCCGGCGGTGCGCGCCCCGACGATGGGCGCGGCGACGCCCGGACGGTCCCGGACCCAGCTCAGCGCGACCGCGAGCGGCGTGGTGTTGAGGCCCTCGGCGGCGGTCACGACCGCCTCCACGATCCGCGCGCACTCCTCGTCCAGGAACGGCTGGACGAACTCGGCGAAGTGCGCGGTCGCGGCGCGCGACCCGGCCGGGATGCCGGTGCGGTACTTGCCGGTCAGCACGCCCCGGCCGAGCGGCGACCACGGCAGCAGCCCGGCCTCGGCGTCCCGGACGGCGGGGAGCAGCTCGCGCTCGGGGTCGCGGCTCAGCAGCGAGTACTCGGCCTGGGCGGCCACCACCGGCGCGCGGCCCGGCCAGGCCCGCTGCCACGCGGCGGCCTTGGCGGCCTGCCAGCCGGTGAAGTTCGCGACGCCGACGTAGCGGGCGCGGCCGGACGCGACCGCCTCGTCCAGCGCGCTCAGCGTCTCCTCGAGCGGCGTCGCCGGGTCGTGGACGTGCAGCTGCCACAGGTCCACGTACTCGACGCCGAGCCGGTCCAGGGACGCGTCGAGCGCCGACAGCAGATGCCGCCGGGAGCCGTCGTAGCGTCCGTCCGGCCGGATCGCGGCCTTGGTCGACACGACCAGGTCCTCGCGGTCGACGGTCTCGCGCATGAGGTGGCCGAGGATCCGCTCGGCGTCGCCGTCGCTGTAGACGTCGGCGGTGTCGACCAGGGTGCCCCCGGCGTCGGCGAACGCGATCAGCTGCGCCGCCGCCTCGTCGGGCTCGGTGTCCTGCCCCCAGGTCATGGTGCCCAGCCCGAGCCGGGAGACGACGAGGCCGCTCCGCCCGACGTGACGCTCCTTCATGGAGGGTGAGGGTATCCGCTCCCGCGCAGGCCCAGCGGGGCCGCCCGCCTGGATCGGCAGGGCCGCTCTCCCGGACGGGCGAGGGGGCTCGCGGGCCCGGCGGGGACGGTCCGGACGACCGCTACCCTTCGGTGGGGCCCGATCACCGGGCCCGGGGGGCCGTGACGGACGCCGCCGAAACCGCCGCCGTCCCGCCCGGCCGACCCGCCGTCCCGCGCTCGTCCCGAGGGGAAACCACCGATCGTGAACGTCGTCGAAGCGACCGTGCTCGGCATCGTCCAGGGACTGACGGAGTTCCTGCCGATCTCCAGCTCCGGCCACCTGCTGATCGTCCCCAAGCTGGTCGGCTGGGAGGACCCGGGCGCGGCCTTCACCGCCGTGATCCAGCTCGGCACCATGCTCGCGGTCATCATCTACTTCTGGCGCGACCTGGTGAACATCATCACCACCTGGACCAAGAGCCTCTGGACCCCGGCCCTGCGGCCCACCATGGACGCCCGGATGGGCTGGTACATCGGCCTCGGCACCATCCCCATCTCGGTGATCGGCCTGGCCACCAAGGACTTCGTGGAGAAGGGCGCGCGGAACCTGTGGCTGAACGCGTCCTCGCTGATCATCATGGGCCTGGTGCTGATGATCGCCGAGTGGGCCGGGGCCCGGAAGCGCGAGGTCGCCGACCTCAACCTGAGGGACGGCCTGGTCATCGGCGCCTTCCAGTGCCTGTCGCTGATCCCCGGCTCGTCCCGGTCGGGCTCGACCATGACCGGCGCGCTGTTCCTCGGCTACACCCGCGAGGCCGCGGCGCGCTACTCGTTCCTGCTGTCGGTCCCGGCGGTGGTGCTGTCCGGCCTGTTCGAGCTGCGCAAGGCGTTCGACGGCGGGCTCGCCTGGATGCCGACGGTCATCGCGACCGTGGTGTCGTTCGTGGTCGGCTACGCCTGCATCGCCTGGCTGCTGAAGTACCTGGTCAAGCACTCGATGATGCTCTTCGTGTACTACCGGGTGGCGCTGGGCGGCGCCCTGCTGGGCCTGCTCGCCGCCGGGGCGGTCTCCGCCACCTGATCCGCCCGCGGCGCCACCCCGGAACCACCGGAGAGGCGTCCCATCCGCCGCCGGAGCCGCCGCGCGCGGTGAACGGCCGGTGAACACTCGTGGAAAGTCGAAGACCCTGCCCTCCCCGGGGTGACCCCCGGGGAGGGCAGGGCTTCATGCGGGCCTCGTTATGCGACCGTGCTACCGGCTGTAGCGGTGGCCGTACATGTGGCCGTAGTGCCCGTAGTTCCCGTAGTAGCCGCCACCGTAGTAGTGGTGGCCGTAGTAACCACCGTAGTAACGGTGGTAGTACGGGTAGTAGTGGTGGTAGTACGGGTAGTAGCGGTGGTGGCCGTAGTAGCCGCCGCCGTAGCACCAGCGGCTGTAGTAGCCGCACGGCTGAGAGACCTCGACGGCCCGGCCCTGCCGGGTGGCGTGCCCCGGAGCCACGACGTGACGCGACTTCTGGATCTGCCTGTGGCTCGTCGTGGCGTGATGGCCGGGCCGGTTGGCCGGCTGCGGCCCGGCCGCGAACGCGGGGGCGCCGGCGAGACCGGCGACGAGCGCGCTGGAGGCGGCCGTGGTGAGTATGAGCTTGGCGAGCATTTCTCGCTCCTCCCATGAAGGGTCGTACAGGAGCCTTCTTACCAAGCGTGACTGATCGATTACCAAGAGTGGCCACATGCGGCCATATCGTAGATTGTTTCGGAGTTGCCGCTGGTCAGCCCGTTGAAGGGGGCGCGGCGGGCGGCGCGGCCGGAGGTGCCGGAGGCGCTGGATCGCCCGCCGGGACGGGCTGTTCGGGGCGCGGGGTGTGCTTGGCGAGCCATCCCGCCCCGAACGTGAACCCCGCTGTGACGAGCGCCGTGACGAGCGCCTGCAGAGGCGCCGCCATCGACGACAGCTCGGGCAGCTTCAACACCAGCCACCCGACGACGAAACCCGCCACCAGACTCGCTCCGCTGGCGGCGGTCACCTTGGTCTCGATCGGTGCCGCCATGCCTGACTCCTTGAGGGGGACCCGTTCCGAGAGGGCCGTGCCCTCATGGTCCTCCCGGTGCCCCTCGCTGCCTAGCCGGTAATCCCCAGAAATTTCCGGAAAATATGTGAGGGTGGGCCAGGGGTCAACCCGCTCGGGCCTCTCGTCGCCGGCGAGCCGCCAGGCCCCCTCGCGAGAGAATCCGGCCCATGGGCTAGACGGCCGGGTCGGCGAAGGCGCAGATCGCATAGACGGTGAAGTCGAACGCGGAGCCGTAGTTGGGAGGCGGAACGACCTCCCAGCCGCCGGCTCCCGCCGGCCGGGACGAGTTGGCGGCCGCGTATCCGTCGGGCATCGAGTACCCGCCGCCCAGTACCCGCTTGCCCGGGCTGCACATGGCCCTCTGGGGGACGGCCGACAACGGCGGATTCGTGTACTGCTGCTGGACGACCTCCCAGCCGATGACTCCCTCCCGCCCCGGCTCGCCTGCGGGCCCCTGCGGGCCTGGCGGTCCCTGTGCGCCTCGCGGTCCCGGTGGCCCTGGCGGTCCCGGTGGCCCTGGCGGCCCCGGTGGCCCTGGCGGCCCCTGTGGCCCTCGCCGGCCTGGCTTGCGCGGAGCGCACTTCTTGCAGGTGTGGACGCAGCAGTTCGCCCACTTGGCGGACATGGGGACCGTCGGGGCCTCCTGGGCGGATGCGGAGGTCTGGACCGACACGACCCCGCCCCCGCCGAGCAGCAAGGCGCCCGCCGCCATCGTCATGGAGCAGGTGCGGACAGATCGAATTCGGAAGATCATGGGACTCCTTGGGTGTTCGGAACCCAGATACCCGCAGGTCCATGCATCACAGACGTCCACATGATCCATATTCAGGCCAGTGATCCGTAAATCCGCTGGCGCAGCGCCCGGAGAGGGGCGGCTACGAGTATGCGGGCGCCGAGGTCAAGGCCTGCCTGAAGCGGTAGTCCGCGGGCACGGCAAACCTCTCACGGACGAGCTGGAGCCTGGAGTTCGCCGACGCGACGATGGCCGAGACCGCCAAAAGCCGGTGCGGGGCACCGGCGGTCGGTGGGTGAGGAAACGGAGCGCCCCGCTCTTCCCGGAAGTCGTCTTCCGGGAAGAGCGGGGCGCGCCTCGGTAGGTCAGTGCCTGTAGTAGCGGTGGCCGTAGTAGTGGCCGTAGTGATGGCCGTAGTAGTGGCCATAGTGGTGGCCGTGGTGGTAGCACCAGTAGTCGTAGTGGCGGCACGGCCGGGTGTCGGTGGCCGGGGCCGTCTGCGCGGCGCGGCCCGGCTCGGCGGACGCGAGCGCGGGGGCGGCGGACAGGCCGGCGACCAGTGCGCCGGCGGCGGCCGTGGTGAATATGAGCTTGGTGAGCATGTCGCTCCTCCTATGAAGGGTCGTACGCTGACCCTTACCAAGCGTGATTGATCAATTACCCAGAGTGGCCACATGTGGTCGGCATGCGAATTCTCCCTGCGTATCCGCTGGTCAACCCGCTGAAGGGGATCGGTGGGAGGTGTCGCCGGAGGGAGGGGATCCGGGCGGGCCGGGGGCCGCGCCCGCTCCGTGCCGCCCACGCAGGCGCCACTCACCCGGAGGCCACGCGATTAGAGCCAGCGGTTGCGGCGGAGGATGCGGAACAGGATCAGGCAGATGACGGCCATCACGGCGATGGCGATCGGATAGCCGTAGTGGGTGTGCAACTCCCACATGTGGTCGAAGTTCATCCCGTAGATGCCCGCGATGGCTGTCGGGACGGCGACGATCGCGGCCCACGCCGAGATCTTCCGCATGTCGTCGTTCTGCCGCTGGCCGAGCAGGGCCAGGTGCGCGCTGAGGACGCTGTTGAGGAGCTCGTTGTGCGCGTCCACCTGGGTGTCGACGCGCAGCAGGTGGTCCAGGACGTCGCGGAAGTACTCGCGGACGCCGTGGCACTCGGTCACGCGCCCGCGCGCGATCTCCTCCATCACCGGGACGAGCGGGTCCTCGGCGCCGCGGAACTCCAGCACCTCGCGCTTGAGCGAGTAGATCCGCTCGGTCACGTCATTGGCGTGCGGGTCGAACACCGCGCGCTCCAGGTCGATGATCTGGCGCTCGACCTCGTGCGCGACGATCCCGTAGCGGTCCACGACCTCGTCGCACACCGCGTACAGGACGCCGGTGGGCCCCCGGTCCAGCATCTCGGCGTCCGACTCCAGCCGCTCGCGCACCGGGCCGAGGGGGTTCCCCGCGCCGTGCCGGACGGTCACCACGAAGTCGCGGCCGAGGAACAGCATGATCTCGCCGACCTCGACGCCGGCGGTCGCCTCGTCGTAGGCGAGCGTCTTCAGGACCAGGAACAGGGTGTCGTCGTAGCGTTCCAACTTGGGCCGCTGGTGCGCCGACACCGCGTCCTCGGCCGCGAGGGGGTGCAGTTTGAGCTCGTCCTTGACCAGCTCGAACTCCTCGGCACTGGGCTCGAACAGGCCGATCCAGAGAAAGCAGTCGCCCCGCTCGCGGGCGGCGTCGAACGCGTCGCTGATGTCGCCGTCGATGTCCGTGCGAACACCGTCGGCGTAGATGGCCTTGTCCACAATCATGCCGGGCATTGTTGCGCAAACGGTGAAGAATATGCGGGCTTCGCGGAAAAGGACGGCTCTCGTAGAGTGCTCGCTGTGACCACCCTTCTGCTCGTGCGGCACGGCCGCACCGCGCTGACCGGACCGGTGCTCGCCGGCTGGACCCCCGGCCTCGGGCTGGACGACCACGGCCGCGCGCAGGCCGAGGACCTGGCCGGACGCCTCGCCGGGACGCCGCTGGCCGCCGTGGTCTCCAGCCCCCTCGACCGGTGCCTGCAGACCGCCGAGGCCGTCGCCGCGCGCACCGGGACCGAGAAGGTCGAGGTGGACGACCGTTTCGGCGAGGTCCGTTACGGCGACTGGACGGGCCGTCCGCTGAAGGAGCTCGCCGAGGAGCCGCTGTGGCGGGTCGTCCAGGCGCACCCGAGCGCCGTGGTGTTCCCCGGCGAGGCCGGTGAGGGGCTCGCCGACGCGCAGCGCCGCGCGGTCGCCGCCGTCCGCGACTGGAACGCCCGGATCGCCGCCGAGCACGGCCCGGACGCCGTCTACCTGGTGTGCAGCCACGGCGACATCATCAAGGCGGTCGTCGCCGACGCGCTCGGCCTGCACCTGGACCAGTTCCAGCGGATCCAGGCCGACACGGCGTCGCTCACCGCCATCCGCTACACCGAGCTGCGGCCGTTCCTGGTCCGGCTGAACGACACCGGCGGGGAGGTCGCCTCGCTGCTGCCGAGGCCCGCGGGCGACGCGCCAGGCCGGGAGGGTGACGCGCCGGTCGGCGGCGGCGCGTAGGGTCTGGTGTCATGCCGGTCATCTCCTACGAACTGCCGGACCGCTTCGTCGCCGGGACGGTCGGCGAGCCCGGCGGGCGAGCGTTCTTCCTGCAGGCCCGCGAGGGCCGCCGCGTCACCAGTGTCGGGCTGGAGAAGTTCCAGGTCAGCCTGCTCGCCGAGCGGCTGTCGGAACTGCTCGACGAGGTGCTGCGGCGCAGCGGCGGCACCGCGCACGTGCCCGCCGTGACCCCCGACGGCCTGCGCGACGACGAGCCGCTGGACGAGCCGGTGGAGGAGGAGTTCCGCGTCGGCACCATGGCCCTGGCCTGGGACCCGGAGGACGAGCGGGTCGTCATCGAGGCGCAGGAGGCCACCGGCGAGGAGGACGACGACGCCGAGGTCGGCGAGCCGGACCCGGCGATCGCGGTGCTGCGGGTGCGGATCAGCGCCGCGCAGGCCCGCGCGTTCGCCGAGCGCGCCCTGAAGGTCGTCGCCGCAGGCCGTCCGCCGTGCCCGCTGTGCGGGCTGCCGCTGTCGGCCGAGGGCCACGTCTGCCCCCGGCAGAACGGCTACCTGGGGTGACGCGCGCGGCGCGGATCCGGGCCGCGCATTGCTGGATCATGGCCGCCCGGCCCTGGAGAATGGACGTATGACGCAGGCTTCACGGGGGCGCACGCCCGCCGACGACGACCGCGGCGGGGCCGCCGGGTCCCGGGGCGTGTCACCCCGGGACACCGAGGCGGCCGAGCGGCTGCTGACCGAGGGGACGCTCACCGTCGAGGGGCGCCTCGTCCAGGCGTCCAACGCGACCCTGTACTGCTCGGTCGAGCGGGACGGGGTGCGGGCCGCGTGCGTCTACAAGCCGGTCGCGGGGGAGCGCCCGCTCTGGGACTTCCCGGACGGCACCCTCGCCGAGCGCGAGGTCGCCGCCTACGAGGTGTCGCAGGCGATGGGCTGGCACACCGTCCCGCCGACCGTGCACCGCGACGGGCCGTACGGTGTCGGCATGGTGCAGCTGTGGGTCGAGCCCGACCCGGACACCGACACCGTCGCGCTGTCCCGGTCGGACGCCGAGCCGATCCGCCGGATGGCGGTGTTCGACGCGGTCGTCAACAACGCCGACCGCAAGATCGGCCACCTGCTCCCGCCGGGCGACGGCCACGTCTACGGCTGCGACCACGGCGTGTGCTTCTCGGTCGACTACAAGCTCCGCACGGTGCTGTGGCAGTGGCGCGGCAAGCCGCTGACCGCCGAGGCGCTGGACGCGCTCGGCCGGGTCGAGGCGTCGCTGCGGTCCGGGCGGCTCGGCGAGCGGCTCGGCGCGCTGCTGACCGCCGACGAGGTGGACGCGACGCGCCGCCGAGTCGAGCTGATGCTCAAGCACCGCATCCACCCGTACCCGCCCGAGGACTGGCCCGCCGTTCCCTGGCCCCCGCTTTAATCGCCCTTGGGGCCGAATGCTGCAATGGGCCCCATGTGTACGGCGATCGTCAGCGTGGACCCCGCCTCCCCGGTCCCGGTGCTCCTCGTGGGCGCCCGGGACGAGTTCCTCGCCCGGGCCTGGGAACCGCCCGGACGCCACTGGCCGGACCGCCCCCGGCTGCTCGGCGGACGCGACCGCAGGGCGGGCGGCACCTGGCTCGCCGTCGACCCCGGCGCCCACCGCGCCGCGACCGTCCTGAACGGTCGCGGCCCCCTCGCCCCCGACGACCGGCGCCGCTCCCGCGGCGACCTGCCGCTGCGCGTCGCGGCCGACGGCGTCCCCGGCGACCTGGACCTGCCCGCCTACGACCCGTTCTTCCTGCTCGGCGTCCAGCCGGACGGCGCGCGCATGTGGAGCTGGGACGGCGCCGGGTACACCGAACGCGACCTCGGCCCCGGCCTGCACATCGTCGTCAACAACGGCCTGAACGGCGAGGGCCACCGCGAGGGCGTCGTCGAGGACGCCTTCATGCACGCCCGCCTCGCCCACCTGCGTCCGGTGCTGGCCGCCGCGCCCCGTCCCGAGCCGCGCCCCGGCGGCGACGCCCGCGACTGGGCGCCCTGGCTGGCGGAGCTCGAGGGCGGTGGCCTCGCCCGCACCGACGAGCGCACGCTGCTCCCGCTGCACGAGTTCGAACCCGGCCGCGTCTGGGGCACCACCTCGATCAGCCTGATCGGGCTCGGACCGGACCTGGTCCGCTACGACTTCTCCGCCCGCCCCGGCGACCCGTCCGCCTGGACGACCATCCTCTGACCCACCTCCCTTCGCCTGCCTCCTTTTCCGGCGTGTCCGGAATGAGGCCGTCCGGCGCGTGCCGCGAACCGCTCGGCGGCGCGCGGGACCTTTTCGAGGGTCGCGCACGCGACGAGATGACGCTGGGTGCTAACTTCGCTACCTAGCGCGATCTTCGTCGGCCGCACGCGGTGCCGCCGACCGTGCGAGGACGCGCCCAGGTCGTCACGCAGAGCGGGGGAAGTGCAGATGGCAGCACGACGACGGGGGACGGTGATCGCCGCGGGGCTCGGGGCGGCCGCTCTCGGACTGGCCGCGTGCGGTGGCGGGGGTGGGGGAGGCGGCGCCGCCGGGGGGACGCTGAAGGTCGTCGGATCGTCCGACCCGGACCACATCGACACCTCGAGCGTCTACACCACCTGGGGCAACCTGCTGGCCCGCCAGTTCTCGCGGAACCTGTTCAACGTCAAGGCGGCCGACAACTTCGACGACGCGATCAAGGTCGTTCCGGACGCCGCCGCGGAGATCCCGACGACCGGCAACGGCGGGCTCAGCAAGGACGGCAGGACTTACACGATCAAGCTGCGCGACGGCATGCAGTGGGACACCAGTCCCGTCCGCCCGGTGGTCGCGGGCGACTTCGTGCGCGGCATCAAGCGGATCTGCAACCCCGCCAAGCCGTCCGGCGGCATGGCGTACTACACCGAGACCATCCAGGGCTTCAGCCAGTACTGCGACGGCTTCTCCAAGGTCAGCGCGACCAGCCCGGCGGCGATCGCGGCCTACCAGAACGGCCACCAGGTGCCCGGCCTGCAGGCCAAGGACGACAAGACGCTGGTCGTCAAGCTGGTCAACCCGGCCAGCGACTTCACCAACATCCTCGGCCTGACCTTCTCGGCGGCGGCCCCCGCGGAGTACGACAAGTTCATCCCGGACAGCCCGGAGTTCCGGACGCACACGATCTCCGACGGCCCGTACAAGATCACCTCCTACCAGCCGAACAAGCAGATCACGCTGGCGAAGAACACCGCCTGGAAGGCCGACTCGGACCCGATCCGGGAGCAGAACCCCGACGGCGTCCAGATCACGATGGGGCAGGACTCGCCCGAGACCGTCCAGCAGCAGATGGAGTCCGG